>NZ_LMUG01000032.1:0-735680 GCF_009766125.1 Acidisoma sp. S159
CGCACACACCTTCTTCTCCGCCATCTGCATCGCAGCCAGTGTCACCTTCTATCTCAAAGAATGAGTCCTGACCCTAGTGCGTGAGCGAGGATGCCTCATTTACTTGGGATCATGCCAAGAGTGACCGATGCTACGCGGCGCGCGGATTAGACTTTGAATACGTCGCCCGCCTCTTCTCCAGTTCTTATTTGGAGCGGGTTGGTGATCGGTTCGATTACGGCGAGGTACGAAGACAGATTGGCCGCGTCGGTGGGCAGCTTTACGCCATTATTTACACGCAACGCGGCAGCGCTAAGCACATCATCTCCGCGAGACGTGCCCATCAGAAGGAGCTGGACAGATGGCTGAAGTGAGGCTGACAGCCTCAGAGCTGGGCGCTGGCCGGATAAACAGGCCTAAGACGACCGCCACAACGCAGGCAGACATTCGGGGCCATATGATCGAGGATGGCGAGGACCCAGACGTCGTTCATGACGACTGGTATCCTTCTCCTGCCTCGGTGCGGCGGAAGCTTGGATTAAGTCAGGTCGAACTGGCGGAACAGCTGCAGTTGCCAGTGGCGACCTGGCGCAACTGGGAGCAGGAGCGGGTTGAGATTGATCCTGCCGTGCGGGCATTGCTTCGCGTTTTCTGGCGTATTCCGCATACGGCGATGCGTTCGTTGCGCGGGTGCCCGGTCTGCCTGAGAGAAGATGCAGCACGGGAACCATCGGCGGCCGGCGGTGAAATCATCGAATGCCAAGCCTGCGGTGCGCTGCATGAGTCTAGGGGACAGACCGGCGTAACCTCGGTCCGACTCGCTAAGCCGGGTGACCGGCGACGCGCCTGATCGTTTCGCCAGCCTAACGCACGCGCATCGCTGGCGCCATGAAGCCCGGATACTCCATCGTCTCCACTGCTTTCGACAACGAGTCGAAGGGTTCGGCGGAGACGTGGCTGCGGCCCCTGAAGGGGTTGTCCAGCAGCACGATCAGCATCAGCACCAGCCCGATCGATGCACCCAGCAACCCGACCATGACCGCGTGCATGGCAAGTCGCGGCACCCCGAACAGACAACTGAAGACAATCAGGATCCCACCGCCCGCCAGCAAATTCCACCACAAGATCTCCGGCAGGCTTGCCGCCGCGGCGTGGAAGCGGCCGCGCCGGACATCGTAAAGCTGGTTCAGCATGTGCAGCATCGAGGTTTGAGCCGCCAGCGTGCCCGGGTCCTCCTGATGCAGCGCGGCGAGCTTGAGGTGCACGTTGTCGAGCGCCAGCCATCCGCCATGCTGCATGACCTTACCGCCGGCGAGCTCGGGCCACTCGGTCTTCACGACAGCTTCGGTGTAAGCGAAGAGATCGCGCCTCAACCCCTGCGCGACATCGTCGGGCAGACTGATCGTGGCGCGGTATAGATCCCCCACCAGATTGGCCTCGGTCTGCACCAGGTTGTCGGCGGCGGTGTAGTTCTCCCACACCGCGATAGCGATGAAAGCCAGCAGCACGGCATAGATCACGCCAACGATGGCGAGCACGAATCCCGCGATGTCGTTGTGCAGGCTGCGGAGGTTGTGCGGGATCAGGCGGTGGACCGCCAGCAGGCAGCCTGCGGAAAGTAAACCTGCCACCACCATCGCCACGACCGTCGCGAGGGTGGTTGGCAGGCTGCAAAGCAGGCCGGTCAATGCTTGGAGAATGGCCGGGTCATCCTTCTTTCGCTCCGCCTTGTATCAATGCAGCTTACCGCTCGCCTTGGCGACATGGGTGGCGATCGCATCCATCAGCGCCGGCGAGAGACAGTCATAAGGCTCAAGTCCCAATTCCTTGAGACGGGCGCGGACCGCGGCCATCTGGCCGGGTGAAACGCCCCCCTCGATCGCCGAGGACACGAAGGCCGCGAAGCCCGGCGGCGACCAGCCGGTTTCGCTCGCCAACTCCGTATGCACGAAATCGAGGCCGTAGAAAGGGTGGTCCTTCTTCTCGATGCGGCCAAACATATGAACGCCGCAGGCTTTGCAGGCATGGCGCTGGATCGTGGCGGCAGGGTTGGTCACCGCCAGCTTCTCCTCATGCGCCACAACCCGCACTTTATCGCGCGGCACCACCGCGATGACCGCGAAGTCCGCGCCCTCAGGCTTCCAGCATTGAGTGCAGCCGCACACATGATTATGCGCGACATCCGAAGCGACCTCGACCTTTACCTGATCGCTCTTGCAGTGACACACCAGCGTGCCGCCGGCGAAGCCCGCTTTCCCCGGCACGACGCCTTTATCCACAGTAGGATGAATTAGGGTAGCACTCATCGGAGCGTTCTCCTGTTTTTGCGTTCTACCAACGTCTTTTTACTCGCCTTCGGCAGCGAAATGGCCGAGGCGGTCGCAAAGTCTAGGCCCCTCCGCCAGCAATGGCCAAGTGGCGGACAGCCGCGAACCGACTGCACCGCCGGGCTTGACCAGCTTCGAGGCTGCGGCATCCTGGCGCCACGTTGGGAGCGCGCCGATGACCTCTCTATTCACGATCGGCGATGTCTCCACGGTGCCGAAGGCGTTTCTCCTCGCCTTCCCGGCGCTATTCTCGATCGTCAATCCGATCGGCGGCGCGCTGATCTTCGCCCAGGTTACGGCAGGCCGCAGCCATGCCGAGCGGAGCAAACTGGCCGGCAAGGTTGGCTTCTATTCGATGGTGCTGCTGCTCATCTCGCTCTGGGCCGGCTCCTATCTCCTGAGTTTCTTCGGCATCACCCTGGGCGCGCTGCGGATCGCCGGTGGTCTCGTGGTCGCGGCGCGGGGGTGGAGCATGCTGCAGTCGCCCGAGGTGCGGGAGGCCGAGAAGCGCGACCAGGCTCATCAGGACGGACGAACCGTCGCCACCGCCGATCTCGCCGATGTCGCCTTCTTCCCGCTCACTCTGCCCTTCACTGTGGGACCCGGCTCGATCTCGGTCGCCATCGCCTTGGGGGCCGCGCATCCGGGCGATCGCACAATCCCCTTCTACCTCGGCGTCTCCATCGCCTCGATCGCCATCGCCCTCATCGTTTGGATTATCTACAGCTATGCGGATTTCGTGGTCCGCAGCCTCGGCGACACCGGCTCGCGCATCGTCACGCGGCTGGTCGCGCTCATTCTTCTCGCCATCGGCGTGCAGATCGTCGCCGCCGGTGTACAGGATCTTCTTTTGCCGATGCTCAAGGCCGCGGGTTAAGCCGAGGCCCGATCCCGGCATTTCCCCTCGCCCCGAGGGTCGTCTAGGGTCCGGCCATCAGGCGGAGGGCATCATGACGACCAGCACCAAGGATCGGGACTCGATCGGCCTGTCGCATCGCCCTTTCGGCCACCTAGCTGACGGCAGCGCGGTGACCGAGCATCGCATGCGCACCGAGAACGGGGTCGAGGTACGCTTCCTCGATCTCGGCGGCATCTTGACCGCGATCCTCGTACCCGACCGCCACGGCAGGCTCGCCAACGTGACCCTCGATCAGGCCGATATGGCCGGATACGAGGAGAATCCCGGCCATTTCGGCGCGCTCATCGGGCGCTACGCCAATCGGATCGGTGGGGCGGCATTCTCGCTGCACGGCAAGACGTATCGCCTCGCGGCGAACGAGAAGGGCAACACGCTGCATGGCGGCGTAAGCGGCTTCGACCGTGCCATCTGGACGGTGACCGCAGCCCAAAGCGGCCACGCGCTCTCCGCTATCCTGTCCCACACCAGCCCTGACGGTGATGAGGGTTTCCCCGGCACGCTCACGGTCGAGGTCGTCTATAGCCTGAACGATCAACGCGAATTCCGCATCGACTACCGGGCCGAGACCACGGCCGCCACGGTCATCAACCTGACCAACCACGCCTATTTCAACCTCGGGGGCAATGACAGCGGCTCGGTGCTTGAGCACCTCGTCGAGATCAATGCCGATGCCTTCACACCCACGGATCCGACCGGCATCCCGACAGGCGAGATCGCCCCGGTCGACGGCACGCCCTTCGACCTGCGCCACCCCAAGCCGATCGCGGCCGGGATTCGGATCGCCCATCCGCAGATCCTGCTAGGCCATGGCTACGACCACAATTGGGTCCTGAACAAACCCGCGCCGCATGCGATGACGCTCGCCGCCCGAGCTTATCATCCGGTGAGCGGCCGCATCATGGAAGTGGATACAACTGAGCCGGGTGTGCAGTTCTACACCGCCAACTACCTAGGGGGCGGCTCGGCGGGCACGGCGGGGCGCGCCTATCGCCAGTCCGACGCCTTTTGTTTCGAGACGCAGCATTTCCCGGACTCACCAAACAAGCCGGGCTTCCCCTCGACGGTTCTGGAGCCTGGCCACGTCTTCCGGTCGAGCACGATCTTTCGCTTCAAGACGGATGGCGAGAGCTAAGGGCGTTCGGGACGGCGAGTTCCAGTCCGCGGTGGTGTCACTACCGAGACTTGATCTTGTCGTTTGGCGATTGACGGTCGCTATCTGCGGGCCGCACTGGCAAACATGGCGCCTATGGGAATGTTGGCGACGGCTTTACGGGGCACATCGCTACGACTTCCGCGTCGAATCATCGCGTTTCGCAGAGTCTGCTCGTTTAGTAAGCGCACCCGGCTCTGGGATGGCGGCTTCGGCTGCGCCCGCCAAGGTGCCCTGAGACTTCTCTTTCTGTAGGACTGCGCCTTCCCACCGTATGTCGCTGCAGCGCGATACGCGCTGAGCGTGGCCCTCCGTTCAGCTGGCGTCAGCGGCTGAATTTTTCCTTTAGCCGCTCTAAGCGTAACCGGCCTATGCGACTGGCGTTTCCGATCCATGAAGATGTATTTATCGCCATAGGTGCGCGCCCTGGGCCGTCCGGTAGCAGGCCTGAGGCTGTTGGAGCCTGTCTGCCTGGCATCAGCATCGTTGCTCCCTTCAATGTCGTCACCATCCAGGTCAGCGGCACGATCACCCAAGAACGCCGACGAAAAGCGACGCGAGGACCTTGTGAGAAGCCCGCGCGGACTATTTTTGGAAGAGACAAAACGCCTCGGATTCGCCTGTCTTGGCGGCTCTCTGTCCGGCTGATGGTGCAAAGTCGCGATAGGAGCATGCGTCGTGAACGCGTGCTGTGACTCTTGCTCCTCGCCTTTGTTTTCCAGGGCATGAGTCCGCGTAAACTGGGTAGCAGACCGTCTAGAAGCGTGCGCTATCGTCATGATCCGACCTCCTTTTCCCCGAACGCACGCGAAGCGAATTCGCTCTGGCGCCGATTGACCGCACCGACCTTAGGCATTGCGCGTTTAAGATACGCTTATCGGAACGGCTCGATACCGCACCGAAAGGCCGCCTTGCCACCCTGTTCGAGAGGATTTCGCCCGAGCCTGGATCGTCTCTCGGCTCCTCTGGCTATGCCGTCTCAATGAGTGCGCCAAGCACGTCCTTGTCGAGACTTTCGTCGTCTATCCGCACGACGAATGGCGCCGCACCGAGAAGAAAACGACCGTCGTAACGCAGAAAGCAAGGCGCCTGCTCGTCAGGCGCCTACGGCTGCCTGCGCCTGCAACGCCTGGAGTTGCAGAGCGGCCTGCTGCTGATCGTAGTCTTGCTGCTGGCTGACGTTCCGCTCCTGCTGCTGCGCGAAATTGGCCGCATCATTGGCCTTGTTTGTCGCATCCTGAGCGCTCTGTAAGAGGTCCTCGTTGGTGGTATCGAAGAGATCCGCCGCCGGCGTGACGGCCCGATTGACGGCCTGATTGACGGCATCGGTGGCGGGGCTGATTGCGTCCGAGACGCCATCGACGACCGAACCCACGCCGTCGGCGACCGAACCGGCGGCATCGCTGACCGAGCCAACGACGCCGGCGACCGTCGAGCTTACTCCGGTCGCAACATCGACCGCCGCCGACGCGCCCTCCCCTATACCGACCGCGACACCGGCGGCGACGCCGCCCATTGCGCCAGCGACCGCCTCACCCACGCCGGGAATGACGAGCGCCGCCGCCGCGACAACGCCAAGGAAGATTTTAGCGAAAATCATTCCGACCTGCTCGGCATCGTATTTATCGCCGGCCTTTAGCAGATCGGAGCCGCCCTTGCCGCCGTCGAAACCTCTCGTATCGTCTTCGTTGATGACGTCTTCGTAACCCTTGTGCGTCGCCATATGCGTGCCCTTGAACAACTTCTCCATGTCGGGCTGCTGCATGAACTGGGAGGCGGCGTCTTTCGAGATCAGACCCTCATGCAACGCATTCTGGATGTCATTCAGGATCGCTTTCTTGTCGCCGCTCTTCATATCCTTCTCGAACTTCGCGCCCAGTGTGGAATCCCCGGCGGTAATCTGCTGCAGTATGTCATTGTCCTGCGCGCTCGCGAGGGGGCCAGCGGCCGACGACTGCGACTCGCCGCCGGTCTCGTCGTCGTCATCGAGATAGGAATTGAAGAGCGCGGCGAAATCAGGCTGCGTCGTCGAGCCAACGCCTTCAGACCCGAATAGACCATCCGCAGAAGAGACCGAGGAAAAGGGCGCGACGCTCGACATGTTGAACCTCATTACGGCGCCACTGCGGCGGCGATATTGTCACGAGACTCGGTCGAGAACGGATTGTTCTCCCACCTGTCACCATCCGGAAATGAGAGAGACCTGAATGAGTCCTTATCAATCCGTCGGCTATTCGTGACGATATAAGACCAGAAAGATGTTAACGATCCGCTTCCGGAATGCATTCGCCGGAGCGAAGCCGCCGCCTTTCGAGAGGCTATTCCGGGCTCGCGCGATTTCCTCTTCTGAGCACCGCCCAGCCGGCGAGTGACACCAGAGCACTGATCACCATGCCCCAGAGGATGTCGGCGAGCGTGATCCCCAGTGTCCAGCGGCGCAGGATCGCGTAATTCGTCAGATCATAAGTCGCGTAGGTGAAGGCCCCGAACAGAGCACCCCGGCCAAGCACGCTGGCAGCCGATCCGCCCAAGCCGGGCCGCATGACGAAGAGCAGGAGCCCGAGGGTATCGACCAGATAGAACAAAACCGCCGGAGCGATGCGCACACTGGGCGCCAGCAAGTCACCCAGAACCTCCCGATAGAAGCCGCCCGTGAGCGTCAACCAAACAAAGTCGAGCGCCACGAAGACAATCAGCGCGGCGCCATAGGCAAACGCGGACCTCATCGCTGCGCCTGCTCCCAATTCGCGGCGGTGTAGAAGGGCGCGTTGGAGGGCGCGAGCAACGGCCGCCCGAGGATATGATCAGCCCCCTTCTCGCCGATCATGATGGTCGGCGCGTTGAGATTGCCATTGGTCACACTCGGCATGATCGAGGAATCGACCACCCGCAGCCGCTCGACGCCGATCACGCGCGTTTCCGGATCGACCACCGCCATGGGGTCGGCGGCATCGCCCATCCTGCAAGTGCAGGACGGGTGGTAGGCGCTTTCCACCTTCGCGGCGACGAAGGCATCGATCGCCTCGTCGCTCGTCACATCTGCACCCGGCTGGATCTCACGCCCGCGATAAGGAGCGAATGCGGGCTGGGCGAAAATCTCCCGCGTCAGGCGGACACAGGCGCGCATCTCCTCCCGGTCGTCCGGATGGCTGAGGTAGTTGAAGAAGATGCGCGGCTTGTCGGCGGGATCGGCTGATCGCAGCCGCACCCAGCCACGGCTTTTGGAACGCATCGGGCCGACATGCGCCTGCATGCCATGCTCGGTGGCAAGGCTATTGCCGTCATAGGACACCGCGAGCGGCAGAAAATGATACTGGATGTCCGGATAATCGATCCCCACACGGCTGCGGATGAAGCCGCAGCTCTCGAAATGATTGGTGGCGCCGAGCCCATCCCGCCGCAGCAGCCACCGCAAGCCGATCGCCGCTTTCGGCAGCAGCGCCTGCGCGGAAAACAGCGTGATCGGCTGTGTCACCGCGACCTGGAAGTAAAACTCCAGATGGTCCTGGAGGTTTTCACCAACACCGGGACGGTCCGCGACCGTGGTAATGCCGTGTTCCGCGAGTTCCGCCGCAGGCCCGATACCAGAGAGTTTCAACAA
Organism: Acidisoma sp. S159; assembly: GCF_009766125.1. Classification (NCBI taxonomy): domain Bacteria; kingdom Pseudomonadati; phylum Pseudomonadota; class Alphaproteobacteria; order Acetobacterales; family Acidocellaceae; genus Acidisoma; species Acidisoma sp. S159. The sequence continues at coordinate 7,977 of NZ_LMUG01000032.1, forward strand.
CTGCGGCGAATTGATCGGACCGCCGGCGAGGATAACTTCGCGCGACGCCCTGACCTCATGCGAGACATTGCCCCGCCGGTAGCGCACGCCCACCACCGTCCGGCCTTCCAGGATCAGCGAAGTAACGAGGCAATGGCTGCGGATTTCAAGATTGGTCCGGCTACGGATCGGCTTCAGGTAGGCATTCGCGGCGCTCCAGCGCTGGCCGCGCCGGACCGTCATGTCCATGCGGCCGAAGCCTTCCTGCTGAAAGCCGTTGATATCCTCGGTCTCCGGATAGCCGGCCTGCTTCGCCGCCTCGATCCAGGCGCGATACAGCGGGTTCTTCAGCTTGCCATAGGAGGTGTAGAGCGGACCATCCGCGCCGCGATATGCGTCTCCACCCTCCTCCCGCGTTTCGGCGCGGCGGAAATAGGGCAGCACATGGCGATAGCCCCAGCCGCGCGCGCCCTGCCGCTCCCAGCTTTCGAAATCATGGGCATTGCCGCGCACATAGACCATGCCGTTGATCGAGGACGAGCCGCCGATCACCTTGCCGCGCGGCGTATGCATGCGCCGGCCCGCCAGATGCGGCTCCGGCTCAGATTCATAGAACCAGTTATAACGTTTCCGGTTCATCGGAATGGAAAGCGCCGCCGGCATCTGGATGAAGATCGAGCGATCCGACCCGCCATATTCCAGCACCAGCACCTTGTGCTCGCCATCCTCGGTCAGCCGGTTCGCCAGCACGCAGCCGGCGGAGCCCGCGCCGACGATGATGTAGTCGAAGCTTTCCATATCCTTGTTCCGTTGGCTGGAATGATTGACTCAGGTTTTGTTAGTGCCGGCGGGCTTAGGGTGTCCTGGTCGAAAATCAGGAGATGACTAAACGTCTGATGCGAGAATTGGCCACGGCACTGTTCGATTTTCCGTGTTTGATAACTTCACGTCCCCTAATGGAGGTTTCGAACCGCACCTAACCGCGCGAATAGCGGCTGGGGTTCTGCCCATCGTGCTCGACCGCTTCGCGCGCGTTCTGGGCAACGAATCATGTACCACGGTCAACGCGACAACGACTACGACACCGCCATTCAGTGCCCTGCCTGCACTGCATATGATTCGGTTCTTCTGACCTCACGGCGGGAGACGGCAGCACCGTTAGTACGGTGCGTCGATATCGGTGAGCGCGACATAGACGCTCTTGAGCTGCGTGTAATGCTCCAGCGCCGCGCGGCTGTTCTCCCGCCCCAGGCCCGACTGCTTGTACCCACCGAAGGGTAGCTCGATCGGCGTCACGTTATAGGTGTTGATCCAGCAGGTCCCGGCCTGAAGCTCCGCGATCACCCGATGGCCGCGCGAGATATCGCGCGTGAACACCCCGGCGCTGAGGCCGAAGGGGGTATCGTTCGCGCGCGCCACGACCTCGTCCTCATGCTCGAAGTCGAGCACGGTCATCACCGGGCCGAAGATCTCCTCCCGCACGATGGCATGATCGTCGCGGCAGCCATCGAAAATGGCGGGCGAGACGAAGAAGCCACGATCGAGCCCGTCGCGCGTCATGCGCTCGCCACCGCAGACCAGCCGCGCGCCCTCGGCTACGCCGCGCGCGACGTAGGACAGCACCTTCTCCATATGCTTCTCGGAAATCAGCGCGCCCACCTGCGTTGCGGGGTCCATCGGGTCGCCCACCACCATGCGCGCGGTGCGCTCGGTGAGGCGCGCCAGAAACCGCTCCTTGATCGCGCGATGCACGAAAACCCGCGTGCCGTTGGAGCAGACTTCGCCCGCCGAGTAGAAATTGCCGAGCAACGCGCCCGACACCGCATTCTCGATATCGGCATCCTCAAACACGAGGATCGGCGACTTGCCGCCCAATTCCAGCGTCACCTGCTTGAGGGTCTCGGCGGCATCCGCCATCACCTTCTTGCCGGTGCCGACCTCGCCGGTCAGCGAGATCTTCGCGATGCCGGGATGGCGCGTCAGTAGCCGCCCGGTGTCGCCGAAGCCCTGCACGACATTGAAAACACCGTCCGGCACCCCCGCTTCCCGCATGATCTCGGCGAGCCTGATCGCGGTGAGCGGCGTGAGTTCGGCGGGCTTGAAGATCATCGCATTGCCCGCCGCCAGCGCCGGCGCGGCCTTCCAGCAGGCGATCTGCAACGGATAATTCCAGGCGCCGATCCCGGCGACGACGCCCAGCGGCTCCCGCCGTGTATAGCCCATGGCACCCGGACCGAGATCGATATGCTCGCCCGCCAGCCCGCCCGCGAGACCCGCGAAATAGTCGATGCAGTCGGCGCCCGAAATGACATCGACGACCCGCGTCTCCTGGATCGGCTTGCCGGTGTCGAGCGTCTCCAACTCGGCCAGCTCGTCATTCTTTGCCCGCAGGATATCCGCGACCCGGCGCAGAATCCGGCCGCGTTCCGATCCCGTCATGCGGCCCCAGAGCTTCTGCGCCGCCCGTGCGGCCGATACGGCCGCCTCGACCTCGGGCGCTTCGGCGATCTCGATCTCCGCCAGCACCTCGCCTGTCGCGGGATTGATCGTCGTGAAGCTGCGGCCCGCGGCGGAGGCGACGGGCGCGCCGCCGATCCAATTCAGGTGCCGCGGATGCGGGACGGCTTTGGCGGCCATGGGAAGTCCTTCCGTGCGGACGATGATCTGGCTTTCCACGAAACCGGCGGCGATGCGGCGTATCGCATCGGCATCCGCCTCGCTCCAGGACGCGGACAGCGTGGTACGCAGCCAGAGACCGTCGATGATAGCGGCGATGATAATGGCGAGACGCGCGACCTCGCTTTCCGGCACCAGGCTGCGCAGGGCGTGGCGGAGATTGGACAGGACGCGGAGCTGATAGACGCGCTGGATGCGCTTGAGCGGCTCCGAATGGATCGCCTGACCCCAGAAGGCTAGCCAGACGGTCGCGGTTTGCGAATCCATCTCCTCTGGCGCCAGATTTGCATCCACTACCGCCTGCAGCCTTGCGCGCGGCGACGTGGCCGCGCGCATCCGCGCTGCGGCGGCAAGGCTCAGGCGGGAAGCGAGGGCGCGAAGCGTCGCTTCCAGCAGCCCGTCCTTGTCGCCGAAATAATGAGCGACGAGCCCCGTGGAGACGCCTGCATGTTTCGCGATGAGGCCAAGCGTGGTTCCATTGAACCCGACCTGCGCCATGACGATGATCGTCGTATCGATCAATTGCCGGCGTCGGACATCCTCGGAATCTCGGCGGGCCACGAATGCTCCTGTCCGTCGATGAGTTGGCCGGCTCTTGTAGAATTGCTTGAACGTGCAATCAAGCGATGTCGAAATGGACCTCGGCCCCGCCTTTCATCACCAGATCTCGCCCAGCGAGCCGAAGAATTTGGTGGGCTTCGGGTTAATTTTGCTGATTTGGCCTCGTTTTGGGCGAAAAATGCGTGACCCCGCCCGATTATTGAAAGTATGTTCAACTCTTGTCCAGGCCGAGCGCCTCGGGCTCCCAGACTCCGTTCGTCAAAAGGAACCGCGCGATGCGCAAACAACTTCTCCGGGCTGTCGCGGCAATGGGCTTGGCCGCGGTCACGATTGGCGGCGGCGTTCAGGCGGCGCGCGCCGCCGGTGATCCGGCGAGCTGTAAAAACGTACCGTTCTCCAATGTCGGCTGGACCGACATCACGGCCACAACGGGCACCGCGACGGCAATTCTTCAGGCGCTCGGCTATAATCCGACGACAACGATGCTCTCGGTTCCCGTCACCTACGAGGAAATGAAGCAGAAGAAGATCGATGTCTTCCTCGGCAATTGGATGCCGACGATGGCGGATAACATCAAGCCATATGTCGCAAATAAAACAGTCTATGTTGTCGGGGCGAACCTCGAGGGCGCCAAATACACGCTCGCGGTTCCGACCTATCTCTACAACCAGGGGCTGAAGTCCTTCCAGGACATTCCGAAGTTCTACAGTGAACTGGACGGCAAGATTTACGGCATCGAGCCGGGCAATGACGGCAATCGCCTCATCCTCGATATGATCAAGAACAACACCGATGGCGTCGGCAAGTTCACGCTGGTGCAGTCCAGCGAGCAGGGCATGCTCGCCGAGGTTTCCCGTAAAACCAAGCACAACAAAGGCATTGTGTTCCTAGGGTGGGAGCCGCACCCGATGAACACCAAATACGACATGAAGTATTTGTCGGGCGGTGACGCAGTGTTCGGTCCGAACTACGGCGGCGCCACCGTCTATACGAATGTGGCCGCGAACTACCTGCAGGATTGCCCGAATCTCGGGAAGTTCCTGACGCAGTTGAAGTTCAATCTTGACATGGAGAACACGATCATGGGTTCGATCATGTATGACAAGATGGATCCCGTGCCTGCGGCGACGAAGTGGCTGAAGGCCAATCCGGATGCGATGACGCCCTGGCTGCAGGGCGTGACGACGCTGGACGGCAGCCAGCCGGCCGATGAGGCCGTCAAAAAGGCGCTCGCCACCTCGTAAGTCAGAAAGCGCGCCGGCGGCGATGGTCGCCGGCGCCAAAGGAATCTTCGCCTTCGCCGAAGCGGTGCGCCGTGTTACGATCATTTTCAACTAGCAACGGAGTGCCGCATGTTCGATGGAATCGCCAAGCTCGTTTCCGGTCACAAAATCCCGATCGGCGACTGGCTTGCGAGCATCGTCAACGCGATTAACGGCACGGACTTCATTGACGCCATCTCGAACGGGATCGCTGGCGCCATCAACGGCGTCACTTACGTGCTGGAAGCGATCCCGGCGATCGTGCTCATCCTCATCGTCATCGCCATCACCTATGCGATGCGCCGGTCTTGGAAACTCTCGCTCTTCGTCGCGATCGCCCTGCTCTTTATCCTCAACCAGGGCTATTGGACGGCGACGATGGAGACGCTGTCGCTAATCATCTTCGCGACCGTGATTTCCATGCTCATCGGCGTGCCGATCGGCATCGCTTGCGCCCATCGGCCTTGGCTTTTCGTCGGCGTCCGGCCGTTCCTCGACCTCATGCAGACCTTGCCAACCTTCGTCTATCTCATCCCGACGCTGGTGCTATTCGGCCTTGGTGCCGTGCCGGGCCTGATCTCCACCATCATCTTTGCCCTGCCCGCGCCAATCCGGCTCACGCAGCTCGGCATCGCCTCCGTGCCGTTGCCATTGATCGAGGCGGGACAGGCCTTCGGCGCATCTCCGCGTCAGCTCCTTTGGAAGGTTGAATTGCCGCACGCGCTGCCGACGATCATGGCCGGGCTAACCCAATGCATCATGCTCAGCCTGTCGATGGTCGTCATTGCGGCCCTGGTGGGCGCAGGTGGTTTGGGCGTGCCGGTGGTGGAAGCGCTGAATTCCGTCCGGGTCGATGTCGGCTTCGAATCCGGTCTCTGCATCGTCGTCCTGGCCGTCATTCTCGATCGCGTCTGTCGCCCGCGTGAGAGCGGGGAGGGCTGATCATGGACGACAAGACGGTCATCGAATTCTCGAACGTCGATATTCTGTTCTCAGGCCGCGGCCGGCGCGGCGCTCGTGCCAAGAACGAGGCCCTCGCGCTGATGGACAAGGGCCACAGCCGGGACGAGATCATCGCCAAAACCGGCGTCGTCATGGGCGTACAAGGCGCTTCGCTGAAAATTCGCGAGGGCGAGATCTGCGTTCTTATGGGTCTGTCCGGTTCGGGCAAATCCACCCTGCTGCGCGCCGTCAACGGCCTGAACAAGGTGACGCGCGGCCGCATCCTGGTGGCGCGTGACCAAGGCCAGGTCGATATGGCGAGTTGCGACGCCGCCACTCTGCGCTTCATGCGCACAAGGCGCATCGCCATGGTGTTCCAGCAATTCGCGCTGCTGCCCTGGCGCACGGTGCGCGAAAATGTTGGCCTCGGCCTCGAGCTGCGCGGGGTTTCGGATTCCGAGCGCCGCCGCATCGTCGATGAGAAGCTGAAGCTCGTGGCGCTGGATAAATGGGGCGACAAATACGCGCGCGAACTCTCAGGGGGCATGCAGCAACGCGTCGGCCTCGCCCGCGCCTTCGCGACCGATGCCGATATTCTGCTGATGGATGAGCCATTTTCCGCGCTCGATCCACTCATCCGGACCAAGCTTCAGGACGAGCTTCTCGCCCTGCAGAAGGAGGTCCGGAAAACCATCATCTTCGTGAGCCACGACCTCGACGAGGCGCTGAAGCTGGGCAACCAGATCGCCATTCTCGAAGGCGGCCGGATCATCCAATCCGGCGTGGCGGAGGATATCGTGCTGCGCCCGGCCAGCGAATATGTCCGGGAATTCGTCCAGCACATGAATCCGCTGAACGTGTTGCGCGGCCGGACCTTCATGCGGCAGCTCGACCAGCTGCCGAGCCGCGACGGCTGGAAAGTGCTCGATCCGCATCGCGACATCCTCATGGATCTCGGCAATGGCCGCGACATCCAGGTAAAGGTCGATGGCAAGCCTGTGCCAGTACTGCTCGCCGCGACCGAAAACGACGTCACGCAGCCAGGCTGGTGCACGGCGATCAGTTCCGAGGCGACGATGAAGTCGGTCATCCAGGCGCGGCAGACCTCCGGGCTCCCCGTCATCATGACGGCGGAGGGCCGCGTGGTCGGGTTATGCGGAGAGGATGAGATCCTGCACGCCCTTGCCTCCGAGGGATGGCAGACGGTGCAGGCAGCAAGTTGACCGCGAGAGTCGTTGCAGACGCATAGACACCATCTCGTCCTATAATGGGCGTCTCGATGGAGTCGTGCGCATGTCATTCGTGATTACGATCGCACAGCAGAAGGGCGGAGCGGGCAAGACGATGGTTGCCGTCAATCTTGCTGCCGCGCTCGCCGCCACGCGCCGCGTCGCGGTGCTCGATATCGACCCGCAACGCAGCCTGGCCCGCTGGCACGAGTTGCGGGAACGCCAATCCCGGCCGCTCCCCAAGATCACCGCCTCGGATTTATCGGGATGGCGGTTGCGGTCGGAGCTCAACCGGTTGCGGCAAAGCCACGACGTGGTTGTCGTCGATAGCCCACCGCATATCGACACCGATGCGAAGCTCGCCGTGCGGGAGGCTGATTTGGTGCTCGTGCCCCTCCAGCCGAGTCCGCCAGATCTCTGGGCTGCCGAGGGAACGCTGAAACTCGCGCAGGCGGAGAAGCGGCTGGTTCGGCTGCTGCTTAACCGGACGCCAGCCTCCTCCCGCCTGCGCAGCCTCGTCGAGCAGGAGATCGCCGGCGGAGGCTATGCCTTGCTCACATCCACGCTCGGCAACCGCGCGGGTTTTGCCAATGCCTTCGCCGTCGGCATGGGTGTGACGGAAGCGAGCCCAAAGTCCCAGGCGGCGCGCGAGATGGTGGCGCTCCTGGCGGAAGTGGAAGCGCTGCTGGCATGAGGCTGACTTGGCCCGAGCTGGGTCACGACGACTCTTTGAAAAGTGGCGCCCAAGCATTGAACCAGGCCCCTAAGATCCGTCATGGCACGCTAAGGCGGGGCGGCCCCCCGCGTGCCATCCACGCCTTGCCTTCGTCGCGCAAGGAAGGCGTGGATGCTCGGCCTTCGCCGAGCATGACGTGGTGGAGTGAGGACGGTCCAGGCCAGAGATATCCTCGGCTTCTAACGGCCATCGAATAACAATGACGCCTTTCGTCTCGCTGTCGATGTACGCCTTGCCCGAGATGGCCGCCGCCAACGCTACATTTTGGGCCGCGATCCGCGAAGCTCTCCAAGAGGAAGGCTTTGCGAACATCCCGGAGACGATCGCTCAGCCGAGCTTGGACCTGCCAGAGGAGATCGAGCCCCAAACGCTCCTCAGCCACATGTGCGGCTACCCGCTGCTCGCCCTCTATCCCGGCCAATATGAAATCCTCGCCGCGCCGCTGCATGATCTGCCGGGCTGCGCGATGGACCCGAGCGGCATGCCGACCCACCGATCCTTCATCGTCGTGGCAACCGACTCGTCGCTTCGCAACCTCGAAGATCTTCGCGGCGCGCGTTTCACCATGAATGGATGGCACTCGAATTCAGGGATGAACCTGCCTCGTCATCTCGTGGCACGTCTCGCGCGCGAGGGCCGTTTCTTCGGCTCCGTCACCGTCAGCGGCGCCCATGTCGCCAGCATGGCGGCGGTGGCGGAGGGCTCGACCGATGTTGCCGCGATCGACTGCGTGACCTTCGGCCTCGTCGCGCACTATCGGCCGAAGGACATCACTCGCCTTCGCATCATCGCCGAGACCGCCGCCAGCCCCGCCATTCCGTTCATCACCTCGTCCCACACCGAGCCGGCCCTCATCGAAGCCTTGCGCCGGGTGCTGACCGGCGCCGCTCACCGTCCGGCGCTGCGGCAGGCGATGACCGGCTTGAGCATCCGGGACATCCGCCCCGTCAAGGCCCAAACCTACGCGGCCGTCGCGGCTTTCGAGGAGGAGGCGGCAGCGGCGGGGTATTCCACAATCGCCTGAGAGAGCACTGCCGCATGGGCTAATCGCCGCGCCGGCGATGGCACCGAGACGCGCGGGGCGTCATGGCCGGGATGGGCGCCCTCGTGATGCGGCGTCAGGAAATAGCGCCGGATCACATCGCCATAGCCGTCATAGACCAGCCCGCCATTCGCCTCGATGATCCGTGCGCGATTTGCTTGGTAATAGGCCGGGATGCGGTACCAGGGCAGCGCGGGCTTGTCGTGATGGACGACGTGCAGATTGTTGTTGAGGAACAGCAGGCCCAGGACGGGGGAATTCTCGACAATCGCGGTTCGCTCGTCCTGCACGTCGGCCGCACGATGTTCGGCGAAGGAGCGGATCTGCGATAGCGAGCGGCTCGGCAGCACAAAGCAGGCCACGTAGACCAGCGGCGACATGCCGCAAACTCCCCAGACCCAGACTAAGAGAAACCCGACACCGAGAAGATGGGGCAACCAGATGCGCAAGGTCGCACGATCGCCTTGCAGGGCGTGACGCAACTCGCTCCAGAGGAAAAGCACGATGCTGCGGACGGCGCCGAAGGTGATGCGGCCGAAAAACGTGTTGCGGAACCGCAGGAAGGCGCGGGCAGCGCTCCCTAGACGGCCGAAACGCTCCGGCGTCAGGTAGTAGCTCTCAGGATCCTCGAGCGGATCGGTGAGATGCGCGTTTCGATGATGCCGAAGATGCGACCGCCGGTAGATCGGATAGGGCAGCCAAAGCGTGAGCGGCGGCAACCCAATCGCGTCATTCAGCCAGCGATAACGCGTCGGATGACCATGCATGACCTCATGCTGCAGCGACATCTGCCAGGCGACGATCCAGCCGCCGCCAACGACCAATACCGGCCAGGGAATGGACGCGTGGAAAAAGGTCAGCAACCCCCAGCAGAGATAGATCCCGAGCGCCAGAAAACAGGTCGGCCATTCGACGGCTGAGTGGTGGCGCAGGCTGGCGGCTGGGCTCTGTAATTGCATTCCCCTATGATGATCGGGGAATATGAGGGATTCAATAAGATAACCAACAAATGGATCGTGGGAATGATAACCAATATCCGCTTCTGTTGATAATTCACAGCATTGGCTTTACAATGTATTTATGATCTCAGCCTCTTCAAGTCGCGCCGAGCTTGTCCGTGTCTTCCGCACCCGCCTGCTCTCGGTCATGTCCCGCTCCGGCGGGGGGCAGAGCGACTTCGCCCGGGCTATCGGGATAGACCGCTCGACCCTGTCGCAGATTCTTTCACCCACAAACGATCGCCTGCCGCGGATCGAGTCGGTGGCCGCTATCGCTCGGATCGGCCAGGTCTCGGTGGACTGGCTGCTGGGTCTGCGGGAAATCGAGGACCGTGAAGCCGGCGTGCTCAGCGATGACAGACCGCGCATCGAGGCCAATGCCCTGTCGCCGGTCGATGAGCGCTTGATCGAGTGGCACGAGGAAGCGACCGGCTACAAAGTGCGGCACATTCCCAGCAATTTCCCCGATGTGCTGAAGACCGAGGAGGTCATCGCCTTCGAATACGAGCACTTCATCGCCCTCTCGCCACAGCGACGAATTGAAATCACGCGATCTCGTCTCGATTATTTGCGGCGTCCCGAGACGGATATGGAAGTCTGCGCGTCGATCCAGGTGATCGAAAGCTTCGCACGGGGCACGGGGATCTGGGAGGATCTCCCGCTCGCGACACGCCGCGCGCAGCTGGAGCATCTCATCGCCCTGTGCGACGAGCTTTATCCCCGATATCGCTGGTATCTTTATGACGGGCGGCGTTTGTATTCCGCGCCGATCACCATCTTCGGGCCGATCCGCGCGACCATCTATGTCGGCCAGATGTATCTCGTGTTCCAGTCACGCGAACACGTCCGCGCGCTGGTGCAACATTTCGACCAGACGGTGAGAGCGGCGGTCATCCAGCCGAATGACCTGCCGCGCTATTTCCGGGACCTGCTGAAGACTTTGGGCTGAAACGTATTGATCTAATACTGGACCGCGAACCAAATACTCGTCATGGCACGCGAAGGCATGCCATCCACGCCTTGCCTTCGTCGAGCAAGCAAGGCGTGGATGCTCGACCTTCGCCGAGCATGACGAGGTGGAGTGGGCACGGTTTCGAGCCAAAGTCATCCCGCTCTGAATGAACGGCCCCCCTCAGCTCATCCAATTCCCGCCATCGACATTGAGCGTCTGCGCCACGATATACCCGGCATCGGCGCTCGCCAGAAACACCGCCGCGCCCACCATATCCCCGACATTGCCCATACGCCCATAAGGCACCGCAAGGCCTACCTGCCGCTTCTTCTCGCCGAGCGGGAGATTCTCGTATTTCGCGAATTGCGCGTCCACCACATCCCACATCGGGGTATCCACCACGCCCGGCGCGATGCCATTGACGTTGATGCCGTATTTGATCAGGCCCAAGCCGGTGCTCTGCGTCAGGCTGATGACCGCGGCCTTGGAGGCGCAATAGACCGCGACCAGCGCCTCCCCTCGCCGCCCCGCCTGGGAGGCGAAATTGACGATCTTGCCGCCCTCTCCTTGCGAAACCATCTGCTTCGCCACAGCCTGAAGAGTGAAGAGCAGACCCTCAACATTCACCGCGAATTGCTTTGCGTAGCTCTCGCGTGTGATCTCCAGTACCGGCGCCATCTCGAAAACGCCGGCGTTGTTGACGAGGATGTCGATTCGCCCCGCCCGCGCCACGACGTCACGCACCATCGCGTCGATCGACTCTTGCTTGGTGACATTGAGGCCAACGCCGAGAGCGTCATGCCCGATCTCTCGCGCGACGTTCTCCGACTCCGCCTGGTTGATGTCCGCGATCACCACCCGCGCGCCTTCTTCCGCATAGCGCGTCGCGATGGCGCGGCCGATGCCCCGCGCGCCGCCTGTGATGACGGCGACTTTGCCCAGTAGTTTCACTTCACAGCTCCGAAGGTCAGGCCGCTGACCAGTTGCTTCTGGCTGAACCAGCCGAAGATGAGAATCGGCGCGATCGCCAGCACCGAAGCCGCCGAAAGCTTCGCCCAGAACAGACCCTGAGGCGCCGAGAAAGACGCAATGAAGGCGGTGAGCGGTGCCGCGTTATGCGCCGTGAGGTTGAGGCTCCAGAAAGCCTCGTTCCAGCACAGGATGATACAGAGCAGCCCGGTGGAGGCGATGCCCGGCATCACCAGCGGCAGCAGCACATGCACCAGAACCTGCCGCAGATTGGCACCGTCGATGCGGCTCGCCTCGATGATGTCCTTCGGCAGATCGCGGAAGAAGGTGAACAGCATCCAGATCGCGATCGGCATATTGCTGAGGGTATTGATGACGATCAGCGCGGTGCGGCTATCCAAAAGCCCCGCGTCGCGCACCAGAAGGTAGATCGGCACCAGCACACCCACCGCGGGCAGCATCTTGGTCGAAAGCATCCATAGTAGCAGGCCACGGGTGCGCGGCGACGGGTAGAAGGCCATCGCGAAGGCGGCCGGGACGGAGATGATCAGCGTCAGCAAGGTTGCGCCGACCGCGATACCGACGCTATTGCCCGCGAACAGCAGGTAATTCGCCTCGGAGAAAATTGCCCGGTAATTCTCCAGCGTCGGCATGAAGAACAGCAGCGGCGGCGTCTGTACCGCTTCCACCTCGGTTTTGAAACTTGCGAGCGCCATCCAGGCGATTGGGAAGAACATGACGAGCGCCACGACCCAGGCGATGATGCCGGCGACGGGATGGCGCTGCTTGGCGACAGAATGGCTCATATCTCAAGCCTCTTTCCGACGCTCCGCGTGAGGAAGGCGGAGACGATATTGGCGAGAATGATGGCGATGACACCGGCGGCGGAAGCGCCGCCCACGTTGAAGGCCAGCAGCGCGCGCTGGTAGATGAGGAAGGTCAGGTTCGTCGTGGCGAAGCCCGGGCCGCCCGCCGTCGTCACGTAGATTTCGGCGAAGACGCTGAGCAGGAAGATCATCTCGATCATGATCGTGACCGAGATAGCGCGCGCCATATGCGGCAATTGGATGCTGACGAAGATGTTGTAGGCCGTGGCACCGTCCAGCCGGGCGGCTTCCAGCTGTTCCTCGTCCATTGACTGCAGCGCGGTGAACAGAATGAGGAAGGCGTAAGGCAGCCATTCCCAGCACAGGATCAGCATGATCGAACTGAGCGGGAAGGAGCCGAACCAGTCGATCGGCTGAAAGCCGAGCATGCGCGCGAAGGCGGCGAAAAGGCCGCTCACCGGATGCATGAGCAGGTTCTTCCACACCAGCGCGCTCACCGTTGGCATCACGAAGAAGGGCGAGATCATCAGCACGCGCGCGACGCCCTGCCCCGGAAAGGGCTGGTTGAAGATGGCGGCGAGAATGGAACCCAGAATGATGGTGATGGCGATGACACCGACCACCAGGATCACCGAGACCAGCAGCGAGTGGAGAAGTGCGGGGTCCTCGAAAAGATATTTGAAATTGTTGAACCCGGCCCACCCATGGATCATCGGGTTGAGCAAATTGTAGCGGCGGAAGGCGAAGAACAGCGTCATCGCCAGAGGCACGATCATCCAGATCAGCAATAAGCCGACCGCGGGAGCCAGCAGCGGCATAGTATTGACGCCGCCGCCTATCGCTTTTTTCTTGCCCGGCTTGGCGCGCGGGCCGCCCATTGTCGCAGATGCGGCCGTACTCATCCAAATCCTCCCCCGCTTCGCGGCCCCCGGTGTGTCCCCGGGTTCGTTTCAAATACAATGAACGGCCCGACGCGGTACGTCGAGCCGTTCATGAAGTTACGCCAAACCGCGTCTAGACGCGTTACTGCGTGTAGCCGGCCTGCTGCATCGTCGAGGTGACGGAAGCCTGTGCCTGCTTCAACGCGCTCTCGACCGTGCTCTGGCCGGTCAGGGCCGCGGCAACGAGCTGACCAACCGTCGTGCCCATCGCCTGGAACTCGGGGATGGAGACGTATTGGACGCCGGTATAGGGCACCGGATTCATCGTCGGATGATCGAGATCGGCCGTATCGATCGCCTGCTTCACGGCAGGGGCGAAAGGTGCCGCCTTGAGATAGTCGGCATTCTCGTAGGTGGAGAGGCGCGTGCCGGGAGGCAGCGTCGTCCAGCCATTGGTCTGGCCAACGAGGTCGATGTAATCCTTGGACGTCGCCCAGCCGATGAAGTCCTTGGCGACTTCTGCCTTGGTCGAGGTCTTAGGAATGCCGAGCGCCCAGGCCCAGAACCAATGCGAACCATGCGGCGTCACATCGACCGGCGCGGCGGTGAAGGCGACCTTGTCGGCCACCTGGCTGCTGCTCTTGTCGTAGATCATGCCGGCGCCGGAAGTCGCATCGATCCACATCGCGCAATGGCCGGTGGCGAACAGCGCCTGGTTCTCGTTGAAGCCGTTGGAGCTGGCGCCCGGCGGGCCGTAATCCTTGAGCAGGTGGATGTAGAAGGTGACAGCGTCATTCCACTGCTTGCTGTCGAGCTGCGCATTCCACTTCATGTCGAACCACGAGCCGCCGAAAGTATTCACGACGGTATCGAGGTAAGCCATGTTCTCGCCCCAGCCCGGCTTGCCGCGAAGGCAGATGCCGTACTGCTGTTTGCTCTTGTCGGTGAGCTTGGCGGCGGCGGCGTCGATATCCTTATAGGTCGGCGCGTCCGACATCTTCAGCCCGGCCGCGTCGAACAGATCCTTGCGGTAATAGGTGAAGGAGCTCTCGGCATAGAAGGGCAGCGCGTAGAGGTTGCCGCCCTCGCTGAGCGCCGAACGGACCGACGGGAACACGTCGTTATAGTCGTAGCCCTTGATATCGCCGACGCTCGTGAGCCAGCCCTGCTTGCCCCAGATCGGCGTCTCATAGGACCCGATGGTGATGACATCGAACTGGCCGCCATGGGTCGCGATGTCGGTGGTGACGCGCTGGCGCAGCACGTTCTCCTCGAGCACGACCCAGTTGATCTTGTTGCCGGTCTTCTTCTCCCAGGTGGGAGCGAGTTTCTGCATCACGACCATCTGCGAGTTGTTCACGGTCGCGATGGTGATCGTCTCGGCGCTGGCCGCGAGGCTCGTGCCGGCTAGCAAAGCGGCGGCAAAAGCCGCGATGGTCTTCATGCGCATGTCCATCCCCTCGTCGTTTATAATTTTAAGCCAATCCGGAACCGAGCGTATGCCCAGGCTTTGAGCAGAACATCAAGTAGAGAAACGACTGTCAAGAACTCCCTTCCACTAGAAGCGCTTCCGCCGTCGCTTCGTCGGTGATCAGCCCGCTCACCATGCCGCCCGAAAGGGCCGCCCGTATAGCGGCTACCTTCTGGGCCCCGAAGGCAGCGCCCACCCGCAGGGCACCCGATTCGAGCGCCAAGGGCCACAGCCCCGCCACCCGGTCGTTGATCGCGCCGCCGAGCAGTTTTCCGCTCGCGTCGTAGGACCAGCCGGTGATTTCGCCCACCGCCCCCTCCTCGATCAGTTCAGTCAATTCGGCGTCGGAGACCACGCCATCGACATGCAGGGCTTCCCGCCAGCCGACCGCGCCGATGCCCACCAACATGCAGCGTGCCTGGCTGATGAGGTGGCGTACCGTCGTATAGGGCTGCTGCTTTTGCAGCATCTCGCGTTCCTCGACAGTCGCGGCGATGACCGGGCTTGGCAGCGAGTAGCATTGCGCGCCGGACCTTTCGGCAAGACGCAAGACAGGATCGAGCGCGATGGCGCGTCCCATCGGCAGAATCGTGCCGCAAAGCGAGAATATCTTGTGCTGCGGTGCAGCGATCGGCGAAAGCTCATTGGCGATCGCGCGCAGCGTGCGGCCGGTTCCCATCCCCAGTACCAGCGGCGCGCGTTGCGCCAGCCATTTCTCGACGAATTGCGCGCCCGCGATGGCGACGGAGGCGAGAGTCGTTGTGGCATTGCCCATCGTCGGCACGATTTCGCAGACCGTGAGGCCAAAGCGCCGCGACAGCGCCTCGGCGGTTTCCATGCGCGGCCCAATGGGGTGGTCGAAGCGGAACTTGATGAGTTTCTCGGACAGCGCGAGCGAAATCAGCCGCTGCGCCGCCTGCCGCGAGATGTTGAGTTGCCCCGCCACCTCATCCTGCGTGCGGCCACCGACATAGTAGAGCCATGCCGCGCGTGCGGCCTGTTCCAGCCGGGCACCTTGCGGCGACCGCATCTCGGCGGCCGACCTCTCGTTCATGACGTCCCCCCGCGGATCGCGGCTTATTCGTTGATGCGAAGTCTTGCCCGACTTGTGGGCAAATGCAATGCGGAAGTCGTTACCAATGCTCATCGGAGCCGTTTTCCGGCCGCCAAGGCGACGGCAGCCAGGGCCAGTCGCCACGCAACGGCCGGTCCTCCGCCAGCACGGCGCCCTTGGGCGTCAGCCTGACCGAGACTGCGTCCACGCGCCGAACGGTCGAACGATCGATGACCGGCATCTCGGCGCAAGCCGGGCCGGACAGACCGTCCAGGAAGTCGGTGGTGACCAGGACCGCGAACCCACGACAATTCTCCGGTGGTGCCTCCGCGCGCCACAGCAGCGCGGTCGAGGCGCCGTGCAACAGGCAGCCGTCGGGGCTGCAAACCACTTTGCCATCGGGTGAGCTGCCCTGCGCGGGAAAACTCCGCAGCGTCCGCGCGCCGAAGAAGCGGTGCCACTCGCCAAGCGTGAAGTCGTCCTTGCCCGCCTGCAGCAGATAGATCGCGCCCGGCGTGCGGAAGGCGATGATGCGGAGATCGGGCGAGACCAGCAGATCCGGCACCGTGACCAGGCAAGGCAGCACGCAAGCGCCGATTACAAGCGGCACCAGACCCAATAACCTCAGGCGGCTCTGCCACAGACACAGCCAAATCAGCCCAAAGGCCGCGAGCGCCAATGCGAGGCGCGTCTCAGGCGGCACAGCCAGGGTCGCGGCGGGCAACCGGCTGATGAGCCGCGCGATGCCGATCAGCAGTGCACAGCCCCAACCCATCGGAACAAGCGCGAGGAAGGCGAGGCCCAGCGGCATGAGCGCCAGCGCCGCCAGTCCCCACGGCAGCACCCAGAACGCCGTCAACGGCACGGCCAGCAGATTGGCCATCACCGAATAGGGCTGCACCTGGCCGAAATGGTAGGCGACGAAGGGCGCCGTTGCCGCTGCGGCGAGCAGGCTCGTCGTTGCCACCAGCAGCAGGTCGCGCCGCAGCCATCGCAAGAAGCCGGCACCGCGCGCGAGTAACACGATGGGCCGCTGCCGGATCGCCTCATAGCCCGCGATCAGCACCAGCACAGCCGCGAAGCTCATCTGAAAGCTGACATCCGCCACCGCCTCAGGCTGCGTCAGCATCAGCAGCGTCGCCGCCAGCCCAAGCCCGCGCAGCGACAAGGCGCGGCGGCCGAGGACCAGGCCGACCGTCACCAGGGACGCCATCGCAAAGCTGCGGATGATCGGCAGATGCATGCCGGTCAGCGCCATGTAGCCGCCACCGGCCGCGATCGCGATGACGGCGGCGATCTCTTTAATGGGCCAGCGCAAAGCCGTATGGCGCGACAAAGCGAGGGCGGCACGGGACGCCGCGAAAACCGTGCTCATGACGATGCCGATATGCAGCCCGGCGACCGCCAGGATATGCGCGAGCCCAGCGGTCGCGAAGGCGGCGCGGTCGTCCGGCGGGATCGCGGTCGCGATGCCGGTGAGGAGCGTCGCTGCCACCGCGCCCGTCGTGCCCGGCAGCACCGCCAGAATCCGGCCGGCGATAGTCTCGCGCAGTACCTGCCAGCGTTCGCTCAGCCCCTGCGCTTCGGGCAAACTCTCACGCGTCACCGCCGACAGCGCGAAGCCACCGCCTGCGAGACCCGCGTAGAATTCGTCGCGCCGCAGATCCCAGCCGCCGGGATAGGTCGGCGCGAAAGGCGGTCGCACCAGCACCTTCATGCTGACCCGCTCGCCAGGCAGCAGCGCCTGCCGGTCAGTGCCACGCACCCTTATGCGGATGCGGCGACTGAGCGCAGCCGCGTCGTCGATCCGCACATCATCCAGCACCAAGCGCCGCCCGGCGGGCAGCGGTTCGACCGCGCGGATGATGCCCGAGATCATCGCGGCGTGGCGCGGCAGGTCGGGCATCGCCGCCATCCGCTCCGTTCGCAGAGCGGCGGAAGCGAAGCCGATGGCTGCCGCGAGTCCCGCCAAAGCCACCGCGCGGGGCGCCAGCCAAAGCCGCGACGCCATCACCGCCACGAGCGCCGCCGCAACCATCGCCGGGCCAAGCCAGGGCACCGCCGGCTTTTCCGCCGCGAAGTATCGCAGCACTCCCGCGCCCATGAAGACCGGCAGCCAAGCCAGGAACCGGCCATGCTCGGCCATCGTCCATCGATCGAAGGCGAGCCGGGCGCCTGCCCAAAGGCGGGCCGCATCGGGCGGCCGCCGCCACCTCACGGCGTTTTCACGCCGCCCTCAAATGTTCTATGGAGCGGCCATGACCGTCCGCACGCGCTTCGCCCCCAGCCCCACCGGTTTGCTCCATATCGGCGGAGCACGCACCGCGCTGTTCAACTACCTCTTCGCCCGCCACCACGGCGGCCAGTTCCTGCTGCGGATCGAAGATACCGATCGCGCCCGCAGCACCGCCGCCGCGACCCAGGTCATCCTCGAAGGTCTCGCCTGGCTCGATCTGCAGCCTGACGAGCCAGCCGTCTACCAATCCGCCCGCGAGGCGCGCCATGTCGAGGTCGCGCACGCGCTGCTGGACCAAGGCCGCGCCTATCGCTGCTACTGCACGCCCGAGGAGCTTACGGCGATGCGCGAGACCGCCATCAAGGAAGGCCGCCCGCCGCGCTATGACGGCCGCTGGCGAGACCGCGACCCGGCCGAGGCGCCGGCCGGCGTCAAACCCTCGATCCGCCTGAAGGTCCCGCGTGGCGGCGTGACCGAGGTGGACGACCTGGTGCAGGGCATGGTCCGCGTCGCCGATGCCGAGCTCGACGATATGATCATCCTGCGGAGCGACAACACGCCGACCTACCTGCATGCCGTGGTGGTGGACGACCACGACATGGCGATCACGCATGTCATTCGCGGCGACGATCACCTCACCAATACCTTCCGGCAGGTCCAGATCTACCGCGCGATGGGCTGGGACCTGCCGCGCTTTGCCCATATCCCGCTGATCCACGGCGCGGATGGCGCAAAGCTCTCGAAACGTCACGGCGCCGTCAGCGTGCTGGAATTCGAGCGCGAGGGCTTCCTGCCGGAAGCCTTGTGCAACTACCTCCTCCGCCTCGGCTGGGGCCACGGCGACGCGGAAATACTGTCGCGGGACGAAGCCATTTCCCTCTTCGACCTCGATGGCGTCGGCCGCGCGGCGAGCCGGATGGACTACGCCAAACTCACCCACCTCAACGGCTTCTGGCTGCGCCAGGCGGATGACGCACGGCTGGCGCGGGACGTCGCGCGCCGTCTCGCGGATGAGCCCGGCCTCGTCCTCGACGAGACGACCGAGGCGCGTATCGCCACGCTGATGCCCGGCCTCAAGGAACGCGCGAAAACCCTGCTCGAACTCGCGGCCTCCGCCGCCTTCCTCGCGCGCCGCCTGCCATTCGCGATAACCGATAAGGCGGCTCTGCAGCTCACTCCGGAAGCGCGCGCCATGCTGGCCAACCTCGCGCCGCATCTCGCCGCGACCGACTTCTCCGCCGCCGCGGTCGATGCCGCCCTCCGCGCCTTCGCCGAGGCCACCGGCCGCAAGCTCGGCCAGGTCGCCCAGCCGCTGCGCGCGGCGCTCACCGGCACCACCACCAGCCCGCCGATCGACGCGACTCTCGCCGCTCTGGGGCGGGAGGAGAGTCTCGCCCGCATCGCCGCCGTCACGGCCGCGACGCAGGATGCCGCCTGAATGCGCCACCTCCTCGCCATCGAGGGCATGGCGCCTTCCGTCATCGAGGATCTTCTCGACCTCGCCGAGAGCTATGTTCTGCTCAACCGCTCGGGCAAGACGCAGCGGGACGTGCTGCGCGGCCGCACTCTCATCAACCTTTTTTTCGAGGACAGCACGCGCACGCGGACCAGCTTCGAACTCGCCGGCAAGCGCCTCGGCGCCGATGTGCTCAATATGTCGGTCTCCACCAGCAGCGTGAAGAAGGGCGAGACGCTGCTCGACACCGCCTCCACGCTCAACGCCATGCAATGCGATCTGCTGGTGGTGCGGCACGACCAATCCGGCGCGCCCAACCTGCTCGCCCAGAAAGTCGATGCGGCGGTCATCAATGCCGGGGACGGCACGCATGAGCACCCGACCCAGGCGCTGCTCGAC
This sequence comes from Acidisoma sp. S159, assembly GCF_009766125.1. Classification (NCBI taxonomy): domain Bacteria; kingdom Pseudomonadati; phylum Pseudomonadota; class Alphaproteobacteria; order Acetobacterales; family Acidocellaceae; genus Acidisoma; species Acidisoma sp. S159. Next base: position 27,647 of record NZ_LMUG01000032.1, read on the forward strand.
GCGCTGACGATCCGGCGTCATCGCGGCAGCCTCGAAGGGCTGACCATCGCGATCTGCGGCGATATCGGCCATTCCCGCGTCGCGCGCTCGAACATCCATCTTCTCTTGTCGATGGGCAGCCAGGTGCGCGTGGTGGGACCGCCAACCCTGATCCCGGCGGCTATCGAGGAACTCGGCGTCTTGGTCTTCAACGACATGGCGGATGGACTGGCGGGGGTGGATGTGGTCATGATGTTACGATTGCAGAAAGAACGCATGACCCGCAACCTTGTCCCGAGCGCGCGCGAATATTTCCGCTTCTTCGGCCTCGATGCGGACAAGCTCGCCTATGCCAAGCCCAATGCACTGGTGATGCATCCCGGCCCGATGAACCGCGGCGTCGAGATCGACAGCGCGGTGGCGGACGACCCCGTCCACAGCGTCATCCGCGAGCAGGTGGAAATGGGCGTCGCCATCCGCATGGCGGTGCTCGACCGCCTCGCCCGGCCACTGCAGATCGTGCGCCGATGAACGCCATGCCCCCGGTGCAGTTGCGGGACACATTCATCGCCGGCGCCCGGGTCATCGACCCGGCCAGCGGCTTCGACCAGACCGCCGACGTTCTGCTCCGCGACGGTCTGATCGCCGAGATCGCAACGGGCCTCGTCCAGCCCGAGGGCGCCGACATCATCGCCGCCGAGGGCGCCGTGCTCTGCCCCGGCCTGGTGGATATGCGCGCGGAACTCGGCGAGCCCGGCCATGAATATCGCGAGACCATCGCCTCGGTCGCCCGCGCCGCCGCCGCCGGTGGCATCACGACGCTGGTAGCGCTCCCCGACTCCCGCCCTGCCATCGACGATCCGGCGCTGGTACGGCTGCTGCTGGCGCGTGGTGTCGAGACCGGCAGCCTCAGCATCCTCCCCTATGGCGCCGTGACGCGCGGCTGCGCCGGGGTGGAACTCGCCGAGCTTGGTTTGTTGCGTGAAGCCGGCGCAGTCGCCTTCACCGATGGCGGCCGCGCCATCGGCCCGGCCCGCTTCATGCGCGCGGTCCTCTCCTATACGCGCGGCTTCGACGGCATTGTGGTCCAGCACCCCGAGGATCCGTCGCTCGCCGAGGGCGGTTGCGCGACCGAGGGCGAGCTGGCGACACGTCTCGGCCTGCCGGCCATCCCGGCGGCGGCGGAGGCGATCCAGGTCGCGCAGGACATCGCCCTGGTTCGCCTCACCGGCGGCCGGGTCCATTTCGCCCATATCTCCACCGCCGCCGCGCTCGACCTCATCCGCGCCGCGAAGACGGAGGGGTTGCGCATCACCTGCGATACGGCGCCGCCCTATTTCGACCTCAACGAGATCGCCATCGGCGATTTCCGCACCTACGCGAAACTCTCACCGCCGCTGCGCGCCGACAGCGACCGCCTGGCGGTGGTCGCGGCACTCGCCGATGGTACGATCGACGCCGTCGCCTCCGACCATCAGCCGCGCGACGCTGACGACAAGCGCCAGCCCTTCGCCCAGGCCTCCGCTGGCGGCGCCGGTCTCGCCACCCTGCTGGCGGTGACGCTGGCGCAGGTCCATGGCGGCGCCATCCCGCTCATCCGCGCGCTGGCTTTGCTGACGTCCGGTCCGGCCACCGTGTTGCGGCTGCCGCAGGGGAGGCTCACAAAAGGCGTCGCCGCCGACCTCTGCCTGTTTCATCCTGACCGCGCCTGGAAGGTCGAGGCCGGGAAACTCCCCGGCAAGGCGCGCAACACGCCCTTCGACGGCCGCGCGCTAGAGGGTCGCGTGCTCGGCACCTGGAAAGCGGGACGGAGGGTATTCGGATGACCCAATTCCCCTTCCTCGCGGTGCTCGTCGGCTATCTGCTTGGCAGCATCCCCTTCGGCCTCATTATCACCCGCCTCGGCGGCGCGGGAGACATCCGCCAGATCGGCTCCGGCAATATCGGCGCCACCAATGTTCTCCGCACCGGCCGCAAAGGCCTCGCCGCCGCGACCCTGTTGCTCGACGGGCTCAAGGGCGCCGCCGCGGTTCTGATCGTGGCCAATGTCCCGGCGCTCGACATACCGGGCAGCTTCGCCCCGCTCTGGGCAGGCGGTCTAGCGGTGCTCGGCCACATGTTCCCGGTCTGGCTGCGCTTTCGCGGCGGCAAGGGTGTCGCGACCGGCCTCGGTGTGGCGCTCGCCGCCTGCTGGCCGGAGGGCGCGATCATGTGCCTCATCTGGCTGGTCGGCGCGAAAACGACTCGCATCTCCTCCGCCTCAGCGCTGCTGGCCTTCATCCTCTCGCCGCTGCTTGCCTGGGGTTTCGGCGGTCCGGCCCGCGCGATCCTGGCGCTTGTCGTCGCCATCCTGGTGCTGGCCCGCCATCACGCCAATATCCGCCGCCTTCTGGCGGGCACCGAACCGCGTATCGGCGCGACGTGAGCCGCGGGACCCGACCCATCAGCGACCTCGTTGCCCGCCTCAGACTGGCGCGGACTGATGGCGTTGGGCCGGTAACCTACCGCCGCCTGCTTACCCGCTTCGGCAGCGCCGCCGCCGCACTCGACGCCCTGCCCGGCCTCATCCGCGCCGCCGGGCGCACGGAAAAGACCATCCCGCCGGTGGCCGCCGTCGAGGATGAGATCGCGGCCCTGACCCGCCTCGGCGCCACGCTGCTGATGGCGCATATGCCCGCCTACCCGCCCCTTCTCGCCATGCTGGCCGATCCCCCGCCGGCGCTGAGCGTGCTCGGCGACGTCACCCTCCTCGCGAAACGCGCGGTCGCCATCGTCGGCGGCCGCCAGGCCTCCCTCAATGGCCAGCACATCGCCGCCAACCTCTCGGCGTCGCTCGCGGAAGCCGGTCTCGCCATCGTCTCCGGCCTGGCGCGCGGCGTGGATGCGGCCGCGCATGAGGCGGCGCTGAAGGCGCGCGGGATCACCATCGCGGCCGTCGCCGGCGGCCTCGACCAGACCTATCCGCCACAGCACATCGACCTGCAGCGCCGCATCGCCGAGACCGGCGCGGTGGTCAGCGAGGCGCCGTTCGGCACCCAGCCCCAGGCGCGCCACTTCCCGCGCCGCAACCGCATCATCGCCGGGCTCTCTCTCGGCGTGGTGGTTGTCGAAGCCGCGCGCCATTCCGGCAGTCTCGTCACCGCCCGGCTCGCGCTCGAATCCGGCCGCGAGGTTTTCGCCGTGCCCGGCTCACCGCTGGACCCCCGCTGCCATGGCTCCAACGACCTCATCCGCCAAGGCGCCCAGCTCACCGAGACGGCCGCCGATGTCCTCGCCAACCTACCGCAGGGGCCCGAGCAGCTACGCCCGCCCGCGAGCCTGGCCGAGCCCGCGCAGGCGTTCGATTACGCTTCAGAAACGGAAGAGGCACCCATCGAAACGCGAAATGCTGTGCTGCAGATGCTCAGCCCGGCACCTACGTCTGTTGACGATCTGCTCCGACACTGCCAGTTCACGTCTCATGCCGCCATTATGGCCGCCCTGCTGGACCTGGAACTCGGCGGCCGCATCGAGTCTCTTCCCGGCAATCGCGTGGTCCTGATCCCCGAATTTGGCGGCTGAGCGAGCAGGAGCAGTATGCCGGACGTCGTCGTCGTCGAGTCCCCCGCTAAGGCTAAGACGATCAACAAGTATCTGGGCGACGGCTACACCGTCCTCGCCAGCTTCGGCCATGTGCGTGATCTGCCACCGAAAGATGGCAGCGTGCGGCCGGACCAGGACTTCGCGATGGATTGGGAAGCGGATGAGCGCGGTGCCCGCCAGGTCGCCGTGATCGCCCGCGCCCTCAAGGGCGCCGGCACCCTATACCTTGCAACCGATCCGGATCGTGAGGGCGAGGCGATCTCCTGGCACGTCCGCGCCATGTTGCAGGACCAGAACGCGCTGCGGGGCAAGATCGTCCATCGCGTGACCTTCAACGAGATCACCCGCAACGCCGTGACAACGGCTATGGGCAAGCCGCGCGAGCTGGATCAGCCACTCATAGAGGCCTATCTCGCCCGCCGCGCCCTCGATTACCTCGTGGGCTTCACCCTCTCTCCGGTGCTCTGGCGCAAGCTGCCCGGGAGCCGCAGCGCCGGCCGCGTGCAATCCGTCGCCCTCCGCCTGGTCTGCGAGCGCGAGGCCGAGATCGAGGCTTTCCGGGCACGCGAATACTGGTCGATCGAAGCGCAGATGGCGACGCCCGCCGGCGCCCCCTTCACCGCGCGGCTGACCACCCTCAAGGGCCGCAAGCTCGACCAGTTCGACCTGCCCAATTCCGCCGCCGCCGAGGCCGCCAAGGCGGCGGTCGAAGCCGGCACCTTCTCGGTCGCCGAGATCGAGCGCAAGCGTGTCCGCCGCAATCCCAGCGCGCCCTTCACCACCTCGACCTTGCAGCAGGAGGCGAGCCGCAAGCTCGGCTTCGGCGCGCAGCAGACCATGCGCATCGCGCAACAGCTCTACGAGGGTATCGATGTCGGCGGCGAGACCGTGGGTCTCATCACCTATATGCGGACCGACGGCGTGCAGATGGCGCGCGAGGCGGTGCATGCTATCCGCGATCATGTGAAGGCCGAATTCGGGTCCAACTACATCCCCGGCGCCCCGCGCGAATACAGCACCAAGGCGAAAAACGCGCAGGAAGCGCATGAGGCGATCCGCCCGACCGATGTCTCTCGCCGCCCGCAGGATGTCGCCGGGCGCCTCAGCCATGACCAGGCCCGGCTCTATGAGCTGATCTGGAAACGCGCCGTCGCTTCCCAGATGAGCCATGCCGAGTTCGATCAGGTGGCCGTGGACATCGCCGACGGCCAGGGCACCGTGCTGCGCGCAACCGGCTCCCTGCTGGCCTTCGACGGCTTCCTCAAACTCTACCGCGAGGACCGGGACGACCAGTCGGAAGAAGACGACGAAAGCCGCGTGCTGCCCGCCATGGTGGAGGGCGATCCCCTCACCCGCCGTGGCGTCAAGGCCAGCCAGCATTTCACCCAGCCGCCGCCCCGCTTCACCGAGGCGAGCCTGGTCAAGAAAATGGAGGAGCTCGGCATCGGCCGCCCCTCCACCTATGCCTCCACCCTCTCGGTGCTGCGCGACCGCAACTATGTCCGAATGGACGCCAAGCGGTTGGTGCCGGAGGATCGCGGCCGGCTCGTCACCGCCTTCCTCACCAGCTTCTTCACCCGCTACGTCGATACCGGCTTCACCGCCTCGCTGGAGGAGAAGCTCGACGAGATCTCGGACGGCAAAGCCGATTGGCGCGCAGTGATGCGGGCCTTCTGGCACGACTTCTCGGAGGCCGTGGACCAGACCAAGGACCTCAAGATCTCCGACGTCATCAATGCGCTGGACAATGACCTCGGCGCGCATTTCTTTCCGCCGCCCGCCGATGGCAGCGATCCGCGCAAATGCCCGGCCTGCGGCAATGGCCGCCTCGGACTGAAGCTCGGGCGCCATGGCAGCTTCATCGGCTGCTCGAACTACCCTGCCTGCCAATATACCCGCCGCCTCGCCATCAATGGCGGCGAGGAGGGCGAGGAGACGCTGAAGGAGGGCATGCGCGTGCTCGGCCGCTCGCCCGAGACTGGCGAGGAGATCACGGTCCGCCGGGGTCCCTACGGCCTCTATGTCCAGCAAGGCGAACCGCCGCCGTCGGAGACCAAGGGCAAGAAAGCCGAGAAGCCCAAGCGCATGTCCCTGCCGCGCGGCGTGGATGGTGAGACGATATTGCTGGAACAGGCCATCGGCCTGCTGGGCCTGCCCCGCCTCATCGGCCTGCATCCCGAGGCGAAGGAACCCATGGAAGCCGGCGTCGGCCGGTTCGGACCCTATATCCGCATGGGCTCCGTCTATGCTTCGCTCGACCGCGACGACGATGTGCTGAGCGTGGGCGCCAATCGCGCCGTTGATCTGCTGGCGAAGAAGCTGGCGAGCGTCCGCGCGCTCGGCTCCCATCCCAAGGATGGCGAGGCGGTGATGGTCAAGAAGGGGCGGTTCGGCCCCTATCTCCAGCACGGCAAGATGGTCGCCAACCTTCCGCGCGGCGTCGCGATGGAAGACATCACGCTTGAGGAATCGGTCACGCTGCTCGCCGAGAAGGGCAAAGAACTCAAGCCGAAGCCCGGTGCGCGTGGTGCGAAGTCAACGAAGGCGAAGGCCAAGCCTGCGGCAAAGACAGCGGCACCGAGCGCCACACCGCGCAAAGCTCCAGCCAAAAAGACAGCCGCCGCCAAACCGGCGGCTAAGTCAGCGACCCCCAAGCCCGCTGGCAAAACAGCGAAACCCGCCGCCCGGAAAGCCGCGACCAAGGCGCCTCCCCGCCGCGCAGCGCAGTAGCAAGACCGTATGAAGACCGCGCGGAAGAAGCCCAAGGCAGCCGCCAAACTCCCGGTCGAGCCGCGCAGCTTCCCCAGCCGAGACGCGCTCCGAGCCTTCCTCGCCGAGGCCCCCGGCCGCGTCGGCAAACGCGAGGCAATGCGCGCCTTCGGGCTGGGTCCCGAGCACCGTGTCGAGATGCGCGCCGCGCTCAAGGAACTGGCGTCGCGCGGCGAAGCGGCCCCCGCCGGACACAAGCGTTTCACCGCACCTTCGGGAAGCGCGGCACGGCGCGGCGGCGAGGGCATGCCGGAAGCCGTGATGGTCGAGATCACCGGCATCGACAGCGAGGGCGACGCCATCGGCCGCCCCATCGGCTGGCGTGGCGACGGCCCGCCTCCCGCGATCTTCATGCAGCCCGAGGCACGCGGCCAACCGGCGCTCGCGCCCGGCCAGAAGGTTCTCGCCCGCCTCAAGCCGATCGGCGAGGGCCGTGGCGGCGCCCGGAAGTTTGAGGGCCGCACCCTCAAGCGCATCGAGGCGACACCCGGCCGCGTCATCGGTGTTTTCCGCCGCAAAGGCGGCCTCATGCGGATCGAGCCCACCGACAAGAAGGTGAAGGCCGAATGGATCGTGCCGCCTGGCGAGGATGGCGGCGCCCAGAATGGCGAGATCGTCCGCGCCGAGCCCCTGCCGCATGGCGGTCTCGGCCTCAAACCCGCCCGCGTGCTCGAACGCCTCGGCGATGCCGGCGCCGCGAAAGCCGTTAGCCTGCTGGTCATCGCGACTCTCGGCATTCCCGACAGCTTCCCCGATGAAGTGGTCGCCGAGGCGGAACGCGCGCGCGGCGTCGGGCCGGACGGCCGCGAGGATCTGCGGGACATTCCCCTCGTCACCATCGACGGCGCCGATGCGCGGGACTTCGACGATGCCGTATTCGCCACGCCCGATGGCGACGGCTATCGCCTATTCGTCGCCATCGCCGATGTCGCGCATTACGTGAGGGCGGATTCGCCGCTCGACCGCTCGGCGCGTGACCGGGGCAATTCCGTCTATTTCCCCGATCGCGTCGTGCCGATGCTGCCGGAGGCGCTCTCCAACGGCTGGTGCAGCCTGCGGCCGAACGAGGACCGCGCCTGCCTCTTTGCCGAGATGCGCATCGCCCGAGACGGCCGCAAGCTCTCCCATCGCTTCGGCCGAGGCCTCATGCGCAGCGCCGCCCGCCTGACCTATGAGGAGGTTCAGGAAGCGCATAACGCCGGGCGCGAAACGCCGGGCCTACCGCTCGACGATCTCTATGGCGCGTTCCGCCTGCTACTCGGGGCGCGGCAGGCACGCGGCACGCTCGACCTCGATTTGCCCGAATGGAAGGTCGCGCTGGACGAGGAAGGCAAAATCGCCAACGTTTCCCGCCGCCCGCGCCTCGACAGCCATCGGCTCATCGAAGAGTTCATGGTTCTCGCCAATATCGCGGTCGCCGAGGAGCTGGAGCGGTTACAGCGCCCGGTGGTCTATCGCGTCCATGCGCCGCCATCGGAACAGAAGCTCGAAGGGCTCCGCACCTATCTCCATTCCATGGGCATCTCCCTGCCGCCCGGTGACCAGCTGCATCCGCGCGACCTAGACGCCGTTCTGCAACGCGTCGCGGAGACGGAGGAGGCGCCGCTGGTCAATGAGGCAGTGCTGCGCAGCCAATCCCAGGCTGCCTATAGCCCCGAGAATATCGGCCATTTCGGCCTCGCCCTCACCCGCTACGCGCATTTTACCAGCCCGATCCGGCGCTATGCGGACCTGCTGGTGCATCGCTCGCTCATCAAAGGGCTGAAGCTCGGCGATGACGGCATGACGGCGGATGAGGAAGCCCGACTCGAGGATACCGCCGAACACATCACCACCACTGAACGCCGCGCCGCGCAGGCCGAGCGCGATGCGACTGACCGCTACATGGCGGCTTTTATGGCGGAAAAGATCGGCTTCATCTTCGACGCACGCATTTCTGGCGTTACGCGCTTTGGTATTTTCGTCACATTGGCTAACAGCGGTGCGAGCGGAATGGTTCCGCTCTCTGCTCTCCCTGATGATTTCTGGATGTATGACGAAGCCACCCAGAGCCTGAGCGGACGCCGCAGCCGGGTCGTTTATCACCTCGCGCAAACTGTCGCGGTGCGTTTGGTGGAAGCGCGGCCACTGACGGGGGGCCTGTTGTTCCAGATCACGGACGGTTCGCGCGGAAGCGAGGGCGGGCGGCCTCAGCCTCGCTCAAAATCCGGCCAAGGCTCGGCGGTTCCGCGATCGGGTCGCCGGTGAGGCGCGGCGCCTTCCTCGTTCTCCTGCTATTCGCCTTTCCGGTCACGGCCGAAGCCCAAAGCGGTTCTCCCGTGGCGGCCGAGGGCTGGAACCCGAGACTCGCCGCGCAGGTCTATGGCGCCGCCTTCGCCTTCATGGCGCCGCGCACGCTGAACGCGATCCCGATGGCCAATCTGACGCTATGGGGATTGCGGGGGCTCACGGCGCTCGACCCCCTTGTTGGCCCGACCCTGAGCAGCACCGCGATCAACCTGATCAGCCGCAACCAGACCGTCCTCACCCTGCCGCTGCCGCCGCCAACCGATGCGGCTAGCTGGGGCAATATCGCCGCCACGCTCTGCGACAAGGCGACGCAGGTCTCGCCCGCCATCGCGAGCGCCGGCACCACTGGCATCGTCACGAGTTTCTTCGACGAGCTGTTCAACCATCTCGACCCCTATTCCCGCTACATCGCGCCCGGCGACTCCGATCCCGACAGGCTTTCGGCGGGACCGGGCTTCGCGCTTGGTTCGCGGGGGCGCGGCGCGTCGATCGAGAGCGTGGATCCGAGCGGGCCAGCGGCGACAGCGGGCCTTGCCGTCGGCGACCGCGTGCTGTCGATCGACGGCCACCGGACGCGGGGGCAAGCGCTTTCGACGCTGGACAACTGGCTGGGCGGCGCGCCTGGCAGTACGGCGGACCTTGTCATCCTGCCCCAAGGTAGCCGGCGGCCGGTTCATATCGCGGTGCCGCGCGCCGCCCTGCTGCCCGAGACGGTGTTTCCGGCTCTGCAAAACGGCATCCTCACGATCCAGATCGCCGGCTTCGAGCGCAACACCGCCCAGCATCTGCGCCAGGCCATCGCGAGTTCCACGGGCAACGTTCGCGGCATCGTCCTCGACCTGCGCGGCAATCGCGGTGGGCTGCTCGACCAGGCGGTCGCGATAGCGGGCACGCTGGTCGTCTCCGGCACCATCGCGAGCACCATCGGCCGTGACCCCGCGGCCAACCAGCTCTGGCGCGGCAGCGGCGTCGATACCGCGAGCGGCCTGCCGATCATCGTATTGGTCGATGGCCGTACCGCCAGCGCCGCCGAAGTGCTGGCGGCGGCGCTGGCCGATAACCGCCGCGCGGTGGTGGTCGGCAGCGCGACGCTGGGAAAAGGTCTCGTGCAGACCGGCACGGCGCTACCGGATGGCGGCGATCTGCTCGTCACCTGGGCGCGCGTGCTGGCGCCGCTGGGCTGGCCGTTGCAGGGCTTGGGCGTGATGCCGCAGGTCTGCACCAGCGGCGGCGCCGATCAGGTGGAGGCGGCACTGCAGTCCCTGGCCGACGGCACGCAGGTTCTTGCCGGGGCCCTGAATGCGTCACGCGCGGCTCGTCCCGGCATTTCGCTGAGCCGCATTCTCCAGATCCGCCAGGCCTGTCCCGCCGCGCTCGGCTCCGCGCTCGATTCCCAGGCGGCGCAGTTCCTGCTGACCACGCCCGCCGCCTACGCCGCCGCGCAGGCCAGCCTGCGATAGGTCGCGAGGCAAGGCTATCCGCTCAGCGGGATGTCTTCAGTTGAGCGTTCGCATTTTACCACGTCATCCTCCGCGAAGGCGGAGGATCCACGCCTTGCTTGCTCCACCAAGGCAAGGCGTGGATGGCATGCCTTCGCATGCCATGACGGACATTTTGGGTCGCGCCGCAGCCTTGGATCGTCAGGCTCAGCGAAACATCCCTGCCGCGAAATCGTCGAACCGGCCGCTGGCGATCAGCGCACCCAGAGCCTCGATGTCCGGGGCGATCGGACGATCCTCCAGCAGCATCGCCGCCGTGCCCCGCACCGCGCGCCGCACGGCGGCGGTGCCCAGGCCGAGCCGCAATTCAGACCTCAGGTCGCAAGCCTGCGCCGCCACCAGCAATTCGATGCCGCAGAGCAAGCGCAGGCGTTCCAGCGACTCGCCGAGCTTGCCCAGCGTCGAGACGACCATGGTGGCATAATCCTCAACGCCATCCGCTGCCGGCACAGACCAGATCGGCATCGGCCCAGCGCGCTGCCCGATCTCCGCCACCAGCGCCGCCACGGTTTTCTGCACCCCGGCCAGACCGCTCCGCCCGTCCTGCGCCGAACACAGGAATCGCGGCAGGCCGCTCGACTCCGCCGACATCAGCCTGAGGATCCGCGCGGCTTGCGCCGATGCCACACGCGCCACAGCCAGGCTCAGGGTTTCGAAAGCCAGCGCCAGGTGCGTCGTGTCGAAGTTGGCGTTCGGCTGCACCGCGTCGTCCGCCGCTCCCTCAGCCGCGATGATCGCCGGGTTGTCGTCCGAACTATTAAGTTCCAGCTCCACGGCCGCCGTCGCGCCACGCAGCGCGGCGAGGCAGGCACCCAGAACCGGCACCACACATCGGAAACTCAGCGGATCCTGCAGCTTTCGCGCGGCGCCCGGCAGGACGAGGTCGCCGCCCTCGAACAGGCCGAGGAGTGCTGCTGCCACCTCGCCCTGCCCTGGCGCGGGGCGCAGCGCCGCCGCCTGAGGGTGGAGCGGCGCCAGATTCGCCCGGTAGCCCTCGAAGCTCAGCGCCGCCGCGGCCAGCCACGCACCGAACAGCCGCTCCGCATCCGCCAGAATCAGGGCGCCGAGACCGGTCGCCACGGCGTTGGACGAAACAAGCGCCAGACCATCCTTCACGCCGAACACCGGCGGGATAAGCTCCGCGCGAGCAAGCGCCTCGGGTCCGGGCAGGGCCTCGCCGTCGATCATCGCCTCGCCTGCCCCAGCCAATACGCCGGCGATATGCGCGAGCGGCGCCAGATCGGCCTCGCCAACCGAGCCGATCAGCGGCATGACCGGGATGACGCCGGCATTGAGCAGACCGATATAGGCCGCGACGATTTCCGGCGAAGCGCCGGACCGCCCCTCGGCGAAACCGGCGAGGCGCGCCAGCATCACCGCGCGCACTTGCTCGGCGGATGCGCGCGGTCCGACGCCGACCATGCGCCCCAGCACAACACGGCGCTGCACCCCATCACCGTCCGGCGCGATGCGGGTATCCGCGACCGCGCCCAAACCCGTGCTCACACCATAGATCGCGTCGCCCGAGACGATCAGCCGGCCGAGTGCCTCGTGGCCCGTCACGATGCGCTCCCAGGCCGCCGGATGCAGGCGCACCGCCAGCCCCGATCGCGCCGCGACCGCGACCGCGCGCGGACGCAGTGGAACGGTCCCTATTTCGAGCGCGTCCATCGGATTCAGGCGAAACGCAGGCGCTGGCCGATGCCGAGGCGCGCGCCCTTCTCCAGCATCGCATGACCCAGTGCGATATCCGACAGCGACAACCCGCGATGCCAAAGCAGGATCGTCTCATCCTCGCGTTCCCGGCCGGGGCGCAGACCGGCGACGATCTGCCCAAGCTCGGCATACAGCGTTTCCTCGGACAACCGGCCGCTTTCGACATGGGCGCGCAGACTGCCGAACTTCCCGCCACTGCACTGGCCCCAGTCATCCACCACGAGCTTCGACATGATGTCGGTCAGCGACAACTCGACAGCGCTCATTGTGCCGTAGGGCACAACAAGCGCGCCGGGCTTGATCCATTCGGTGAGCAGCAGCGGCTGCGGCTCGCTCAGCCGCGAAGCCTCGACCACGATATCGGCGCCCTCGACACAGCTTCGCCAATCCTCAGTGACGGTTACGGGCTTGCCGAGATCCTGGCGCAGCCGCTCGGCAAACTCCTCGCGGCTCTCGCGGCGCCGGGAATGAATGCGAATTTCGTCGAAGTCGAAGAGGTGGTTGAGCAGGCGCACGTTCCAATAAGCTGTGCCACGGGCGCCGATATGGCCGAGCACCTTGGCGTCCTTGCGCGCCAGATACTTCGCACCGATCGCGGTCACTGCGCCGGTGCGCATATCGGTGATGCCGCTCGCGTCCAGGATCGCTTTCGGCGCGCCCATCGCGGGGTCGAGCAACAACAGCACCGCGAGTTCGGAGGGAAAGCCCAGCTTGTAGTTATCGACGAAATCACCGACCACCTTGACGCCCGCCAAATCGATCGGAGCCTTCAGCGCACCGCGCAATACGTTGAAATGGCCATTCGCGACTTTCGGCTCCAGATGCATGCGCGGCTCGATCACCGCTTCGCCGCGCCCTTGCGTCGCGAGACTGGTCTCGATCGCCGTCAGGATTTCCTCATCGGTGATCTTGAGTTCCTCGATATCGAGGCGATTGAGGTAGGTGATGTAGATCGGCGCCACGCGCGGCTCCTCGGACTGAGATTGCGTCAGGCCGAGGCTATCGCGTTTGATGCCATCCACCAATCAGCGTGGCCGCATGCGAAACGTGCGGCCACGCTGCCTACAGCGTGATGATTTGATACTGAACCGTGCCTCAAAGCGCCGTCATGGCATGCGAAGGCATGCCATCCACGCCTTGCCTTCGTCACGCAAGCGAAGGCAAGGCGTGGATCCTCGGCCTTCGCCGAGGATGACGCGGTGGCATGAGCAGGGTTCACACCAGAGAGAGCCTGGTCTAGCTGCCGCTTAACCGGTGGAAGTCTTGCCCTCGGCAGGCTGCTCGTCCGCGCCTAGATCGCGTGCGACCTCGGGCCGGTGCAGCAGCGCGCTGACTTGCATCGCGTAGTCGATCGAGGTGTCGGCCTGGAAGGAAAGTTCGGGCGCCACACGCAAACGGATCGCCTTCGCGACCTGACCGCGCAGAAAAGGCGCGGCGCGCTTCAACGCTGGCAGCAGCTTGTCCACATCATCCCGCCCCAGACGCGTCACGAAAGCCGTCGCGTTTCGGAGATCCGGGCTTACGCGAACCTCGGTGACGGTGATGGTGACACCATTGAGAGACGGCTCGCGGATCATGTCGCGCGCGAAGAGACCCGCCAGGATGTGGCGGATCTCTTCGCCGACGCGAAGCTGTCTCTGGGTCGGAGCTTCGGCAATCACGCCGGAACGAGTTCCCTCTCGTAGCACTCGACCATGTCGCCCTCACGCAGGTCCTGGAACCCGGCGAAGGACAGGCCGCACTCGTAGCCGCGCGCCACTTCGCGGACATCGTCCTTGAAGCGCTTGAGCTGCGACAGATCGCCCTCGTGGATGACCACATTGTCGCGCAGCAGGCGGACACCGGCGCCACGGCGGACCAGACCCTCGGTCACCATGCAACCAGCAACCCTGCCGGACTTGGTGATGTCGAAGACCTTGCGGATCTGCGCGTAGCCCAGGAAGTTCTCGCGCACGATCGGTGCCATCCGGCCACGCACCAGCTTCTCGATGTCGTCGGCGACATCGTAGATGATGCTGTAGTAGCGGATATCGACCGCCTCACGCGTCGCCAGTTCCCGCGCTTGCACGGTGGCACGCACATTGAAGGCAACGATGATGCCGTTCGAGGCACGCGCGAGCTGGATGTCGCTCTCGGTGATCTGACCCACCGAGGCCAGCAGCACGCGAACCTTCACTTCCTCATTGGCGAGTTTCAGCACGACGGCCTGGAGCGCTTCCGCGCTGCCCTGCACATCGGCCTTGATCAGCACACCGACTTCCTTCTGCACGCCGGCCTGGATGCGGGCGAGCATCTGGTCGAGCGTGCCGCGGCCCGCGATCTGGCCCGCCGTCACCTTGTCGCGCGCCTTGCGGGTGCGGAACTCGGCGACTTCGCGTGCCCGCGCCTCGTCGGCAACGACCACGAAGGGCTCGCCGGCGGAAGGCACCGCCGACAGGCCGAGCACCTCGACCGGCATGGACGGACCGGCATATTTCACCGGCTGGCCGCTGGCATCGAGCATCGCGCGCACCCGGCCCCATTCGGCGCCGGCCACCACGATATCGCCCTGGAACAAGGTGCCCTTCTGGACCAGCACCGTCGCGACCGGACCACGCCCGCGGTCGAGGCGGCTTTCGATCACAGTACCTTCCGCATCGCGATCGGGGTTAGCGCGCAGGTCGAGGATTTCGGCCTGGACGAGGATCGCTTCCTCGAGCTTGTCGAGACCCGTGCCCTTCAGCGCCGAGACATGGACTTCCTGCGTATCGCCGCCGAGGCTTTCGACCACGATCTCGTGCTGCAACAGCTCGTTGCGCACGCGCTCGGGGTTGGCGCTCGGCTTATCCATCTTGTTGATGGCGACGATGATCGGCACATGCGCGGCCTTGGCATGGCTGATCGCCTCGATCGTCTGCGGCATCACGCCATCATCCGCCGCGACGACCAGCACCACAATATCCGTGACACCGGCGCCGCGTGCCCGCATCGCCGTGAAGGCGGCATGGCCAGGCGTATCGATGAAGGTGATGCGTTCCTGCGAAGGCAGCGTCACCTGATAGGCGCCGATATGCTGGGTGATGCCGCCCGCCTCTCCGGCCGCGACATCGGTCCGGCGCAGCGCGTCGAGCAGGCTCGTTTTGCCGTGATCGACATGGCCCATGACGGTCACAACAGGCGCGCGCTTGATGAGGTCAACGTCCTCGTCATCCGCGCCTTCGAGACCGATCTCGACATCGCTTTCGGACACGCGCTTCACGCGATGGCCGAATTCCTGCACCACGAGTTCGGCGGTGTCGGCATCGATACTCTGGGTGATGGTCGCCATCACGCCCATCCGCATCAGCGTCTTGACCACATCGCCGGCCCGCGCGGCCATACGATTGGCGAGTTCCTGCACCGTAATGGCTTCCGGCAGCACGACATCGCGCACCACCTTCACCTGATCGGCGCGCAGACGCTCGAGTTCCTGCTGACGGCGCTCACGGTCGCGCTGGCGGCGCATCGAGGCGATGCTGCGCACCCGCTCGTCGTCACCCTCGATCGCGGCCTGAACATTGATTTTGCCGGTACGGCGGCGATCATCGGCACCCTTCTTAGGCGCGACGACGGCCGGCTTGCGCGGCGGCACCAGCACGCCGAGACGGCGAACCGGGCGCTGATCCTCATCCTCCTCGCCGGGGCGAGAGGGTGTCTTGAGACGCAGAGTCTCACCGGGCGCGGGACGCGGCGGTGGCGGCGCCACCGGCTGATCGGCAACCGGCACAGGTGCGGCGGCAGCTCGCTCGTGAGCCTCAGCGGCAGCGCGCCGCTCAGCTTCCTCGGCGATCGCGCGCGCAGCCTCCTCGGCCTTCATGCGTTCGGCTTCCTCGGCCGCGCGCCTCGCGTCATCCTCACGGCGGCGCGCTTCCTCGGCGGCGGAGAGGATCGAGATCTTCTCCTGCTCACGTGCCTCGGCCTCGCGCTTCGCGGTGTCGCGCTGCTGATCGGCGAGAACGCGCTGCCTGATGGCAAGCTCGTTCGCTGTCAGCGCGCGGGTTGGCGCACCGCTTGGGCCCCGGCTCCCACCACTGGGCCGTGCTGGGGTCGTGCCCGCAGGCGTAGGCCCCGCCGGCAGCGGAGCCGTGGCCGCGCGCTTCTTGCGCACCTCCACCTGCACCACCTTGGAACGTCCATGGCTGAAGCTCTGCCGGACAGAACCGGCATCGACCGTCCGCCCAAGTTCCAGCCGCCCCGCGGGACGCAGGGACAGACGCGCCTTGCCGTCTTGATCTTTAGTATCGCTCATTCACCCGCCCGCTTAATCAGCCCGCAATCGACCGGCGCATGCCGGTCAAGCGTCCATCCTCAGTCCGTAACGTCGCGGCCAAACGTCCAGCCGCCACCGCCACATGCACAACGCGATCCCGACCGAATACCTGCCCGAGTTCCTGGGCCAGCAGCGGCGCGATCACAGGCACGTCTCGTCCACTCAAAACTCTTGCCCGCTCGTCTGGGCTACCGTCAGATGCTTGAACCACAAGCGCCGCGCGCTGCAGTACCAGCCATTCCCGCGTCTTCTCGAAGCCGCTGACCGCCTGCCCCGCACGTCGGATCAGACCGAGAAGGTCCCGCACCCTGCGGAACAGCGCCGTCTCGATCATCATCGGCAATCCCGCGGGGATAATCACCTCCGCACGGGCCGCCCGGGCGAAGGCCTTGCGAGCGAGAGCGGTTTCTAACACATCGCCCCGCGCGCTCAACCACATTCCCCGCCCAGGCAGGGTTGCCAAGATATCCGGCACGACTATGCGGTCCGGGCTGACAACGAATCGTATCATCGTCTCCGCCGGACCGCGTTCCCGCGTCACGATGCAGCGGCGAGACGGGCCGCTCTCGTCTTCCGCGTCGTTGTCAGCCGCCTCCGTCGTTTCAGTTTCGGTCGTGGGCAACCGCTTCCCCGCTTTCCGGGTTTTCGCCCGGCGTCACGTCATCCGCATCCTCATCCGCGACGCCCTCACCACCCTCTTCATTTTCAAACCAATGAGCGCGGGCCTGCATGATGATCTCATTCGCCGCTTCCTCATCGAGCGCGGCGGTGCCGAGAATCTCAATAAGCTCGTCCGACGCGAGGTCCGCGAGATCATCCAGAGTCTTGACGCCTTTCTCACCCAGCGTGACCAGCATAGCCGGCGTGAAGATCTCGAAAGCGGCGACGTCATCGGTGACGCCGAGGGACAAGCGCTTCTCGTCCAACTCATTGTTGCGACGGACCAGGGCTTCCTCAGCACGGCGGATAAGCTCAGCCGCGACGCTCTCGTCGAAGCCCTCGATATCAGCCAATTCGTCTAGGGGCGTGAAGGCAAGCTCCTCCAAAGTGGTGAATCCCTCGGTCACCAAAAGGCCCGCGATCACGTCGTCCACGTCCATCGCCTCGACGAAAAGGCCGGAGCGGCGGCGGAACTCTTCCTGCCGGCGCTCGCTCTCCTCAGCCTCGGTCAGGATGTCGATGTCCCAGCGAGTAAGCTGGCTCGCCAGCCGGACGTTCTGGCCGCGCCGGCCGATGGCCAGCGAAAGCTGCGTATCGGGCACCACAACCTCGACCCGGCCGGTCTCCTCCTCCATCACCACCTTGGTAACTTCGGCGGGGGCCAGGGCATTCACGACGAAGGTCGCGGCCTGCTGGCTCCAGGGAATGATGTCGATCTTCTCGCCCTGCAGCTCTTGCACCACGGCCTGCACGCGCGATCCGCGCATGCCGACGCAAGCGCCGACCGGATCGATCGAACTGTCGCGGCTGATCACCGCCATCTTCGCGCGGCTGCCGGGATCACGCGCCACGGCCTTGATCTCGATGATGCCGTCATAGATTTCCGGCACTTCCTGCGCGAAGAGCTTCGCCAGGAACCCCGGATGCGTGCGGGACAGGAAAATCTGCGGCCCGCGCGGCTCCTCGCGGACATCATAGATATAGGCGCGCACGCGGTCCCCGTTGCGGAAGCTCTCGCGAGCAATCAGCTCGTCGCGGCGCAGCAAGGCCTCCGCACGGCCGAGATCGACCATGAGGTTTCCGTATTCGGTGCGCTTCACCACGCCGTTGATGATCTCGCCGACGCGGTCCTTGAACTCCGCGAACTGGCGCTTGCGCTCATATTCCCGCACGCGCTGGACGATGACCTGCTTGGCCGTCTGCGCCGCGATACGGCCGAAATCGATTGGCGGCAGCGGATCGACGATGAACTCGCCGAGCGTGATCTCCGGCTTGAACTTCAGCGCGATATGCAGCGGGATCTGGGTGTCTTCATTCTCCGCGGTTTCCACGACCTCGGTCCAGCGGGACAGCCGGACATCGCCGGTCTTGCGGTCGATGGTGGCGCGGATGTCCTTCTCCTGGCCGTATTTCGCGCGGCCGGCTTTCTGAATGGCCTGCTCCATGGCTTCCAGGACTTCGTCGCGGTCGATCGACTTCTCGCGCGCGACCGCGTCGGCGACCAAAAGCAATTCGGGGCGGGCTATCGCGGTGTCCATCACTCGTGGCCTCTCACTCAGGTCTCGATTCGGTCGGCAGGGCCGGCCGGCTAGGCGATCAATTCACCGGCGGCGGCGCGGCCGTCGCGGCGATCAGGGCGTCAGTCAGAACGAGTCGCGCGCGCCGGATATCGGCGAGCAGCACCACAACCTCGGTTCCGTCGTCGAGTTTCAGCCGGCCCTCGCCGCCAGCAGCGCCTAGCAAAGTGCCGGTGAAGCGCTTCCGGCCGTCCAGAGTCGGCACCGACATCTCGACCTTGGCCGAGTGTCCGGCGAAACGGTTCCAATCCCGCACCCGTGTCAGAGGGCGGTCGATGCCCGCCGAGCTGACCTCCAGCGTCCAGGCGGCGCCGGGCACGATATCCTCGACGTCGAGCACGGCGCCGATCTGATGGCTGATCACCTCGCAATCCTCGACGGCGATCAAGCCGCCATCGGCGCGATCCGCCATGATCTGCAGGGTCGGCCTCTCCCGTCCGAGCAAGGCGATCCGCACGAGCTCATAGCCCATCGCGGCCAGCCGAGGCTCCACGATATCGGCGATTCGGGCTTCGATCCCGGTGTGGTGTGGTCTGTCTTCGTTGCTCAATGCAAAAAAGGCGGCCTTTTGGGCCACCCCCATTCGATCTGACATGAATGATTGGATGAGGGGCATATAGACATCCAATCATCCCGGTGCAAGCGCCATCGGCGCGCAGCGGGTCGGCTGTCCGGATAGCCAAGCTTCATCCCACCGCTCTTGCCAAGCGCTTCCGGCCCTCGCTAGATGCGGGCCGGGGGACGTAACGTTCGAAAACGAAATAAAAAAGGCGGCCACTTGGCCACCCTTTTCTAGGTCGGTGATCTGTTCCCATTATATGCGGGAGTGTTTGTTGCGTGATGTATAACTCGCAACCCGGCGGCGTGCCAAGCGGTTTGTCGCGGCATTGCCGGGATGTGCTGCTGAACCGTCTCGGGTTTCGCCGTTTGGTCCTGGGACTCGTGATTCTCACGAGCGCTTTGGGATTGGCCGCGCGCACTCCCTCGGCCGCGGCGACGGGAGCCGCCTTCAGCCTGAGCAGCTCAGCAGTGCACAATAACGCGGCCATGCCGCCGCTACAGATCTCCAATCGCGGTGGGTGCTCGGGCGCCAACCAGTCGCCGCCGCTCACCTGGGCCCATGCCCCATCCGGCACCGCCGCTTTCGCGGTCACCATGGCCGATCTGGATGCCAAGGTCGGCGTGCTCTGGCATTGGATCCTGTTCGATATTCCCGCCGCCACAACTGACATGGCACAGAATGCGGATTTCGATCCGGCGTTGCGGCCTACGGGAGCGCGTCAGGCGGTCAATAGCTTCAATGTCTTGGGATATAGCGGCCCCTGCCCGCCGCGCGGCAGTCTGCCGCATCATTACCTCATCACCGTCTGGGCGCTGACCCAGGCGCAGATGCCGTTCAAGAACGGCGAACCGGCGGATGCCATCGCGATCTACCTCCGCCGCCATGCCATCGGCCACGCCAGCCTGACGCCGCACTACAGCCGCCACTGAAATTACGGCTGGGACGCCACTCCACGGCATAATCAGGTCGTGATATCGTTGCCAGATGGCAACGGACAGACTGAGAAGCCTGGACGGGCTGCGGGGTATCCTCGCCGTCTACATCCTGCTCGGCCACACGATGCCCTTCGTTCCGGCAACCTCATGGCTGGGCTGGCTGGCGCGAGGCGCCTCGCATGGCCGGGCGGCAGTCGATGTCTTCTTCATCCTGAGCGGCATGGTGATCTTCCGCTCGCTGCGGCGCTGGCAAAGCGAGCGGCCTGGCCGGACCGTCGCGATGGCTTTTCTGCGCGCGCGGGCGGCGAGACTCTTGCCGGTTTACCTCGTCGCGCTGATGGCGGCATGCGCGGCGTTATCGCTCGGCGACCCTTACGCCGTGCTGCCCGCCCTGAGCCGGCCGGAGGCGCGCGACATCGTGGCCGCCGGCTGGCCGCCGCAGGCGATGACGCATCTCGCCGTCCACCTGATGATGGCGCAGGGCCTTTTCCCTCCGGCGATGCTGCCGGATGCCGAGTTTTCCATCCTCGGACCGGCCTGGAGCCTCAGCACGGAGTGGCAGTTCTATCTGTGCCTCGCCGCGATCCTTGTTCTTCGGCGCCCCCGCCCTGCGCCCTTGGTCGCCGGATTGCTGATCCTGAGCATCGCGGGCCGGGCGTTGGAGTTGCTGCCGCCCGAGTGGCAGTTCGGCCGTGCCTTCCTGCCGCAAGAGGCCGCCTACTTCGCGCTCGGCGTCGCGAGTGATGCGCTGGCGCGGCGAGAGGCGAAATCGAGCGGGCTTTTCGCCGTTGCCCTCATTGGATGCATTTTATCGGCTGTCTTCGACGGAGGGTTCGCCAAAATCGGCGCGCCCTTGTTTTGGGCGGTCTGCCTGACGAGCTTGTGGGCTCAGAGCGCAGTAGGCCGGCTGACGAGGAGACTGTTGTGCCTGCCGCCGCTTCTGTGGCTCGGCGCTGTTTCTTACCCGCTTTACCTCATCCACGCGCCGGTTCAGCGCGCGTTGATGCTGGCGGCGGGCAATCTGGCAAGTGGCGATCCCTGGCGTTTCGTCTGGCTTTGGGTGCCGCCGGCGATCCTGTTGCCGATCCTGGCCGCCTGGCTACTGCACCATCTCATTGAGCTGCCCGGCCAAAACTGGGCGAAAGTCCGCGGACCAGCCCCGATCACGGCCGGCGGGTAAGGTTCCAGTAAAGCGACGGCCGTCCAGCCAAAGCGGCCTTCGCCTCGTACCGGGTTGGCGGCCAGCCGTCGGGCCGTTCGGTCGCGGGCGGCGGCACGTCGAAATCCTGCTGCGTGGCGAGAACCTCGGTGGTCCAGTCCTGGTAGGTCGGATCGTCCGTCGCGATTCGCCAGAGACCGCCCGGCCGCAACACACGCGCCGCCAAGGCGATGTTGGCCGGGTGCATGAAGCGGCGCTTCGCATGCCGCGTTTTCGGCCAGGGATCGGGAAACATCAGGAATAGTCTCGACAGCGACCCGGCGGGCAATGCGGCCAGCAACGTCCGTGCGTCGTCGCTCCAAAGCCGGAGGTTGGCGGGCAAGAGCGGAATTTTCTCCGAACCGTCATCCGGGACGAGGGCGGACAGCATCGAACACAGCCCGTTCTCGAAGACCTCGCAGGCGATCAGCCCCGCGGTGGGGTGCGCTGCCGCAAGCGCGCGCGCATGCTCGCCGCCGCCGAAACCGACTTCCAGCCAGACCTCAGCTATGGAGGCCGGAAAGGCTCGCCGCGGATCGGTCGCGCACTCGGCCGCGAAAGCCGCGACCGGCAGGACGACCTGCATCAGCCATTCCTGCCGCGCCCTGAGCGGATGGCTGCGCTGGCGACCGTAAAGCCGGTCAGGTTGCGGCTTGACCGACGCGATCAACCCGCAAGCCGCCGGTTCAGCGTCCGAAGGCGGACTTCAGCGGTCCCTCGAGATCGGTCCGCTCCCAGGTGAAGGTGCCCTTCTCCTCATCCGGCGTGCGGCCGAAATGGCCGTAGGCCGAGGTCACCGCGTAGATCGGGCGGTTGAGGTGGAGATGCTCGCGAATACCGCGCGGCGAGAGATTGACCAGCTCGCGCAGCACGCGCTCCAGCTTCTTCTCGTCGACGTCCTTCCCGGTGCCATGCAGATCGACATAGACCGAGAGCGGATGCGACACGCCGATGGCGTAGCTGATCTGCAGCGTGCATTTCTCGGCGAGGCCGGCGGCGACGACGTTCTTGGCGAGGTAGCGGCAGACATAGGCGGCCGAGCGATCGACCTTGGTCGGGTCCTTGCCGCTGAAGGCGCCCCCGCCATGCGGAGCCGCGCCGCCGTAGGTATCGACAATGATCTTGCGCCCGGTCAGGCCGCAATCGCCGTCCGGGCCGCCGACCACGAAGCTGCCGGTCGGGTTGATGTAGATTTCTTTCTCAGGGGGCATCCAGCCGGCGGGCAAGCTGGTTTCGATAATGGGCAACAACATGCCCTTGATCTTGCTCTGGCTGACGCCCTCGTCGTGCTGGGTCGAGACGACGATGCTGGTGGCGCCCACCGGCTTGCCATCAACATAGCGCAGCGTGACCTGGCTCTTGGCGTCGGGCTGCAGACCGGCGACCAGCAGATCCTTGTTGCGGCGCATTTCGCTGACCCGGCGGAGGATGAGATGCGCATAGTACAGCGGCGCGGGCATCAGATCCTCGGTCTCGCGGCAGGCATAGCCGAACATGATGCCCTGGTCGCCGGCGCCCTCATCCTTGTTGCCGGCGGCGTCCACGCCCACCGCGATATCGGCGGACTGGGCATGCAGATGCACATCCACCTGGGCATTGCGCCAGGAGAAGCCGGACTGGTCGTAGCCGATATCATGCACCGCGAGGCGCGCGAGATGGGCGAGATATTCGGGCGTGATGGTATCCGGTCCCCGGGTCTCGCCGGCTAGCACGATGCGATTCGTGGTCACCAAAGTTTCGCAGGCGACGCGCGCATAGGGGTCGGCAGTCAGATAGGCGTCGAGCACGGTGTCGCTGATACGGTCGGCGACCTTGTCCGGATGGCCTTCGGACACCGATTCCGACGTGAAGAGATACTCGCCGCTGTCACGCATTGCTTACTGATTCCAGACCACAGGGATAGTTCGCACCGGGCGGCGCGCAGGGGGTTTGGCCGAAAGCCGCTAGGGGGTCAATACAGCGGCGGTTAGTGAAGACCCAGAACATCCCGCATGGAATAAAGGCCGGGCGGCCGCGTGGCTATCCAGGCAGCGGCGCGCACGGCGCCTGTCGCAAAGGCTCTGCGATCAAAGGCCCGATGTATGAGAGCGATATGCTCATCTGCTCCCGCAAAGAGTAAACTATGCTCCCCAACCACTTGGCCGCCCCGCAAAGCGGCGAAACCAATCTCGCCAGTTGGGCGAGGGCCGGAATGGCCGTCCCGCCCGCTCCGCATGACCTGCTCAAGCGCCACGCCGCGCCCGCGCGCCACCGCGCGGCCCAGCGCGATCGCGGTGCCGGAGGGCGCGTCGACTTTTTGCCGGTGATGCATTTCGACGATTTCAGCGTCGTAACTCTCCGGCGGCAGGGCGGCTGCCAGCCGCTCGGCCAGGGCTTCGACGACTGTAACGCCCGGCGCGAAATTCGCGGCATAGACGATCGCGACGCGCCTCGCCGCCTCGCTGACGGCCATCTCGTCCGCCGCCGACAAGCCCGAGGTGCCGAGCACCCAAGGTGTAAGGGCCTCGGCCAAAACAGCGGCGTGCTGTTGAACGGCCGCCGCACGGGTGAAGTCGATCACGACATCGCTCGCCACCGCGAGGGCGGCGACGTTTGGGAAGAGCGGCGCTTCCCCGCCGCCCGACCCGCGCGTGCCACCGGCCAGCACGGCGCCGGCGGCCGCCACTTCCTCGACCAGCAGCTTGCCGACGCGGCCGGTGATGCCGGCGATGCCGATCCTCAGAGACATAAAGACATCATTATATGTTTATCATCAGTACATATGCTGGCCGCCGTTGATCGATAGCGTCGAACCGGTGATGAAGTCGCCCTCGTCGGCCGTAAGGAAAGCGACGCCTCGGGCGATGTCCTCGGCGTGGCCGAGTCGGCCCATGGGGATCCGGGCGACGATTTTCACCAGCACATCCTCAGGCACGGCCCGTACCATTTCCGTATCGACATATCCTGGCGCGATGGCGTTGACCGTGATGCCGAACCGCGCGCCTTCCTGCGCCAAGGCTTTGGTGAAGCCATGGATGCCCGACTTCGCGGCGGCGTAGTTCACCTGGCCATACTGACCCGCCTGGCCGTTGATGCTGCCGATATTGACGACGCGCCCAAATTTCTTGGACTTCATCCCGTCGAAGGTCAGCTTGCAGAGGTTGAAGCAGGAGCCGAGGTTGGTGTCGATCACCTGATCCCACATGTCACGGCTCATCCGCGCCATGGTGCCGTCCCGCGTGATGCCGGCGTTGTTGACCAAAATCTCGATCGCGCCGTGCTCCTCGATGATCCGCGCGACCGCCGCCTCGCAGGCGGCAAAATCGCCGGCGTCGAATCGGATGGTTGGGATGCCGGTCTCGGCGGTGAAGGCCTCGGCGGCGGCCGTGTTGCCGGCGTAATTCGCCACGACCTTTCGCCCCGCCTTATGCAACGCCACGCTGATGGCGGCACCGATGCCGCGCGTGCCTCCGGTGACCAATGCGACGCGAGCCATGGTTAAGCCTCCCTGTTGTTCCCGGTTCCGACGTTTCTCGCCGGTCTTCCAGTCCCGCGCGGCCATGCGGCCTTCTGCGGGCCTTAAGACAATGTAGGGGAAGTTCGGGATCCGCACAGGCGGTTCATCGCGACCATCGACCAATCTCGGCCCGCCGGGCGCGATGGGCGACATAGAAAGTCCAGATGATCGGCGGCAGCAGCGGCACCAGCACGATCGGCGGCTTATAGGGCGAGGGCGCGGCCAGAAAACACCAGGCCGAGGCCGCGCCGAACAGGGCGAAGCCCCAATAGATCAGGGTGATCAGCCGCGGGTCCATGCCGGCGCGGTGCGCGACATGGAAAAGATGTCCGCGATGGGCTTGGGTAATGTTCTCGCCGCGCGACAGGCGGCGCACCAGCGTGAAGGCGACGTCGTAGAGCGCGCCCGCCAGCATCATCGGCACCAGGACGAAGGATAGTTCCTGGGTCTGGAATCGGGAGGAGGCGACCGCGAGCATGGCCAGCACGAAGCCGCAGAACTGGCTGCCGACATCACCCATGAAGATGCGGGCACGGGGATAGTTGAACGGCAGGAAGCCAAGGATGCCCGCCGCCAGCAGCGCCGCCGCGAGATAGGTGAACCAGCCATTGGCATGGGCCGCGAAGATGCTGAGGAAGACGCAGGTGATGAGCGCGGTACCCGAGGAGAGCCCGTTCAGCCCATCGATGAAGTTCATCGTATTGGTCGCGAAGAGGATCCAGCACAGGGTGAAGGGGATCGCCAGCGGCCCGACATCGACGCCGCCGACATAAGGCACGCGATACAGCCCGACATAGAGACCGCTGCCCACCGCCGCGAGCGCCGCGACCACCTGCGTCGCCAGCTTGATGACGAAGGGATAGTCGTAGAGGTCGTCCAGGAAGGCGACGAGCGCGATGGCGCAGGACGACATGATCATGCCGCGGAAATAAGGATCCGCGATGCGGGCGAAGCCGGCGTAGCGATAGAGGATCGCGATGCCGAGGAGATAGGCGACCACGATACCGACGCCGCCCATCTTGGGCACCGGCGCGCCATGCACCTTGCGTTCGCTCGGGTGGTCCATGAAGCCGACGGATATCATCACCCGCACGACCGCCGCCGAGAGCAGCGCCAGGCCGGCGAGGAAGACCAGGTGGCGGATCGAGGCGTGAAGTGTCATGCGGCCCGAGGCGGTGAGCGGCCGGGACCATGGCGGATGGCCGCACGTCGGGCAAGCCGCACCGCTCAGGCATGGCCGGACTTTACGCGGAGGCGGCGGTCTTGTCCGTCTTCTCCTGCGGGCTAGGACCGGCTCCTTTGAGACGCACGAAGCCCTGAAGCGTATCGAACCAGAAGGGTGCGCCGAACAGCGTCGCGAATGCGGTCACCAGCCAGCCCAACACGGATTCCAAAGTGAAGCCTGAGCCCCATCTGCCCGGCGGCCAGCCGACCGGCAGCGTCTTGTCTAGCGGCCCAATCATGCCAGTCGCGGCTGTGGCCCAATCAGCGAGATTCGTCGGGTTTGCGAAGAGCGTGGGCTTCATGCTGTCCGGTATCTTCAACTGCTCGGCTAGCTCGGGATGGCTCCAGAGGGAGGTTGCCAGATGGATCGTATCGACATTGACCAGGGCGGAAACGAGCAGAGCGATCACGAAGGTTAGAAGCTGTGCCCAGCGTTTGAAGGCGCCACCGACGCGGTCCATAGCGCTATCGAACCAGTCCGCGACCTCGGTCCGGACTTCTTTGATATCACCCTCGGCGCGGTCGATGATCCCCTCCAGAAGCTGTTGCACCTGAGGATCCACTTGGCCAATCGTCGCCAGTCCGGCCGCCAGCGCCGCCTTGAGGTTACGCACCGCCTCGGGTCCGGGCGCAGCAGCGGCGGCGCTGCTGGCGGCGTTCAGTCCTGTGACATCGAGCAGGGCGTTGGCGAATTGTATCTTGTTGACATAGGCGGGCAGGCGCGTCCCGCCGCGCCACACCTCCACGATCTTCCCCTGGGCCCACTGCCATCCCCAACTGGCCGGCACGGGACCCGGGGCAGCGGCCCGGGTGGCAGCGGCACCAGCGGCGGCTCTCGCGGCGTCAACGACATGCGCCAGGGCAGCGTCTGGCGCGCCTGCCTGCGCAGCGGCCGGCGCCGCCACCGGAGCGACGAGTGGGGCGGAAAGCGGCGGCAGGAAGCCGCGCGGATTGATGGCGGCGTGGCCGTAAAGCACCCTGGCGAGGCCCTGCAACTCGGGATCATTTACCAGGTCCTTGATCCCGCCCAGCAAAGAACTTGACCGGATCTTGAAGAGCGAATTGATCGCCTCGGCAATTGAGCTGCTGATCAGGCTGACGGCAAGGAACGCGAAGACAAGCCCGATCCCGACGTCAAGTATTGCACTGCCAAACATGCTACCGCCCCTCGGCACCAGCGGGAGCAGTATCGGCGTGCCCCCCAGGCGGGTCTTGTTCCTTGGCGAAATGGACTGAACCCGGCATAGCCAGTCTCCTCTTGAAGGGAAATCAGGCAGCAGGAACCAGCATCGGAAGGCGCTATGCTTTCGCGACGCCGAAACGATTTATTCGTTGAATCTGACTTAAACCGCGGCCGAAAAGTTCCGCAACGAGAAAGTCACCGTTAAGCGCGATCCGCTTGAGGCAGCCGTGCGGCCCTTAGCGGTTGCTCGTCCTGTTCGCTTCCGCTACATCGCGCCCGGAACGTCGGCACCCCTGGAGGCCGGCGTTTTTAGTGTTTTACCCAAGGAGCAGGTTATGGCCCAGTTTACGTCTATTCCGGCCGAGCTGCGCGAGCGGGCAGGTAAGGGGGCAGCGCGCGCGACACGCCGGGCGGGGAGAGTTCCCGCGGTTATCTATGGTGCCTCGCAGGCGCCGACCCTCATTTCGCTCGAGCCGCGCGCCGTGATGAAGGAGCTGCATCGCGGTGGTTGGCGGTCGCGTCTGTATGAGCTGAACCTCGGCACCGAGAACACGCGCGCCCTCATCCGGGACGTGCAGTTCCATCCGGTGAGCGACCAGCCCGAGCATGTCGACTTCCAGCGCCTCGCCCCCGGCGAGCAGATCCGCGTTGCCGTGCAGGTGATCTTCGAGAACGACACGGTGTCCCCCGGCATCAAGCGCGGCGGCGTGCTGAACGTGGTCCGCCACACGGTCGAGGTCTATGCCGACCCTGAGACAGTGCCGGAAGCCTTCCATGCCGATCTCAGCGAACTCGACATCAACGACAACATCCGCTTCTCGGACCTGCGCGGCACCGAGGGCACGCGCCCGACCATCGTCGAGCGTGACTTCGTAGTCGCCACGGTCGCGCCGCCCACGCAGCAGGCCGAGGCCGATGCGGCCGAGGATGCCGCCGCCGCCGTCGCCGCCTCCCCGACTGGCGGCAAGCCCGCTGTGGCCGCCAAGGGCGGCGCCGCGAAAGGTGCCGCACCCGCTGCCGCCAAGGGCTCGACCCCTGGCCCGGCCGTGAAGGCACCGCAGAAGAAGAAATAAGGGCTGGCCAGGCCGGACAGGGTTAGCTTCGCTGCGATGCTGCTCTGGGCCGGCCTCGGCAATCCCGATCCGGGGATGGCCCGGAATCGCCACAATATCGGCTTCATGGCGCTCGACGTCATCGCGATCCGCCATGGCTTCGGGCCATGGCGGCCGCGCTTCAAAGGGCTGATCGCCGAAGGCCGCGTCGGCACCGCGCGCGTGCTGGCGCTCAAGCCGCTGACCTATATGAACGCCTCCGGCCAATCGGTTCAGGCGGCGGCAGCCTTCTTCAAGATCGAACCGGCGGCGATGACGGTCTTCCACGACGAGCTCGACCTGGTGCCTGGCAAGCTGCGGGTGAAGCAGGGCGGCGGAGCGGCGGGGCATAACGGCCTCCGCAGCATAGACCAGATGCTCGGGACACCGGATTACCGCCGGGTGCGGCTGGGCATCGGCCATCCCGGCCACAAGGACCGCGTGACGGGCCATGTGCTGAGCGACTTTTCCGCCGGCGACCGCGACTGGCTGATCCCTTTCCTGGACGCCGTGGCGGATGACGCGCCGCTCCTGGCCGAGGACCGGCCGGAAGATTTCATGACAGCCGTCGCGCAAAAGATGCGGAGCGTATCGTAATGGGTTTCAACTGCGGCATCGTCGGCCTGCCCAATGTCGGCAAGTCGACGCTTTTCAACGCGCTGACGGCGACGGCGGCGGCGCAGGCGGCGAATTATCCGTTCTGCACGATCGAACCGAATGTCGGCCGCGTGGCGGTGCCGGACGCGCGTTTGCAAATTCTGGCCACCATCGGGAAATCGGCGAAGATTCTGCCGACGAGCCTGGAATTCGTCGATATCGCCGGTCTCGTGCGCGGCGCCTCCAAAGGGGAGGGCCTCGGCAACCAGTTCCTCGCCAATATCCGCGAGACGGATGCCATCATCCACGTCCTGCGCTGCTTCGAGGATAGCGACATCACCCATGTCGAGGGCGATATCGACCCGGTACGCGACGCCGAGGTGGTCGAGACCGAACTCATGCTCGCCGATCTCGAAAGCCTGGAGAAGCGGCTGATCGGCCTGCAGAAGCGGGCGCGCGGCGGCGACAAGGACAGCGTCGCCCAACTTGCTCTAGTGGAGCCCATCATCGCGGCGCTCACCGAAGGCCGGGCGGCGCGCACGGCGATCCC
Organism: Acidisoma sp. S159; assembly: GCF_009766125.1. Taxonomy (NCBI): domain Bacteria; kingdom Pseudomonadati; phylum Pseudomonadota; class Alphaproteobacteria; order Acetobacterales; family Acidocellaceae; genus Acidisoma; species Acidisoma sp. S159. The sequence goes on from NZ_LMUG01000032.1 coordinate 56,842, forward strand.
GGAGGCTGATCGCCGCACGGCGGAGCGGCTGCAACTGCTGACCGCCAAGCCGGTGCTCTATGTCTGCAACGTCGAGGAAGCCTCGGCCGCGAGCGGCAATGCCTTTTCGGCCAAGGTCGCCGAGATGGCGGCGCGGCAAGGCGCGGCTTATGTCGTGGTTTCGGCGGCCATCGAATCCGAAGTCAGTCAGTTGCCGGAGGCCGATCAGGGCGAATACCTGGAGGGTCTGGGCCTGACCGAAAGCGGCCTCGCGCGCGTCATCGCCGCAGGCTATGGCCTGCTGGGCCTCATCACCTATTTCACGGTCGGTCCCAAGGAAACGCGGGCCTGGACGATCCTGAAGGGCACCAAGGCGCCGGGCGCCGCGGGCGCCATCCACGGCGACTTCGAGCGCGGCTTCATCGCCTGCGAAACCACCGCCTATGACGATTACGTCGCACTCAAAGGCGAGGCTGGCGCCCGCGAGGCCGGCAAGCTGCGGATCGAAGGTAAGGAATACGTGGTAAAGGACGGCGACGTCTTGCTGTTCCGCTTCAACGTGTGACGGAGTGCCATGCCAAAGACGACGCGATACTCCTCCCCGCGATCGAGGATATGATCGCGGATCGCCTCGCTCAGTATTCTGCCGGGAACGCGTTCGACACTTCGGGGCTTGAGCAAGCTCGGGCCTTGTTCCGGCTGGCAGACGGGTTGGACATCGCTTATCTCTCTAAACGAATACGCGACGAAGGTGGCGACCTGGGGCTGCTGGAGCCCTGAGACGGTCGGAGGTTTCGAAACATGAAGACGATCAGGCTTGAAGATCTGCTGGCCCGAGTCGATGCGCGGAAGAAGGCGCTCGGCATGACTGATACGCCGGCCGGGGTTGAGGCGCTGCGCAATAGCGGCCTCAACCGCACGCCCGAGAAGCGTGAACTGCTTCGCCGCGTAGAGCAGCGGGCAATCGAAGCCGGCGTGAAGCCGGTGCCGGCGCATTACTGAGCCGTCCGCGACCCATTGCGACAGGAGCCGCCGTGACGGCCGACCGACCCACCGCCCTCATCTTCATGGGCGTTTCCGGCAGCGGGAAATCGACCATCGCCGCCGGGGTTGCCGAAAAGCTCGGGCTGCAGATGCTGGAAGGGGACGACCTTCATCCCGCCGCCAATATCGCCAAGATGTCCGCTGGCACGCCTCTCACCGACGAGGATCGCTGGCCCTGGCTGCGCATCATCGCCGGAAAGATCGCGGCCTGGCGGCAAAACGGTATGGAGGGGATCGTCACCTGTTCCTCGCTGCGCCGCAGCTACCGGGATGTGCTGCGCGCCGGGCATGACGATGTGCTCTTCGTCTACCTCAAGGGCAGCCGGGCGCTGCTGCTCGACCGCATGCAGCACCGCACGCGCCACTTCATGCCGGCGAGCCTGCTGGACACCCAGCTCGCAACCCTGGAGGAGCCGGGCGCCGACGAGGCCGCCGTGACGATCGAGATGGGGCCGCCGCCCGATGAGGTGGTGACGAATGTCCTGAAGGCCCTCGCCGCACGGGATGCGGCATGACGCCGAATGCGGCGCTGCTCGTCGTCGATATGCAGAACGACTTCATGCCGGGCGGCGCGCTCGCTGTGCCACGCGGGCATGAGATCGTCGAGCCGATCAATCGTCTCGCCCAGCGCTTCGCCAATGTCGTGCTGACGCAGGATTGGCATTGCCCCGGCCATGCCTCCTTCGCCTCCAGCCATCCGGGGCGGCAGGTCTACGAGACCATCGACGCCTTCTACGGTCCGCAAATCCTCTGGCCCGATCATTGCGTCATGGGCAGCCACGGCGCCGCGCTGCACCCCGATCTGGATATCCGCCATGCCGGGCTGATCCTGCGCAAAGGCTACCACAAGGCGGTCGACAGCTATTCGGCCTTCCTGGAAGCCGACCGCGAGACGCGCACCGGGCTCGATGGCTGGCTCAGCAGCCGGGGCATAACGGAGGTCGTCGTCTGCGGCCTCGCCACCGATTTCTGCGTCGGCTGGACCGCCTGCGACGGCCGCCATTTCGGGCTCACCGTGAAAGTGATCGAGGAGGCCAGCCGGGCGATCGATCTCGATGGCTCGATGGCCCGGGCGCATCGCAATATGGCCGTTGCGGGTGCGAATTTCGTAACGATCTCACAACTTATCGGCTAGACTTTACGAAGGCCGCCCCATGCGGTGTTGCTTAAACGTTCACATTTAGGCAGTGTCCGCGCCCGGCCGATTCGGACAGCGCGGATTGCGACTCGGCACCGTTTTTTGGAGACCCCGATGGAAAAGAACAAGGCGCTCGACGCGGCCCTGGCGCAGATCGAGCGCGCTTTCGGCAAGGGCTCTATCATGCGGATGGGAGACCGGACGGGCGATGAGCATATCGAGGTGATCCCCTCGGGCTCCATCGGGCTCGACCTGGCGCTTGGGATCGGTGGCCTGCCGCGCGGCCGGATCGTCGAGATCTACGGCCCTGAAAGCTCGGGCAAGACCACCCTCGCCTTGCACGCCATCGCGGAGGCGCAGAAGCGCGGCGGCACTTGCGCCTTTATCGACGCCGAACATGCGCTCGACCCGCTCTATGCCCGCAAGCTGGGCGTGGATGTCGACAACCTGCTGATCAGCCAGCCGGATGCCGGCGAGCAGGCGCTCGAAATCGCCGATACGCTGGTGCGCTCGGGCGCGGTGGACGTGCTGGTGGTCGATAGCGTCGCTGCTCTGGTGCCCCGCGCCGAACTCGAAGGCGAGATGGGCGACAGCCATGTCGGGCTGCATGCACGGCTAATGAGCCAGGCGTTGCGCAAGCTGACCGGCTCGGTGTCGAAATCCAAGACCATGCTGATCTTCCTCAACCAGATCCGCCTCAAGATCGGCGTGATGTTCGGCAATCCGGAGACGACGACGGGCGGCAACGCGCTGAAATTCTATGCCTCCATCCGCCTCGACATCCGCCGCATCGGCCAGATCAAAGACAAGGAAGAGGTCGTCGGCAACCAGACGCGCGTGAAGGTGGTGAAGAACAAGCTCGCCCCGCCGTTCCGTCAGGTCGAGTTCGACATCATGTATGGCGAGGGCATCAGCAAGATGGGCGAGCTGATCGACCTTGGCGTGAAGGGCGGTTTGGTGGAAAAGTCGGGCGCCTGGTTCAGCTTCGACAGCCAGCGCATCGGCCAGGGGCGCGCGAATGCCAAGCAGTTCATGACCGACCATCCTGAGATGGCCGAGGCGCTGGAGCATAAGCTGCGGGATCAGTCAGGCATCCTGGTCAATGCCATGATGGCCGAGCCGACATCCGAGGAGGAAGCTGAGGCTGCCGAATGACGTGGATGCCGGGGCCTTGGACCCCGCCGAACCGCTTACCGAGGCGGATGACGAACTGATCGCGGCCGCGCGGGAGACGCTCGCGCGGCATTACCGGCCCTTCTGGCACATGGTCTCGGCCGCGCTGCGCGGGCGGGACGGACGTGTCTGGACGGGTATTCATCTAGGCGCGACGGTCGGCCGGCTGCAGGTCTGCGCTGAAGCCGTGGCTCTCGGTCGTGCCATTCTCGAAGGCGACGGAACGATCGAGACGGCAGTCGCGATCCGCCATCCGAAGCCAGGAGAGGACGACCAGAGCCTCGCCATAGTCTCGCCCTGTGGCGCGTGCCGGGAGATGATCCTGGACTATGACCCGGAAGCGCGGGTGATCCTGCCGGGGCTGCTGGCGCCCATCAAGCTGCCGGTGCGCGCGCTGCTGCCTTCGCCTTACCGGCGATAGACGCCTCGCTCCGGAGCGTCGATGAAGCTGTCATGAGGCTAGACACCGGCGCCCGCTGCGGCATCTCTCAACACTAGCATCGCAATGGGCTATCCGCGAACGTCGTATCGTGCTGGCAACGTCACACTTCCATCGCAGAACACTTCAATCTCTTGATCGACTTTTGGTCGCTCCATTCGTGGCCTCGGTGCCGCTGAGCCAACGGGGCTCAAGGCTGCTTCACAGCCGCCTCTAACGATCAGCTCAACCTGTAACACCTGTTGTCTGCTCGCCAGCAGATGTTGCTGCCGCAGCCAATTGCTCAGGCGCTGCCAGCCGAGGCCTTGCTGAGGCATGATGTCGCCGGCTCGTCCCAGACTCGGTCTCGCGCGCATGAAGCGCATGGTGGATGCCGGACCGCACCGTGGCCGCCACCTCGGCGGCGTTTTCGCCATGGCCGTCGGCCACGCCAATGTAGGTGGCGACCTTGGAATCTCGTTTCAGCCGAGCGATGGAGACGGAGATATTGTCGCCCTTTTTCACCCCCGCCTTCTCCGCGCTCTTGAGGGCGCGGTCTATACAGCGTCTCGCGATATCCGCGGACTTGTCTCCCGGCTTGAACTCGGCCTCGAAATCTTTTGTGTCGTTGCATTCAATCAGGCCGTCGCTGGCACAGAACACAAAGACGTCGATATCGGGATTGGCAAGAACCTGATTCAGATCGAGCGTCTGGATGGTTGGTTTGGCGGTAATGCCGACGAACTCACGGTCGCCGAAGCTCCGAGCAAGTGCAAGATCCGCGTTACCATTGACCTGGCGGCCGTGCTCGACCTTACCGCCCCGCCTCTTGATCCTCGCGAGCTCAGCCGGTGCGTCTGGACTCTGGTCTTCGGTCAGATCGCGCAGGTCGGCTTTTCCGGTCCTTCTATTGACCAAGACGTAACCCAAGGGGCTGTCGCCGATCTGCAGGGTTGTCAGCTTATGATCCGGTGTGAGGATGGCGGCGCTTAGTGTCGAACCGCCTTCAATATAGTGCTGTGTCGCGTCGTCGATGTCTTTCACGGCTCGGCACAGCAATTCTCTAGCCGTTCTGGCGTCGGCTATGTGGGAGCTGGTTCCCCAAAAGGCGCGATCCTGCTGGTCAGGATAGCGGCCGTCGCCGTAGCCCATGTGATGGCGGGCGGCGACCGTGGTAGTTTCGGGGGCGTGCCTCACCTGTGCCGCTGGTCTACGAACTTGCAAAGCATGCTGGAACGCTCCGGCATTTTGCGCGACCTTGGAGTGTCCCACCCATGACGCGGGGTCTTGCCGAGTAACTATTGCGACCATCGCGGCACACCTTGTCAGCTGCAAGCCTCTGCATGCTGGTTTGAATAGGCGATAGGCGTGGCCTGCCTGATCACCGATGGTCCCAACCGCATGCCGGTGCAGTTTGCACGTTAACACTCTTGCGAGCGTTAAATCGGGCGGTGGGCGGAGGAAAATTCTGATGACGTTCAAGCCTTTGGAGCTAGCGGCGTGCCCGAACGGCATTATGCCTCGCCCAATAGCGTCGCGCGGTGCCTGGATCCCAGTATGCGGCGGTGCGCCAAGGATGCCGGTGTCTTGGCGATAGCGGCCAGTTACGCGAATTGGGAAAGGTCGCAACGCCCTCTCACCGAGTTTGGCAGAAGCCCGGCTGCAGCCGACAGCAGTTCGAATGGGATCATGGTGGACCCTCGAAGTGGTTTTTCAGCAATGCGCATCTCGCTGCCGGGAGGTTGATCGGCGCTGAAGCTCCGGCGGACAAAACGTGCCGGTCACTCGAGTGCGGACCGTGGAACTTCCCGATACGACCCGAAGACACACAATCGCCCCCGCCATGCCGCCTTCCCGCTGGCGGTTCAGGCGGTCTTGGGATAGCTCCGTCCGATGCGCTATATCTCGACCCGCGGCGAGGCGCCCCCTCGTGACTTTGGCGGCGTGCTGCTGGCTGGCCTCGCCGAGGATGGCGGGCTGTTCATGCCCGAAACCTGGCCGGAACGCTCCGCCGCGGAGTGGCGTGCGATGCGTGGGCTGCCCTATGCTGAGCTTTCCGCCCGCGTCATCCATCCCTTCCTGGGCGAAACGCTCTCCTTCGAGACGCTGCTGACCCTCTGCCGCCGCGCCTATGCCGGCTTCGACCATCCGGCGACCGTGCCGCTGATTCAGCTTGAGGACGGGCTCTGGGTGCAGGAGCTGTTCCACGGCCCCACCCTCGCCTTCAAGGACATGGCGCTCCAGCTGCTCGGGCAGCTCTTCGAGCATGTGCTGGCCGAGCGGGACGAGCGGATCACCATCGTCGGCGCGACCTCCGGCGATACCGGATCGGCGGCGATCGAGGCTTGCCGGGACCGCGCGCGGATCAAGATCGCCATCCTTCACCCCGAGGGCCGCACCAGCGAGGTGCAGCGGCGTCAGATGACGACTGTGCATGCCGCCAATGTCTGCAATATCGCGGTGGCCGGCACCTTCGACGACTGCCAGGACATGGTGAAGGCGCTGTTCGCGGACACGGCCTTCCGCACGGACATGCATCTCTCGGCGGTGAATTCGATCAACTGGGCGCGGATCGCGGCGCAGATTCCCTATTACGTGGCAGCCGCCCTGGCGCTCGGCGCGCCGGACCGGCCGGTGGCCTTTGCGGTCCCGACGGGCAATTTCGGCAATGTCCTCGCCGCCTGGGCGGCTCGGCGGATGGGGCTGCCGGTCGAGCGGCTCATTATCGGCTCCAACCGCAACGACATCCTGGCGCGCTTCCTCGCCGCGAATGACATGTCGGCGCGAGGGGTCGAGCCCAGCCTGTCGCCGAGCATGGACATTCAGGTCAGCTCCAATTTCGAGCGGCTGCTCTTCGAACTGCTCGGCCGCGATGCCCAGGCAACGGCCGCCACCATGCGCGACTTCCGCGCCACCGGCCGCATGCCGGTGCCCGAGGCGGCCTGGCGTGAGGCTACCGCGCTGTTACAGGGTTTTGCTCTCGACGATGCCGCAACAGCCGCGGAAATCCGGCGCATCCATGCGGCGAGCGGCTATCTCGCGGACCCCCATACCGCCATCGGCATCGCCGCCGCCCGCGCGGCGAGCCTCCCTGAGCCCGTGCCCATCATCGCCATGGCAACCGCGCATCCGGCAAAGTTCCCGGATGCGGTAGAGCAGGCCACCGGAATCCGCCCTCCTCTGCCGCCGCGCCTCGCCCATCTCATGAGTGGCACCGAGCGCTTCTCGCGTGCCGCCAATGATATCGGCGCGGTGGAGAGCCTCATCCGCGCCTTCGCCCAGTCCAATCAGCCACCCGCCCAACAGACACAGGAAACCGCCGCATGAGCGATGCCATCCGGGTCGAAACCCTGCCCTCCGGCCTCACGGTGGTGACGGAGGAGATGACACGGGTCGAAACGGTCTCGCTCGGGGCCTATGTCGCGGCCGGCACGCGGCACGAGCAGGCCGAGGAGAATGGCGTCTCCCATTTCCTCGAACACATGGCATTCAAGGGCACGGAGAGCCGCACCGCCGCGCATATCGCCGAGGAGATCGAGGCGGTCGGCGGCCATATCAACGCCTATACCGCCCGCGAGCAGACCGCCTATTACGTCAAGCTCCTCAAGGAAGACCTGGCGCTGGGTGCCGATATCATCGGCGATATCCTGACCCATAGCAGCTTCGAGCCGGAGGAGCTGGAACGCGAGCGCGGCGTGATCCTGCAGGAGATCGGCCAGGCCAACGACACGCCCGACGACATCATCTTCGACCACTTCCAGGAGACCGCCTATCCCGGCCAGGCCATGGGCCGTCCGGTGCTGGGGACAGAGGGCGTCATCCGTTCGCTGCCGCGCCATGCGCTGACCAACTATATGCGCGCCCATTATGGAACGCGGAACGTGGTGCTGGCCGCCGCCGGCAACCTCAAGCACGAGGAGGTCGTGCGGCTCGCCGCGAAGCACTTCGCGGATTTGCCCACCAGTTCGCCTGACATGCCGCACGCCGCTGCCTATCGGGGCGGCGAATTCCGCGAGGCGCGGGATCTGGACCAGGTCCATATCGTGCTCGGCTTTCCCTCGGTCTCCTACAGCGACCCCGACTTCTACCCATCGATGATGTTGTCCACCTTGCTCGGCGGCGGCATGTCCTCGCGGCTGTTCCAGGAGGTGCGTGAGCGGCGCGGGCTGGTCTATTCGATCTATTCCTTCACCGCGCCCGCGATGGATTCCGGCCTGTTCGGCATCTATGCCGGCACCGGCGAGAGCGAGGCGGAGGAACTCATGCCCGTCACGCTGGAGGAACTGCGCCGCGTGCAGCATGACGTGACCGAGGTCGAATTGGCGCGGGCGCGGGCGCAGGCGAAGTCGAGCATCCTCATGTCGCTCGAAAGCACCGGCAGCCGGTGCGAGCAGCTCGCCCGGCAGATCCAGATCCTTGGCCGCATGATGCCGGTGTCTGAGATGGTCGCCAAGATCGAGGCGGTGACGATCGATGACGTCTGCCGCACCGCGTCGCGCCTTTTCCGGGCTACCCCGACACTCGCCGTTATGGGTCCGGCCGATAAGGTACCCGCGCTCCCCAGTATCACGGAGACCTTGGCGGCATGAGCGAGACCCTCACGAGCGACGCTGGCGTTGCTGCCCTGACCGACCGGCTCGGCGCGTTGCTGGCCGAGGCCAAGCGCGCTGGGGCCGATGCGGCGGACGCGATTTTGTTTTCCGGCACATCCCTTTCGGTCGCGTGCCGCCTCGGCAAGACGGAACATGTGGAGCGGCAAGAGGGCCGCGATCTCGGCCTCCGCGTCTTCCTTGGCGAGCGTTCGGCGATCGTCTCCGCCTCTGCGATGGACCCGGCGTCTTTCGCCGATATGGCGGACCGCGCGGTCGCGATGGCGCGAGTGGTGCCCCCTGATCCGCTGGCGAGCCTGGGCGAAGTTCATCCGGTTCCAGCCGATGACCTCGATCTCGATGACCCTTTCGAGCCCGACGTCGCCGTGCTCCAAGGCTGGGCGGCAGAGGCGGAAGATGCCGCGCGCTCAGTGCCGGGAATCACCAATAGCGAGGGCGGTGACGCTAATTTCGCGCGCGGTCTGTCCATCCTCATGACCAGCCGCGGCTTTGTCGGAAGCAACACGCGCACGACCTACAGCATCTCCGCCACGGCCATTGCGGGCGCCGGCGTCGATATGCAGCGCGATTACGACTACTCGAGCATGGTGCATGCCGATGACCTCGCGAAACCTTCCGAGATCGGGCATTCCGCCGCCGAGCGGGCTTTGGCGCGGATGTATCCTGGACGCCCCAAAACCGCGAAACTGCCCGTGGTGTACGACCCGCGCGTCTCGGGCAGTCTGCTCGGCCATATGGCTGGGGCGATCAATGGTAGCAGCGTCGCGCGCGGCGTGAGCTTTCTTAAGGATCGCATGGGGCAGCGCATATTCGCTCCGGGCATCACCATCAGGGACGATCCGCGCCGCCGCCGCTCCCTGCGATCACGCCTCTTCGATGGCGAAGGCCAGCCAACGATGGCGCGGGACTTCATCGCCGATGGCATTCTGACGAGCTGGGTGCTGGATATCCGCAGCGCGCGCCAGCTTGGCCTCACGACGACCGGTCATGCCTCGCGTGGTACCTCCGGGCCGCCGAGCCCCTCGATGACCAACCTTTATCTCGCACCGGGACAGGTCACGCCTGCCGAGCTGATGGCGGATATAACCGAAGGTTTATATCTCACCGAGCTGATCGGCTCCGGCATCAATCCCACAACCGGCGACTACAGCCGCGGCGCGGCCGGGTTCATGATCCGCAATGGCGCCATCACCGAGCCGGTCGCGGAGATCACCATCGCCGGCAATCTCATCGAGATGTTCGCGGGGATGCGACCCGCGAATGACCTCGAGTTCAAACGCGGCACCGATGCACCGACAATTCGCATCGATGGGATGACGATGGCGGGCGCCTGATTTTCGCCGCCCCATCACCATATCGTCATCTCCACCCCTTAGGAGATCAAGCGCGTCATGCGCCGCTTCCTGATTTTGTTCGCTGCCCTTCTACCGCTGATGGGCGCGCTTCTGGTGCCAGACGCCGATGCGCGTCTTGGCGGCGGCCATTCCTTCGGCAGCCGTGGCAGCCATAGCTACTTCGCCTCACCCTCGACACGGCTTTCGCCCAACTCGGCGCAGCCCTTCCAGCGCAGCCAGGCGCCGGCTGGCGGCTACAACCAGAACGGCTATGGCGCCGGTGCCGGCCTTGGCGGGTCGATGTTCAGCCGGCATCCCTTCGCCACCGGCTTGCTCGGCGGCCTGGTCGGCGCTGGTATCGGCGGAATGCTCTTTGGGCACGGCTTCTTCCATCCAGGCTACGGCTTCGGCGGCATGTTCGGTGTGCTGCTGCAGCTGATCATCCTGTTCTTCATCGTACGCTGGCTGTTTCGCCGGTTCTTCAGCGGTCGCGGGGGAATGGCCGGGGCGAGCCCCGCGTTCAGCCGGGGGCCTGCAAATCAAGGCTCAGGCTGGGGCGGGATCGCGGGCGGCATGGGCGGCGGCGCGGGAGGGAGTGCGCCGCTGCAACTGTCGCCGGAGGATTTCCGCGCCTTCGAGCAATGCTTTCTCTACACGCAGCAGGCCTGGGACAACCAGGACCTCAACGCCATCGGCCGCGCCGCGACGCCGGAGATGGTGGGCTACTTCCGCGAGCAGCTGACCAACCTGCAGCGACAGGGCCTGCGTAACCGCATCTCCGACATCCGAATCGAAGGCATGGAGCTGTCCGAAGCCTGGACCGAAAACGGCATGGACTACGGCACCGTGGCGATCCGTTTCTCCATGCTGGATGTCACGCAGGATGCCCGGGGCCAAGTGGTCGATGGCAGTACGACGACGCGCAGTCTGGCGACCGAGGTCTGGACCTTCCTGCGGGCCCGCAACAGCCACTGGGTGCTCTCCGGCATCCAGCAATCTCGATAGGGTTGCGACGGGGAGGCTCGCTGCGGCCTCCCCGGACTTCATCCCGCGAAAGCAAAGTGGATGACGTGAATACGCGCCGGAGGAGCCGCGCGGTCGTACGTCCTGCGTAACATTGGGCAATACTCCATTGCGCCTGCTGGAATCTTTCTCCAAAACTTAGGCAGGCGCGACCGCGCCGACTGAGCCGGGCCGCGCAGGCGGCGCTACGCGAAAGAAAGAGCTGGTGCGAAACAGCGATCCGCGTCTCCTCGCCTGCCTCCTCCTGGCCGCGATCGTGCCGCTGAGCGGTTGCAATGCACTGGTCGGGGAGAGCGCCTCAGCCGCCGCCGGTGTCGGCGGCGCCGCCATCTCCCGCGCGATCACGGATAATCCGACCGTCACCACGGCTATCGGTCTCGGCGTGCAGGCTGTCGCCCAGACCGGTGTTCAGGCCGAGGCGCGGGCGGTTCATCGCAAAGAGCAGAACGAGATCGCGGCGATCGCCGGAGGGCTCGTGCCCGGCACCGTGGGCTCGTGGTCGGTCACGCATGTTGTGCCGCTGGAGGCTGACGAGAAAGGCCAGGTGGTGGTGAGCCGGGAGATCGGCACGCCAACGCTCGCTTGCCGTGAGATCGTCTTCTCCGTCGATACCACCCAGAAGGCTCAGCTCGTCCGGGCCTTCTATACCGCGACCGTCTGCCGGGACGGCGAGACCTGGAAATGGGCCTCCGCCGAACCCGCCACCGAACGGTGGGGCGCCCTGCAGTGAAGCGCCTGACGCCTGCGGCCTGCGGCCTCGGGGCGCTCATTCTCCTGACGGGCTGCAGCGCCGCTGGCGGCATCGCCGGTGCCGTTGCCGGCGCGGCGACCGGCTCGGTCAGCATGAACCCGCTGGTTGGCTATGCGGTCGCCGTCGGCGTGCGAGCGGCGACCGATACAGCCGTGAGCTACGTCATGCGCAAGCGCCAGCAGGCCGAGCAGAATGCCATCGCGGCCGTCATCGGGCCGCTCCCGCCCGGCGTCGTGCAGCCTTGGGAAATTCAGCACGACATTCCCATCGGCGACGAACATGGCGAGGTGCAGGTCACGCGAGTGATCGACACGGCGCTCGCCGATTGCAAGGAGCTGGTCTTCTCGGTCGCGCGAAAGAAGGCGCCGCAGCCCGACGACCCGCGCTACGTCACGACAGCCTGCCACCAGTCGGGCGGGTGGAAATGGGCCGAGGCAGAGCCCGCGGTAGCGCGATGGGGCTCATTGCAATAACACGCTCCTCAACATAACGGCGTGCGGCGGCCCTTCTGCCCTTCGCGCCGCCGTCAGAATGAGGATTGCCCATGTCCGGATCTCCTTTAGCGCCTTCCCTCAACCTTGCCGGTAGATTGCCGAGCCATCGCTGGGGCTGGTTCGTCGGCCTCGGCGTGCTGCAGATCATCATCGGTATCCTGGCCTGGATCGATGTGGTGGCGGCCAGCATCGCCGGGACGATCGTGATCGGCGCGCTGCTGCTGATCGGCGGCGTCTTGCAATTCGTCCACGCCTTCGCTGTACGCGGCTGGAGCGGCTTCCTGCTCAACCTCCTGCTTGGCATCCTTTATATGGCGGGCGGCGTGTTGCTGATGGAGGAGCCGGTGCGAGGCTCGGTAATCCTCACCTCGATCATTTCGGTCATCCTGGTCATCGCCGGTATATCGCGCTTGATCATGGCGGCGACGCATCGCCACATGGCGGGGTGGTGGCTCGTGGTTCTGAGCGGATTGGTGAGTCTCGTCGTTGGCGTACTGCTTTATGCCTCGCTGCCCTGGTCCGGACTCTGGGCCGTCGGAACACTGATCGCGGTCGAATTGGTGTTCCACGGTTTTGCCTGGGTGCAACTCGGACTTGGCCTTAAGCGTGGCGCGCAAATCACCTCGGCGTCTCGTTGAATAGCGGAAATACTTCTCTTCCCCGCTGAACGATCCTATATCCCTCGGTCGAATGCAGGCTGTGGAGCGCAATTCACAATGGACGGTTCGGTGACTGGAATCTCGGGCGTGCCGGCGGCCACCGAGACCGATGTGTTGTGGTTTCTGCCGACGCATGGCGACGGCCGATACCTCGCGAGCGAGGTCGGCGCGCGGCATGTGACGCTCGGCTATCTCAGCCAGATCGCGAAAGCCGCCGATGAGCTGGGTTACTTTGGCGTGCTGCTGCCGACGGGGCGTTCCTGCGAGGATAGCTGGGTCGTCGCCTCAGCGATGGTGCCGCTGACCCAGCGGCTGCGCTTCCTGGTAGCGGTGCGGCCCGGCCTTTCCGAACCCTCCATGACGGCTCGCATGGCGGCAACACTGGACCGCCTGTCCGGCGGGCGGCTGCTGGTCAATGTCGTGGCTGGCGGTGATCCCTTCGAGATGCATGGCGACGGCGTGTGGTTCGGCCATGGCGAGCGTTACGAGGCGACGGACGAATATCTGGAAGTCTGGCGCCGGATGCTGGCTGGCGAGACCTTCGATTTCAAAGGCAAGCACATCACGGTGGAGGGCGCGAAGCTGCTCTATCCGCCGGTGCAGGCGCCACATCCGCCCTTGTATTTCGGCGGGTCTTCGGCCGATGGCCAGGTGGTAGCGGCCAAACATGCCGACGTCTATTTGACCTGGGGCGAGCCGCCGGCCGATGTGGCGGAGAAGATCGCTTCCGCCCGCGCCGCGGCCGCCAAAGAGGGCCGGACCTTCAGCTACGGCATCCGGCTGCATGTAATTGTGCGCGAGACCGAGGAAGAGGCCTGGGCTGCGGCCGACTCGCTCATCAAGCATGTCGATGACGAGGCGATCGCGACGGCGCAGAAGGCCTTCTCGCGGTTCGATTCGGTCGGGCAGCAGCGAATGAGCGCGCTGCATGGCGGCCGCAAGGACAAGCTGACGGTGAGCCCCAATCTATGGGCGGGCGTGGGTCTGGTACGGGGCGGCGCTGGTACGGCGCTGGTCGGCAATCCGCAACAGGTCGCGGATCGGATGAAGGAATACATGGCGCTCGGCATCGACCGCTTCATCCTGTCGGGCTATCCGCATCTCGAGGAATGCTACCGCTTCGCCGAGCTGGTCTTCCCGTTGTTGCCGTTGAAGAAGACGACCGGCAACGACCTCGGCGCGGCACGTAACGCCGGGCCATTCGGTGAGGTCATCGCCAATGTAGCGGCGCCGTCGCGGATGAAGGTTGCCTCGGCGGGCTAGGCCGGTTCGCGATTTCATTGCCGCGACCACGATGTGGCGGTTCAGCTAGCGTCGGCCGTCAGTCGTAGACGGGACGGAGACAGCCGCAGAACAGCTTCGACCACCAGGTTTCGGCGTCGGGCGGGCTCTGGCTGAAATTACAAGGTTGCAGGCTGTAATCCGGAGGTGACGGAGGCATTCTCACCGGCGCTCCCGGGCGAAAGGAGCGCGGTACTGCGTGAGTCTTGGCGAAATAGGGCGGCGGTGCAAAATCGTGGCTCGGATGAGGTGGCGGAGGATCGCTGTATATCGCGGACCACTCGCTAGCCGCCCCTGCTGCTGTGTGGTCGCTGTTGTCTTGCGCGCGACCGAATGCCCCCTGGATCTCGATGACCATTTTCATCCCGTGAAAGTAGATTCGGAGCGGCGCTTATCTTGCGACGCAATGCTGAATTTTTATTGAAGCTCGGGTCCTGCAGAACCGCGCTGAGACGAACCCTACACATTCGACGCTCCCAGGACGCCGCCGATACGAAAAGGGCGGCGCCCTACGGCACCGCCCAAAGTTCACGCCAGATGGTGGAGGAATTACTCCACCTCCTCCGGCTCCTTCTCCGTCCCGCTCTCGTCTCCGCCACCCGGCCGAGACACCGCGGCTGGCGCCGCTGCCTCGGTGACTTCGAAGTCGAGCGCGCCGTCCTTCATGCCGACCTTGACCGCGCCGCCCTTCACCAGGCGTCCGAAGAGCAGCTCCTCGGCGAGTGGCTTCTTGACGTATTCCTGGATGACCCGCGCCAGCGGTCTCGCGCCATAGAGCCTGTCATAGCCGCGCTCCGACAACCACTCCTTGGCCGCCGAGGACAGTTCGATCGTCACGTTGCGGTCGGCGAGCTGGGCCTCGAGCTGCATGACGAACTTCTCGACGACGCGCGCCACCACTTCCGGCGTAAGCCCCGCGAAGGCGATCACCGCGTCCAGGCGGTTGCGGAATTCCGGCGAGAACATACGCTTGATCGCATCCTCGTCCTCGCCGATCCGCGCTTCCCGCTCAAAGCCAATGGCGGGTTTCGCCATATCGGCGGCGCCGGCATTGGTCGTCATGATCAGGATCACGTTACGGAAATCGACCGTCTTGCCGTTGTGGTCGGTGAGTTTCCCGTGGTCCATGACCTGCAGCAGGATGTTGTAAAGATCCGGATGCGCCTTCTCGATCTCGTCCAGCAGCAGCACGGAATGCGGGTGCTGGTCGATGGAGTCGGTCAGCATGCCGCCCTGGTCGAAGCCCACATAGCCCGGCGGCGCACCGATCAGGCGCGAGATGGAGTGCCGCTCCATGTATTCGCTCATATCGAAGCGAACGAGCTCGATGCCCAGGACACTCGCCAATTGCCGCGCGACTTCGGTCTTGCCGACGCCGGTGGGGCCGCTGAACAGGTAGCTGCCGATCGGCTTCTCCTGATCCCGCAACCCGGCACGGCTGAGCTTGATGGCGGCGGCCAGCGACTCGATCGCCTTGTCCTGGCCGAAGACCATCGAGCGCACGTCACGCTCCAGATTGCGAAGCGTCTCCTTGTCGTCAGCCGAAACGGATTTTGGGGGGATGCGGGCGATCTTGGCGACGATCTCCTCGACGTCCCGCAAGGTCACGGTCTTCCGGCGCTTATGCTCGGGGAGCAGCATCCGGCTCGCGCCCACCTCGTCGATCACGTCGATCGCCTTGTCGGGCAGCTTGCGGTCGTGGATGTATTTCGCCGAGAGATCCACCGCGCCGCGGATGGCCTCATCCGTGTAGCGAACCTTGTGGTGCTTCTCGTAGACCGGCTTCAGGCCACGCAGAATGCGGAAGGCATCCTCGGTGCTGGGCTCCGCCACGTCGATCTTCTGGAACCGGCGCACTAGCGCCCGATCCTTCTCGAAGTAGTTGCGGAACTCCTTATAGGTCGTGCTGCCGATGCAGCGCAGGGTGCCCGAGGCAAGCGCAGGCTTCAGCAGGTTGGAGGCATCCATCGCCCCGCCGCTGGTCGCCCCGGCGCCGATGACGGTATGGATCTCGTCGATGAACAGCACGGCGGCCGCCTGTGCCTCCAGCTCCGTCACAACGGCCTTCAGCCGCTCCTCGAAATCGCCACGATAGCGGGTGCCGGCGAGCAGCGCGCCCATGTCGAGCGCGTAGATCGTCGATTTCGCCAGAACTTCCGGCACGTCGCCCTCGACGATCCGCTTGGCGAGCCCTTCGGCGATGGCAGTCTTGCCGACGCCGGGATCACCGACATAAAGCGGATTGTTCTTCGTGCGGCGGCAGAGGATCTGGATAGTCCGCTCGATCTCGCTCTCGCGGCCGATCAGCGGGTCTATCTTGCCGTTCTGCGCCTTCTTGTTGAGATTGACGCAGTAATTGGACAGCGCGTCCTGGCCGCGACGGTTCGTCTTCTCCTCCTGCTCCGACGAGTCCTGGGACGAGGATGCCTTATCCGCCCGAGGCGCGGATTTGCCCGGCGCCTTGGCGATGCCGTGGCTGATAAAGTTGACGGCATCGAGCCTGGTCATGTCCTGCAATTGCAGGAAATACACCGCATGGCTTTCCCGCTCGCTGAACAGCGCGACGAGAACATTAGCGCCCGTCACCTCATCCCGTCCTGAGGACTGAACATGGATCGCGGCCCGCTGGACCACGCGCTGGAAGCCCGCCGTGGGTTTCGGGTCGCCCGGCCGGTCCGTCGCCAGCCCGGCGAGATCCTTGTCGAGGAATTCGGTCAGGTCGGCGCGCAGCTTATCGAGATCGACGCCGCAGGCGCGCAACACCGTGGCGGCATCCGTGTCTTCCGCGAGTCCGAGCAAGAGATGCTCAAGGGTCGCGTATTCGTGCTTCCGATCGCTAGCCAGTGAGAGCGCGCGGTGCAGGGTCTGTTCGAGATTACGTGACAACATCAGTCCGACGCTCCTTCACTTCGCCCCTGTCGACGCACGCCACCGACACACCGTCGATCGAGGCCCGCCCAGGGGTAGCCAGTCTCCTATTCGCCTTCGCGCCGCGGCTGCGGCTCGTATTGAGTCATCATCCTGCACCATGAGTTCAGATGCAGAGATTAACTTTTGCTCAGGCTCACTCTTTTTCGCCTCCTCACCTAATTCTTTTTTGACCAATTCACTCTTTCTCAATGGTGCATTGGAGCGGATGCTGGTTTTGCCGAGCGAGATCCATCACCTGCGTTACCTTGGTTTCCGCGACTTCGTAGGTGAAAATGCCGCAGACCCCGACACCCCGCCGGTGGACATGCATCATGATTCGCGTCGCCTCGTCCCGTGACTTCTGGAAGAAGCGCTCCAGGATATGGACCACGAATTCCATCGGCGTGTAGTCGTCATTTAGCATCAGGACCTTGTACATGGTGGGCTTGCGCGTTTTCGCGCGCGTCTTCACCACGGTTCCGACGTTCGGAGTATCCTGGTCGCCGTTGCGCCTGCCGCTATCGCTCATCGCGCCTATCGCACTTCCTCTGGGTGACCGGGCGAACCTGACGGGCCGCGCCAATCTGCCTTATTGATCCAGGCGGCTGCCCAACCGCCTCCGTTCGAGACTCAGCATAGGGGCATGGGCGAAGAGACAGGAAGTCCAAGATTGCAGCGTCGCTCTTCCGACCCTGACAGGCCCTATGTGGGCAATCCATTCTGCGCAGAAAAGAGCCACCGCGCATCTGCTTTCAACGGGGCAGCCCGCAGTTCATGACGCGGCTGTGAAGTCTAGGCCCCCTTGTGTCACCGGGCGATTACTCCCGGGGAACGCAAAAGGGCCCGGGCGTTTCCACCCGGGCCCTCCAATTCGTCTCGGCGAGGCGGAATTAGGCGGCCTTACCAAGCTTGTCGACGGCAACGGTCACGCGGCTCGTCAGCGGCGCCATGGCCTGCTCGGCGAGCTTAATTGAAGCGTCGGTGTAGCGGCCGGACTCGCTCACGCTCTTCTCGATCGCGGTGCGAACGAGGCCAACATTGAGGTCCATCGCTTCCTTGAGCGACTTCACCGAGGTCAACGCCTTGGCGTTGTTCACAGACTCTTCGTAGCTCGCCTTCATCGACTCGGCGATCTGGCGCGAAAGGTCCTGCAGGCCGGCCATCAGAATCTGGCCCGACTTGATGAAGGCCTCGACGTTGCCCTGGTTGAACGCGACGACTTCTTCAGCTGACTTCATTGCCTTTTCAAGCCCTTCCTTATAGCGGTCCTGCGATGCTTCGAAACCCGAAGCGGCTTTGGTCATGCCGTCCTTGACGGCCGCGACCGTGTTGTCGAAGCTGCGATCGGCGGCGGCCTTGGTCTGCTCGACCACGGCTTTCGTCTGCTCAACAGCCTTCGCCGTCACCGTCTTCGCGGTTTCGGTGTTCTTTTCGATAGCGCTCTTCACTTCGTCTGCCATAGGCTGGCCCCTCCGTTTCGTTTCATTCGAGTACCCGGTTTCCGAGCGCTCTGCTAATGCGTTGCCCCGCCTTGGTTTGTCCGGTGGCAAAGGCCAGCGAGACGTCGTGTTGCGGTGCAGCAAAACCGCGTTTACAGAGCTAACACCGCTAACTCAAGAGAAATTGTGCGCTGCACAATAAATTTAATTTTCCTATCTCCGCCAAGGTCATAGGAAGCTTGTGAGGTCCATCCTCCAACTGATTGCAATTCCGGTAGATTTGCTTCAAACCTCTCGCGGCAGTGAGCGGCTCCCGCGCCGGCCGAAACAGAGGATCGACGTGATGGAGGACGGCAGAGCATGACGGCAGCCAGCGATTCTGCCGATCAGCCGCGGCGACGCTCCCCGATCCGGGTGATTTTCAGGCTCATTGCCAGCCTGGCCGTGCTCAGCGTGATGGGCAAAGCCGCAGCGCGAGCCGATGAACTACCGCCCATGGCGTCCGTCCTCGTCGATGCGCGGAGCGGGCAAACGCTCTTCCAGCAACAGGCGGACGCGCCGCGCTATCCGGCCAGCCTGACCAAGCTGATGACACTCTACATGCTGTTCGAGGCGATTCGGGATCACCGCATCAGCTTCGACGAGATGATGCCGGTCTCCGCCCATGCCGCCTCGGTTCAGCCGGTGAAGCTTGGCATGAGGCCAGGCTCGCGACTTTCGGTGGAAGAGGCGATCCTCGGCATGGTCACACTCTCTGCCAATGACGCGGCGACGGCTGCGGGAGAGTTCCTTGCGGGCGGCGATGAGACACGGTTCGGCGCTCTCATGACACTGAAGGCCCATTCACTCGGCATGAACAGCAGCGTGTTTCGCAACGCTTCCGGCCTGCCAGACCCAGCACAGATCTCGACGGCCCGGGACATGTCTGTATTGGCCCGGCGTCTGATCCAGGATTTCCCGGACGACTACCATTACTTCTCGGCGCCGAGCTTTCTATTTCGCGGCCGGGTCGTCTTCAACCATGACAACCTCCTGAAATATTATCCGGGCGCGGACGGCCTGAAGACCGGCTTCACCAATGCCGCCGGCCATAACCTTGTGACAAGCGCCCAGCGGAGCGGTGTGCGGCTGATTGGGGTCGTCATGGCGGCGCCCTCCAACGGCTTTCGCGATCACCAGATGACCGGCATGCTGGATGACGGCTTCGCCACGGAGCTCGGTCCATCGGCTGGCCTATCCGCCATGGCCGCCAATGCCGCGGTCCGCCGCGCCCAGCGGGTAGCGGGCAGCGGTCCTATCGTGCCGGTGACCGCCATGCTGCCGCATGGCCGGCGCCAGATCGGCAGCCAGACCGGGAGTGGCCAGCGCATCGTTTCCGGAGCATGGAGTCTGGATCTCGGTAGCTATCCAAGCCAGGGCTTGGCGCAGTCGGCGCTGCGTATCGGGGTCCGCGCGGCGGGCGGCGGCACGGCTCACCTGGTTTCCGCCAAGATCGGGCGGCATCACAAGTGGCATGCCTGGATCGCCTCGGTCAGCCCAGTCCGTGCCCGCGCCGCCTGCAACGCAATGAACCATTATGGCCGCACCTGCGTCGCCGTGCGGCCAGCAGGCAACGAAGTGGCGGAGCGTTAACCGTCGCGCGGCTTGCCGGCTCTTGACGTCCGGATCCAGCGGCGGCGCCCCAATTCACTTCTCGGCTTCCGGGGGACCCGGCAGCCGGCGAGGCAATCATTGCGCGACGCGGGCGGCCGGTTCGAGGCCAAGGGCCGCCGCGACTCGGCCAAGACGCCGGATCACGCTCTCGCCCGCGAAAACACCCGCATTCTCGTTGAGGTCGAGGATCAGTCTTCCCTCCTCGATACCCAGCGAAGTGCCGGCGAGAAGGTCGGGTGTGCCGCCCGAAAGCGTATAGGCGAGGCGCAAAGCGACACCGAGCACCTCAGCGCGTTGCACGGAGGCCATATCCAGCAGCAGCCTGGCGCTGCCGAGGAAGGCGGCATCGGGCTCCGCCTCGTAGCGCATGGCGATGACCAGGGCGAGGAAGGCGCGGGCATGGTGGCTGACGCCGGTTTCCGGCTGGCGCAAAACCCGGAGGAACGCCTGCTCGGCGCGGTATTCCGGATGGTCGTGGCTCGCGACGTCCGAGAACCAGCAGGCGGCTTCCCGCAGTCTCCGCTGGTCGGGCGTCTCGCGAAGGGCTAGCCGGGCTGTCCACTCGAACAAAGCGGGCGGCAGGTTCACGTCCCGACCGAAACGGGTCGCCATATCGCGCGCGGCGGCCAGCAGGGGATCCTCGGCGCGCACGTTGATGGGCATGCGCTCCATGAGCCAACCCTCGCGCAGACCATTGGCGCTGAATACGACGCGGGCCGCGGCCGTGACCCGTAGCAGGCGGCGCAGCACGACGGCGGCGAAGGGCAGATCGTCGATACGCCGCCGGGCGATGCCGGGCAGCCGTTCCAGCGCGCGGCGGCTGGCGCCGGCCACCACTCCCGCCAGATCCCGCGCCTCCTCGCGTGCGATGGAATACTGGTGGATCATGTTGAGCGGGTAGCCCGTCTGCGACATGTGGATGCGCGCGAGCGCCCGGAAGGCGCCGCCGACGAGATAGAGCGTCTCGCCCGCGCCATCGCCGAGCCACGGCACCTTCGCCGTGTCTTCCTCGACGATGATGCGCGCCCGCAGCAGGTCGCCTTCGGAGCGGTCGGCGAGGCGGATGACGCCGAGACGCATGGTTTCGCTCTGTACCACTGTGCCGCGTACTAGTCGCACCGCCTCCAGCGAACCGCCGCCGATATCGAGCAGGATGCCTTGGGCGTCCGGAATGCCGCAAACCACGCCCTGGGCGGAGAGCCGTGCCTCCTCTTTGCCGGGCAGGACGCGGATGGGCACGCCCGGCATGCGGGCCTGGAGACCAGCAACAAAAGCGGGGCCATTTTCTGCGTCCCGAACCGCGGCGGTCGCCAATACCTCGAAGGGGTCGGCATGCATGGCGCGGGCGATCGCGTGGTAGCGGCTCATCACGGTCAGCGCCTGGGAGACGCCTTCCTCGTTCAGCAGCCCGGTCTGTTGCAGACCACGGCCGAGGCGCAGCACCGCCTTCTCGTTGAAGATCGCGACCGGATTGCGGGATTCACCCTCATAGACGACGAGGCGGACCGAGTTGGAGCCGAGATCGACGACAGCGAAGCGTGGCGGGGTCAGCGGTCAGTCCCTTAATGCGTGAAGCGGGCGACGCCCCGCCGTGGCCGCCATCGCGGGGCCATGCAGCGCGGAGCCGCGGCCCGAGAGGGATGGATTGGTCATGAAGTAGTTATGAGCGGAAATCGGCTTGCGTCCACCCTGAACACGCCTCCAGGCCCCGTCGCCGCCGAGTTCCCAGGACTGCACATTGTCCTTTAGGTCCACAACCATGATCTGATCGAGCACCTGGGCATGCACTGTCGCGTTACGGATCGGCACCAGCGTTTCCACCCGCATGTCGAGATTGCGGGACATCCAGTCGGCGCTGCTGATGAAGACCTTGGCCTGGCGGCTGGGCAGGGCATGGGCATTGGCGAAGACGCAGATCCGCGCGTGCTCCAGGAAGCGCCCGACGATCGATTTTACCCGGATATTCTCGGACAGGCCCGGCACGCCCGGACGCAGGCAGCAGATGCCGCGCACGACGCATTTGACGCTGACGCCGGCGCGCGACGCCTCATACAGCAGGTCGATCATCCGGTCATCGACGAGCGAATTGACCTTGAGCCAGATGCCGGATGGCTTGCCCGCCTTGGCATTGGCGATCTCCGCCCGGATGAGCGACTCGAGCGTCAGCCGCGTGGTCAGCGGGCTGAAGGCGATGGCGTCCATATTCTCGGGCCGCGCATAGCCGGTCATGTAGTTGAACAACCGGGCGGCATCGCGGGTGAGGTCGGGGTCGGAGGTGAAGAAGCTGAGGTCGGTGTAGATGCGCGCGGTGATCGGATGATAGTTGCCGGTACCGAAATGCGCGTAGGAGCGTACCGCACCGCCCTCTCGCCGCACGACCAGCGAAATCTTGGCGTGGGTCTTGAGTTCGGCGAAGCCGAAGACGACCTGGACGCCCGCCGCCTCCAGCGAGCGCGAGAGGCGGATATTGGCCTCCTCATCGAAGCGGGCGCGCAGCTCGACCAGGGCGGTCACCGACTTGCCGGCCTCCGCCGCCTCGATCAGCGCCTTGACGATGGGGCTGTCCTTGCTGGTGCGGTAAAGCGTCTGCTTCACCGCGATCACGTTCGGGTCGCCTGCCGCCTGGCGCAGGAACTGCACTACCACGTCGAAGCTCTCGAAGGGGTGGTGGACGATGATGTCCTTGGCGCGAATGGCGGCGAAGCAGTCGCCGCCGAAGTCACGCACCCGCTCGGGGAAGCGCGGCGTATAGGGCGGGAAGAGCAGGTCCGGCCTGTCATCGACGATGAGCTGCTTGAGATCGACGGCGCCGAGAATGCCGGCCTCGGTGAAAACCTCGTCAGGCGGAACCTCGAACTCCTCGGTCACCAGCTCGCGGAGGTCGTCCGGCATTGAAGCTTGGAGGGTGAGGTTGATGGCGACACCGCGCCGGCGGCGCTTGAGCGCCGTCTCGTAGGAGAGAACGAGGTCCTCGGCTTCCTCCTCGAACTCGACATCAGTGTCGCGGATGACTCGGAAGAGCCCCTCGCCCGCATTGGAATAGCCCGGGAAGAGCCGTTGGAGGCACAAGTTGACGAGCGCTTCGAGCATGATGAAGCGGATCGGGCTGCCCGCTTCCGAGGGCAGGCGCACGAAGCGCTCGATCTGCGCGGGAAGCGGGATCAGCGCCCGCATCGTCGTGCGGTCTTCATTCGAGACGAGCAGCAGGGCCATCACCAGACCCATATTCGGCACGAAGGGGAACGGATGGGCGGGGTCGATGGCGAGCGGCGTCAGAACCGGAAAAACGCGCTCCATAAAATAGGCACTCAGCCATTCGCGATCGGCGGCCGTCAGATCATCCGCATCGCAGACCACGAGCCCGGCATGGGCCAGCTCGTCGCGCACCTTGCGCCAGGCGTGCTGCTGGTCCGCGAGGAGACGGCGGGCGCGGGCGTTGATGTCGAGCAACTGCTGGGCCGGCGTCAGCCCGTCGGGCGACTGCACGTTGACCCCGGCCTTGGCCTGGCCGACCAGCCCGGCAACGCGGACCGAGTAGAATTCATCGAGATTCGAGGCGCTGATCGAGATGAAGCGCAGGCGTTCGAGCAGCGGGTGGTGGCGGTTCTCGGCCTCCTCGACCACGCGGTGGTTGAAATCCAGCCAGGACAGCTCCCGGTTTATGAAGCGACTCGGCGAGTCGGGCGCGATCGCGGGGATTTCGGTTTCGGCGGCGGGGGGAAGCCGGGCGACTGAGCTCATGTCTTACCCTACAGGAGACTCGCCGGATTTGTGGAGAGTAGCGGCGGAGAGTTATCGAAATCATCATTTTCCGCACAGATTTCAGCGAGTACGGCAGCGGCGCCGGCTCGAGTGACCCGACGGCCCTCGGCAAGGGTTTGTCGATCCAGCCGGGCAACCGCCTCGCGCAAGGCGGCGGGATGGCGCGGCAGGCGGGTCAGCATCCAGACTTGGAGGCTTTCGGGCAGCAGCA
The DNA here is from genome assembly GCF_009766125.1 of Acidisoma sp. S159. Taxonomy (NCBI): domain Bacteria; kingdom Pseudomonadati; phylum Pseudomonadota; class Alphaproteobacteria; order Acetobacterales; family Acidocellaceae; genus Acidisoma; species Acidisoma sp. S159. Next base: position 80,721 of record NZ_LMUG01000032.1, read on the forward strand.
ATTGGCGATCCGATAGGAGCCGCGCCAGGAGCGCTTGCAGGAGATCATCCTCGGCGGGTTTCAGGAGTACCGCGGAGATGGCACGCAGGCGGCTCGCGAGATCGGGCAGGCGCACGGGCCAATGTGCGGGTGCCAAGCGGCCCGCGAGGAGCACCGGGCGAGCATCCTCAGCGGCGAGGTTGAGGAGATGAAGCAGGATGGCCTCGTCAGGGGCGGCATCCGCATCGTCGATGACGAGCGGGCCGGTCTCGCCCGGTTTGGGTAGGATCCTCAGAGCTGGGCCGCTGAGCTGGACAGCGTTTTGGCGAGCTGCCCAGAGATGGAGCAGGTGACTCTTGCCGGATCCCTCGTCGCCATAGATCGCGAGGCGGCCGCCCGGCCAACTCGTGCGGCGGTCGAGCCATGCGCGTGCCTCGGCATTGGAGGGCGCGGCGATGAAGTCCTCGGCGCGAAAGCGCGGGGCATGCGCGAAGGGTAAGGCGAGCTGGCGCATCAGCGCGGCGTCAGTGCCGGAAGCGATCGAGCGGCGGCGGATCGAGGTAGAGCGGGCTCGCCAGGTAGCGGCGGAGCCAGAAGCGCGTCAGGACGCCAAGTGCCGCCGTGACCGGCACCGCGAGCAGCACGCCGAGGAAGCCGAAGGCCGCGCCGCCGGCCATCAGGGCGAAGATCACCAGCACATCGTGCAGCTCCACCCGGTTGCCGAGGAGGCGCGGGTAGATCACGTAGCCCTCCAGGATCTGCCCGAGGATGAAGACCCCTGCAACCAGGAAGACGCCGTTCCAGCTGGGAAACTGGGCAAGCGCCAGACCAATCGAGGTCACCGCGCCCGTGATGGTCCCGACATAGGGAATGAAGGACAGCAATCCCGCCGTCATGCCCACGATGAGGCCGAGATCGAGCCCGACCGCCGTGAGGCCGATGGCATAGAAGATCGCCAGCATGAGGCAGCAGAGCAGCTGTCCGCGCAGCCAGGCGGAGAGGATGCGATCGACTTCTAGCGCCTGGAGCCGGATGACGCCGGCATAGCGACGCGGCAGCAGCGCATCGATCCTCGCCACCAGCCTCGGCCAGTCCCGCAGCAGATAGAAGGCGACGATCGGCGTGACGACGAGCAGGGCGATGGCATTGACGATGGCGAAGCCGCCGCCGATGACCCGCGTCAGCGCGCCGACGGCATAAGGGATCATCGCGCCCGCATGCGAACTCACGATCTCGCGCAGCTTGCTGTCCACGAAATCGCGGCCGAGATGTTCCTGCAGATGGGACAGCGTGCCGTTGGCCCAGGCCTGGACCTCGACCACATAGGTCGGCACCCGCTGCAACAACAGACCGAGCTGCGACAGGATGATGGGATAGAGCAGCAGCACGAAGGTGAGGGTCAGGGCGATGAGGGCAAGCACCAGCAGTAGCGCCGCCACCCAGCGCGGCACGCCGAGGCGATTGAGGCGGACCGCCACCGGATCCAGGAAATAAGCGATGCCCGCCGCGGCCACGAAGGGCAGCAGCACGCTCGAGAAGAGGTAGAAGACGAGGCAGGTGAGCAGCAGAATGCAGATGACGAGGGCGATGCGCTGGCCTCGCGTCGCCCGCCGCCCGAGGATGACCGGCATCTCGACTGGTGCCTGCGGCGGTAGCGGCGGCGGTTCGATGCGCTCAGCCATTCGCCACCCTCACCGCCGGGCAGTCCATTGCCAGACATAGGCGGCGCCGGAAGCGCAGGTACTGAGTGCGACGCAGACAACCAGCGCGTCCACGAGAGCGCGGATCGCAAGATGCCAGCCGCTGATCAACAGCACTAAGGCAACCAGTGTGATCTGCAGCACCGTGTTGAACTTCGAGATGCGGAGCGGCTTGATCGCCACCCGGACGCCGATAAAGGACAGACACAGGATGCCGCCGACGATCACCAGGTCGCGGAACACCACGAGGATGGCGAGCCACGGCGGCAGTTCACCGACCGCCGCAAGCGTCACATACATCGAGACGAGCAGAGCCTTATCCGCCACCGGATCGAGTATCGCGCCGATGACGGAGGCGGACCCTCGCCGGGCCAGCCAGCCGTCAATGGCATCCGAGACGCCAGCCGCGAGAAAGAGCCAGAAGGCAAGCGACAGATCCTGCCGCAGCACGAGCCAGACGGCTAACGGAACGGCGCCGATGCGGGCGAGCGTTATGAGATTTGGAGCTGTCAGCAGAGCAGTGGAATGTGGCCCGGAAATGCGAGCGCCGTCAGGCATCGAAGGCGCCCAGACCCTTGCCCGATCTCGCTGGGACGGCGGTTGCGCCGGCGAGACGGCTGTGATTGTGTCCGCGCCTCGTCACAGGACTGTGCCTTGCACCCTCTGAAGCCCGCCACGAAACGCGGCGGAACAGCGGCCAAGGCCTAGCGCATCGAGGGCCCGGATGACCAGAGGCACGAGCCCAGCATGACCACAGGGGCGAGCGCCGGGCGCGCCGGCGGAAATGGTGCGACCTATCGCGAGGCGGGCGTCGATATCGCAGCCGGGGATGCGCTGGTCGAGGCCATCAAACCCCTCGCCCGCGCCACTTCGCGCAGCGGCGTCATGGGCGGGCTGGGCGGCTTCGGCGCCTTGTTCGACCTTAAGGGGGCAGGCTTCACCGATCCGGTTCTGGTCTCGGCCACCGATGGCGTCGGCACCAAGCTCAAGATCGCGATCGACCATGGGCTGCATGAGACCGTGGGCATCGACCTGGTGGCGATGTGCGTCAACGACCTCATCGTGCAGGGCGCCGAGCCGCTGTTCTTCCTCGACTATTTCGCGACCGGATCGCTGGATGTCGCGGCGGCGACAAAGGTCATCGCCGGCATCGCCGAGGGTTGCCGCCTCTCCGGCTGCGCGCTGGTGGGTGGCGAGACCGCGGAGATGCCGGGACTGTATCAGGGTGGCGACTATGACCTCGCCGGTTTCGCGGTGGGGGCGGCGGAACGCGGCGCGCTGCTGCCACGCGACGTGGCGGTGGGTGACGTGGTGCTGGGTCTGGGCAGTTCGGGCGTGCATTCAAACGGCTTTTCGCTGGTGCGGCGCGTGGCCGAGCGGGCCGGTGCCGATCTCGATGGCCCCTGCCCTTTCACCGAGGGTCAGACCCTGGCGCAGGCACTGATGACGCCAACGCGGCTTTATGTGTTGCCGCTGCTCAAGCTGCATCGTGCCAGGCTGCTCAAGGCGGCGGCGCATATCACCGGCGGCGGATTGCCGGGCAATCTCAACCGCGCTCTGCCGGAAGGCACTGTCGCAAGGTTGGACGCGGCCCTTTGGGATGTACCGCCAGTGTTCCGCTGGCTCGCTCGGGCCGGTGGCGTCGCGCATGAGGAGATGCTGCGGGTGTTCAACTGCGGCATCGGCATGACGCTGGTAGTCGCGGCGGCGGATGTGGATGCGGCACGGTCGATGCTCGAAGCAGAGGGCGAAAGCGTCTTCACCATCGGCAAGGTCGACGCGGGCGCGGGTCCGGGTCCGGCCACGGTCGAGGTGCGGACGCCGGCCGACTGGCTGGGATGAGCGTTTCTCGCCGCCGGGTCGGCATCCTGATCAGCGGCCGAGGCTCCAACATGATGGCGCTGGTCGCGGCGGCGGCGGCACCCGATTTCCCCGCCGAGATCGCGCTCGTGCTGTCGAACAACCCGGAGGCCGAGGGTCTTGCCAGCGCCGCCGCGCGGGGCGTGGCGACTGAGGCGATCGACCATCGGACGTTCGGGCGGGACCGCGCGTCGCATGAGGCGGCTATGGATGCCGCGCTGGTCGCTCATGGGGTCGAGTTGATCTGTCTCGCGGGTTACATGCGGCTGCTCACCCCGTGGCTCGTCGCACGATGGGCGGGGCGGATGATCAACATCCATCCGAGCCTGTTGCCGGCGTTCACCGGGCTGCACACCCATGCCCGCGCGATCGAGGCGGGGGTCACTCTCCACGGCTGCACGGTGCATCTGGTGACCGAGGCGCTGGATGCCGGGCCGATACTGGCACAGGCGGCGGTGCCGGTTATTCCGGGCGATACGGAGACGGCCCTTGCCGCCCGAGTGCTGCGGCAGGAACACGCGCTCTACCCGCAGGCTTTGCGTGACCTGATCGACCCGGCGGGTAAACGGGCGGCAGCGCCCGAGGCGGCACTCATCAACCCCTTGCCGAGGCGCGGCGCCGGGCCCTAAATGCCGGCTGGATCGCGGATAATGAGATGCCCATGGCCCAAGCAGTGACCACAGCCGATACTCACGGCCACGACGCGCATGCCGCGGCCGATGTCGATGCCACGCCGCAGGCCATGCTCGACGAGCGCCGTCACCTCTGGCACGATTTCGGCAAGTTTTTGCTCGGCAATATCATCGCCATTGCCGTGGTGCTGATCGGAATGGCGATCTTTCTGGTCTGAGGCTTTTCGCGGCGGCGGAACGGCTTTGGTCCCCCGCACGTCATGCTCGGCAAAGGCCGAGCATGACGGATCTTGAATCAGCTCAGGCGACGATGTCGATCTCGGCGAAGAAGAAGCTGATTTCCGTCGCAGCGTTCTCGGCGCTGTCGGAACCATGGACCGAATTCGCCTCGATGCTCTCGGCGAACTGGGCGCGGATGGTGCCGGCCTCGGCCTTCTTCGGGTCGGTGGCGCCCATCAATTCGCGGTTCTTCACGACCGCGTTCTCGCCCGACAGGACCTGGGCTAGTACCGGGCCGGAAATCATGAAGCTTACGAGATCGTTGAAGAAGCCTCGCTCGCGATGCACGCCGTAGAAGGCCTCGGCCTGGGCGCGCGTGAGTTGCAGACGCTTCTGGGCGAGGATCGAAAGGCCCGCGCCCTCGAAAATCGCGTTGATCTTGCCGGTCAGGTTGCGGCGCGTGGCGTCGGGCTTGATGATGGACAGGGTGCGTTCGGTGGCCATGGCTCTGAGGTTCTTTCGTTACGTGTGACTGCGACCGGCAGTTGGCGGCGCCTTTAGAGGGTACAGACAGGCGCCGCAATCCCGCCCGGCCAAGGCCGCCGTTCCTTAGCTCCGCGAAGCGCTTTAAAGAGCGCGCCCATGAGCCTTCTCGTCATCCGCGACCTCTCCATCTCCATCAAGGGCCGCGCCTTGCTGGAGAACGCCGCCCTCACCGTCGATCCCGGCCGCCGCATCGGGCTGATCGGGCGCAATGGCGCGGGCAAATCGACGCTGATGCGCGCGATCACCGGCGATCTGACGCCCGATGGCGGCGAGATCCGGCTCGCCACACGGGCCAAGATGGGCGCGGTGGCGCAGGAAGCGCCGAGCGGGGATATCACCCCCGTTGCCGTGGTGCTGGCGGCCGATAAGGAGCGCACCGCGCTTTTGGCGGAAGCCGAGAATCCGCGCACCGACCCGCTGCGCCTCGCCGAAGTCCATGACCGGCTGCGGACGATCGGCGCCGAGAGCGCACCGGCACGGGCCGGGGCGATCCTCGCCGGGCTGGGGTTCTCGCGCGAGCGGCAGGAAGGACCGGTCAGCGCGCTGTCCGGCGGCTGGCGGATGCGCGTGGCACTAGCCTCCGCGCTTTTCGGAGACCCCGATTTGCTGCTGCTGGACGAGCCGACCAACCATCTCGACCTCGAAGCCTCGCTGTGGCTGGAGGGATGGCTCGCGAAGTTTCCCGGCGCCGCCCTGATCGTCAGCCACGACCGCGGCTTGCTCGACCGTTCCGTGGAAGCCATCGCGCATCTCGATCGCGGCAAGATCCTGCTGAGCACCGGCGGCTTCAGCGAATTCCTGCGGCTGCGGACGGAGCGCACGGCGCAGCAGCGCCGGATGGCGGAGAAGGTCGGCGCCGAGCGGGAGCGCATCCAGGCTTTCGTCGATCGCTTCCGCGCGAAGGCAACCAAAGCGCGCCAGGCGCAGAGCCGGCTCAAGGCGCTGGAACGGCTGCCGCCCGTCGAGATGGTGATCGAGGACGCGCCGACGCGCTTCGCCTTCCCGGAGCCGACACGGCTGGCGCCACCGATCCTGACGCTGGACCGCGTGTCGGTCGGCTATGGCGGCAAGCCGGTGTTGCGTAACGTTTCACTCAATCTCGACATGGACGATCGGGTGGCGCTGCTGGGTTCCAACGGCAACGGCAAATCGACACTCGCCAAGCTGGTCGGCGGCTCGCTGCCGCCGCTGTCCGGAGAGATGCGCCGGGCGCCGGGGCTGCGGGTCGGCTATTTCGCCCAGGATCAGGCCGAAGCGCTGGTTCCGGGGGAGAGCGCCATCGACCATATGGCGCGCGCCCTGCCCCGTGCCTTGCCGCCGCAGTTGCGCGCCCAGCTTGCGCGGTTCGGGCTGGACGCGGCGCGGGCCGAAACGAAGGTTTCCGAATTGTCGGGCGGCGAGAAGGGACGGCTGTTGCTGTCCCTGGCGACGCGGGATGCGCCGCATTTGCTGATCCTGGATGAGCCGACCAACCATCTCGACATCGATGCGCGGGAAGCGCTGATCCGGGCGCTGGCCGATTACATGGGCGCGGTGCTGCTCATCACCCATGACCCGCATCTGGTCTCGCTGGTCGCCGACCGGCTGTGGCTGGTGGCGGACGGCACAGTCACGACCTTCGACGGCGATATGGATGACTACCGCCAGCGCATATCGGGCAGCACCGGACCGAGCGGCAGTGCGAAGCCCGAGCCGTCACGTCAGGACGACCGTCGCGAGAGGGCGGAGGCCAGGATCGCGCTCGCACCGTTGCGGCGGGCGGCTCAGGATGCCGAGAAGCGCATCGCCAAGCTCACCGCTGAGAGGGCGGCGGTTGAGGCGAAGCTTGGGGATGGCGAGTTCTATAGCAAATCAACGGGCGCGGTGGTGGCAGAGGTGCAGACCCGGCTCGCGGCATTGAACCGCGACATCGAGGCGGCCGAGGAGACATGGCTGGAAGCGACGGGGGCGCTGGAGGCGGCTCAGTAGCTTCTCGGACGGATTAGGCTCGGCCGCCTCCATCCGGTTCGCCGGAAGCCGCGACGCGGGGCGTGATGCGCGTGGAGCGCAGACTCGTGCCGCTTCTAGCGATCGGCGATCCGCCCTACATTCGTTTCATGTCCTTTCGCTCGCTCTATGCCCATGGCTTCGCCCGGGTCGCCGCCTGCACCATTGTCAGCAGCGCTGCCAATCCGGCCGCCAATGCCCGCGCGATTCTGGCCGAGGCACAGTCGGTTCATGCCGAGGGCGCGGTGCTTGCGGTTTTTCCGGAACTCTGCGTCTCAGGCTATGCGATCGATGACCTGCTCATGCAGGACGTGGTGCTGGATGCGGTGCATCTCGCGCTGGCCGAGATCGCCGAGGGTAGCCGGGATCTTCTGCCCATCCTGCTGGTGGGCGCGCCGCTGCGTTTTGGTGAGCGGCTGTTCAACACGGCGGTCGTCATCCATCGCGGACGGATTCTGGGCGTGGTGCCCAAGATACATATCCCCAACTATCGGGAATTCTACGAAAAACGGCATTTCGCCTCCGGCGCCGGAACGGAGGGCGGCAACATCCGGTTGAACGGCGCGGAAGTGCCTTTCGGGCCGGACCTCATATTCGAGGCGGAGGATCTGCCGGGCTTCGTGCTGCATGTGGAGATTTGCGAGGACGTCTGGGTGCCATCGCCACCGAGCGGTGCCGCGGCGCTGGCCGGGGCGACGATTCTCGCCAATCTCTCAGCCAGTAACATCACGATCGGCAAAGCGGATAGCCGGACGCTGCTCTCCCAGTCGCAATCGGCGCGCTGCCAGGCGGCCTATCTCTACGCGGCGGCGGGCGTCGGCGAGTCCACCACCGATCTTGCCTGGGACGGGCAGGTTTCGATTTTCGAAAACGGCGTGACGCTGGCGGAAAGCCCGCGCTTCCCGCTCGGCCCGCAATCGGCGATCGCGGATATCGATCTCGATCTGTTGCGGCAGGAGCGGCTGCGGAACGGCAGCCTGGACGACAACCGGCGTTACCATGACGTGCAGGCGGGCGACTTCCGGCGTGTGACCCTGGCGCTGGAACCGCCCGACGGAGACCTTGGCCTGAAGCGGAAGCTCGCGCGGTTTCCTTTCGTGCCGGCCGATCCCGCACGGCTGAGCCAGGATTGCTACGAGGGCTACAACATTCAGATCAGCGGGCTGGCGCAGCGGCTGCGCGGCATCGGCGTGCGGAAGATGGTGATCGGCGTTTCGGGTGGCCTCGATTCCACCCATGCGCTCATCGTCGCGGCACGGGCGGCGGATCTGCTGGAGATTCCGCGCGCCAATATTCTCGGCTTCACCATGCCGGGCTTCGCCACCAGCGACTACACCAAGACCAATGCCATCGCGCTGATGGAAGCTTTGGGCATCACCTGGAAGGAGCTCGATATCCGGCCGGCCGCGACGCAGATGCTCGGCGACATGGGCCATCCCTTCGGGCGAGGCGAGCCGGTCTATGACGTGACTTTCGAGAATGTGCAGGCCGGGCTTCGCACCGACTATCTCTTCCGCCTCGCCAACCACAACGATGCCATCGTCATCGGGACCGGCGATCTGTCCGAACTGGCGCTGGGCTGGTGCACCTATGGTGTCGGCGACCAGATGTCGCACTACAACGTCAATGGCGGCATCCCCAAGACCCTCATCCAGCATCTGATCCGCTGGGTGATAAGCACCGGGCAGTTCGACGCGGCGGTGGGCGACACGCTGACCGCGATCCTCGCCACCGAGATTTCGCCGGAGCTGGTGCCGGCGAGTGAAGGGGAGGCGCCGCAGAGCACGGAGGCCAAGATCGGCCCCTACGCGCTGCAGGACTTCACCCTGTTCCATGTCCTGCGCTACGGCTTCCGCCCCTCCAAGATCGCCTACCTGGCGCTGATGGCCTGGGAGGATGCGGCCCGGGGCGAATGGCCACCGGGCTTCCCGGAGGAAAAGCGGCTCGCTTACGATCTGCCGCAGATCCGGCATTGGATGACGGTCTTCCTGCGGCGCTTCTTCGCCTTCAGCCAGTTCAAACGGTCCGCCATGCCGAACGGCCCGAAGGTGAGCGGCGGCGGCAGTCTTTCGCCGCGTGGCGACTGGCGCGCGCCCTCCGACGGCAATGCGGCGGCCTGGATCGAGGAGCTGGAACGCAATGTGCCTTCGGGCGAAGAGGGTTGATGCCGGAGTGACGCCCCTCTACCGATAGTGTGATGATCAAGCACATCGTTCTCATGCGTGCCCGTGCTGACATGGCGGCCACGGATTTGCAGGCCATATTCGCGGAACTCGCGGCTTTGCGGGGCCGGCTGCCGGGTCTCCGCACGGTCACTTTCGGCCGCAGTGACAGTCCGGAGAAGATCGAGCGTGGCTATACCCATGCCCTGATGGTGGACTTCGACGACTGGGCGGCGCTCAAGGTCTATGCCGAGGACGCGGCCCATAAGGCGGCGGGCGCGAAGCTGGTCGCGGCCACCCAAGGCGGCATTGATGGGCTTCTTGTGATGGACATCCCTGTCGAGGGTTAAGACTTACAACCGAGACGGGGCTAGCGTTTCGTGAGTTCCGCACGGTAAATTACCCGGATGGACCCACGACCCAGCCTTGACCAGTCGCGGCCATCGACAACGCTGCGGGTCTTTGTGCTCGAGGACGAGGCGCTCCTGGCGATGCTCCTAGAGGATGTACTGACGGATTTGGGCTGTTCCATCGTCGGTCCATTCGCGCGCTGCGACGAAGCGCTTCGTTTCCTGGAAGAACGGCCGTCCGAGGTCGATTTCGGGATTCTCGACGTCAATGTCGCCGGGCAGCGAAGTGACGGCGTCGCCGAGGCGTTCGACCGGCTGAACCTGCCCTTCGTCTTCAGCACGGGCTATGACGACACGGCTCTCGGCGCCCAATGGCGCGCTAAGCCGAACCTCCGCAAACCCTTCCGTCAGGCGGATCTGGAGCGTGTCCTCGCTGAATGTGCGACCCGCCGCTGAGGTGTGGTGGTGGCGAAGTTGGGCACGAGACGGCGCCGGGCCCTTGAGAATGCCTGGTCTGGGCCACGTCGCCATGCTCGGCGAAGGCCTAGCATCCGCATCTTGCTTGCTTCACGTAGGTAAGACGTGGATGGCACGGGGTGCCCCGCACGCCTTCGCGTGCCATGACGGAACCTCTGGACGCGGTTCTATTTGATCATCACGCTCAAAGCGCGCTGCCTCACTTGTCGTCGTCCTCGTCGTCTTCCTCTTCCTTTTTAATCCGGCGGATCAGGACCTCGCGCTTGCCGACATGGTTGGCGGCGCCGACGATGCCCTCTTTCTCCATCTGCTCGATCAGGCGGGCGGCGCGATTGTAGCCGATCTGCAGGTGCCGCTGGATGAAGCTGGTGCTGGCTTTGCCTTCGCGGCCCACGAGAGCGACGGCCTGGTCGAACAGCCCTTTCTCGCCCTCGCTGGCGCCGGCAATTCCGGATAGCGCGCTATTGCCGCCAGCCGGTTCCTCCTCGGTCGAATCCGTGACTTCCTCGAGGTAGTTCGGCTCGCCCTGTTCCCGCAGGAAGGCGACCACATCCTCAACCTCGCGGTCGGTCACGAAGGGGCCGTGGACGCGGGTGATGCGGCCACCGCCCACCATGTAGAGCATGTCGCCCTGGCCCAGCAGCTGCTCGGACCCCTGCTCGCCGAGGATGGTGCGGCTGTCGAATTTGCTGATGACCTGGAAGCTGATGCGGGTCGGGAAGTTCGCCTTGATGGTGCCGGTGATGACATCCACAGATGGCCGCTGCGTCGCCATGATGACGTGGATGCCGGCCGCCCGCGCCATCTGCGCGAGACGCTGCACCGCCATCTCGATCTCCTTGCCGGCGACCATCATGAGGTCGGCCATCTCGTCGATGATCACCACCAGGAAGGGCAGCGACTCGAGCGCCAGCGGCTGCTCCTCGAAGATCGGCCGCCCGGTCTCGGCGTCGAAACCGGTCTGCACGCGGCGGGTGACGACCTCGCCCCGGGCCCGCGCCTCGGCGACGCGGTCGTTGTAGCCACCGATATTGCGGACGGCGAGCTGACTCATGGCGCGGTAGCGGCGCTCCATCTCGCGCACGGTCCATTTGAGCGCGGTCACCGCCTTGGCGGGCTCCGTTACGACGGGCGCCATGAGATGCGGAATGCCGTCATAGACGGAGAGTTCGAGCATCTTCGGATCAATGAGAATCAGGCGGCATTCCTCGGGCGACATGCGGTACAGGAGGGAGAGGATCATCGCATTGATGCCGACCGACTTGCCCGAACCGGTGGTGCCGGCGACCAGCAGATGCGGCATGCGCGCGAGATCGACCATCACCGGCGCGCCGCTGATGTCCTTGCCGAGGGCGATCGGCAGCTTGGAGCTGTTATTCGTCCAATCCGGGGTCGCCAGAAGCTCGCGCAGGAACACGGTTTCGCGCTCGGCATTCGGCACCTCGATGCCGATCACATTGCGGCCGGGGACAGTCGCGATGCGAACGGCCGTCACGGACAGGCTGCGGGCGACGTCATCGGCCAGACCGATGACCCGGGCGGAGCGGATGCCGGGCGCCGGCTCAAGCTCGTAGAGCGTGACGACCGGGCCTGGCCGGATCTCGACGATGCTGCCTTGGACGCCGTAGTCCGAGAGAACCGTTTCGAGCAGGCGGGCATTGGCCTGCAGCGCCTCGGGGCTCACGCCCACTCCCCGGCGAAGGGGCGGTTCTTTGAGAAGCGACAGCGTCGGGAAGCGCCAGCCGAGCGGCAGCGAAGGCTGGATTTCGGGCGACAGATTTTCGCGCTTCTTCGGTGGCTGGACCCGGACGGCGGGGGCTGGAGCGCGGGGCGCGGCAGGCTGCGGCGCGAATGGCGTGGCTTGGCGCGCCATCGGCGGCAAGGCGTCCGGCGCATCCTCCGGTTCCATTGGTGGCAGCAGCGTCGCTGGGTGCGGGGCTCGCGCCTGCTCGCGATCGGCGGCTTGGCCCCAATCCGGCAGCAGGCGCCACAGCACGCCGAGGCCACGGCCAGCGCCGCTCATGCCGCGCGCGACCTGGCCACTGGACCGCATCGAGAAATTCGCCGCGCCAAGCGCCCCGCGGCCCGCATGGCGGCCGGCAGTGCGCCACTCACCCAGGCTGAGACCGAAGCCGAAGGCCGCCAGGCCGAGCCCCAGCAGCAACTCGATGACCCAGACGATCGCCGCTCCAAGCGCGCCGAGCGCATCGGCGCCGAGCCCGACGAGGCCATGTCCGACGCCGAATCCCACAGCGCCACCGAGGCCGCTGGACAGCCAGCCGCCAGTGATGACGCCGCTCACCGGCAGGGTGGCGAGGACACCGGCGACCAATGGCATGGAGACGGCAAGCGCAAGAATGCGCAGAAGTACGAATGAGAGCCGCTTGCTTTCCGCGATACGCCAGCCCCAGAGGAGCATTACGCCGGCAGGCAAGACCGCGACGATGCCGAAGCCCTGCCACAGGAGATCGGCGAGGATCGCGCCGCCCGGACCCGCGAGGTTGCGGACCACCGCACCCGCCGTGTCGAAGGACGCATCCGACGGGTGGTAGGAGCCCAGGGCGACCGCCAGTGCGACACCGGCGAGGCCGAGAACCAAGCCGCCCAGCGCGGCCAGCCGCCTGCGCCCCATTGCCAGAAGTGTTGGTGAGATAAGCCTGCGAGCCTCAACCAGAGCGGCCATCGAATCCCATTTCGCGTCAGTGCCGGCTTCCCGGCGGGTCTGAAGAAGCGGTCTCAAGGGCTTGATAGCATAAAGCTCGGAGTCGATCAGCCTTCCCGTCCGGGCATTTGAGCGATTGGCGTCGTTTGCAATCCGCGACCGCTACGCCGCCCGGCACATGACCGTCGCGGTGTCCAGATCGAAGCTGCCGTCCTCCGCGATCGCGAAATGGTCCCGGATGGCGGCGGGTGCCGCGGCCTGAAGCGAGCGGATCACCTTGGCATTTGCTTCAGAGGTGCGGGTGCGGGCGATCCAGACCGGGAAGTCCATGCGCAGCTTGCGGGCTGTGATGCCCTCGACCGCGAAGCCGGACCGGTAGAGGGCCGCCAGCCACTCGCCGACCGAATAATTCCGGATATGCGAGGCATCCCGCAGGATCTCAAAGGCCTGCAGATGCGTGTCGAGGATCCGGTCCGTGGGCGCGGTCACATCGACAAAGACGGCGCGGCAGGCAGGCTTGAGAACGCGGCGCGCCTCGCGCAAGCCGGCTTCCATGTTCCGCCAATGGTGGGTTGTGAAGCGGCAGAGAACGACATCGAAGCTCGCATCCTCGAAGGGCAAATCCTCGGCGGCGGCCTGACGGACGGCAATATTGGAGAGACCGCGCTCCGCCGCCGTCTGGGCAACCACATCCAGCATACTCTTGGTAATGTCGCAGGCGACGACCTCCGCGACATGGGGGGCCGCGCGGTAGCTGACATGGCCTCCGCCACAGCCGAGGTCGAGAACCCGCGCTTCGCCCTGCCCGTGCAGCTCCGCCTCCATCTGCGCCAGGTCATCGCCGGTGCTGTGATTGATGCTGGTGACGTAGTCCTGGGCACGGGGCGCGTATTGCGCGGCCGTGAAGGCGTTCATCGCGATGCTCATGGTCGGGTTCCCCTATCTGACGCGTCACCATGTCACTCGATTGGAACCAGTATAAGCCGGGTAGATATACTGGTATCACCGCTTCCCTGATGATTATGACCGCTGCGCAACGCGAGCTGCTGGCTGCCTTCGTCCGCGCCCGGCGTGAGGCGCTCGACCCCGCCGCTGCCGGGCTGCCGATGGAGGCTCATGCCCGCCGGCGCACACCGGGATTGCGACGGGAGGAGGTCGCGCAGCTCTGCGGGATCAGCGTCACCTGGTACACCTGGATCGAGCAGGGCCGCGATATCTCGCTCTCCTCCGAGGCCCTCGCGCGGCTGGCAAGCGCTCTGCATTTGAGCGCGGCGGAGCGGGCTTACCTGTTTGAGCTGACCCGGAAGAAGGACCCCTCTCCGGCCACGATATTGCCGTCGGCCGTACCGGATGCTCTGAGCGCTGTCCTCTCGACGACAACGGCACCGGCGTATCTGCTTGACCGGCTTTGGCATGCGCGCGCCTGGAACGCAGCGGCGGGCCGGCTGTTTTCGCCGTGGCTCGGCAGCGGTGAGACTTCTCTGCTGCGCTATGTTTTTCTGGACACGTCAGCGCGCGATTTCATTCGCGAGTGGGAAAATCGCGCAAGGCGGCTTCTGGCGGAATTCCGGGCGGATATCGCGCGCAATCCGGGTGATACCGAAACACAGGATATGGTCGCGCGATTGCTACAAGACAGCCCGGACTTCGCGCGCTTCTGGAACAGCCACACGGTGCTGGCTCGCGAAGGCGGCACGCGCATGTTCAGCCACCCCGAGGACGGCATCGTGCAATACGAGCAGGTCACTCTCATCCCCGCGGCGCAGGCGGACCACAAGCTGGTGATCCTCCTGCCAGCACAGACGTGAACCCGAAAGCCTTGGACCAAGCCAGGTGCCGCTTGAGGAGAGCGAGCTTCTGGCGGCATGTTCGGACAGTCCCCGCCGCGTGGGGGGCTACCATCGCTGGAGGTGCTGTGACCGCGCCCACCCCTCTTACCTCCGCCGTCATTCTGGCGGCCGGTCTCTCGTCTCGGATGGAAGGCCGGCACAAGCTTTTGCTCGACCTCGGCGGCCAGCCGATGCTGCGTCATGTCGTGACGGCGGTTCTTGGCGTGGCACTTGCTGAACTCGTGGTCGTGACCGGGTATCGCGCGCCCGAGGTGACGGCCGCGCTAGACGCCCTGCCCGTCCGCTTCGTGCATAACGCCGAGTACGCGCAAGGACAGCCGGGGTCGGTCGTCGCCGGGGTGCGTGCGCTGACGGTGGCTTGCGAGGTGTTGATGGTGGTTCTTGGCGACCAGCCTTTTCTCACAACGAGGAGTCTTCGCGCTCTGCTCGACGCATATCGGACGGTGGACGAAGGCAAGTCGATCCTGGTGCCCATGCGCAGCGGACAACGGGGCAATCCGGTGCTGTTCGCCGCGCGCCATATTCCGGAGATCGCGGCGGGTGCGTTGAATGTCGGTTGCCGCCAGCTGGTCGATAGCCACCCCGAACTGGTCGCCCGGATCGAGATGGATGATGATGCCTTCGTGCAGGATTGCGACACGCCAGCTGACTACGCGGCCATGCGGGCGCGCTACCAATCCGTGGCACGATGACCATGAGCGACACACAGGATATCTACAACGCGACAATCCTGGAACGAGCGCGGTCTCCCCGGCATAAACGCCGGCTGGAGGTGTTTGATGCCGAGGCGCGCGAGACCAATCCGCTATGCGGCGATCGGGTTGTGGTGCGCCTGCGCTGCGATCCCGAGAAGCGGATTGCCGCGATCGGCTATGAGGCGCGGGCTTGCGCCATCTGCATCGCGGCCGCCGACATCATGGCCGAGCTGGTCGAGGGTATCGCGGCGGAGGATGCCTGCGTGATGGCCGAAACCTTCGAACAGGGTTTACGCTCCGGCACCGAGATTTCGGCGGATTTGGGGATGGAGCCACTGCGCGTATTTGCGCCCTTGCACGAAACGCCCTCTCGCATCGGTTGCGCGACATTGGCGTGGCGATCCTTGACGCGGGCGATCGGCATGGTGAACCGGACTGATCAAGTGGTATCGGACTCCCGGTCATGAGCGGCGGTGTCGAGGATATCTTCGCCCAGGTCGGTGCGTGGCGGGACCAGGGCGAGCGGGTGGCCCTGGCGACGGTCATTGCCACGTGGGGTAGTTCACCTCGGCCCGTCGGAAGCCAGATGGCTGTCACGCAGAGTGGCCGCATCGTCGGTTCAGTCAGCGGCGGCTGTGTCGAAAGCGCGGTCGCGGAGGCGAGCCTTCTGACGCTTGCCACCGGGCAGCCGCAGGTTCTCGACTATGGCGTAACTAATGAGCGCGCCTGGGAGATCGGTCTCGCCTGCGGCGGCCGCTTGCGCGTTTTCGTGGAAGAGGTGGGATGACGCCGGAAATCACGGCGGCGCTTTTTCAGGCCCGAGCCGAACGGCGTCCCTTGGTTCTGGCGACCCGCCTCCCCGATGGGCTGCAACGGATCCTTCCAGATTCCATCGAAGATGATCTACAGGATGCGGCGCGCCAGGCACTTGAGCGCGACCGGAACGGGATTGTCGAGCTTGCCGGCGAAAGCTGGTTTCTGCATGTGCATAACCTCCCCGTGCGAATCTTCGTGGTGGGCGCGGTGCATATCGCCCAGGCATTGGTGCGGCTGACGGCGCCTTTCGACATGGCGACCATCGTGATCGATCCGCGACCCGCTTTGGCGACCGTTGAACGATTTCCCGATGCCGCACTGATGTCCGACTGGCCGGACGAAGCGCTGGATCTCGCGAAACTCGATGCCCGCAGCGCGATCGTTGTCTTGACGCATGATCCAAAGCTTGACGATCCCGCGCTCGACCGCGCGCTGAGGTCGGACGCGTTCTACATCGGCGCGCTGGGATCTCGCAGATCTCATGCCGCGCGGCTCGAAAGGCTGGCGGCACTGGGGCATGAGCAGAGCAGTCTCTCGCGCATCAAAGGTCCGGTGGGGTTGCCGATCGGCGCGGTTACCGCGCCCGAGATCGCGCTCTCGATCCTTGCGGAGCTGGTCGCGGTGCGGCGCGGTGCCGCGTTGGGTGCGGGGCGCTGATCCAGGTTCGAGCGCGCGGCGGCGGCTACCAGAGCGCGCCGCCGGTGATCTGGATGTTTTCCATTGTGATTCCCTTGGCCTCTTCGCGGCACAGGAAAGCCGCCAGGGCCGCGACCTCGTCGGGTTGAATGATGCGCTTCTGCGGGTTCTGCTCGGCGACCTCAGCCATGGCCTGAGCAAGAGTCCGCGTGTCGCCTTCGCGTGCGACGACTTGTTCGAGGTTGCGGCGCATGAGTTCGGTTTCGACCCAGGTCGGGCTGATCATGACGCAGGTCACGCCATGCGGCGCGCCTTCCAGGGCAACGCAGCGGGTGAGGCCGAGCAGGCCCGATTTCGAGGCGCAATAGGCCGGGTTGTCCTTCCAGCCGACGGTCGCCGCAGTGGAGCCGATATTGATGATCCGCCCCCAGCGCCGGGAGATCATGCCGGGCAGCAGCGTGCGGATCATGCGGAAGGCGCCGTTGAGATTGGTGTCGATGATCTTGGTCCAGAGCTCGTCGGAATGGCCCGAGACCGGCTGCTCCGCGGTCGTGCCCGCAGCGTTCACAAGGATATCGGCGGGGCCGCCGACAGCCTCAGCGTCGTGCAGGAAGCGGTCGATGGCGGTGGTGTCGCGCACGTCGAGATGTCCGACATAGGTGGGGACGCCGAAGTCACGCAGCGCCGCGCGCACCGTGACGATTTCGGCGGGGTCGGGATAGGCGGCCGCATCGCCCGATCGCCCCGCTTGCTCGCCGATATAGGAGCCGACCGCGACAGCCGCGCCTTCCGCCGCCAAAGCCTTGGCGATGGCCAGGCCCTGGCCCGTTAGGCCGCCGGTGATGACGGCGGCGCGGTTGGCGAGGGATTTCATGGAATGTGCCTGTCCAATTGAGCGTAAGGGCGTATTGCTGGCCCAAGCCCCAGACATCCGTCATGGCACGCGAAGGCGTGCCATCCACGCCTTGCCTTCGTCGAGCAAGGAAGGCGTGGATGCTCGGCCTTCGCCGAGCATGACGTGGGGGAATGAGCAAGGTTCAAACCCAAAACATCCTTTTCTAGCCTTCCAAAGGTTGCTTCAGCCAATCGCGGTAGAAGCCTTCGAGGTCGGGTTGGAAGTCGTGCAGGATCGGGTAGCCGGGAGCGCAGGCTTCGACCTCGTGCAGGATGCCGCAGCTTGGGCAGATGAATTCGCGGATCTCCATCCAACGCGGGTCGGGCAAATCGCTGTTGGGGTAGATCTCGCGCAGGGTCTCCTCGGTCTTGCGGACAAAGATATGGGCGGTGAGTTTCCAGTTCCGTCGATAATCGCCATGCTCGTGGCCGCATTCGCATTTGGTGACGCGGCCGCGCGGGGTTTCGGCGATGAAGAGGTGATCGCCGATGGGCAAAAGGATCCGGTCGTCCCAGGACACGCGGTCCTGCAGCACGGAGAGAACCTTGAAGAAGCGGTCTTCGTCCTTGTAGGCGCTCATGATGCGCTTGGTCTGGTGCCAGGGCAGCGTTCCGGCGACGAGTTCGCCGATGATCTCGCGGCTATAGCTGCTCATGGCTTTTCCCCGAAGGTGAAGCTGGGTTCCAGACCCCAGAAGTCGCGAAATTCGCTCGAGAAGCGCGGGGAGAGGCGCATCGCGCTCGCATACATGCGGCGTACCTCGAAGGCGAATTTCTGGTCGCGGATGCGCGTGCTTTCCTGCGCCATCCATTCCGCCACAGGTACCGCACGTCTTATGCGTTCGCGGCGAAGCTCCTCACGGGCCGCTGCGGTCGCGGCAAGGTCGGCTTCCATTTCGTCGGTGTCGAGGTTCTCCCGCACCACGATGCCGAAGACATTGCGCGCGGACTCGGCGGTGAGGAAGCCGTTCTCGACATCCCAGGCGGTCTTGACCGGATCGCGTTCCAACACATCACCGTAGCCGCCGCCGCCATTATAGGAATGGGTGAAGATATCGCCGCTTTTGTGCGGCGCGCTGATATAGGGACCTTCGTCCGTGAGGTGATCGCCGGTCACCAGCTTCTCCAGATCCGAGCGGTGCGGATCGGTTCCAGTGGTATGCGGGATCGGCAAACGGGCGGCCGTCAGCTCGTTGATATTCGTGTTTCGGACGACACGGTGCATCTGGCAGGTCGGCGCTGGATAGCCGCCGCACATTCCCGCATTGTCGAAGACGCGCGAGGAATGTTCGGAGGTCACGAGCCGCAGGTGGGGCGTTTTGTTGATGAGCCAGGTGGACATGAACGAGCAGCCACCACGGTATTTGCCGGAGCCGCCGGAATTCGGCACGATCGAGCGGCCAATGTAGAGCATCGGCATATTCTGTTCCCAGATCTCGATATTCCCCATATCGGATTCCGGATTCCAGCCGACATAGGCGGTGTCGAGACCGTCCTTGATGGCGAGCGCGCCGGAACCGGCCGCCGCGCATTCGAAATGGGCCATGCCGAATTGGGTGCCGTATTGGCTTTCACCGCCCATCTCAATCATCGGGCTATTCACCTGGCCGACGAAAATCTCCTCGACAAAACCACGCCCGAGAAAGCCGCGCGACAGCAGCCGCTGGAACACGCCGTAGGCCGGCAGCAGCAAGGCCCAGGAAGTCGCGGTGGCGCATTTCTCGTTGTCGGGATTGGTCCAGGTGCCGTACGGCAGTTTCAGCTCGGTGCCCATCCATGCGCCGTCATTGACGAGACCCTCGTAATTCATGTGCTGGGTCAGGGTCACGAACATGCCGCCATCCATGCCAGCGGGCGTGCAGTTCATGGAATGATAGCCCCAGGGCTGCGTTCCCTCGAAATCGAGCTTGATCGTGCCGTCGAGCGTGATCTCCATCTCGATCGGAATATTATAGAGCCAATTGGGATCGCCGAGCGGCTGGAAACCGGGTTTTCCCTCCGTCACATGGCCGTAGAAGGTATGGCCGCGATAGATGCCTGGTACGGTGAGCTGGCGCGTGCGGGCGAGCTGGCCGCGCCGGCCTTCCTCGATGAACTCCTTACTGACGCGCATCCAGTAATCCAGGCCGATCTCGCCGATGAGCCCCTTCACCGCCTCGCGCATATCGATGCAGGAGGCGACCTTCGCCTTTTCGTCGAGCACCCAGTAGATCGGCATGCGCAAATTACGCTCGCAGCGGATCACATAGTCGCGGCGGATCGCATCATTCGTGCCGATCTTCTCGGCACAGACGAAAAGCCCTTCTGTATAGCGTTCCTGTGCGAGGCAGACATCGCCGCCCGGCGTGATGCCACCACTTTCCAGCTCGTGGCAGACGGCGCCGGCCCAGCCGACCAATGTGCCCTCGTAGTAGATGGGCACGACATCCATCACATCCGGCACCTGCACGGTGCCGATGAAGGCATCGTTATTGGCGAAGATGTCGCCAGGGTTGATACCGGGATCGGCTTCGTAGCCTTGCTTGATCATCCACTTGATGAAGCGGCTCATGGTATGGACATGCACCATGATGCCGTTGGAAAGCGCGATCGCATCGCCCTCGGGCGTGTAGATGGCAACCACCATTTCACCCACTTCGCGCACGCCGGGGGAGGCGGAAATCCGTCGCGCCATTTCGCGCGCGGATACGCACAGCGCGCGGAGCTTCGTGTGCAGTGTTTCGAATTTGAGCGGATTGTCCTGGCGCAGCCTGAGGTCGGTGATACCGTCGTAGCAGCCGGTCTCCGCCATCATCCGCTCGGAGTCGAGCAGACGGTCGCGCAACGGCATGGCGATGTGGGTGCTGTCGAGCATGCGGATCGTCTCCCTTACGCGTGGCGATAGTGGAGCAGGGTCCACTCGTCGACAAAGACCTGGTCTTGCGGATGGACCACGAGCGTTGTCGCCGGGTGTTCGATGATGGCCGGTCCCGTCACCTCATGCCCCGGCTCCAACAGGTCCATTTCGTAGAGCCGCGCATTGTGCCAGCGGCCACCGATATAGGTCTCCCGCATGCCCTTGGCGGCGGCGGATGGATCGGAGCCGCCGAGCGGTCGCTTGACGAGGATCGGCTTGACCTTATCGGCGGTCGCGACCACGCCGAGTTCCATGATGGAGTAACCGACCGAGCCGTAGGCCGAAACGCGATGGTTGATCGTTGCATAGACTTCCTCGAACCTCGCCACGACCTGGCGCATATCGGCGGCGGTCGAAAGCTTCGTCAGTGGCGCGGTCACTTCGACATCTTCGAGCTGGCCGGTGTAGCGAGCCATCAGGAAAGCCTCCGTGCGGATCTTCTCGCGCGGATGGCCGTCTTCCATCATTTCCGCCACGGCGGCTTCCGTCAGGTCGTCCCAGACTTTCGTGACCTTGGCCGCGAAAGCCACCAGAGCGTCGTCACTCGCGCTCGATGGAATATCGAGCTGGGTGGAAACCGAATGGCGCCGCTTGTAATCGGCCGTGGTGCAGCCGAAGGCGGAAAAGGCGGCGGCGAATTGGAAGGTGATGATGTCGCGGAAACCGATGCCCCGGCTGCATCCGGCAAGATGCAAGGGCCCGGAACCGCCGTAGGAGAACAGCGTGAACTCCGACGGATGAATGCCCTGGCCCGAGATCACTCGGCGCAGCGCGCTATTGGCATCCGTCTCCAGCATCTCGATCATGCCTTCGGCGGCGTCTTCCAGGCTGACATCGAGCAGATCGGCGCAGGTCTCCTTGAAGATCCGCCGCGCCTTGGCGACGTCCAGCTTCACCTTGCCGCCAAGGAAATAATCCGGGTTCAGCCGTCCAAGGATCGCATCGCAATCGGCAATCGTCGGCGCCGTGCCGCCACGGTCGAAACAGATCGGACCGGGATCGGACCCCGCGCTTTCCGGGCCGAGGCTGATCTTGCGGGTCAGCGGATCCACTTTCAGGATCATGCCGGCGCCCGCGCCAATCGTGTCGAGATGCAGGGTCGGCACGT
The DNA here is from genome assembly GCF_009766125.1 of Acidisoma sp. S159. Classification (NCBI taxonomy): domain Bacteria; kingdom Pseudomonadati; phylum Pseudomonadota; class Alphaproteobacteria; order Acetobacterales; family Acidocellaceae; genus Acidisoma; species Acidisoma sp. S159. Next base: position 102,189 of record NZ_LMUG01000032.1, read on the forward strand.
TGAGCTTGAACCGGTCCATGATCGGCTCGTTCTCGATCCGCGTCTGGCCGCGCGTGATCACGCCCATGTCGAAGCTGGTACCGCCCATATCGGAACAGATCAGCGAATCATTGCCGATCAGCTTGCCGACATAGGCCGCGCCCAGAATGCCGCCGATCGGGCCGGAGATCATGGTTTCGTGCAGCCGGGGATGGTTGATCGAGGTCAGGCCACCGAAGGACAGCAAGGTCTGCACCCCGTAGCGAAAACCATATTTCTTCGACACCGCCTCGATGCCGCGAAGCTGCTGCCGCCCGCGCGCGGTCGCGTAAGCCTCGATGAGAACGCTGTTGAGCCGCGACTGTTCGCGGATCACCGGCCGCACCTCATGGCTGGTATAGACGAGGATCTCGGCGCCGGCAGCGGCGATTTCCGCGCGCACGATCTCGGCGATGCGCTTCTCGTGCATCGGATTGACGTGGGAGAAGATCGTCATGATGCAGATGGAATCGACCTTGTCGGCAATCAGCTTGCGCGCCGCCGCCTCGGCCTCATGCTCGTAGAGCGGGATCACCACGTCGCCGAATTGGTCGATGCGTTCCGTCACGCCATGGGTGCGGCGGCGCGGCACCAGCGGGTCGGGATGGTGATGCGTCACCGCATGCAGCCGGTCGGCGTAGGAGTAATCCGCCCAGGCCTGTAAGCCACGGCCCATGAGGATCATGTCCTCAAGGCCCTTGGTGGTGATCAGGCCGAGACGCCGCCCGGTGCGGGACAGCAGCGTGTTGAGCATGCCGGTGCCGGAATAGAGCACGACACCGACACCGGTGAATAATTCCTCCAGCGAAATGCCCCAGGCATCGGCGGCATCCTCCGCCGAAGCGAGGAAGCCCTCGGCCTCGTTCTTGGGCGTGGTTGCCGCCTTGCCGATCTTGAAGTGGCCATCCGAATCAACCAGGATCGTATCCGTCATGGTGCCGCCAGCATCGATGCCAATCACGATGGGGTTCGTCGCTGCCATGAAGTGCCGCCTCCCTTGCCTGGAGCCGCGAAGACTAGGTCCCGGCGAAGCGCCGTGGCTATGTGCCTTTGGACACAACGAAGCCGCACCGCCTTGGCCGTGACGGCCGGGGACGCGCCATTCCTCCGGGCGCTGAGCCACGCCATCGCGGGCATTGGCGAGCCGAATCACCTCGACAGGCTGACCGATGCGATCGCCGCGGCGCTGCCGCATGATCTGGTCACGGTGACACGCTATTCGGCGACCGAGCCGCCGCGCTTCCTGTCCCACCGCAACTTCTCGGACGAATTGGCCCGGCAGTATCAGGAGGTCTATTTCGTCTACGATCCCTTCGGCGCCCATTGGCGAGAGAGCCGCAAAGCCGGCGTGGTGCCGTTGCAATCCTTCGCCAGCCGTGAGCTGAAACGTGGCCGGTACATCAAGGAATTCCTCGCCTCCTCGGTGATCTGTGACGAGGTCGGCGTGTTGCTGGAGGATGGCGGCGACTGGTGCCTCGGCATCTTCCTCGACCGCGCGAAGACGCCGTTTCGCGGGCAGGAGGTCGAGCGGCTCGGCAAGCTCTTCGGAGTCTTCGAGGCGCTGCATCTTGCCCACCGCAGACTGACGGAGCCGCCCTCCGCCCCACTGGCGACAGCGGTGACAGTCTCAGCCGAAACGCGAGATTCCGCACTCCCGCCAAGCCTTTGGCCGGAGCTAAGCGCGCGGGAGAGGGAGCTTGCGACGCTCATTCTCGCCGGCCATCCCTCCGCGACCATCGCGGAACGTCTCGGGATCACGCCCGGTACCGTCAAGAATCATCGGCGGCGGATCTATGCCAAGCTCGACATAACGACAGAGCGCGAATTGTTTCTTCAGTTCTTCCAGTACGGATCGAAACGATGAGACTTCGAGGATCACGGTATAACGCATGATCGTTTTTGAGCTCGTGCTGGGCCTCCTGCTCGCGGGCGTCTGCCTGGCCTTGCTGGCGCCCAGGATTGGCGTACCCTGGCCCGCGCTGCTGGCTCTGGCGGGCGTGGTGCTGGCGCTGATTCCGGGTGTGCCGGAGGTGACGTTGGACCCTCGGCTGGCCCTCGGCCTCTTCGTGGCACCTGTGCTGCTCGACGCCGCCTATGATGCGAGCCCGCGCGACCTTCGGCAGAACTGGGCGGCGGTCACCGGCCTAGTTCTGGTCGCTGTCGGTCTCACCGTGGCCGGGGTGGCGGCCACCGCGCATTGGCTGAATCCCGCGATGCCTTGGGCGGCGGCCATTGCGCTGGGCGCGATCGTTGCCCCGCCCGACGCCGCCGCCGCGACCTCGGTGCTGCGGCAGGTGCGGCTGCCGCACCGCATGCTGGTTATTCTGGAAGGCGAAAGCCTGCTGAACGACGCCTCCGCCCTGTTGATCTATCGCCTCGCCGTCGGTGCCGCGGCCGGTGGCGTGACGCTTTATACCGGCCCGATGATTGCCTTGTCGGCGGCGGGCGGTGTTTTGCTGGGTATGGTGCTCGCGCGCGGCTTCCTCGCGATCTCGTCCCGCATCGAGGAAGGGCCGGCCGCCGTGCTGCTGCAATTCCTCGGCACCTTCGGCGTCTGGCTCCTGGCGGACAGGCTGGCCCTATCGCCGGTTCTCACCGTGGTTGCCTTTGCTGTCACCCTTGCGCGCGTGGCTCCGGGCCGCATGAGCGCACGGCACCGGCGCGCGAGCTACGCGGTGTGGGAGGTGGTCGTTTTTGTGCTGAACGTGCTCGCCTTTATCCTCGTGGGCTTGCAGCTTCGCGGCATCCTCACCCGGCTGCACGGACTTCCGGGCCGCTATGCCACCTTCGGCCTCGCCGTGCTGGCCGCCTGCATCCTCATCCGGTTCGCCTGGGTGATGACCCACAACACCGCCTTGCGCTGGACGCGGCGGCGAGCCCTGGCACGGGGCGCCGAAGCTTTGACGCCACCCACCATCCAGGGGGGCCTGGTGATCTCCTGGTGCGGGATGCGCGGCATCGTCACCCTCGCCGCGGCGCTCGCCCTGCCCGAGCAGTTCCCCGAGCGCGACCTGATCGTGTTCACCGCCTTCTGCGTGGTGTTGGGGACGCTGGTTTTGCAGGGGATCACGCTTCGCCCGTTCCTGGCCCGGCTGACGCTGCAGCAGGATGACAGCGTAGCGGATGAGGTGGGCATGGCTCGCGCCGAGGCAGCGCGCGCCGCGCTTGAGGCTTTGGGCGACGATCGGGCGAGTGACATCGGCCGCTTCGTCGCCAAGGAATATGAGGCGCGGCTTAGGTCAGACGCTCAAGCGGAAACCAAGCTGGCAGCCGTCGCCGCGCTGCGCCGGCGTGCCCTGGGGGCGGAGCGTCAGCGTCTGGCAGCATTGTTGCGGGAGGGCCGGATCGGCGACGACGCCTTCCACCTCGTTGAAGAGGAACTGGACTGGGCGGAGGCCAACGAGCGAGAACACTGACTGGCCTCCTTCGCCGGTCTCGTTATGTCGGAGGCACGAGGCCGTTCAGGCCGACCGAGACGTTGAGCGCGTGAATAGAGCCGTCCGTGTCCTTGGCCCCCGACGCGCTGACATGGGCGCCGACGGTCAGCAAAGCGCGATCCCCCGGCACGATGCTGACGATCGGAACATCGGGCGGCACAACGATGATCTTCTGGCCGCCATGATACGTCACCGTCATTGTGTCGCCATTCGCGACGACCAGCTTACCCACGGTGCCGTTCGTCATCGAACTGCCTTTGCCCTGATCCCAGGGGCGATGGCCCTCGCCCATGCCGCGCAGGCTCGGCGGAAAGACGTGAACTTCGAGCGCCTTGAGCTTGCCGTCCGGCAATGGGATCGCGGCGCTGCCGATGAAGCTGCCTGGCTTGATATCGCTCAGCTTTGCGATGGTCATGCCGGCGATCCGGGTCTTGTCGGTCAAAACATACACGACCTTCGCACCTGACCGGCTTGTAACGTCAAGTTCATTTCCGCTGACGCTAGTAATGACGCCCCGCGTCCGAAGCGGATGGGCAGGCTGCGCCAAGGCCACGCCAGATACGAGGCAAGCGCCAATTGCGGCTGCCAAGAACGACATCTTTGCCATTGTTATTCCTCGATCTGAGAAAGCTGTCATGCTGCGGGAAGTCTGGGGGTTTCAATTTGCAGACATAGCTCAGCAGGCCACCCGCGTTTGTGAAGAAGTGTTTCCTGTTGGACGAAGGCGTTCCCGCGATGGAAGGTCTATGGCATCTAGGATCATGGAGTCACGGAACACCGAAGAGGAGCTCCCAGCCGCGGGAGCATCGGGAGGCAGACGGCGCCTAAGAATTTGGTTGTTTGCGACTCTTGGCGTCGCTGCCGCGGCGATCTTGGTCGGCATGCAATTTCGGTCTCCGGCGGAGAGCGAAACAACGCATGCCCCAGCCGCTGTTCCTGTCACGATCATCAAGGTGGGACGTTCCGATGTGCCGGTCTTCGCGAACGGCATCGGCACTGTGCAGCCCTACCGAACTGTCGTTGTCAAAGCGCGGGTCACGGGCACGATTGACAAGATCGCCTTCACGGAAGGCCAGGAAGTAAAGCCCAACGATCTTCTCGCCACGATCGACCCCCGGCCCTATGCCGCCGCTTTCGCCCAGGCGCAGGCCAAGCAGGCGGCCGATCAGGCTTTGGCGACGAATGACGAGGTGAATCTCAAGCGTGATTCGAGCCTCGCCGCGAACAGCTATGCCAGCAAGCAGCAAGTCGACAACGACATGGCGACGATGCGGGAGCTTCAGGCCAATGTCGCGGCGGACAAGGCGGCGGTGGATACGGCCGCGTTAAACCTCAGTTTTTGCAATATCACCTCGCCGATTGCCGGGGTGGTGGGATTCCAGCAAGTCAATGCCGGCAACCTGGTTCAGGCCGGGGATAGCCAAGGCATTGTCACCATCAATCAGGTTCACCCGATCTCCGTCGTCTTCACCCTGCCCGAGGACACGCTGCCCGCCGTGCAAGCCGCGATGGCGCATGGCAAGGCGCGAGTGCTCGCCTTCGCGGACGATAATGTGACGCAGATCAGCGCTGGCACTTTGCTGACGCCCAGCAACACGATCAACATCAGCACCGGCACGATCGCCCTGAAGGCGATTTTCCCCAATCTCGACAACAGATTGTGGCCGGGCCAATTCGTGAATGCCCATCTGGAGCTTTCGGTTCAGTCCAATGCCGTGACGGTGCCGATAGAGGCCATCCAGCACGGGCCGAACGGGCTCTATGTCTATGTCGTGAAATCCGATGACAAGGTGGCTAACCAGCCGATCACGGTCGGCTACCAGAACGACAAGATCGCCGTGGTGGCGACCGGCCTCAATGGCGATGAGAAGGTCGTTCTCAACGGTCAATCCCGCCTTCAGAACGGCACGATGGTCGCGGCCAAATCAAGCTAGCCTGGCTACCCATCCAAGGGAATGACGGCACAGAATGAGCATCTCTTCGCCCTTCATCCGGCGGCCGATCGCCACGTCCCTGATGGTCGCGGCGATTGTGCTTGGTGGCCTCGCAGCCTTTCCGCTTCTGCCGATCGCGCCCCTGCCCCAGGTCGACTTTCCGACCATCACGGTGACCGCGAAATATCCGGGTGCCAGTCCGGATACGATGGCGTCCAGCGTCGCCGAGCCGCTCGAATCGCAGTTCTCGCAGATCGCGGGCATGACGGAAATGACCTCGAGCAACGTGCAGGGCACCAGCACGATCACCCTGCAGTTCGATCTCAACCGCAATATTGATGCGGCCTCAACGGATGTGCTCGAGGCGATCAACGCGGCGCAGGGCCAGCTCCCGAAGAACCTGCCGAGCTCGCCGACGATCCGCAAGATCAATCCGGCCGACGCACCCATCATGATCCTGTCGGTGCATTCGGATGAGATGCCGCTGACCGAGGTGGATGACGAGGCCGAGAACCTGCTCGCGCAGAGGTTGTCGCAGATCGCCGGCGTATCGCAGGTTGTGGTGGGCGGTCAGCAGAAACCCGCGATCCGGGTGCAGATCGATCCGGCCAAGCTCGCGTATATGGGCCTTACGCTAGAGGATGTGCGCACCGTCCTGAATGAGGCGACGGTCAATTCGCCGAAAGGCAGCATCGACGGACCAACCCAATCCTACACCGTCCTCGACGACGACCAGCTCACCACGCCTTCGCCTTACGACAATATCGTTGTCGCCTATAAGAACGGCGCGCCTGTTCGCATTCGGGATATCGGCACGGCGGTGCGCGGCGCGCAGAACCGTGAGCTTCGGGGCTGGCAAAGCAGCCAAGGCAGCGAGGTCAAGCGCGGCGTGCTGCTGCTGATCTTCAAGCAGCCGGGCGCCAATGTCATCGCGACCGTCGATCGCGTGAAGGCGGCGCTGCCGCCGCTGGAAGCCAGCATTCCTCCGGCGATCCATGTCAGCACCATCGTCGATCGCACACAAACGATCCGCGCCTCGGTTCGCGATGTCGAGTTCACGCTGCTGCTCTCCGTGGCGCTGGTCGTGATGGTGATCCTGCTATTCCTGCGTAACCTGTGGGGAACCATCATCCCGAGCATCACGGTGCCGGTGGCGCTGATCGGCACCTTCGGGGCGATGTATCTGTTCAACTTCAGCCTCGACAATCTGTCGCTGATGGCGCTGACGATTTCCGTCGGCTTCGTCGTTGATGACGCCATCGTCATGCTGGAGAATATCTACCGGCATATCGAAGAGGGCATGAGTCCGAAGGAGGCGGCGCTTCAGGGCGCGGGCGAGATCGGATTCACCATCGTCTCGATCAGTCTCTCGCTGATCGCCGTGTTCATTCCGCTGCTGCTGATGGGCGGCATCGTCGGCCGGTTGTTCCGCGAATTCGCGATGACGGTGGCGGTCGCCGTGGTGATGTCGGCTTTCGTGTCGCTGACGCTGACGCCGATGATGTGCTCGCGCCTGCTCAGCCGCCACCACGGCGCGCATGGCCGAATATTCCGCTTCATCGAGGCGGGGTTCGTGGGATTGATCGACGGCTACCGCCGCACGCTCGATATCGCGCTGCGCTTCCGGTTCTTCACCCTGCTGACGTTTCTGGCGACCGTCGGATTCACGGTCTTCCTGTATGTGATCATCCCGAAGGGTTTCTTCCCCACCCAGGATATCGGGATGATCATCGGAACCTCGGTGGCGGCGCAGGACGCGTCCTTCGACCAGATGGTCGAGGTGCAGTCGAAGCTCAACGAACTCGTCAAGGATGATCCGGCAGTCGCCGGCTTCGCTTCGCAGGTCGGAGCGGGCACGGCGGGCGCGCAGGGCAACCAAGGGCGCTTCTACATCAACCTCAAGCCCTGGAGCCAACGACCCGGCGACCCCGTGATGAAGGTCATCGCCCGGCTGGCCGAGAAGGCCCGCGCGATGCAGGGCGTCAATCTGTATCTACGGCCCGGTCAGGACATCAATGTCGGCGGACGGCTGGCGCTGACACTTTACCAGTACACCCTGCAGGATCCGGATTCCGACCAGCTCAACTATTGGGCGCCGAGGATCCTCGCGAAGGTGAAGACCCTGCCGATGCTCCGGGATGTCGCGACCGACCAGCAGATTGCGGGCACGACGACCACGCTGAAGATCAAGCGTGACGTTGCCGAGACCTATGGCATCCGCCCGCAACAGATCGACGACACGCTGTACGACGCTTTCGGCCAGCGCGAGGTCACGCAGTATTTCACGCAGCTAAGCTCTTACTACGTGATTCTCGAAGTGCCTCCGAGGCTGGAAGGGAAGCTCAGCACGCTCGATGAGCTTTATGTGAAGGGCAGCAGCGGTCAGGTGATCCCGCTGTCGCAGCTTGTCGAAATCGACAGCGCTCCGGTGGCGCCGCTCGCCGTCAATCATCAGAGCCAGTTCCCGGCGGTCACCATCTCCTTCAATCTCGCGGCTGGCGCCTCGCTCGGCGAGGCAGTCGATGCGATCAACAAGATGCGCGGGCAGCTCGGCGCGCCGCTGGCGCTGCAAGGCTCGTTCCAGGGCACGGCGCAGGCTTTTCAGTCGTCACTCAGCAGCGAGCCCTATCTGGTCGCCGCCGCTCTCATCTCCGTCTACATCATCCTGGGGATGCTGTACGAGAGCTACATCCTGCCGCTGACGATCCTTTCGACCTTGCCCTCAGCGGGGGTCGGCGCGCTGCTCATGCTGATGCTGGCGAAGACGGATCTGTCGGTCATCGCGATGATCGGCATCATCCTGCTGATCGGCATCGTGAAGAAAAACGGAATCATGATGGTCGATTTCGCCATCACGGCGGAGCGGCGAGATGGGCTGCCACCGCTCACCGCCATCCGCCAAGCCTGCCTGCTGCGGTTCCGGCCGATCCTTATGACGACGATGGCGGCCATGCTGAGCGGCCTGCCGCTCATGCTGGAATCCGGCGCGGGCTCCGAGCTGCGCAAACCGCTGGGCTATGCGATGGTCGGCGGGTTGCTGCTGAGCCAAGTCCTCACGCTCTACACGACGCCGGTCATCTACCTTTATCTGAATCGGCTGGAGCGCTGGCTGACGCCGCGCCGGCGAGCGCGCCTGCCGGCCTTGGCAACCAAGATGGGCGTTTTGGCGGCGGATTAGGGCGCCGCCAAGCCCGCTCGCATAGCTGCGCAGCAACGATTACCCCTTCTCGTTTGGGCGTGTCTTCGACACTTCGGGTGCAACGCACCATTTGTAGACGCGCGACACTGAAAGGGCTCCGACATGCCGAACTATCCCAACACCCAGCTTTTCATCGACGGCCAATGGGGTCCGGCCGCAGCGGGCGGCGTGCTGCCCGTGCTCAACCCGGCGACCGGCGAACAGATCGGCACCCTCGCTCGCGCCGAGAAGGCGGACCTCGACCTAGCGCTCGCGGCGGCGGATCGCGGCTTCAAGGTGTGGCGTAATACCTCGGCCTATGAGCGCGCCAAGATCATGCGCACGGCCGCCAATCTGCTGCGGGAGCGCGCGGAGGGCATCGCCCACCTCATGACGATGGAGCAGGGCAAGCCCCTTGCTGAATCGCGTATGGAGACGCTGGCTGGCGCCGATATCATCGATTGGTTCGCGGGCGAGGCCCAGCGGGCCTATGGCCGGGTCATCCCCTCGCGCGCGCCGCATGTTTTCCAGACCGTGGTGCGCGAGCCGGTGGGTCCTGTCGCGGCCTTCGCGCCGTGGAATTTCCCGATCAACCAGGTCGTCCGCAAGGTTTCGGCGGCGCTCGCGGCGGGTTGCTCGATCATCGCCAAAGGCCCCGAGGAAACGCCGGCTTCTCCGGCCGAGCTGGTGCGGGTCTTTGCCGATGCAGGGGTGCCGGCGGGCGTGATCAACCTCGTCTATGGTGATCCGGGGACGATTTCCTCCTACCTCATCCCGCACCCCGTCATCCGCAAGATCACCTTCACGGGGTCCACCGCGATCGGCAAGAAGCTGGCGGGGCTGGCGGGCGAGCATATGAAGCGCGCGACGATGGAGCTTGGCGGCCACGGCCCGGCCATCGTCTTCGACGACGCCGATATCGAGCTGGCGACGCGGCTGCTGGCCGCCGGCAAGTTCCGCAATGCGGGCCAAGTCTGTGTCTCGCCGACGCGCTTTCTGGTGCAGGAAGGCGTCTACGACCAGTTCGTCGAGGGCTTCGCCGCCGCCGCCCGCGCCATCAAGGTCGGTGACGGTCTGGCGGAGGGAACGGTGATGGGGCCGCTCGCCAATGCCCGCCGGGTGCAGGCGATGGAGGGTTTCGTGCAGGACGCCGTTCAGCAGGGCGCCAAGCTAGTGACGGGCGGCGAGCGGATCGGCAATGCAGGCAACTTCTTCCAGCCGACCGTGCTCAGCCGGGTGCCGACCACCGCGCGCGCCATGAACGAGGAGCCGTTTGGTCCGCTCGCGCTGATGGTGCCCTTCGCCAAGTTGGACGATGCCATCACTGAGGCGAATCGGCTGCCCTATGGGCTGGCCGCCTATGCCTATACGCGCTCGTCCGCGACCTCCCAGGCGCTGTCCACCTCGGTCGAGAGCGGCATGATCTCGATCAACCATGCGGGCCTCGCCTTGGTGGAGACGCCCTTCGGCGGGGTGAAGGAGTCGGGATATGGGTCCGAGGGCGGCTCGGAGGCGATCGACAGCTATCTGGTCACCAAGTTCATCACCCACGCCTGAGACGGGTTCGAACAGCAGCGCGCCCTTATGCGGCGCGTTGCTGTCCGGCGGTGACTTGCGGCCAGACTTCCGACAATAGCTTGAAGGATCGCAGCCTCGCGCTGTGGTCGAAGATATTGGCGGTGGCGATCACCTCATCGACCTTTGTGCGCGCGACAAAATCCTCCAGACCCTGACGCACCGTCTCAGGCGCGCCGATCACCGCGTAGCGGAAAGTGCTGGAGAGGGCGGCACGCGCGAATTGCAGCTCCTCCGCCTCTGGGTCGATCGGCGGCGGTAGCTGCCTCGGCCTGCCCGTGCGCAGCGCGATGAAAGCCTGTTCGAGGGAAGTGAAGAGGCGCCGCGCCTCGGCATCCGTGTCCGCCGCGAAGACGTTGATGCAGGCGGCGGCATAAGGCTGCGCGAGGTCCTCGGAAGGCCGGAATCCACTGCGGTAGATTTCGAGCGCCTGCAACAAGTAGTCGGGCGCGAAATGCGACGCGAAGGCGAAGGGCAACCCGAGGGCGGCCGCCAGCTGCGCGCCGAACAGGCTCGAGCCCAGGATCCAGATCGGCACATTCAGGCCTCGCCCGGGAATGGCGCTGACGGCCTGGCCCGGCTCGCCCGGTCCGAAAAAATGCAGCAGCTCCACCACATCGCGCGGAAAGGAATCGGCGGCGGCGTGGAGATCGCGCCGCATCGCGCGAGCAGTGACCTGATCGGTTCCAGGCGCCCGGCCGAGGCCAAGGTCTATGCGGCCCGGATGCAGCGCCGCGAGGGTGCCGAACTGCTCGGCAATCAGCAGGGGCGCGTGGTTCGGCAGCATTATACCGCCGGAACCGACGCGAATGGTGGTGGTGCCCGCAGCGACATGGGCGAGCGCCACCGCTGTCGCGGCGCTCGCGATGCCGGGCATGTTGTGATGCTCCGCCAGCCAGAAGCGGCGGAAGCCGAGCGCCTCCACGTGCCGCGCCAAATCGAGCGCATGACCCAGCGCGTGACCCGCATCGGAGCCCTCAGCGATCGGCGCCAGATCCAGCACGGACAGTGGCAAGCCGGATGCGGATAGCAGCGGTGACATGGGCAAAATCTCCAGGCGTGGCACTGAGACAGAAATCGGCACGCGATGATCAATCGACAACTGTAGAACGATTGCCGCAGGCCTGTGATGCTCCCGGCTCGGCATGGCTGCACACCAAGGCGGGACGGCGGCCGGTCCCATGGGATAGGTTGCCGGAGCCCTGAGAAGACACTAGCCGGGACATCATGCGCGCTCCCCTCGCCCCGATTGCTCCCGTCCTGCTTGGCGTGCTGATCGCCGAGGTCGCGCTCGGCATGCTCACGACTCTCATCCCGCTTTCGCTGTCCAGCCGCGGCGTCGCGGCAGGCACCATCGGTTTCGTGGGTTCGGGTTACTTTCTGGGTTTCCTCATCGGCACCCTCACCTGTGCGAGACTGGTGCGCGCGGTGGGCCATATTCGCGCCTTCACCGTTTTCGCCGCTTTGGGCGCGGACTGCGCGCTGCTGATGACGACAACCCACTCGCCCTGGGTCTGGACTGGCTTACGCCTCGTCATGGGATGGCAGATGAGCGGGCTGTTCCTGGTGGCGGAAAGCTGGCTGAACGACAAAGCCGACAGCGAGACGCGCGGCCGCACCTTCGGAGCCTATCTGCTGATTTCCTGGGGCGGCGCTGCTGCCGGCCCACTCGCCTTCGGGTTGCTGCGGAGCACCGATACGGCGCTGATCATGGTCGGCGTTGCCTTCGCAAGCGCATTGCTGCCGATGGCGCTAAGTCCAGTTTCAAACCCGCCGCTAGGCGATCGGCGCCGGCTGAGCCTCGCGCGTCTGTACAGTATCTCGCCGATGGGCATGACCTGCGTCATCGCCTCCGGCTTTTTCAACAGCTCGTTCTATACGCTGGTGCCGGTCTATCTCGAGCGGCACGGATACGGGTTGGAGCATGTGCCGATCTTTCTCTCGTCGGCATTGGTGGCGGCGCTGCTCGTGCAATATCCGGTCGGCATGGCCGCGGACCGTTTCGGGCGCCGGCCGATGACCGTGGCGTCGCTTGGCCTCGCGGTGATCATTTCGATCTCTCTCGCGGTCTGCGGCGCGGCACCGTTTTGGGTGCTGATCGTGCTCGGCTGCCTGCTCTCGGGTGTGACCGCGCCGCTGTATGGGCTTGGCGCGGGACAGACCAATGACCGGGTTTCGCGCGGTGACTATGTGGCGGCGAGCGGGGGCCTGTTGTTCGCCTGGGCGCTCGGCTCGACGGTCGGGCCTTTGGCGGCGGGCGCTGTCATGGCACGCGCCGGAGCCAATTCGCTCTTCGCGGTTCTCGCCGTGGCGCTGTTGCTGCTCTCCGGCTTCACGCTGCTGCGCATTCGCCAGAGTGCGAGCGTGCCGAATGAAAGCGCATTCGTTGTGGCCCGCAGGGCGCCAGCCCTGATGGCCGAACTCAATCCCGAGGCTCCGCCAGAGACGGAGACGGAGCCAGAGCCCGTGGCTGGGCCGCCGCCGTCCCGGCCGCGGCGGACCAAATTCGGCTGATGCGTGTTCCCGCGCGCGAGTTTATGCGCGCCGCAAGTGCGGATGTCAGGCCGCGTCGCTGTCCAGCACGGAGAGATCCACCGGTTGCAGTGAAAACCACACCGGGTCTGCGCTGCGAGCGGAGGCCCGCAGGATCGGCTTGATGGCGGAGAGAAGATCATCCAGCGAGCGGAAGGGTGCCAGGCTTTCCTCACCATCCGCTGTGCGCATGACGAGCCCGACGCCTGGTTTTGCCAGCTTCGCGCCGACCTTCGTGGGCGCTGGACCAGATGTGCGGGCGGGAGGTCGCGCCGCCTTGGGTGCCGGTAGCGAAGCGGACGAAACCGGCTCCACGGCGCGAACCTCGGTTTGTCCAGTCTCCTGAGCGAGGACCGCACTCAGGGTTGTCCGCTCGAAGCTGAGAACGTTCCCGTTTTCCTCGCTCGGCGGAGCGGTTTCCACGCTCTCTGGCCGATCCGGCTTGGCAGGCTCAATTGCCGGCTCAAGTTCGGCGACTTGGTGTTCTTCCTCGCTGGCGGAAACCACGGCCGTCACTGTCGGCGGAGCCTGGTCGAGAGCTAGCGGCTGCTGCGCAGCGCCCTGCCCCGACGCTTCGCCCATCGAACGGCGCAGCTTTCCAAGCAGGACATAGATATTGGCAGGCGTGCAGCCGAACTCGGCCGCGACTTCCGAGACCTTGCGATTTTCGACGTCGACCATTCGCAAGATCGCCGGATGGTCTTCTTTGCTAATGCGCGCCATTCGTCGCCCTTCCTTCTCCATCGCCAACCGCCCGACTCGGCGTGAACGAAACAAGAACGTAGCGGTGCCTGTTCGATTCGTAAAGGCCCATGGTGGCGTGGTTGAGCGAGTAGATTGGCGGAAAAAGCGACCGGTCTGGGTTTCGGAGTGGGGTGTCTCTGTGGTTTGAACCATGCTCACTCCACCACGTCATGCTCGGCGAAGGTCGGGCATCCACGCCTTTGCTTTGCGTGGACGAAGGCAGACGTGGATGGCACGCCTTCGCGTGCCATGACGGGGCTTTGGGTCGCGTTTCAGTCTTAAATCGTCTCCGCGTTAACTGCCGCCCGCCACGTACGAGCGCAAGTTCTCCACCTCGTAGGCCTGCTCGGTGAGCAGCGCTTTAACTACGTCACCAATGCTGATGATGGCGGTCATCCGCCCTTGCTCCATCACGGGCAGATGGCGAAACCGTCCGGCTGTCATCGCAGCCATCGCCTGTTCCACCGTCGCGTCCGGCGTGGTGGTCTGGACACTTCGGGTCATGGTGTCCCCCACTTTCAGAGTGAGCGCGCCCGCGCCGTGCTGAGCGAGGGCACGGATGATGTCCCGCTCGCTGATGATCCCGTCGAGGCCGCCGCCACCCGATACGGGAGCGGCACCGATACGGTGCGTGGCGAGGAGCGCCACGACCTCGGAGAGCGGAGCGCTGGGGCTCACGGTGATAATCTCGCCCTGCTTGTGTCGAAGAATGGCTGCGATGATCACGTCACGGATCCTTCCATTTGCGAGAGCTTCTAGAGGCCTCGTTTTCCCATACCTGAGCGCGACAAGGCTGCGGCCGGCGGGCTGAACCTAAGCTTAGCCGATTGGGCGCGGCAAAACGCAACATTCCACAAAACCAAAGCGTGCCTCGGGACCATCCCCGGGCGAACCGCCTCACAACCCAAGCTTCTGGAGGCGCGCGTAGGACTTCCGGAGATGAGATCGCGCGGCAAGGCGCGCGGCGGAGGCGTCTCCCCGCGCGATGGCGGTCACGATCGACTCGTGTTCGCCGTGGAGCCGGCGCATGTACAACTCGCGCTCCCGGTCGCTCATCTCGTCGAGGCGAAGGCGCCGCTGGGGGATGATCGCGCTGCCGACCACGTCGAAGACCCGGCTGAAATAGGGGTTGTCGGCGGCGAGCAGCATGGTGCGGTGAAAGGTGAAATCCTCCTCGGCACCCGAACGGCTGGCAAGGATCGCATCGGAGATCGCGGCCAATGCCGCTCGCAGCCGCGACAGATCCTCCTCGGTCCGCCGGACCGCGGCGAGCGAGGCTGCTTCCGCCTCTATGCCAAGCCGCAGTTCATAGATTCGAAGGGCGTCTGCCAGGCCCGCCTTCGAGTCGATCGAGAAGGAACGTGGCGTCGCACTTTCGGCGACGAAGGCGCCAAGGCCCTGGCGAGTCGTGATGAGACCTCGTGCCCTGAGCGAAGCCAGTGCTTCCCGGACGACCGTGCGGCTGACGCCGGTCGCCGTCACAATCGCCTGTTCGGTCGGCAGACGCTGACCCGGCGCCAGCTCCCCCGATTCTATCTGGCTTACCAGAGTGTCGATAAGGCCAGCCGTCAGGTTTGGCGCCTGCTCGATGCGGTCGAATACCGCCGGCCTCCTACCGCCCATTCTCCCCCCGTCCTCTGATCCTCATGGACGTAGATAGCGCGGCAAGCAGGGTGGCGTTCAAGATTCCGCCCGGGCCTGCCGGTTCGTGCCCGTGGCTCGGCGGGGCCTAGGCTTCGGCTGCCCGCTTTCCACGAGCGGCCGGCTCCGCGCCTCGCCGGACCGCCCGACTGGCTTGTCACCGAGCTCAGAGCTGGGCTCCGCCGTGATGCGGGTTCGGGCGGCGGCCAGATGCCGGCGCATGGCCTGTTCGGCTGACGCCTCGTCCCGCGCTTCAATGGCGGCGAGGATCTCATGATGCTCGCGCTCCGTCATCGCAGCCATCTCGTCGGAACGATGCTGGTTGCCAGCCGCGATGATGCTCTCGCGGACACGCTCGGCGACGAAAGTCACGATCTGGATGACATAGGTATTGTGGGTCGCCCGCGCGATTGCCTGGTGAAACTCCAGGTCGCCCTTTAGCCAGCCGACGCTGCCGAACAATGATGAGGACATGATGCCGAGGGCGGCGCGCATCGCCTCCAGATCGGTGGCAGTGTACGACTTGGCTGCGAGCCCAGCGGCTTGCACCTCCAATATGCCGCGAAACTGGAACAGCGAGTCGAAAGCGTCGCCGGGCTGCTGCGCGTCATGTTCAATCTTCAGCACGCTGGATTGCGAGGCCTCCGACACGAAGGCGCCGCGGCCTTGCTGGGACCAGATGCGGCCCTCATAGCGCAAACGCGCGATGGCTTCCCGCACCACGTTGCGGCTGACGCCAAAAGTCGTGGCCAAAGCTTGTTCGGTGGGAAGCTGGTCGCCGGGGCGCAGGCGTCCTTGGGCGATTTCGCGTGTGATCGAACTCGCCACCAACGTCGGCAGATGCGGACCGCGACTGACTTTGCGGAGCTTCAGAGGCATTTCAGTGCCCCTGCGGCGTATTGCCAAGATAGAGATCGCGCATGAGACGATCGTCCCGCAGCTCCGAAATCGGGCCGGAGGCGACAATGCGGCCGTTGTGCAACAAATAGCCGCGTTCGGCGACGGTCAGCGCGAGACCGGCGTTCTGCTCGACCAGCAGTACAGCGGAGGCGAAGGTTTTCTTCACGTCCATGATGACGGCGCGCAGATCCTTGACGAGCTTTGGCGACAATCCGAGGGATGGTTCATCCAGCAGCAGAATTCGTGGCCGCGCCATCAGCCCCCGCGCGATCGCCAGCATCTGCTGCTGACCGCCGCTCAGCTCGCCGCCTTTTGCGCCGCGCTTCTGTGCCAGAATTTCGAAGTAGGACTCCATCAGCTTGACGTCTTCCTCCACCGCGTCGCGGTCCTTGCGGGCATAGGCACCGAGCCGGAGGTTCTCGCGCACCGTCATATCAGCGAAGATCTTGCGGCCCTCGGGCACCATGATGATTCCGAGACCCACCGCGCGATCGGCCGGCGTATTGGTGACATCGCGATCATCGAAGCGGATGCTGCCGCTGCGCGGTTTAAGCAGGCCGGAGATGGCGCGCAGCAGTGTGGATTTGCCTGCGCCGTTCGGGCCGAGGATCGTCACAATCTCGTTTTGGCCAACGGTCAGCGACACGTCGCGATTGACCGTCACGGGTCCGTAGGCTGTGCCCAGATGCTCGACCTGGAGGAGCGTCATAGATCGACCCCCAGATAGACTTCGAGCACTTTCGCGTTCTGCAAAACCTCAGCGGGCGCGCCTTCGGCGATTTTGGTGCCGAAGTTGAGAACGATGAAGTGGTCGCAGACGGCCCCCATCAGCGCCATGTCGTGGTCGATCAGGCAGACGCCGATACCCATTTTCGGGAAACGCAGAATCAGCTCTCGCAAGTCGCCTGCTTCGCTGTCGCTTAGCCCGGCGGCCGGCTCGTCGAGCAACAGCAATACCGGATCGGCGGCGAGCGCCACGGCGATGCCCAGGCGGCGTAGATTGCCGAAGGACATCGAGCCGGCGACTTCCTCGCCCAGGCCATCGAGCCCCACGAATGCCAGAACCTCGTCCGGCGAGCGCCATCTACGGTCCGTGGATCCTATGCTGCGGCCGTGCTCGAAGCCGATGCTGACATTGTCGCGCACCGACAGGCCGGGATAGGACATCGCTTGCTGGAAGGTCCGCACCAGGCCCAAGCGCGCGATCCTGTAGGCTGGAAGTGCGGTGATGTCCTGACCGTTCCATGTCACTCGGCCAGCAGTGGGCTTATGGGCGCCTGTCACGACGTTGAAGAGAGTCGTTTTGCCCGATCCATTGGGGCCGATGATCCCGGTTATGCCCGAACCATCGATCGAAACATCGACACCGGCGAGGGCCACGACGCCGCCGAATTTCTTGCGCAGACCGGTGATTTCAAGTCTTGCCGCGACCATCCCGCTAACCCTTCTCGGCCCGGCGCTGGCGGCCGATCATCGATCGATACAGGCCGAGAAGGCCTCCGCTGACGCCCGCAGGTAGCAGCAGGATGACGAGGAGCAAGCCGACACCGTAGGCGATGCGGGAATCGATCGGGTCGAGTCCGCCGACCTCGGGCAGGAATGTCACGATGATCGCGCCGAGCAGAGGACCATAGAGCGGACGGGCACCGCCCAGCATGACCATCAAAGCGAGATACAGGCTGGGGAATGCGCCGTAGAGCGGTGGTGATATGTGCCGCAGATAATAAGTCTGGAGGATGCCAGCCGCCCCCGCGAAGGCGCCGCTGAGGGCGAAAACGCCGATCTTGTGGAAGTTGGTGTTGATGCCAACCGCGCGGGCGAGCGGCTCATTCTCACGGATCGCCCAGAGGGTGCGGCCGTAGGGCGAATGCACGATGACATAGGTCAGAACAAGAGAGACCACCAGCGCGAGCATCACGAGATAGTACATGTTCCGCAGCTTGGCGAGGTTGATGCCGAAAGGTCCCGCGATCGGCCCGACATCGAGACCCGTTGCCGCGCCTGTAAAGTCACCGCCATTGGTGAGCGCAATCACCAGCAGCGCGCAGAAGCAGAAGGTGATGATTATGTAGTGTTGCCCGCCCACCCGAAGCGACGGCAGCCCTACCAGCCCCGCCGCCAGGGCCGAAAGCAGGATAGATGCGGGCAAAGCGAGCCAGAATCCGATCCCCAGTTGGTTTGCGAGGATCGCGGCCGTGTAGCCGCCGATGCCCATGATTCCCGCATGACCGACCGACATGATACCCGCCTGGCCGAATTGCAGCGCGAGACCGTACAGCGCGATCGCCGTGAAACCTGTGGTGATCGCGAGAGACAGGAACCGATAGCCCGGATTGAAGAAAGGAAAGGCAATCAGGAAGGCCAGTATCGCGACGCCCATCACGATGTGATCGAGCGGCGGCCGCTCCAGCCAGCCGGAAGAGCCTGTCTTTCGTGTGTTGAGCGAAAAGCCGGGCGCCGTCACGGCGTCTCTCCGCTGATCGGCGCTCATGTGGCGCGCGGCCCGAGCGTGCCGCCCAGCAAGCCCTGCGGCCGGAGGATGAGGATCACGATCATCACCACCAGCGAATAGGCATCGGTCCATTGCGGATAGCCGTATTGCGCGCTCAAGGCATCGACCAGGCCGAGAACCAGGCCGCCGACTACGGCGCCTCCGACATTACCGAGGCCACCGATGAGCGACACCGCGAAGCCACGGATGATGACGACGCTGCCGGTGAAGGGCGTGATCGGAAACAGCGCGATCATCAGGGCGCCACCGAGGCCCGCCAGCACGCTGCCATAGATGAAAACGCCGGTGACATAGCGCCGCACGGGAATGCCCATCAGCGCGGCGGTGTCCTGATCGGAGACACTCGCCCGCAGCGCGACACCGTAGCGGCTTCGCGTGATGCCGAAATAGGTGATCGCGACGACAACGACCGTGATCGCCACGACGATCGCGCGCATGGCGATGATGTCCACGCCACCGATCACCCAGACTTTGGCGATCGGATCGGGAATGCTCTTCTGCACCTCGTTCAGCGCCTTGATCACGACATTCTGCAGGATTACGCTAAGGCCGATCGACATGATGAAGCCGTTCATCGGTCGATTGAGCGTGAAGCGGAACAGGGTGCGCTCCGCCACGTAGCCCAGCACACCAACGGCCGCCATGGCGCCGAACATCGCGATGAAGAAATTCACGCCGGCCATTACCAGCAGCCACGTCACCATGCCGCCGACCATGAGGAACTCGCCATGCGCGAAGTTCACAATCCCCGCGAGGCCGAAGATCAGGGTGATCCCCATGCCGATCAGGATGGTGACGCTGGCAACAGAGAGGCTGTTGATCAGCTGCTGGAGAAAGATATCCATGGTCCGTTCTGCATCCCGGCAAAGTCAGGTGTTCGCTCGCGGAGGTGGGCCGGAGACGAAGCGCTAATGCTCGCCACCCGGCCCTTTAGCCTGGGCCCGGAATCTGACGATCCGTCAGCCGCCGGCATCGCCGGGCGGTGGCGCCGGAGGAGGCTGCTCGGTCGCGCAATGAAAGTCGTCCGAGGTATTCGGCTTCACGACACAGACTTCGGTCGCGAAGGTAACCTGGTGATTGGCGTTGAAGACCAGCGGCACGGGCGAGACCACGCCCTGATATTGCATCTTCAACAGGGCATCGACGACGCCATCCGGATTGTCGACGGACCCGACCTGCGTGAGCGCCTTCGCATACATGAAGAAGTAGTCGTAGTAGAGCAGCGAAACTGAGGATTGCGGGCCTTTGGAGGCACCGGAGGCGAAGTATTTCGTGAAGTAGTCATCCACTTCCGGCCGCTTCGGGCCGCCCCAGCATTCCGGCACACAGCTCATCGCGACGGGCACGGTCGCCTTGAGGTTACGCTGGGCGTAGATGCCAGGATCGACGCCAAACAGGAAATAAGCGGGCGCCACATGGATCTGCTCGGCCTGGGGGAAGGCTGTCAGCGTCGAATCGCCGTTGTACCAGAAATGCACGATATCCGGTTTCATGCCCTTGATGCGCGTCAGGATGGGCAGGAAATCCGTCGTGTCGGGCGGATATTTCACCAAGTCGACGGTCTGGCCGTCAGCCTCCAGCGCCTTCACGTAATGCGAGGAGAGATATTGCCCGGTCGCGTCATTGCCGACCAGAACGACGGAATGCACCGGCTTCGTCGCCAGCATCGGCGTCAGGAGTGAAAGCACACCCTTGGCCGTGCTGCCGCTGCGCTGCCATTCCTGCGGCTCGGTCTGGAAGGCGTAGTGCAGCCAGGCGCCAGGCGCGACCGATTTGGCATTCAGCGCACTGCCGAGCGAGCTATTCCCGGAGAACTGCAACACCTTCGCCGGACCGGTGATCTTGGCCATGGCGATGGAATAGTCGTGCGTTTCGGTGCCCCAGATCGCACTCACACCAATGTCATTGACCAGTTCGAGCGCGGCAGCGACGGTGACGTTCACGTCGGTCCGGTTATCGCGGATATAGAGTTTGATCTTATAGGTGTCGTTGCCGACCTTGATGCCGCCGGCGTCATTGATTTTCGTCGCCGCGAGTTTGGCTGCCGCGACGATCGTGTTGCCAGCGGAAACGAATGAGCCGGACTCCGCCGCCACGACGCCGATCTTCAGGTCTTTATCGGCTGCATGGGATGGCGGCGACAAGACTCCGAAAAGTCCCAACGCGGCGATCCCGAGCCCCAGTTTGAGTCTCAGCCTCTTCATCGGATTTTCCTCTGCAATTTTTGTTTCACTGGCTTTTTCGTGGCCGGCTTGTTCTGGAGGCAGTGGCGTGGTGACGGCCTAAACCCTCATCCGCCGCGAGACAAGGTCCTTTACCCTGTTGTCATACAACCCGATCCCCTCTAACTTTAGGCTCGATTGAAGTCAAGCGTGCACGAGCGGGCTGCAATGCGGCAGGAACAAGGTCGTGCGGCGGAAGGGAACGAGATGCGTAATCGAATCTTCGGGCGGACTGGCCGCGAGGTCAGCGAAATCGGCTTCGGCGCCTGGGCGATCGGCGCGAGCTGGGGGCATGTCGACGAGAATGACGCGCTTGATGCCTTACGCCATGCGCTGGATAGCGGCGTCACCTTCATCGACACAGCCGATGTCTATGGCGATGGACGCTCGGAGAAGCTGATTGCCCGGGTCCTGAAAGAGCGTGGCGCCGATCGGCCTTTCGTGGCGACCAAGGCTGGCCGCCGCCTGCCTTCTCAGACCGTAGCGGGCTACACTCAGAAAAACCTGACGGAATGGATCGAGCGAAGCCTGCGGAACCTCGAGGTCGACACGCTGGATCTGGTGCAACTGCACTGCCCGCCGACCGATCTCTACTACCACCCCGAGGTCTTCGGCTTTCTCGATACGCTGAAGCAGCAGGGCAAGATCCGTGACTATGGCGTGAGTGTCGAACGGATAGAGGAAGCGATCAAGGCGATCGAATATCCCGGCGTAGTAAGCATCCAGATCATCTACAATATCTTCCGCCAGAGGCCGGAGGAATTGCTGTTCGATCTCGCCCTGCAGAATCAGGTCGCGATCATCGCCCGCGTTCCGCTCGCGAGCGGGCTGCTCTCCGGCAAGTTCCGCGCGGATTCGAAGTTCGAGGAAACGGACCACCGCCAATTCAATCGCAATGGCGAGGCCTTCGATGTGGGCGAGACCTTCTCGGGCGTGCCCTATGACGTCGGCCTCGCGGCCGTCGAACGCGTGCGGCCGCTCGTCGCGGACAGTACCATTATGGCGCGCTTCGCGCTGCGGTGGATCCTGATGTCCGAGGCTGTCACGGTCGCGATTCCTGGCGCGCGCAATGCCGAGCAGGCTCGGTCGAATGCCGAAGCGGCCGCGCTGCCTCCGCTCGCGCCGGAGGTGATGGAGAAGCTCAAAGCGATCTACGACGAGGATATCCGGCCGCATGTCCACCAGCGCTGGTAGTCAGCCGCCAAACCACTGAGCGACCGACTGCCCAAACCATGGATCCGACATGACATCGCGCATCATCGACGCCCATCAGCATTTCTGGGATCCCGTCAACGGCGACTACGGCTGGCTGAGCGGCCCGTTCGAGCCGATCCGCAGAGTCTTCTCGCCCGCCGACCTCCAGCCGGCGATGGAGGAAAATGGCGTCGCCGCGACGGTTCTCGTTCAGACCTGGCACGATCTGAACGAGACCCGCGATTTTCTCAGTCTGGCTGAGCAGACGGATTTTGTTGCTGGCGTGGTCGGCTGGGTGGATCTGACGGACCCGAAGGTCGAGGAGGTTCTCGCAGCGCTGAAGGCCGGACCGGGCGGGCAGTGGCTCGTTAGCGTCCGGCACCTTCTGCATGAGGAGCCAGATCCAAAATGGCTGCTGCGTGAGGATGCGCAGCGCGGGCTGAGGGCAGTTACTGACGCAGGTCTTGCCTATGATCTCGTCGGCAAGACTGTCCATTTGCCCGCCATGATCCAGACGGTCGCCAACCATCCGCAGTTGCGTTTCGTTCTGGACCACATCGCGAAGCCGGAGATCAAGCAGGGTGTGATACAGCCTTGGGCATCGCTGATGACGGAGCTCGCGTCGCATCGCGATCACGTCTGGTGCAAGCTGTCGGGGATGATCACGGAAGCCGATTGGGAAAGCTGGTCGCCATCGGATCTGCGGCCCTATATCGCGGAGACCGTGCGGCTCTTTGGCCCCGAGCGTTGCATGTTCGGCACGGACTGGCCTGTCTGCCTTGTCGCGGGAAGCTATGGCCGAGTAATCAAAGCGCTTCGCGCCAATCTCGATTACCTGACTGAGGCACAGCGCGACCAGATCTTCGGTCGTTCGGTGATTGAAAGCTATCGGCTTCCCAGTCTCCGCGCAGGATGAGGAGGATTCGGCGATGAGCGGAAAACGCATCGGCTTCGCGTCGTCCATCGGTTTTGGCGGCAGCACGGTGGGGACGCTCTATCGTTCGATGTCGGATCGGCAGGCGGAGGAGGCACTGCGCGCGGCTTACGATGCGGGCCTGCGTTACTTCGATACGGCGCCGCTTTACGGCTACGGACTGAGCGAGCTGCGCTTCGGGCGGTTTCTTCGTTCGGTGCCGCGGGAAAGCTTCACGCTTTCCACGAAAGTCGGCCGATATCTGGTGCCACCGCGCGGCGAGACGGTCGATCAGGGAATCTGGGCCAATGCGCTACCGCTGAAGCCGGTCTTCGACTATAGTTACGATGGCACCATGCGGAGTTTCGAGCAAAGCGCCAGCCGGTTTGGCTTCGCGAGTTTCGATATTCTGTACATCCATGATGCTGATCGCTTCAATCATGGCGCTCACTATGATCGGATCTTTGGCCAGGCGATGGACGGCTGCTACAGGGCGCTCGACGAGCTGCGATCCGCCGGCGATATCCGCGCCATCGGTGTCGGCGTGAACGAAAGCGATGTCGCGACGCGTTTCCTGCGGGCGGCCGATTTCGACGCCATCATGATTGCCGGCCGATACACCTTGCTGCAGCAGGATGCTCTGACCGACCTGGTGCCCGAGGCGACGGCTAAGGGTGTCGAACTCGTCGCGGTCGGCGTCTTCAACTCCGGCATTCTGGCGGCAAGCGCGGCCAATGCGGCGGGCTCCACCTATAACTATGGGTCGATCCCACCGGAGATCGCGGAGAAAGCGCGAAAACTGCGCGAGGTTTGCGACGCGCATACTGTGCCGCTTCAGGCCGCGGCCATACAGTTCCCCTTGCGGCAACCGGCAATCTCGGCCGTGGTCATCGGCATGGGCAGCGCGAAGGAAGTCGCGCAGAACAATGAATGGGCGAAATGGCCCATCCCGCCGGCGCTATGGGCGGATCTCCGGTCCGCCGGGCTCTTGCGCGCCGACGCTCCTTGAGGGCATCGATACCTCTGCTTAAGGCTTTCTGAGCGCGGAGATTCGATGACCGAGGCTATCCTGGTTCCTGCCGAGATCTTGGCGGCCCGGCTCCTGCAGGTGCTGACGGAGACCGGCGCCTCCGCTGAATCGGCAGAGGCCGCGACCAAGGCGATGATGCATGGCTCCCGCATCGGCATCGACAGCCACGGCGTGCGGCTAGTCGCGCATTACGTCTCGGTGCTGAAGTCTGGGCGCGTGAACCCACGGCCCTCCATCGTCACGCGCCGGACGGCGGCGGCAACAGCTGTTGTCGATGGCGATGATGGACTGGGCCACCTCACCGGCTACCGTGCGATGGAGGCGGCCGTCGAGATCGCGCGGGATTCGGGTGTTGGCGCGGTCGGGGCCATTCGGTCGTCCCATTTCGGCGCGGCTGGCGCTTATGCGCTTGTCGCGGCGGAACATGGCATGATCGGCTTCGCGACCACCAATGGCGACAGCATCGTGGCCCCCTTCGCCGCCGCCGAGGCCTTCCACGGCACCAATCCCCTCGCCTTCGCGGCGCCGGTGGCGGGGGAGAAGCCGTGGCTGTTCGATATGGCGACATCCTCCATCCCGTTTAATCGCGTGCTGCTGTTCCGGTCTTTGCAAAAGCTGCTGCCGGAGGCGGTCGCCGCGGATGCCGCCGGCACGCCCACCCAGGACCCCCAGGTCGCCGAGATGCTCATGCCGCTCGGCGGCGCGGGTTTCGGCTTCAAGGGGGCGGGGCTTGGGGGCGTGGCCACGCTGCTCTCGGCCATACTGATGGGCATGACGCTGGATCACGCGATGATTCCGATGATCGGCGCCGCGGATGTTCAGACACCACGCGGCATGGGGCATTTCTTCCTCGCCATCGACCCGGAACGGTTCGGGGGCAGCGCGATGTTCGCAAGCGGCATGCGCGATTATCTCGTGGCGCTCCGCTCCGTCCCGCCCAATGCGGAGGGTCAGGCGGTCATGGCGCCGGGCGACCGCGAATGGCGTATCGAGGGACAGCGGCTTCAGGACGGCATTCCGATCGATCCGGAAACCGCGGCTTTCCTCGGCCTGGGGACCAGGGCCTGACGTGGGTGTAGCTTGACGACACTGCTCCGCAGCGCGGCGGTCGAGGCTCTTACCGCGCGTATCGTCGGTTCCTACCTGGCTTTGGCGTTGCGCACGACGCGGTGGACGCTGCTTGGCGGCGAACACCTGACGCCATTTCTTGCCACATCGCCGGTGATCGCGGCCTTCTGGCATGAGCGCCTGGCGCTGCTGCCGGCCCTGTGGTCGATCATGCGGCGGCGCGGGGCGCGGGGCACGCCGAGTGTTCTCGTCAGCAAACATCGCGATGGCCGCCTGATCGGCGATGTTGTCCGGCGGTTTGGCGTGGAGGTGGTGTACGGCTCCTCGACGAAGACCGGCACCGCGCGGGAAGTTGCCGAGAAGGGCGGCGTATCCAGCGTGCGCGTTCTGTTGAATGTTCTCGAGGCTGGCGAGCACATTCTCATCACGCCAGACGGCCCACGGGGTCCACGGCGGGTGGCGGCTCAAGGCGTCGCCCAAATCGCGGGCCTGTCGGGTGTGCCAGTGTTGCCGATCGGGGTTCAGACCAGCCGCCGCCGGACCTTGTCGACCTGGGACAGAACGATCGTCCCGCTGCCCTTCGGGCGTGGCGTCATCGTCTGTGGCGCGCCGATCGAGGTGCCGAGAGAGAATTGGGAAGCGTGGCTGCCGATCATCGCGGCGGCACTCACCGCGGTCGCGGAGCAAGCGGATGCGGAATGCTCGGCCTGATCCTTTGGGACAGCCGCAACAATCCTTCAGAAGGGACGAGAAGCCATGAATTATGACCTTGCCGGGAAAGTTGTCGTTGTAACCGGGGCGAGTTCCGGAATTGGCCGGGCGACGATCCGGGTGCTTGCGGCCCAAGGATGCAAGATCGCGCTCGTCGCCCGGGAAAGCGATCGGCTGCGCAAGGTGGCGGACGAGATCGGCGAAGGCGCCTTCGTCGTGCCGACGGATCTCGCCCGACCCGAGGAGACCGATCGCATGGTGGAGACCGTGCTCGGACATTTCGGCCGCATCGATGTGCTGCTCGCCAATGCCGGGATCTATATTCACGGCGACGTGGCGGATGGCGATCCCGATGACTGGGACAGGCTTTTGCAGATCAACGTCGCAAGCGTCTTCCGTGCGGTGCGCCGCGTGCTGCCGGGGATGATCGCGCGCGGCGAAGGCGATATCCTGGTGACCAGCTCGATCGCCGGCCATCAGGCGATCCCTTGGGAACCGGTCTACAGCGCCAGCAAACACGCCATCCGGTCTTTCG
Organism: Acidisoma sp. S159; assembly: GCF_009766125.1. Classification (NCBI taxonomy): domain Bacteria; kingdom Pseudomonadati; phylum Pseudomonadota; class Alphaproteobacteria; order Acetobacterales; family Acidocellaceae; genus Acidisoma; species Acidisoma sp. S159. The sequence continues at coordinate 128,333 of NZ_LMUG01000032.1, forward strand.
TGCATGGCCTGCGGCGACAGGTTCTCAAACAGGACATCCGCATCAGCTCGGTCTCGCCCGGCATGGTCCTGAACGAGCTGTGGGGGATCGCAAGCCAGGAGGAGATCGACCGGCGGGCCGAGGCACGCGAGGGGCTGAGGTCGGAGGATGTCGCCGAGGCGATCCTCTTCGCGCTGACCCGGCCTCGCAATGTCACCATCCGTGACCTCGTGATGCTGCCTGCGGGCCAGGATCTCTGAGTTGCGCCCAGACGGTGAATGTGGAGAGATGGACCGATAAATCGAAACGGCAGGAGACGTCATGGCTGTAGGAATTACGCGGCGCGGTGCGATGAAGGCGCTGGCGGCAACGACCGCCATCGGCGCCTTGGGTGCGCCCACGATTGCCAGAGCGGCTGACCCGACGATGGTGACGGTGGTCAAGATCATCGGCGTGCCCTGGTTCAACCTGCTGGACCAGGGGCTGACCGCGGCCGGCAAGGATCTTAACATCACGACCTCGATGATCGGTCCCGCCCATGTCGATCCGGCCCAGCAGGTCGGTGAGGTCGAGGATCTTATCGCGCGCAAGGTCGATGTGATCGGCGTGGTGCCGCTGGACGTGAAGGTGCTCAGCCCCGTGCTGAAGCGGGCGCAGGATGCCGGCATCATCGTGATAACCCAGGAAGGTCCGAACCAGGACAACCGCACGTGGGATGTCGAGATGATCGACAGCAAGCTGTTCGGCGAAACACAGATAAAGGCGCTCGCCGAGGAGATGGGCGAGGAGGGCGAATACATCATCCTCGTCGGCACGCTGACGACGCCGCTGCACAATGCCTGGGCCGATGCCGCCACTGCGTATCAGCTCGCGAATTATCCCAAGATGAAGCTCGCTACATCTCGGTTCCCCGGCGCGGACGAAGTCGATACCTCGGAACAGGTGGCGCGCGAGGCGCTGCAGGCCTATCCCGACTTACGAGGCATCGTCGCATTCGGATCGAACGGGCCGATCGGCTGCGGCAATGTCATCCGGCAAAGGCATTTGCAGAAGAAAGTCGCGATCGTCGGCACCGCCATTCCGTCGCAGGTGCAATCGCTGCTGATGGCGGGCGCGGTGCGGAAGGCATTTCTCTGGAGCCCGAAAGACGCCGGCTATGCCATGGTGGCCGTCGCGAACCTGACATTGAAGAAGGCGAAGTTCGAGACGGGGATGGATATTCCTGGCCTCGGGAAAGCCAATGTCGATGTGGATAAACGCATCATCAGCCTCAACCGCATCATCACCGTGGATAAGGCGAACGTCGCGCAACTGGCGGCTTCTGGACTTTAGGACTTTCATTCCACAACGTCATGCTCGGCGAAGGCCGGGCATCCACGCCTTGCTTGCGTAACAAAGGCAAGGCGTGCATGGCACGCCTTCGCGTGCCATGACGGATCTTTGGGTGCTGTTCAGTATTAGATCTCCACGCCTAGCCGCGTATCGCTTGTCTCAGGGTTTACGCCGGAACTCCGGACGCAGCGCCTGATAGAGATGACGGTAAGCTTCAAGCCGCGGTGCGTAAGCCTGGTGCAACCCGGCATCCGGCGTGATTTGCTCCACGACTACCGGCTGGCGCGGCGGCGTTGTGTCCCCTGTCGCCATGCGGCCGAGCCGCGCCGCTCCGAAGGCCGCGCCATGCTCGCCGCCATCATAGCGGTCTAGCGTAAGACCGGTCGCGCTGGCGATGATGCGCGCCCAGAACCGGCTGCGCGCGCCGCCGCCAATAAAGCCCGCGCGCTTTATATGCAGCCCCGCCGCGTCCAAAGCCGCCACACCATCGGCGAGGCTGAAAGCCACGCCCTCCAACACCGCCTGGATGACCTCCGGCCGCCGCGTATCCGGCGTCAGGCCGAAGATCACGCCGCGCGCATGGGGATCGTTATGCGGCGTGCGCTCGCCCGCGAGGTAGGGCAGGAAGAGCAGCGAACCCGGCCCGGTGAAACCAGCCTCGACCTCGGCCAGCAGCGCGGGGAGGTCGCCTGCATCCGCCGTGCCGCCTATCATCCGTGCGACCGCACCAAGCGCACTCGCGCCGTTAAGGACAGCGGCCATCGCGCACCAGCGGCCTGGCAGGCAGTGGCAGAAGCTATGCACCGCGGCGTCAGGCGCCGGGCGGTAGCGGTCGGTCGCGACAAAAACCTGGCCGGAGGTTCCGAGCGCCACGAAGGCACGGCCATCCTCGACCGCACCGATCCCCATGCCACCGGCCAAAGTGTCCCCCGCACCGCCCGCTACCACGACGCCCGGCGACAGGCCGAAACGCGCGGCGATCTCAGGCCGCAGGGTTCCGGTGGGCGTTGGGCTCTCCACCACGGGCGGCAGCAGTGCGGGATCGATCCCAACGGCGGCGATCGCCTGCTCGCTCCAGCTTCGCGATTCCTCATCGAGCAACCAGGTTCCGGCGGCGTCCGAAACATCGGTCACGCGCGCGCCCGTAAGATGCAGTCGGATGATGTCCTTCGGCAAAAGCATATGGCGCGCGCGCGCCAGTACTTCCGGTTCATGCCGCGCGAGCCACAGCAGTTTGGGCGCCGTGAGCCCCGCCATTGGCGGCACGCCAAGCCGCCGCGCTAGATCTGGGTGGGCATCGGCGAGGGCTTGAGCCTCACCGGCCGCGCGTCCGTCATTCCACAGCATCGCCGGCCGCACCGGGCGGTCCGCACCGTCGAGCAGCGCGAGGCCGTGCATCTGTCCGCTAAGCCCGATGCCAGCGACGCGTGCCATGGCAGGCGCATGCTCGGCCGCCAGTTCCTCCAATGCCGCCGCGACCGCCGTCCACCAGCTCTCCACCGGCTGCTCAGATGCCAAGGGCGTGGGGTGGGTGGGCGACGGCACCGGCACCGAGACCACGGCCAGCACCGTTTCCGCCTCATCCAGGATGATCGCTTTGACCGAGGAGGTGCCGAGGTCGAGGCCGAGGAAGGTGGTCATGCGAGCGCTCTATCTCTTAGCGGATTTGAAGCGGCCGCCCCCGGCTCAGCCGAAGCCCCGTCCGCGCCCGATGATGGCCGGGCCGAAGCGATCCCGCAAATGGTCGAGCGCCTGCTGCCGCGCCACTCGCCGGCCGGAATCCGGATCGGCAAGATCGGCGGGATCGGCCTCGGCGATCGAGCGTAGCGGCTGGGCGCCGAGGCCGATCAGCCGGAAGGCCGTGCCATCCGCCTCGGGCGTCAACATCGCCCTGGCGGTGGCGAAGAGCACATCCGCCAGCGCGGTCGGCGCCGGTAGGCGATGCGTTCGTGTTCGTATGACGTGTTTCGCGGTCTTGAGCTTCAGCACTACGCCACCCGCCGCCCATTCGCCGGCACGCAGCCGGGCCGCCACCCTCTCGGCCATGCGCCACAAAATGCGTTCCAGCTCGGCCGGGTTGGAGAGATCGCTGTTGAAGGTCGTCTCGGCGCTGACCGACTTGGTTTCGCGCCTGGGTTCTACACTGCGGGCGTCCTCGCCGCGGGCGCGCCGCACCAGGGAGGGGCCATCTTCCCCCAGCCTGCGACGCGCCGTGGTGTCGTCCAGTGCCTGCAATTGGCCGATACGCGTGATGCCCATGGCGGCAAGCCGCGCGACCGCGACGGCACCCACACCTGGCAACAGCCCTACCAGTTCGGGCGCCAACAGCGCGGGCGCCTCCGACCCCAGCACCGAAAAGCCACGCGGCTTGCCACGCTCAGCCGCAAGCTTGGCGAGCAACCGGTTGGGGCCAAGGCCGATGGAGATGGAGACGCCGATCTCCGCCTCCACCCGCCGCGCCAGTCGCGACAGCATCATGGCGGGCGGCGCGCGGTGCAGCGCCTCAGTGCCCGCCATGTCGAGCGCCGCCTCGTCGATCGAAAGCGGTTCGACCAGCGGCGTGAGGTCGCGCATCAGCGCGCGGATGCGGCGGGATTCGTGAACGTATTTCGCCATGTCCGGGCGGATCACCACCGCTTCGGGGCAAAGCTTCAGCGCCTTGAACATCGGCATGGCCGAACGCACGCCGGAGATGCGCGCGATATAGCAGGCGGTCGTCACTACCCCGCGCTGTCCGCCACCGACGATGAGGGGCTTCGCCGCCAGCTCCGGCCGGTCCCGCTTCTCGACGCTCGCGTAGAAGGCGTCGCAATCGATGTGACCGATCGTGAGCGTGAACAGCTCCGCGTGGGAGACGATCGCTCGCGATCCACAGCGGGCACAAGCGCCCGATGGTCGGTCTGCCACCGCATCGCAGGATCGGCAAAGGCTGGGCATGATGCTGAGAGGTTAGCAGGTCGGCGGGCGATTGTCCGTCGGGCAACGCCTCAGGCGTTTCGAGGTCTCTATCCCTTCCCCAGTTTGAACAAATCGCGCAGGCCGTGGGGCTGGGAGCGCAGATATTGCGGCGGAGCCGAGACATGCGCGCCGAGGGTTGCGGCGGCGTGCCAGGGCCAGCGCGGGTCGTAGAGCATCGCCCGCGCCAGCGACACCGCATCCGCATCACCGCCGGCGATGATCGCCTCCGCCTGGTTGGCTTCGGTGATCAGCCCGACCGCGATCGTCGGCAACCCTACCTCCGCCTTTACCCGGCGCGCGAATGGCACCTGATAGCCTGGCGTCAGTGGGATCTGTTGTTTGTTCGAGATGCCGCCGCTGGAGACGTGGATCGCGGCGCAGCCCCTCGCCTTCAGTGCCTTTGCCAGCTCTACCGTGCCCTCGATATCCCAGCCTTCCGGCACCCAGTCGGTCGCGGAGACCCGCATCCAAACTGGCCGTTCGGCTGGGAAAGCCGCCCTCACCGCGTCAAAGATCTCCAGCGGAAAACGCATCCGGTTAGCGAGGCTGCCGCCATACTCGTCGTCCCGCTGGTTGGAGATGGGGGAGAGGAACTCGTGCAGCAGATAGCCATGCGCGCCATGGAGTTCGATCCCGTCCACCCCCAGCCGCGCGGCTCTGCGCGCTGTGGCGACAAAGTCTTCTCGCACCCGGTCCATACCGGCGCGGTCGAGCTTCAAGGGTGCGACGCCGCCATCCACTTGCGGCACCGCCGAGGGCGCCTCGGCGTCCCAGCCGTCCGGCGCGTCGGGCGTGATCTGCGCGCCGCCTTCCCAGGGTACCTGGAACGACGCTTTGCGCCCAGCATGCGCGAGCTGCACCGCCACCGCGATCGGCGAATACCGCCGGATCGCCGCGAGCACCCGCCCCAGCCCCGCCTCGGCCGCATCCGAATAGAGCCCGAGGTCGCGCGGGGAGATCCGCCCCTCAGCCGAGACCGCCGTCGCCTCAGTGATCAGCAGCCCGGCGCCCGACAATGCAAGGTGGCCGAGATGGATCATGTGCCAATCATTCGCGACCCCGTCCTCGGCCGAATACTGGCACATCGGCGCGATCACGACGCGGTTGACGAGTTCAAGCGCACCCAGGCGCCAGGGTTGGAACAGTTCGCTCATCTCGGACCTCAGACTGGTGGTGTGGAGTTGGTGTCGGATGTCGCACCCTCGCAGAGGCCGCGTCTTCGCAGAAGGCCCGGCGGGCTATTCCCCGTCCGCTCCGCTTCCGGAATTGGTGATGCCGGCGCGGCTCGGTGCCGCAGACCCCGGCCTGATCTCCCGCGACATGCGAGCGACCTCCTCATCATTCCCGGCCGGTTCGACCGCCGCCCGGTAGTCGCCGCCCGCGTCACTCAGTGCCGCTTCCACCGCCGATGGGTCGATGCGGTTGGCTTCGGCGAACAGGGTGTCCGCCTCATCCTGGTTGCCAGCGGCTTCGGCGCGGAGGGCCTTCTCGGCGAGTTGCCTGGCTTGTGAATGCTTCCCCGCCTCGGCGTCAGTGGAGGAGGCTTCGTCGTCATCCGCCATATTCATGTTTCCTTGAATTGCCCGAACCAGGGTTCGGCTAGCGGCATGTGGCCGCCCACGCGCGTCATTCAACGTCGCTTGACCTCCTTCCCGGCTTCTGCATCCCCTGCGCCCATGAACACCAGCAATCCACTCCTCGCTTCCTGGACCACGCCCTTCGGCGTTCCGCCCTTCGACCTCATCAAGCCGGAGCACTTCGCGCCAGCTTTCGGCGTGGCCATGACCGAGCACCTTGCCGAGATTGCGGCGATCGGCGCTTCCGCTGCGCCTCCGAGTTTCGCCAATACGATCGAGGCCTTGGAGCGCAGCGGCCGGACGCTGGCGCGGGTCGGCAGCGTGTTCGGAAATCTCGTGGCGAGCCAGGGCGGCGAAGCGCTGGAAGCGCTGGATCGCGAGATGTCGCCAAAGCTGGCACAGCACGGCATGCAAGTGTCGCTCGACCCCGCAGTTTTCAGCCGCGTCGATGCTCTGCACAGCAAGCGCGAGACCTTGGATCTGACCGAGGACCAGCGGCGATTGCTCGACCGCACGCATCTGGGTTTTGTCCGCAGTGGCGCCGCGCTGGCGCCGGCTGAGAAGGCGCGGATGACGGAGATCTCGGAGCGCCTCGCCGTGCTGCACACTGAATTCGGCCAGAACGTGCTGCATGACGAAAAAGCCTGGCAGCTACCGCTAATCGAGACTGATCTTGCAGGCCTCCCGGATTTCGTCCGCGCTGGCGCGAAGCAGGCGGCGGCGGAGCGCGGGATGGATGGCTATATCGTCACCCTATCGCGCTCGCTGATCGATCCGTTCCTGACCTTCTCGGACCGCCGCGACCTGCGACAGACGGCTTACGAAGCCTGGATCGCCCGAGGCACGCATCCCGGCGCACATGACAACCGCGTCCTGATCCCGGAGATCCTGGCGCTCCGCCACGAGCGCGCGCGGCTCCTCGGCTATCCGAGCTTCGCCGCATTTCGCCTCGCCGACAGCATGGCCGGCACTCCATCGGCGGCGGAGGGGCTGCTGGCGGAGGTCTGGCAACCGGCGAAGCGCGTGGCGGCAACCGAGCGCGACCGGCTGCTGGCGGTGGCACGAACCGAGGGCTTCAACGGCGCCCTCGCACCCTGGGACTGGCGCTACTACGCCGAGAAGGTGCGCCGAGCCGACTACGCGGTGGATGAGACGGAGATCAAGCCGTATTTCGTGCTGGAGAATATCCAGAGCGCGGCTTTCGATACCGCGACGCGACTGTTCGGCGTCACCTTCACGCCGCGCCCGGATGTCCCGACCTATCACCCCGATGTGCATGCCTTTGAGGTGCGCGACGCGACAGGCCATGTCGGCGTATTCCTCGCGGATCATTATGCGCGCAGCGACAAGCAGTCCGGCGCCTGGATGAGCAGCTACCGCGATCAGGAGACGCTCGACGGCGAAATTTCGCCGATCATCGTCAACAACAATAACTTCGCGAAGTCGGAGCCCACGTTGCTGAGCTTCGACGATGCCGAGACATTGTTCCACGAATTCGGCCACGCGCTGCATGGCTTGCTGAGCAAGGTGCGTTATCCGGGTCAATCCGGCACCTCCGTGCGCCGCGACTTCGTCGAGTTGCCGTCGCAGATCTACGAGCATTGGATCGCGCTGCCGGAGACACTGGGCCGCTACGCCTTGCACCACGAGACCGGTGCGCCGGTGCCGCCGGAACTTGTGGCGAAACTGCTTGCGGCGCGTGACTTCAATCAGGGATTCGGCACGGTCGAATATACCGCCGCCGCGCTGATCGACATGGCGATGCACAGCCATCCGGCGCCTGAAACGATCCGCGTCGAAGCCTTCGAGGCGGAGTTTCTCGCGGGCATCGGCATGCCGCCGGAGATCGGCATCCGCCACCGGCCACCGCATTTCCAGCATCTGTTTTCGGGCGGAGGCTATGCGGCGGGTTACTACTCCTACCTCTGGGCGGAAGTGCTCGATGCCGACGGCTTCGAGGCATTCAAGGAGGCCGGAAACCCGTTCGATCCCGCGACCGCGGCTCGCCTGCGAGTCTTGCTAAGCGCGGGTGACACCCGCGATCCGATGGAGCTTTACGCCGCCTTCCGTGGGCGCGCGCCAAGCACCGAGGCCCTGTTGCGCACACGTGGTCTGGCAGCGGCATAGGCGACAAGGAGCCAGGAAATCCCATGCCTGTCGCTGATCCGATCGTCATTGTTTCCGCGACCCGCACGCCGCTCGGTCGCTTCCAGGGAGATCTCGCGGCGATCCCGGCGCCGACCTTGGGCGCGCATGTGATCCGGTCGGCGCTGGAGCGGGCTGGACTTGCGCCGGAGCGCATCGATGAAGTTTTATTCGGTTGCGTGCTGCCGGCGGGTCAGGGGCAGGCACCGGCACGGCAGGCGGCGCGCGGCGCCGGCCTGCCGGATGCGACAGGCGCTACGACGGTCAACAAAGTCTGCGGTTCCGGCATGAAGGCGGCGATGCTGGCACATGACCTGATCACAGCGGGCTCTGCCGATATCCTTGTGGCGGGCGGCATGGAGTCGATGTCGAATGCGCCCTATCTGCTCGCCAAGGCGCGTGGCGGCTATCAGGTCGGGCATGACCGCATCTTCGACCACATGATGCTCGACGGATTGGAGGACGCCTACGAGAAAGGCCGCTCCATGGGCGATTTCGGCGAGGCGGCCGCCCAGGCCTATCAGTTCACCCGCGACGACCAGGACGCCTTCGCGATCGAAACCCTGACGAGAGCGCGCAATGCAATCGACAGCGGAGCTTTTCGCGCGGAGATCACCTCGATTTCCGTTCCGGCGAAAGGCGGAGACAGGCTCGTCGAGAATGACGAACATGCGCTGAAAGTCTCGCCGGAGAAAATCCCGTTGTTGAAGCCCGCCTTCCGGGCTGATGGCACGATCACCGCCGCAAGCTCATCCGCCAATGCGGATGGCGCGGCCGCGCTCATCCTGACGCGACGCTCGATCGCCGAGCGCGAGGGGCTGCCGATCCTGGCCGAAATCAAGGCGCATGCCACGCATGCGCAGGAACCCGCCTGGTTCACAACGGCGCCGATACCGGCGATCCGTAAGCTGCTCGCCAAGACGGGCTGGAGCATCAATGACGTCGATCTTTTCGAGATCAACGAGGCTTTCGCGGTTGTCGCCATGGCGGCGCAGCGCGACCTCGACATTCCGCGCGACCGCGTCAACGTCAATGGCGGCGCCTGCGCTCTCGGCCATCCGATCGGTGCGACCGGTGCCCGCCTCATCGTGACATTGCTGCACGCGCTGGAGCGTCACGACCTCAAGCGCGGCGTGGCGGCACTTTGCATTGGGGGTGGCGAGGCTACGGCCATCGCGGTCGAGCGCGTTCACTGATCATCGCAGTGCCTAGCGGTGTTGCGTCGCTCGACGCTACGCGGCCTCTGGCTTGCTAAGATGCGAGAACAGCATGTTCAACCCTTCCGCGATCGTCGGATGGGCGATTATGCCGTCTCGCAATGCCGTAAAGGGCAGACCACCGAGCATCGTCATCTGCACGACGGGCATCACCTCGCCCGCATGAGCTCCAAGCATCGCGAAGCCAAGAATGCTGTCGTCCTCCGCAACCAGAGCCTTCATGAATCCCTTGCGTTCCGAGAGCGTGCGCGCGCGGGGAATGACATCCATCGGCATCGTCGCCAACCGATAGTCTGTGCCAGCGGCGCGCGCCTCTTTTTCGCTTAGTCCCACGCGGGCGAATTCCGGGTCGATGAAGACGCAGTATGGAATGAGCCGGCCGGTGGTTGTGCGGTCGCCGCCGGTGATATCGCTTTTCGCGACGCGGTAGTCATCCAGTGCCACATGGGTGAACATCGGGCTGCCAGCGGCCTCGCCCATGGCCCAGATGTCAGGCGCGGTCGTCCGCAGCTTTTCATCGACCTTGATGAAGCCCTTGGCGTCCAGCGCGACGCCAGCGAGATCGAGGCCGATATCCGCCGTGGTCGGCACCCGGCCCGCCGCCACCAGAAGATGCGAGCCGTCAAAGCTTCGCCCGTCGCTGAGGCTGACGGTCACCTGCTCGCCGGAGCGGCCCTCGACACGGTAGTCGCCCGCCCCCAGCACCACCTCGATGCCGTCTTCCTTAAACAAATCGTGGATGGCGGCAGCAAAATCGTCATCCTCGCGCGGGGCCAGCCGCGGGCCGTTCTGGATGACCACCACTTCGCTGCCCAGTCGCCGGAAAGCCTGCGCCATCTCCATGCCGATGTAACCGCCGCCAAGGACCACCAGCCGGCGCGGAAGAACTTCGAGCTTAAGAGCCTCGACGTGGGTGAGCGGCATCGCCTCGGCCAGGCCGGGAAGATTGGGAATGGCAGCACGGGTGCCGAGATCGAGGTAGATCCGCGAGCCCGTCAGCCGCCGCACGCCGGTTTCTGATGTTACCTCAATCACGCGAGGCTCGACGAAGCGGCCCCAGCCAAGCACCAGGTCAAGGCCACTCGCTTGGAACGCGTGCAGATTATACTCGACCATCCCGGCCACGATTTCGGCAGTCCTGAGGGCCACGCGCGCCATGTCGATGGTCGGCGCGGTGGTAGCGACACCGAAGGTGGCGCTGTGCCGGACGAGATCAGCGATCTGAGCGCTCCGCACCAGAGTCTTGGTCGGGATGCAGGCGATATTGATGCAGGCGCCGCCGATCATGCCGACTTCAACGAGCGCGACCTTCCGCCCTGCTTTCGCCTGGTCCATCGCCAGCGTCTTGCCGGCCTTGCCACCGCCCAGCACCAGGATGTCGTAGTGTTCCAGTTCGGCCATCACATCATTTCCTCGCGTCGCGCGTTCGTTGAATCCGGGCGTATCGCAGCGTCAGACACCTTCATGAACCAGCTCGGTGAAGAAGATGGGGTCGATGACGAACTGACCCCATTTCGCATCGAAGGCCGCCGTGGGTTTGGCGGCCACGATGTCGTCCAGCGATCTGCCTTGGCGTTTCAACGTCGCGACATTCTCGCGGATCGCGACCAGCATGTCGCGGTAGTCGGCAAGCTGTGCCCGGTTGCCGATGGGACCATGGCCGGGAATGATGATCGTGCTGTCGCGGGTCATCGCCAGGTTCTCCTCCACCGCGCGAATCGAACCGTCGATGCTACCGCCGGTGGAGTAGTCAATGAATGGGTAAATACCGTTCCAGAAGGTATCGCCGGTGTGGAGGATATCGGCCTCGCCGAAAGTCGCGGAGATGTCGCCGTCGGTATGGGCCGGGCCGTAGTATTTCAGCGCGATCGCCGTGCCGCCGAAATCAACGCTGCGCTCCGTGGTGAAGACATCGGAAGGAAGGGCGCCCGCGGGGGGAGCCGGGAAATCGGTGTGCCAATCCTCCACATGCTGGGCGGAACTCAGTCGCGTGCGGGTGTTCTCGTGAGCGAGAATGGAGGCGCCGGCCGCATTCACCCAGGCATTGCCGTCCGAATGGTCGAAATGCCAATGCGTATTGATCAATTGCCGAATTGGTGCGTCACCGAGCGTGGCCAACGCCTCCGCCATCATCGGTTGAGAAACGCCGATGCCGGCATCCACCAGCAGCTTGCCATCGGGCGCCACCAGCACGGCAACATTGCCACCGGAACCTTCGAGGACGCTCACCTGGCCTCTCAGCCGATGGACGGTGATCGTTGCTTTCGCGGCCGCGGCGCGGATCGTCTCGACGATGTGCCGTGATGCGGCGAAGACCTGCCTCGGGGTGAGCCAGGCGCCATCGGCGGAAAGCGTGGCCCCTCGGGTGCCACAGGTGCAGCCCAGGCTATGCGGGACAGCTCGTGTCTGGGTGTCGCTCATGGCTTCGTTTCCTCGGTTGCGGACGGGTTTCGCCCATCTCGGTTCGGAACTCCGCCGCGTATGCATCCAACGGCGCCACAGTCAGAAGATCGACCAGCGAGCCTTACATCAACCTCGAAATGCTCGCTGCAGTTTTCGCAATGCCACGGTGGGATGTCATCTTCGCCGCCTCCCTTGTCGCCAGCGGATGGCCCGCGCAAAGTCCAGGCACACAAACATCCTGAGGAGACCGGTCATCAAACGCGAGGAACTCACCGAAAAGATTCTCGACATCAAGCGCGAGCGGGACTGGACGTGGAAGCATATCACGGAGGAGATCGGCGGCATGTCGCCCGTTCTCGTCGTGGGGGCGCTGCTCGGCCAGATGAAGCTGACGAAACCGCTGGCCGCCAAGGCCGCGACTTTGTTTGGGTTGAGCGAGGTCGAGCAGCGGATGCTCAACGAGATTCCGATGCGCGGCATGCCGATGCCGCCGACCGATCCGCTGCTCTATCGCTTCTACGAGATGGTGATGGTCAATGGGCCGGCCTGGAAAGCCCTGATCGAGGAGGAGTTCGGCGACGGCATCATGTCCGCGATCGACTTCGATCTCCGGCTCGAGCGGCTGGCCAATCCGAAGGGCGACCGCGTGCAGCTCACCATGTCCGGCAAATTCCTCCCGTATAAATATTACGAGAGCGAACAGGGGCTGCCGGAATACGGATTCAAGGAGGAATGACCGACCGGCACCGCCGGGTGATGTAAAACCGACTCACATGGGCTAATCCACCCGCATGAGTTGGTCCGGACAGCGGCGGGGCTACCACCACGGCAACCTGCGCGAGGCGCTGGTGGAAGCCGCCCTGGCGCTGATTGGCGAAACAGGGCCGGCCGGCCTGACCATTGCCGAGGCGGCGCGCCGGGCAGGCGTCAGCCCTGGCGCGCCCTATCGGCATTTCCGTGACGCCGAGGCACTTCTGGCCGAAGTTGCGTTGCGGGGGTTCGAGAGCCTGGCAACTGCGCTGACCCAGGCGTGGAATGGCGGAAAGCCGGAACTGATCCAGGCTTTCGAGAATCTTGGCCGGGCCTATCTCGCCTTCGCCCGTTCCGAGCCCGCTTATTACGCGGCCATGTTCGAGGCTCGTGTGGATGCAGAGGCGCATCCGGGTCTGCTCGCCGCCAGCGATCGCGCTTTCGCAGTACTGCGCGATGCCGCCGACACCCTGACCGAAGCGGCGCCCGGTAGAGGGCGGCCACCGGCGCTCATGGTGGCGCTGCACGTATGGGCGATGTCCCACGGCATCGCCTCGCTCTTCTGCCGGCCCGATGCCGGGCGCCGGAAGCTGCCGATGTCAGCTGAGGAACTGCTCGAGGCGGGTGTGCTACTCTATCTGCAAAGCCTGGGATTGGCCGGCGGCAATTAGGCGATCCGCGCATTACCCTTGACGGCGGCAAAGCGCGGTGCCTAGATGTAAATGTGCTTTACATTCACATGGGAACCACATCATGTCTGGCGCTGCGAACCAAGGGGCCTTTGGCAACCCCGGTATGGGACAATCATCCTGGGGAACCGGGCCGAACTGGGGCCCCGGTGGCGGCAATCAGGGCAATCCCGGGGATCGGCCTTGGGGAGGGAATGGCGCGCCTAACGACTATTTCGGCCTTTGGTCGATCTCGCGTCCGCTGCTGATCGCCGCGACGATCACGGGCTTTATCGTCTGGTGGCCGGTCGGGCTTGCTTTGCTGTTCGTCGCCATTTGGAACAAGCGGGTTGGGCGCTGGGCCTTTGGGGCTCACGGCGGCCACCAAAGTGGCGGAGGCTGCGGCTGGGCTGGGCCGTGGTCCGGCTGGAAGAGCCGCTGTGGCGGCGGCGGCGGCAACTCCTCACGATCCAGCGGCAATAGCGCCTTCGACGAATATCGCGAACAGACGCTCCGCCGCCTGGAGGAAGAGCAACGCGACTTCTCCGGTTTCCTGGAGCGGCTGCGCTTCGCCAAGGACAAGGCCGAGTTCGACCAGTTCATGGCCGACCGCCGCCAGTCCCCGCCGCCATCCGAGCCGCAGCACCAGCCGGAAAACTAGGCGCCTCACCCGCGATCGCGGGTGAGTAGAGAAATCGGAAGAGGGGTGGCATTGGCCGCCCCTTTTTCGTTGGGACGCAGTTTTATGAGAGGTCCGAGCACTGCTTGACGCGCTTGCCTCGCGCGCCATCTCAACCCATCCGCATGACGATGGAGGTTGCAGTGCCACGCGGCGACAAATCGAAATACACCGACAAGCAGGATCGCAAGGCCGATCACATAGCCGAGAGTTACGAGGATCGCGGCGTCCCTGAAAAAGAGGCCGAACGCCGGGCCTGGGCGACGGTGAACAAAGAAAGCGGCGGCGGCAACAAGAGCGGCTCCGGCCGGGGCAAAGCTGATACTCACGTCTCCGCCAAGAAGGGCGGCAAGACCGGTGGCGCCGCCTCCGCGCATCGTACAGCCGCCGAACGTTCGACTTCCGCCAAGAAAGCGGCGGCGACCCGCAAAAGGAACGCCGAAGCTCGCGCCTAACGCCTTCGCCCGAGTTGCGGCGCGGCGCCTGAACCTTCAGGTTGGCCGGCACAACCAGGGACGATGCGCAATGACCCAGACAATGAGGCGCGCGCTGATGACGGCAATGGGCGCGCCGTTGGAACTCGGTTGCGACGCTATTCCAGCGCCCGAACGCGGCGAGATTCTGATCCGCGTTCTCGCCTGCGGAGTGTGCCATTCCGACGTCCATATCGTCGATGGCGACTGGGGCCGCCCGGCGCGTCTGCCGCTTATTCCCGGCCACGAAGTTGTGGGTGAGGTCGTCGCTCTCGGCGAGGGAGTGACCGTCCCGGCGATCGGTGAAACCGTGGGTGTGGCTTGGAACGGCGGCGCCTGCGGCCATTGCCGCGCTTGCCTGGAGGGCGAGGAGACCATCTGCCCCGAGCGTGAGGGCACCGGCTATTCGCGGGACGGCGGCTATGCCGATCACATCGTCGCGCGCGCCGATTTCGTGGTGACCTTGCCGAAAGGTATCGACGCGGCGCGGTTCTCGCCGATCCTATGTGCTGGGGTCACGACCTATCGCGGCCTGAAGAAGGCGGCGGTGCGGCCCGGCGGCTATGTCGCGGTCATCGGCTGCGGCGGGCTGGGCCAGATGGCGGTGCAGTATGCGCGTGCCATGGGGCTGCGGCCGATCGCGGTCGATCTCGATCCAGCTAAGCTCGAACTCGCGACACGCCTGGGCGCGGTGGCGACGGTGGGGTCTGATGAGGAGCTTCCGGCCGCCTTGCAGGCCATCGCTGGCGAAAACGGCATCCGCGCCGCGGTCATCGTGGCGCCGGTCGCCAAGGCTTTCGAGCAAGGCATCGCGGCGGTGGCGCCCGGCGGCGCGGTGATCTTCATCGCTTTGCCGAGTGAGCAGAAGGACAGGATCTCGATCTCGATTTCCGACTTGGCGAATAACGAGAAACGGCTGATCGGCACGAATGTCGGCACACGAGCCGATTTGCGCGAAGCGGTGGATCTCGCGCTGACCGCCGGGATCCTGGCGAATGTGGAGACCTTGCCGCTGGCGGATGCCGGTATCGCGCTGGACCGTCTGCGGCGCGGCGGTGTGACAGGACGGCTGGTGCTCACTATGAAGGGTTGAGGCAATGGCGGCAGCGGCGTCGATGAATTGGCGTAGACCTAGAGCGGAATGTCTCTGATCTGAACCGTGCCTATTCCATCACATCATGCTCGGCGAAGGCCGAGCATCCACGCCTTCACGTGGGTGATGAAGGCAAGGCGTGGATGGCACGCCTTCGCGTGCCATGACGGATCTTTTGGCCCCGGTTCGTTACTAGATCATCACGCTCTAACCCCCAATCATTCCCCGCCGCCGCAACTCCGCGATCACCGTGTCCGCCGCCGCCTCCGGCGTTGTTTCCACGGTGCGGATATGCAACTCCGGCGTTTCGGGCGCCTCATACGGCGCATCGACGCCGGTGAAGTTGACGAGCGTGCCGGCATCCGCCTTGGCGTAGAGCCCCTTCGGATCGCGCCGGCGGCAATCCTCGATGGGTGTATCGACGAAGATCTCGATGAAGCCGCCCTCCCCTGCCCGTTCGCGCGCCAATTGACGCTCGGCGCGGTAGGGCGAGATGAAGGACACCACCACGATCAAACCGGCATCCATGAACAGCCGCGCGACTTCAGCGACGCGGCGGATGTTTTCCACGCGATCGACTTCGGTAAAGCCAAGATCGCGGTTGAGGCCGTGGCGAATATTGTCGCCATCGAGCAGATAAGTATGCGCGCCGCGCGCCAGAAGTTTCTGCTCGACAAGATTGGCGATCGTCGACTTGCCAGATCCAGACAGCCCGGTCAGCCACAGCACGGCCGGTTGCTGACCTTTCTGCGCGGCGCGGGTCGCGCGATCGACGGTGATCGCCTGCCAATGCACATTCGCGGCCCGTCGCAGCGCGAAACGAATCATGCCCGCGCCGGCGGTTGCATTCGTCACCCGGTCGATGATGATGAAACCGCCCATCTTGCGGTTCTCGGCATAAGATTCGAACGGGATCGGCTCGGCGAGCGACAGATTCACCACCGCGACATCATTGGCCGAAAGCGACTTCGCCGCGAGCTGGTCGAGAGACTCCATATCCACGCGATGCTTGATCTCGGTGATCTGCGCCGAGACCGTGCGGGTGCCGATCTTCAGCAAATACGGACGGCCGGGGAATAGATCGGCATCATCGAACCAAACGAGATCGGCGGCGAATTGGTCAGCGACCTCGGGCCGCGCGGCGGCGGCGGCAATCACATCGCCACGCGAGGCATCGCGCTCATCGGTGAAGAGCAGCGTTACCGCATCCCCCGCCTTCGCCTCAGGACGATCGCCGTCCATGCTCACGATGCGAGCAATGCGCGTGGTCTGGCCGGACGGCAGGATGGCGACGGTGTCACCGGGCTCCGTGCGGCCAGCGACGACAGTGCCGGCGAAACCACGGAAGCTCGAATCCGGGCGATTGACCCATTGCACCGGCATGCGAAAGGGCGCGGCGGCCGCCGGTGGCGTCACGTCCACCGTTTCCAGATGATCGAGCAGCGTTGGTCCCTGGTACCAGGGCAGCCTGGCGCTCGGCGCCGTCACATTGTCGCCGTGGCGGGCGGCGAGCGGAATAGCAGTGATGTCGTCGAAGGCGAAGCGTGTGGCGGCGAATTCCTTGTAGGCCTCGGCAATCTCCCGAAACCGTTCGGCGCTGAAGCCGACCAGATCCATCTTGTTCACGGCCAGCACGATGTGGCGGATACCAAGCAGGCTCGCGATGAAGGAATGGCGCCGCGTCTGGCTGAGGATGCCGTGCCGCGCGTCGATGAGAATGACGGCAAGGTCTGCGGTGGACGCCCCGGTCGCCATGTTGCGGGTGTACTGCACATGGCCTGGGGTATCGGCCACGATGAAGCGGCGGCGGGCGGTCGCGAAGAACCGGTAGGCGACATCGATGGTGATGCCCTGCTGCCGCTCCGCCTCCAGCCCATCCAGCGCCAGGGCCAGGTCGATCTCATCGCCCGCGGTTCCGAAGCGGCGCGAGGCCTGGGCGACGGCGGCGAGCTGATCCTCGAAGATGCGCTTGGTGTCGAAAAGGATGCGGCCAATGAGGGTTGATTTGCCGTCATCGACGCTGCCGCAGGTGAGGAAGCGCAGCAGCGTCGCCTGAAGCGGATCCGCCAGCGCGTCCATCAGAAATACCCTTCCCGCTTCTTTTGCTCCATGGACGCAGCCTGATCCTTGTCGATGAGGCGGCCGGAGCGTTCGGACCGGCGGGTCGCGATCATTTCGGCGACGATCCCGGCCAGCGTCGTCGCGTCGGATTCGATCGCGCCGGTGAGCGGATAACAGCCGAGCGTGCGGAAACGCACGCGGCGCATCTCGGGCTTTTCGCCGGGACGCAGCGGCAAGCGATCGTCGTCGGCGACGATGAGCGTTCCGTCACGCTCGACCACCGGCCGGTCCGCGGCGAAATAGAGGTCGGGGATCGCCACGCCATGCAGCTCGATATATTGCCAGATATCGAGCTCAGTCCAGTTCGACAGCGGAAAGACGCGGATCGATTGGCCGCGCGCGACGCGGCAGTTGAAGAGATTCCATAGCTCCGGCCGCTGATTCTTCGGATCCCAGCCGTGATCGGCGGACCGCACGGAGAAGATGCGCTCCTTGGCACGGCTGACTTCCTCGTCGCGGCGGGCGCCGCCAAAGGCGGCATCGTAGCCGCCAGCATCGAGCGCCTGCTTCAGCGCCACGGTTTTCATGATGTGGGTATAGGTGCCGGCATCATGGTCGAAGGGGTTGATGCCACGGGCACGACCCTCGGCATTCTGGTGGACGACGAGGCGGAGACCGAACTCGCGGGCCATGCGGTCCCGGAAGGCGATCATCTCGCGGAACTTCCAGCCGGTATCGACATGCAGCAGCGGAAAGGGGATCGGCGCTGGGAAGAAGGCTTTGCGCGCCAGATGCAGCATGACCGAGGAATCCTTCCCGATCGAATACAGCATCACGGGATTTCGCAGTTCGGCCATGACCTCCCGCATGATGTGGATGCTCTCATCCTCGAGCTGGCGAAGATGCGCCGCGGTGTCGCCGTGCGGCTCGAGCGAGAGGTCTGTCATTACGGCAGCGGCCTTTTGCAAAGCGATGGCGCTGTTTGATCCCGAGCGCCGAGCTTGGGAAGCGCGGATACCGCGACGGAGAGGTTCATTTTTTGGAAGCCATCGCACCCGCCTGCCGGGCGCCTCCCTGGCACAGCGAGAAACAACGACCGGGCGCCCGCGCTTAGGTTCCGCCACTGAGGGGCAAGGTCACCCATTGCGTCTCGTCACTGCCCTGGACGAGCAGGAGGATCTCGCCCCGATGCGCTCGCCGCAAGGCATCGATCCGTCCCGCGACGTCTTGCGGGTGGGCAACTGGAGCGGCGCCCAATTGCAGGATGACATCCCCCGCCGAGAGGCCCGCCTGGGCGGCAGGTCCCTTGGCAGTGACATCGGCGATGACGACGCCGTGGTTCTCAGGGACCGAATACTTGCCCCGCACCGCCGGGGTAATCGCCGTGACGGAAAAGCCGAGGCCCGCGATGCTCAGCGTGCTGGGCTTGGGCGGCGGCGTGGCCGCCGCGCTGATCGTTGACGGCGGCGTAGGGGCATCGGAGATCGCGACGGTCGCAGTCTCGCTTTTGCCGTCCCGCCAATAGGTGAGCGACGCCTTGGCGCCGACGGCGACCTCCGCGACCAGCCTCGGCAGGGCATGCATGCCGCTGACCGCATGGCCATCGAAGGTAAGAATGACGTCACCGGCCCGCAGATCGGCCACCGCCGCTGGGCTGTTGGGTTGCACGAAGGCCACCATGGCGCCGCCCGGCTGCGGCAGGCCGAGGCTCTGTGCGATGTCGGGCGTCACCTCCTGAACCTGGGCGCCGAGCCAGCCGCGGCGTGGCTTGCCGTAGCGATGAAGCTGCTCGACGACAGGCGCCACCTCCTCCGCCGGGATGGCGAAGCCGATGCCGACCGAGCCGCCCGAAGGGGAGTAGATCGCCGTGTTGATGCCGATCACCGCGCCGTCCATGTTGAAGAGCGGGCCACCCGAATTGCCGCGGTTGATCGGCGCATCCGTCTGGATGAAGTCATCACTGCTCGAGTCGTCGATATCCCGGCCGCGCGCGCTCACGATTCCGGCGGTCACGGTGCCGCCGAGACCATAGGGATTGCCGATCGCGAGTACCCAGTCGCCGATCCTGGCGGGTGCGGCGCGGCTGAAGGCCACAGCTGGCAGCGGATGGTCGGCATGAACGCGCAGCAGTGCGATGTCCATTTGCGTATCCCGACCAACCAGATCGGCCGGCAGGGAGGTCCCGTCCGCCAGTGTGACGCTGATGCTGTCGGCACCGTCGATCACGTGGTTATTGGTCACGATCAGTCCGGAAGGGTCGATAATGAAGCCGGAGCCGAGACTTTGCAGCTTGACGCCACCCTTCTGGTCGGCCTGGGAGTCGCTCGGCGGCCCAGCCGCGAAATCCTGGAAGCGCTTGTCGAGCGGCGACTGGGCAGCTGAGGAAGAGGCCGAGCTGGAGGTAGTCGCGTCCGCCTGATGGCGCCGTGGCGGGTCAAACCCCTGCTGATCCCGCCCTTGCTCCAAAGGCTGGTCCTGAGAGGGACCGGCACCAGCGCCGTCTGAGCCGCCGCTGTCGCTGCTGGAGGAGGACTGCGTGCTCGCGACATTGACTACGGACGGCAGCAGCCGGGCCGAAAGGTCGGCGAAGCCCGCCGGAGTCTCCGCGGCCGTCGCGGGGCGCAGAGGCAGTAGCGCCGCGCCGCCGAGCGGGGTGGCGGCGAGTAGCGTCGCAAGGATCGCCGATCCGGCGCGGGGCAGCATGCGGCGCATCAAGTGGACATTCCTGATCGGAGGCATGATTGTGCATCTGCGGAAGCACGACGCCAAGCGCCACGCAAGCACTGGTTACGTCGGACCGAAGCCGCGGATCGCCGCAGATCGCCCCTCCAATGCGCGTAGCGCCAGTATGGGCCGTCAAGCGACGGCACCTTCAGGAGTGTCTTTTCCATGACAAACCGTGAACCCAGCAGCCCGGACGACGCCATGGCGCAGGCGGTTCAGCGGGTCCTTGGCGGCCTGCGAAATCCGATCAGCGGAGCCAATTTGCTCTCGAGCGACATGGTGGAGGGAGTGAAGGCTGCCGGCGGCCTCGTGCAGGTTTCGCTGCGAATCGACCCTGCCCAGGCAAAGGCGATGGAGGGCTTGCGGCGTGAGGCGGAGGCCGCCATCGGCCGTCTACCCGGCGTGCGCAATGCGAGCGTGGTGCTGACCTCTCATCGCGCGGCCGCCGCTCCCGCTCCGCACGCCCACGCCCATGCGCAAGGCCCAGCACCGCAAGGCCCGGCGCATGGCCGCACCCCGGCATCGCGCCCGGCGCCGCTACCGGGGGTGGGTGCCGTCGTGGCGATCGCCTCGGGAAAGGGCGGTGTCGGGAAATCCACCGTCGCGGTGAACCTCGCGGTGGCCCTGGCCCGGCAGGGGCTGCGCATCGGCCTGCTCGACGCCGATATCTACGGGCCGAGCCTGCCCCGCATGCTGGGCGAGAGCCGCCGCCCAGAGGTACGGGCCGAGCGCATCATTCCGATCGAGGCCTGGGGGCTTAAGGCGATGTCGATGGGATTCCTGGTGGAGGAAGACTCCGCCATGATCTGGCGCGGCCCGATGATCATGGGCGCTGTGCAGCAGTTCCTCGGCCAGGTCACCTGGGGCGAGCTGGATGTGCTGATCGTCGACCTGCCACCGGGAACGGGGGACATCCAGCTGACGCTCTCGCAGAAGGTGCAGGTGACGGGGGCGGTGATCGTCTCCACGCCGCAGGACATCGCGCTGATCGACGCGCGCCGAGCCGTGCGGATGTTCGAGAAGGTCGAGGTGCCGGTCCTGGGCATGATCGAGAATATGAGCGTCTTTTGCTGCCCCAACTGCGGCCACCGCTCGTCGATTTTCGGTCATGGCGGGGCGCGCACAGAAGCGTCAAAGCTCGGCCTGCCGTTCCTCGGCGAGATCCCGCTCCTCATGGACGTGCGGGAAACCGCCGATGCCGGCACCCCGATCGTCGCGGAGCAGCCGGAGAGCGAAGGCGCGCTGGCCTTTGCCGCCATCGCGGAGAGCCTCGCCGCACGCCTGTTGTTGCCAGCGGCCTAGCCTGCCCTTCCGACCCGGCGCCTAGCTCCGTCGGGCCGAGGCGCGTCATACTGTCTTGGCGAGGCGGGCTCGTGGCTGAAGGATGAGGAGGGGCGACCCATGGCGGATCGGGACAAGCTAGCGGCGCTGCGAGCGAAATACGGCAATGCGGCGGGCGGCGACATCTTCGACCCCGCCTTCGCGGCCGTCGCGGCGGGCCAGTTCAAGGGCGGGGACCGGCGCGCGCTCCCCTACGCCAATGCCGCGACCTTCATGGGCCTGCCCTATCGGCCCGAGGCGCCGGACCAGCCACAATTCGGCGGCCTCGATATCGCGGTGGCGGGTGTCACGATGGACCTCGGCGTGACCAACCGCGCCGGCACGCGACTGGGGCCACGGGCGGTACGGGCGATCGAGCGGATCGGTCCCTATGAGCATGCGCTACGGCTGGCGCCGGCGCAGATGTGCCAGGCGGCCGACGTGGGTGACGTGCCGATGCGCAGCCGCTTCAGCCTGGAAAGCTGCCACGAGGATATCGAGGCCTTCTACACGAAGGTCATCGCGGCCGGCGTGGTGCCCTTATCGGTCGGTGGCGACCATTCCATGACGCAATCGATCCTGAAGGCCGTGGGCCGCGAGCGACCCGTCGGCATGATCCATATCGATGCCCATTGCGACACCAGCGGACCCTATGAGGGCACCAAGTTCCAGCATGGCGGCCCCTTCCGCCAGGCGGTGCTGGATGGCGTGCTGGACCCCGAACGCACCATCCAGATCGGCATTCGCGGCGGCGCGGAATATCTCTGGGAGTTCTCGTACGACTCCGGGATGACGGTACTGCACTCCGAGGACGTGCACGGCATGGGCATCCCGGCGGTGATTGAGCGAGCGCTACAGGTGGCGGGCAGCGGGCCGACCTACCTCTCCTTCGACATCGACAGCATCGATCCTGGTTTCGCTCCGGGGACGGGAACGCCCGAGGTTGGCGGGCTGACGCCGTTTCAGGTCTTGCAGCTATTGCGTGGGCTGATCGGTGTCGATGTGATCGGCGGCGACGTGGTGGAGGTGGCGCCGCAATACGATGCGACCACCAACACGGCACAGGTCGCGGCACAGGTCCTGTTCGAGATCTTCTGCCTCTCGGCGGCATCGCTGAAGCGGCGGAAGGCGGGCGCTTAGGCCGACTTCCGCGCTGGAACCCCACCTGTCTCGCAAAACACGAGGGTTTCGTCAGGCTCGTCGAAGGGCGGGCATCCCCGCCTAGCCTTCGAGCCGAGAGCAAAGGCGTGGATCTTCGGCCTTCGCCGAAGATGACGTTGGAGAGTGACTACAGCCGCCAGCCGGTGTCAGTACGGCACGCCCGCGACACGATGGTGCTTAAGGGCCTGGGCATACCATTCGAATTCGCCGAGGAATCTGCCGAGAGACCTAGCCATCCCTTCGGCCTTCGGCGTGCCGTCTTCGTCGATGGCCTGGCCGATGCGGGGGATAGGGAAAAGGCTCGGGATGCTCGGCATGCCGAGTTCGGCGAGGGTCATGCGGAGCTGCATAGCGGCGCGAACGCCGCCGAACTGGCCAGCCGAATAGCAAAGGATTGCGGAGGGGCGCCAGAAATACTCCTCCAGGAAATGGTCGAGCAGGTTCTTCAGCGCCGGCGGAATGCCGTTGTTGTATTCAGCGCTCACGATCATGAAACCGTCAGCCCGCCGATAGAGGGTCGCGAGTTGCTCCAGCTGCGCCGGCGCCTCGCCCTTCGGATGCTCCTTGTACATCCGGTCGAGCAAGGGCAATTGTAGTTCCAACGGATCGACCAGAACGGGCTCGTGGCCGCGTTCGGTCAGCGCATTGAAGATGAGCCGCGCCGCCCTGATGCCTTGGCGGTCCCGACGGACAGAGCCGAGTAGAACCGGGATCGTCAGCCTCGTATCGGCGGTGGGCATCGCTTGTCTCCTCGCGGTTGAGCAGAGGTATCCTAGCTCGACGTCACCCAATCGCGAATGAGGCGCCTCCTCGCGGGGTTATGACCGCCCCTTTCGCGAGCGGAGATTGCAGCAGGCCACTCGGCACCCGAGATGCCCGCCTCGGATCCTGGTGGGAGAACAGTCTCGTGAGAGCTTTAACATGGCACGGCAAGAGCGACATGCGGTGCGACACGGTGCCGGATCCCAAGATCGAACATCCGCGCGATGCAATCATCAAGGTTACGGCCTGCGCGATCTGTGGCTCCGACCTGCACCTGTATGACGGCGTCATGCCGAGCATGAAAAGCGGCGATATCATCGGCCATGAGACCATGGGCGAGGTCGTCGAGGTCGGCAGCGAGAACAAGGCGCTGAATATCGGCGATAGGGTCGTGGTGCCGTTCACGATCTCCTGCGGCGAATGTTTCTTCTGCAAACGCGGCTTCTTCTCAGGCTGCGAGCGCAGCAATCCGAATCACGCGATGGCAGAGAAGATGTGGGGACATTCCCCAGCCGGGCTCTTCGGCTACTCGCACATGCTCGGCGGCTATAGCGGCGGTCAGGCGGAATATCTGCGCGTGCCTTTTGCTGATGTCGGGCCGATCAAGGTGCCCGAGGGGCTCAGCGACGAGCAAGTGCTTTTCCTGTCCGATATTTTCCCGACAGGCTATATGGCGGCCGACTTTTGCAACATCCAGCGTGGCGACACGATCGCCATTTGGGGCTGCGGGCCGGTGGGACAATTCGCGATCCGCAGTGCCTTTCTGCTCGGCGCCGAGCGGGTGATCGCCATCGATACGGTGCCGGAGCGTCTTGCCATGGCGCAGGCGGGTGGCGCGCAAACGCTCGACTTCAAGACGGACGACATCTTCGACCGCATCCAGGAACTGACGCATGGGCGCGGCGCTGACGCCTGTATTGATGCGGTGGGAACGGAGCCTGATATGGGCTCAGGCTTCGATGCCGTGGTGGACCGTGTTAAGGTCGCGACCTTCATGGGCACGGACCGCCCGCATGTGCTGCGTCAAGCGATCCATTGTTGCCGCAACTTCGGCACGGTTTCGATCGTTGGTGTCTATGGCGGGATGTTGGATAAGGTGCCGATGGGATCGGCCATCAATCGCGGGCTAACCTTCCGCATGGCGCAGACACCGGTGCAGCACTACCTGCCGTCACTGATGGAGCGCGTGGTGAAGGGCGAGATCGATCCTTCGTTCGTCATCACCCACCGCGCCACGCTGGAGGAAGGTCCCGAGTTATACAAGACGTTCCGCGACAAGAAGGACGGCTGCATTAAGGTTGTGCTGAAGCCGTAGCAGAGCGCAATGTCCTTGGCCTGAAGCTAATCGTTCCACCACGTCATGCTCGCCGGAGGCCGAGCATCCACGCCTTCCTTGCTCAACGAAGGCAAGGCGTGGATGGCACGCGGGGGGCCGCCCCGCCTTAGCATGCCATGACGGACCCTTTGGGCGCGGTTCAGTATCAGACTGTCGCGCCTATGCGCGCGCCAGCGCCTGTTGCAGGTCGCTCAGAATATCGTCGGGATGCTCAAGCCCAATCGACAGCCGGACATAACCCGGCGTGACTCCAGTCTGTAGCTGTTCCGGACCCGTAAGCTGGGAATGCGTGGTTGTCGCGGGGTGGATCGCCAGGCTGCGCGCGTCGCCAATGTTCGCGACGTGGTAGAACAACCGAAGCGCATCGATGAAGCGCCGGCCTGCCTCGGCGCCATCTGCCAGCTCAAAACCAACGAGCGCGCCATAGCCCCCCTTGAGATAGGCATCCGCCCTGCGCCGCGCCTCGCCGGTCTGCAAGCCCGGATAGATGACGCGCGAAACCTTGGCATGCCCGCTCAAGAATTCGGCGACACGCTGAGCGGAGCTGTTGTGCTGACGGATGCGCAGCGGAAGCGTTTCCAGACCCTGGATGAACTGGAACGCGTTGAATGGCGACACCGCAGCGCCGATGTCCCTCTGCAACACCACGCGGGCGCGCAGCACAAAGGCGACAGGGCCGAGCGGCTTCGCCGCTTCTAGCCAGACGGCGCCGTGATAGGCGGGATCTGGCTCGCTGAGCAGCGGGAAGCGAGCGGCATGTTCCTCCCAAGGAAAATTGCCGCCATCGACAATCGCGCCACCGATTGAAGTGCCGTGGCCGCCGATGTATTTGGTGGTCGAATAAACGATGATCGCCGCGCCATGCTCGAAGGGCCGCGCCGTCAGCGGAGCGGCGGTATTGTCGAGAATGAGTGGTACGCCGAGCTTGCGGCCGATCTCGCTCACTTCGCGGATCGGGAAAACCTCGAGCTTCGGATTGGGCAAGGTCTCGCCGTAATAAGCGCGGGTCTTGCTGTCCGTCGCACGGGCGAAGGCTTCCGGATCGGCGGGATCGACGAAGCGTGTCTCGATGCCCATGCGCTTGAGTGTATTGGCGAACAACGCCCAGGTACCACCATAGAGATCCGTGCCGCTGACGATGTTGTCGCCGGCCTGCGCGACGTTCAGCACTGAGAAAGCCGAGGCCGCTTGGCCGGAGGCGAGCGCCAGCGCGGCCGCGCCGCCCTCCAGGGCCGCGAGCCGCTGCTCGAAGGCGTCCTGCGTCGGGTTGGTGACACGCGTGTAGAGGTGGCCGAGTTCCTGAAGCGCGAACAGCCGGCTGGCATGCGCGGTGTCCTGGAACTGAAACGAGGTCGTCTGATAGATCGGCACCGCCACCGCGCCGGTCGCCGGATCGGACCGGTAGCTACCGCCATGAAGTGCTATGGTCTCCGGCTGCCAATCGGCGCGGAAACTGGCGTCTGACGGCAGGTCGCTCGGCTGAATATCGGGCATCGGTCTTTCCCCTTCGCAAAGATTTTGGGAGTCAGGAGGCGGCCAGCAAATCCGCGTGGTGGCGTTGGGCAACATCGGGATGCGAGCGCAGCCGCCCCTTGAGGGTGTTCTGACCGACCTGATGAAACAATGGATTCTGCGGGTCACGGTCGAAGCCGGGCGCCTCGGCGGCCAGATGGGGCGGCAGCCGCAGCACCGGGACCGTCGCGTCCAATCGCGCGCCCAGGAAGAAGGCGGCCGATAGCCGCTCGCGCCCGGAAAGCGGGCTCACGACGCGATGCATGGTCGCCTTGAGGTAGCCGTCCGACGCGAGTTCGAGCAATTCGCCGATATTGACGACAAAGGTGCCCTCACGCGGTGCGGCGTCGATCCACACGCCCGGCGAGGCTTCGACTTGCAATCCGCCATTCTCATCCTGAAGGATCAGCGACAGCAGCGCGCTGTCCTTATGAGCTCCAACCCCCTGCTCCGCATCCTCGGCGACGCGCCCGGGATAGCGGATGAGCTTGAGGAGCTGGTGCGGCGCGCCGTCATAGATCGGCGCGAAGACATGCTCGTCCTGCTCCAAGGCCAGGGCGAAAGCCCGCAGGATCCGGACGAGGACCTGCGTCACCTGCTCCTGCCACTCCAGCACCACGGGCCTCAGGCTTGGCAGCGCGGCGGGCCACTGGTTCGGGCCTTGCAGCCGGGTATAGGGCGGGGTGCCCGAGGATTGCGGTATGGGCGCGCGCTCGGCGCCGACATCGAGCTGCTCGCGCCAATCGGGCTTGCCGCGCGTAAGCTCAAGACCGGCACGGTTATAGCCGCGGAAATGCGGCGAATTGACCATCGCGATGGCCTGCTTCTCGTCCTCGGGAAGGGCGAAGAGCTTCGTCGCCTGATCGAGCACGGCGCGGTTCAGGTCGGACGGAACGCCGTGATCCGTGACGTAGAAAAATCCGACCTCACGCGCCGCGCGCCGAAGATCGGCCAAGAAGGCGCGGCGCACGGCAGCATCTCCGTCAAACCGCGACAGAGCGAGTGTTGGAAGCACACGAGCCGGCGACAAAACGTTCATTTTTGACCTCGCCCCAAACTATCACGATTTCTTTTCGTGATTTCTCGCACGGGCTACCAGTCGCGCGGGGCGCTTCCGGCGTCAATAGATTTCGGATATTGCACGATCCGCAACAGCTATAAGCGCTGCCTGGCGGCTCAGTTGAGCCAAACCCGCCGCAGCAGCGCCTCCAGGGCCGAGGCAGGCACCGGAGGGCTAAAGAGATACCCTTGCGCCTGTGTGCAACCTTGCGCTTTGAGAAATTCCAGTTGGGCGCGAGTCTCGACACCTTCTGCGGTCGTTTCGGTGCGCAGGTTGCGGCACAAGCCGATGATGGCCTGCACGATCGCATCTCCGCCATTCCGGTCCGGCAGGCCGCTGATCAGCGACTTGTCGATCTTGACCTTGTCGAAGGCGAAGGTGCGAAGGTAGCTGAGCGAGGAATAGCCTGTGCCGAAGTCATCCATGACGATACGCACGCCCTTCCGTCGCAGCGAAAGCAGAGTTGCCGCATTCGTCGAGGTATCCTGCAACAGCAACGTCTCGGTAACCTCGAGTTCCAGCCGATTGGCCGCGAGGCCAGTGCTGGCAAGCGCCGCGACGACATCGGCCTCCAGGTTGCCGATATTGAACTGCACGACGGATAGATTGACCGAGACACTGATCGCCTCAGGCCAGGAAAGAGCGGCGCGGCAGGCTTCCGTGAGAGCCCAGCGCCCCACACCCACGATCAGGCCGGTTTCCTCGGCAAGCGGGATGAACTCAGCGGGGGAAAGCAGCCCGCGCGTTGGATGCTCCCAGCGCAGCAATGCTTCGAAACTGACGAGGCGGCCGGTCGACAGCTCAATCAGGGGCTGGAAGAACAGCCGGAATGCCTGCTTTTCCAGCGCGTCGCGCAGGCTGAGCTTGAGCGCCTGGCGCGCCTGCAAACCCATATCCATCTCGGATTCGAAATGTCTGTACGAACCCCGGCTGGTCGTCTTTGCGCGATAGAGTGCCGTGTCGGCATTGCGGAGCAGTCGCTCAGGCCGGCTGGCGTCTCCTGGGGCGAAGGCGATGCCGATGCTGCCGCCTAGCACCACGGTATGTCCGTTCAGCTCCGTGGGCTCGCTGAGAACCTGGAGGATCTGATGGGCCAGTTCATCGACCTCGCTCGGGCAAGTCACCCCGCCGCGCAGCACCGCGAATTTATTTCCGACATAGCGCGCCACGGTATCCGTGGGGCGGAGACAACTGCCGATCCGGTCGGCGGCCAGCCGCAGCAACCCGTCTCCGGTGTCGTGGCCCAAAGCGTCGTTGGCCGCCCGGAAATTGTCGAGGTCGATACAGAGGAGCGCTGCCATATTGTCCGGGTCCGCCAGATCGAGCGCTTGCGACAGCCGGTCGTTCAGGAGACGCCGGTTCGCAACGCCTGTGAGGGCATCGTGATGCGCGAGGTAAAGCAGCTTGGCTTCAGCCCTTAGCCGCTCCTCCTCGACCCGGCGCTGATCGGTGATGTCGAGCGACAGGCCGACGGCGCGCATCGGCGTACCGTCCTCTGAATAGACCCCGCGGCCCGTTATGCGGATCCAGTGAATGCTCCCGTCGGGCCAAATGTTGCGGTATTCGACCTCGTATGCCTCGCCGGCCGCCAGGGCTCGCTCGATCGCCTGGCTGCGCCGCTCGCGATCCGCCGGGTGGACGGATTCGATTAGCCGATCGTAATCCGAGAGGTCTTCACCACGCCTCAGCCCGAAGTTGAATGCGCAAAGATCGGAGGCGGTGACGCGGCGCGTGTTGAAATCGACCTCCCATGCGCCGAACTTTCCGGCCTCCAAGGCAAAGCGTAGCCGCTTCTCGCTTTCCTGCAGCGCCAGATCGGCGAGCTTGCCATCATGAATGTCCTCGAGTGTCCCATACCATTTTATGATTCGCCCGGCATCGTCGCGCCGCGGGGCCGCGCGGGAGCGAAACCAGCGGTAACTGCCGTCCGCCAACCGCAGCCGGTATTCATGGTCGAGCGGCTTTCCACTGGGCAACGACACCGCCCAGGCGGCCTGAACGGCGGAGAGGTCATCCGGATGTACTGCCTCGGTCCAGGAATCGCCTCGCGGCGAGGCCGGTGACAACCCGGTGAGAGCCTGCCAACGCGAGCTGGCTTCCTCCATTTTGCCGGCGGCCGAGGCCGTCCAGGGAATTTGCGGATTGAGCTCGACCGCATGGCGATGGTGGATCTCGCTCTCACGCAGGGCCGCAGCAGCGCGATAGAGTTCGAATCGCGAGGATGCGTCCTTGGCAAGCTCAGCCAGCGCATCGGCGGCGGCGGGACTGAAGCTGCGCGGTTCGGTGTCGAGGACGCAGAGCGTGCCAAGGGCAAGGCCCTCGGAGTCCGTAATCGGCGCTCCGGCGTAGAAACGAATGCCACATTCTGGGGTTACCGCCGGGTTATTCGCGACACGCGGATCGAGCCGCGCATCGGGTATCACCGTGACCCTGTCAGGGGACAGGATGGTGATCGAACAAAACGCCAGCGAGCGCGGAACGTCTAACCCTCTGGGAAAGCCATAGGCCGACATGGTCCACTGCCGCTCGACATCGACCAGATTGACCAGCGCCATAGGCATGCTGAATTCGCGTGCCGCGAAATGCGTCAGGCGGACCAAATAGGGGTCATCAGGGGTGTCAAGCACATCATGCGCCAGCAGCGAGCGAATTCTTTCTGCTTCGTTCGCTGGCCTTAGAGCCGAAGCCATCTGTGCCTAACTGCTGTGGAAACGTCGCATGATTAGAGAGGAAACTGAGCGACTCTGCAACTCCCGCGAGTGCACCGGGCCATTTTGTGTCGCAATCGGCGCTCTGATCGGAAAATGGCAAGGTCTCACCCACTGCATCGAATCTCGTAGAGTCTAGCCGTAGGCTAGGCGGATTCGTCCCGCGCTAATCGCAGATGCCTAACTTCAGAATTGGACCATCGTTCTTGCCGTCTTCTTGGGCCGATCTTCGGTACAGCCCCAAAAGACTTTAATCGTTGCGAGACGCTGATCGTGGCGTCAATTTTCGCAATCACCGCCCGGCGCTTCAGCACCACACAAACGCCTCGCAGGCTAACCCCATCAAAACAATATCCATAGAGTAACGTCGCGCATTACGGGGCAAGGACTCCCCGTGGGAGGCGGCCAGCGGCGTGCATCTCTGATGTCGCACGCGCTCATGAGGCTTCGCGGACGCATCGATATATACAATCATGAAGCGTTGAATCTGGGCCACGGGAAGCGGATGCGGGTGCGGTAGTCCTGGCAATCGCGGTATGATAACTCTCAACCGCCGACCGACCGGGATCGGGCCTTTCGGCCGCTGGTGGAGCGGCGCTGGCTGATCTAAGGAGGCTGTGCGGAGCCGCCCCGACTTCGGAGCGGCCGGCCAGAGAGGGAGCCTAAGAGTGTCGGGCATACTGAGAGAGATCATAGGGTTCCTGGTATTCCTGGCCCTGGCCCTATTCGTGTTCTTTCACTCCCGGCCGAATTCCACGCATGACCAGCGTGTCGGCTTCATGATCGTCATTGGCGCGTTTTTCTTCTTCTTCACGGTCTATAACTGGAAGTTCGTGGGCTTCTGACCCCTCGGTCGCCGGGCTATCAGGCGGCCTCGAGCCGGACGTCCTTGATGTCGCGGAAGGTGAGATCGGGGTTGGTCTCCATCGCCCGGCGCATCGTATAGGCGGAACTGGCGAGATAGACCGGGTCGCCATCGACGTCATCGGCCATGGACGTCCTCTGCGCCGCCACGAATTTCGCGAGCGGCACCCGCTCCCCGGAAACCCAGCGGGCCACCGAATAGGGCGTCTGCTCGTAGCCGATCGCGACGCCGTATTCGCCGGCGAGACGGGTCAGCAACACGTCGAGCTGAAGGGTGCCGACCACGCCCACGATGGGCTGCGAGCCATCCTGCGGGCGGAATAGCTGCACGACGCCCTCCTCCGCCAATTCCTGCAACGCCTGCCGCAATTTCTTGGCCTTCATCGCATCGTCGAGCCGCACCCGGCGCAGCAACTCGGGCGCGAAATGTGGCACGCCGACGAAGTTGAGGCTCTCCTCCTCGGTCAGAGTATCGCCGATGCGAAGCGTTCCGTGATTAGGAATGCCGACCACGTCGCCCGCGAAGGCCTCCTCGGCCAGCGCCCGGTCCCGCGCGAAGAAGAACTGCGGCGCGGTCAGCGGGATCGTTTTGCCGGTGCGGACCTGTTTCAGCTTCATCCCGCGCACCAGCCGGCCGGAGCAAACGCGGGCGAAGGCGATGCGGTCGCGATGATTCGGGTCCATATTCGCCTGGATCTTGAAGACCAGGGCTGTGACGGCAGGCTCCATTGCCTCGACCACCCGAGTATCCGCAGGCTGGGCGCGGGGCTTGGGGCCGAAATCGGCCAATGCGTCGAGCAGATCGCTCACCCCGATCTCCCGGATGGCGCTGCCGAAGAAGACCGGCGTGAGGTGGCCTTCCATGAAGCTGGCCTCCTCGAAGACCGGCAGCGCGGCACGGACGAGATCGACCTCCTCCCCGAGCGTGATCATGCGATCGTCGGACTGCGGCAGCTTCGTGGTGAGGTGGTAGTCGCGGGTCCGCAGGTCATAGGTGCCGACAAAGTCGCTGGCACGGCCCACGGGCCAGGTGACCGGCGCGGTATCCAGCGCCAGGGTGGCCGCCACATCGTCCAGCAGTTCGAAGGGGTCCCGCGCCTCGCGGTCCATCTTGTTGATGAAGGTGATGATCGGGATATTCCGCATGCGACAGATCTCGAACAGCTTGCGGGTCCGCGCCTCGATCCCCTTGGCGGCATCGATCACCATCACGGCGGAATCAACCGCCGTCAGCGTGCGGTAGGTATCCTCGGAGAAATCCTCATGCCCCGGCGTATCGAGCAGGTTGAAGACGCAGCCGCCATATTCGAAGGTCATGACCGAGGTGACGACGGAGATGCCGCGATCCCGCTCGATCCCCATCCAGTCGGAGCGTGTGGAGCGGCGCTCCGCCTTGGCGCGAACGCTGCCGGCGAGCTGGATGGCGCCGCCCGCTCGCAACAGCCGCTCAGTCAGCGTGGTCTTGCCGGCGTCAGGGTGCGAGATGATGGCGAAGGTACGCCGGCGCGCGATCTCGGTGACCAGGGAGGTAGGGCTATTCATCGGACACCACCGTAGCCGGATGATGCCGGGAAGGCCGTGATGGCCCTCGGATCGCAGGCGAGGGTCGGGGCAGGCATCACGCGTCCAATCAGTTGCGGGAGATCGATCCGGCGCGCGGCAAGTGGTGGTTCGGCGCAACCGGAGCCCGGGCGGCCGCTGATCACGGCGCCGCCCCGGACATCAGAGCAGCCTCATATCGAAACCACCTGCCGGGCTCAAGACCCATGCCGGAACACCGGCTGTCGCGAGACCTTCGGATTGACCGGTCGGCGGCCAGCTTAGCCTAAGCGGATCGCCTGCGTGGTGGCCGGGCTCTGTTCCCCGTCAGCCTCGATATGGACTTGAGGTATGTCGTAGCTGACCGCGCCGAAAGCACTGCCGAAGGCCACATCCGCGGCATCGCGCCCGACGCCGATGCGCACGAGCCCGGCGGGATCGGACATGCGGGTAGGGTCGAACAGATACCAGCCGGGCCCGTTGGGACCCTGGAGAAATGCCTCGAAGACCGCATGGAAGTCCGGCGGATTGAGGCGGAAGGCATAGGCGCTGACATAGCGGGCGGGGATGTTCATCGTGCGGCAGAGCGCGATGCCGAGATGCGCGAAGTCACGGCACACACCCGCGCGCTGCGTTACCGTGTCGAAGGCCGAGGTCATGGCGTCCGAGACGCCGCCCTCATAGGACACGTAGTCGTAGATCCAGTTGCAGATCCCGTTCACCCGCGTGTAGCCGGGCTGAAGCGCCCCGAAGGTGCTGCGCGCGAACCGGTCGAGCTTGTCCGATTGGCAATAACGGCTTGGGTTGAGGTAGGGGAAGACATTCAGAGGCAGATTGGAGGGATTGAGTTCGGTAACGGCATTGGGATCTTCCAGGCTGGGCGTGAGACTGACGACCGCCTCATACTTCACGATCAGTTCGCCCGGCGACGCGGTCACCCGGAGATAGCGGTTGCCGGTCTCGGGCATCTGCCACTGCTCCTGCCGCAGGGTCGGCGCGATTTCGAGGCGTTCCTCCTCGATGACTTGCCCAGCCGACTGCTGCGCCTCCACGTTGAAGATGAACGTCGTTTCGTTTGTGGTCCGATAGCCGAGCCTGCAGCCGAGTCTGAAGCGCATTGCTGGTTCCCAGGGCCAATGATCTGCCAAGCTTACGCGTGGGCCGAGCGGCTCGAAAGACAAGAGCGGGAAGCCCGGTGCGCGCGAAAACGAAAGGATTGACGATGGTGGATCGCAAACCCTTGGGCACCTACCCCCTGGCGAACGGCCGGATGATCGGCCGGGTCGAGGTTCAGCGCCTGACTCTCCCGCCCGGCGGCAAAACAGGCCTGCATCGCCACCCCTGCCCGGTTATCAGCTTCGTCGTCGAGGGCAGCGTCACGGTTCAATTTCTCGGCGAGGAGCCGCATACCTTTACGGTAGGGCAAACGGTCTTCGAGCCTGCCGACACCACCTTGCAACGCTTCGACAATGCCTCGGACTCCGCGCCCGCCGTCTTTATCGCGACCTACCTGCTCGGTGAGCAGGACCGGGAGCTGATCCACTTGCTCGAATAGGCTCGCCGTCTCGGCATCGGCGGTAAGCTGTGCCAGACCGTGTGAGGCTGAGACGAACTAGAGGACCGAGACAATGAGCGACGAAGCCAAGCCGCGCGGATTGCGTCGCGGCCTCACCAACTACGGCGATTTCGGCTTCAGCGGGTATCTGCGGCGGTCTTTCGCAAGTTCCATGGGCTACAGCCGGGAGATGCTGGAGCGGCCGATCGTCGGCATCTGCCATTCCGAGAGCGGCTTCAACAACTGCCACCGCGCCATGCCGGAACTTGTCGAGGCCGTGAAGCGTGGCGTTCTGGCGGCGGGGGCGCTGCCGATCGAATTTCCCACGGTTTCTCTCGGCGAGGTCTTCCTGGTGCCGACCAGCCTGAAGTTTCGGAACCTCATGTCGATGGATGTCGAGGAGATGATCCGCGCGCAGCCCATGGATGCCGTCGTTCTGGTCGGCGGGTGCGACAAGACCGTGCCGGCGCAGCTCATGGGCGCGGTCTCCGCCGATCTTCCCGCGATCCAGCTGGTGACCGGGCCGATGTCGACCGGCCGCTATCATGGCGAAAGGCTCGGTGCCTGCACGGATTGCCGCCGCTTCTGGGCGCGCTACCGCGCCGGCGAAATCGATGACGTGGAGATCGCCGAGGTGGAGCAGAGGCTCGCAACCACGGCCGGCACCTGCGCGGTCATGGGCACCGCCAGCACCATGGCCTCGATCGCCGAGGCGCTGGGCATGATGCCGGCCGGGTCCGCAGCCGTTCCCGCGGTGGATGCTTTGCGGCTGCGCCTCGCGGAGGAAACCGGCCGCATGGCCGTTGGGCTGATTGGCTCCGACCTCACGCCCAGCCACATCATCACGGAGCAGGCGCTGGAGAACGCCGTGCGCGTTCTGCTCGCGATCGGCGGATCGACCAATGCGGTGATCCACCTTGCCGCGATCGCCGGGCGGCTCGGACTGCAACTCGACCTCAAACGGCTCAACGTCCTGTCCGACACGACACCGGTTCTGGTCGATCTCAAGCCGACGGGGGCTTTCTACATGGAGGATCTCGCCGCCGCCGGAGGTATTCCCGCCGTCATGCGCGAACTACGCCATCTCCTGAACCTCGATTGCCTGACAGTCACCGGGGAGACGATTGGCGAGCGGATCGAGCGCTGGGATCCTTGGGTCGATCGCGCGGTTGTCCGGGCGCGCGACCAGCCGGTTCAGGATGAAGGAGGGCTTGTCGCGCTGTTCGGCAATCTTGCGCCGAA
This sequence comes from Acidisoma sp. S159, assembly GCF_009766125.1. Classification (NCBI taxonomy): domain Bacteria; kingdom Pseudomonadati; phylum Pseudomonadota; class Alphaproteobacteria; order Acetobacterales; family Acidocellaceae; genus Acidisoma; species Acidisoma sp. S159. Next base: position 163,451 of record NZ_LMUG01000032.1, read on the forward strand.
TGGGGCCATTCTCAAGCGTTCGGCCGCCGATCCGAAGTTGTTCGAGAAGGAGGGACGATGCGTGGTTTTCTCGTCGCTCGATGATCTCGCCAATAGGATTGACGATCCGGATCTTGATGTGCATGCCGACGATATCCTTGTGCTCAAGAATGCCGGGCCGCGTAGCGAGTCTTGCATGCCGGAAGCAGGCTATTTGCCGATCCCCAAGAAGCTCGCGCGCGCCGGGGTCAAGGACATGCTGCGAATTTCCGACGCGCGCATGAGCGGCACGGCTTTCGGGACGATCGTGCTGCATGTTTCGCCGGACGCAGCCTCGGGCGGTCCGTTGAGCTTCGTTGAGACGGGCGATGTGATCGCGCTGAGTGTGCGTGACCGAAGCATCGAATTGCGTGTCGCGCCCGACGAGTTACAACGCAGAAAAGCCGGGACCGCTCCGGCCGCCGCCGGTCCGGCGAAGCGCGGCTACGACTGGCTGCATAGCGAGTTCGTCACACAGGCAGAGTTTGGCTGCGATTTTCGGTTCTTGATGAAGGATGCGGCGGATCGCTGAAGCGGCAGTCGCCTATATTCAACCTATCTTGCGCGCGCCTCGCGGGCGCCTCGTCATGCTCGGCGAAGGCCGAGCATCCACGCGTCGCCTTTGCGCCGCGAGTAAGGCGTGGATCCTCGGCCTTCGCCGACGATGACGTTGGAGACTTTGCCAAAAAACTCGCAGCCGTCATCCGGCAAATTCCGCGCGAATGGCGGCGGAGTGTTCGCCGATGCCTGGAACCTTGCCAAGTCGCCGATTGCCACCGTCTATAAGAACCGGCGCCGCTACAATATCGGCCGTGCCATCCGTCAGTTCGACCCGCGAACGCCGCAGAGCGGGATGGGCGGCGAGACCGCTCAGGTCATTGACGAAGCCGAACGCCGTCTGCGCCGCACGCAGACGGACAGAAGCCGTCTCGCGGTCAAGCGCACCAAGCGAACGGCCGACACGCGCATCCACGGCCTCACGATGAGCGACGCGCGTGGTGTTGCTCTCGAAACCCGGCTGCCGCGGCAAATCAGGCTCCAGCAGAACCTCATTGCAAAATTTCGCCCACTCCCGCTCGTTCTGAATCGCAATCAGGACCAGGTGGCCGTCACTTAGCGCGAAAGCGCCGTAGGGGCAGATGGAAGGATGCGCGAGATCCACACGCTTCGGCGCATTTCCGGTGCCCTCGAAATACAGCAGCGGCACATTCATCCAATCCGCCATGGCGTCGAACAGGCTGACCTCCAGCCGCGCGCCTTGCCCGGTGACGCCTCGGCTGATCAAAGCCTCGAGCACCGCCGAATAGGCATACATGCCGCAACTCACATCGCAGACGGAGACGCCGACACGCCCCGGCCCGGCCGGATGGCCGGTGATGGAAGCGAGACCGCTCTCGGCCTGCACGAGCAGGTCATAGGCCTTCATGTCGGCGTAGCTGTTGCCGGTTCCGTAGCCGGAAATATCGACGGTGATCAGTCTGTGATGCCGTGCACGCAGCTGCACGCTGTCGAAACCCGCCCGCGCCGCGGCTCCCGGCGCCAGGTTCTGAATGAAGACATCGGCGCGCGCGACAAGGCGATGCAGAAGCGCCGAGTCCTCTGCATTCTTGATGTCCAGAACGAGGCTTTCCTTGCCGCGGTTGAGCCAGACGAAATAGCTCGACGTGCCATGCACGGCGGCGTCATAGCCGCGCGCGAAATCGCCTTCCCGCCGCTCGATCTTGATGACCCGGGCCCCGGCATCGGCGAGACGTGAGGAGCAGTAAGGCGCCGCCACCGCCTGCTCCAAGGCGACCACCAGCAGACCGCGCAACGGCTTGCCGGGCTCCGGCCTCGGCGCGGATCCCGGCTGCGCCATCAGGCGGCCTTGTGCTTGATGGCGATGGTCTTCAGCGTGCCGAAACCGTGCAGCGCCGCGAAACCCTTCTCGCGCCCATGGCCCGAACGCTTCACGCCACCGAAGGGCAGCTCCACCCCACCACCCGCACCATAGTTGTTGATGTAGACCTGGCCGGATTTCACACCATGCGCCAGGCGCAGCGCGCGCCCGATATCGCCCGTCCAGATGCCAGCGACCAAGCCGTATTCAGTGCTGTTCGCGATGCGTAGTGCATCCGCCTCGTCCTTCATACGGATGGCGACGAGCACCGGCCCGAAGATCTCCTGCTGGGCCAAGGGATGATCGAAGGGCACGTCGCCGATCAGTGTCGGACGCACATAAAACCCGTCAGCCGAAACATTAGTGCCGAGATCGCCCTGAGCCAGGATCGGCAACCCGTCGCGCTCGGCCAGCGCGAGGAAACCCTCTATCCGCTCCTTTTGCACCGCATTGACCACAGGACCCATATCGAGATCCTGGTCCGATGCACCGATGCGGAGCGCCTTAAACCGCTTCGCCAGATCGGCGGTGAAGCTGTCATAGGCACGATCCTCGATGATCACGCGGGAGCCGGCGCTGCAGGTCTGACCAGAATTCTGCGTGATAGCGCGGGTTATGGTGGCGGCCGCATCGTTCAAATCCGCATCCGCGAAGACCACCTGAGGCGACTTGCCGCCAAGTTCCAGCGTCACCGGAATCGTGCGCTGGGCGGCGGCGGTCTGCACCAGCGTGCCGACCTCGGGCGATCCGGTGAAGCTGATGTGGCTGACACCGGGATGCGCGCATAACGCTGCCCCGGCTTCCTCGCCCAGCCCGGTGACGACATTGAGGACGCCGGCTGGAAACCCCGCCTCCTCCGCCAGCCGCGCCAGTGCGAGCGCCGTGAGCGAGGTATCCTCGGCCGGCTTGACCACGATCGCATTGCCCATGGCGAGCGCCGGCGCAATCGAGCGGCCAGTCATCTGCAACGGATAATTCCACGGCAGGATATGCGCCGTCACGCCATGCGGCTCCCACACCGTCATCACGGTGAAACCGTCCTGGAACGGAATGGTTTCGCCGTGCACCTTGTCCGCCGCGCCGGCATAGTATTCGAAGTAGCGCGCGCAGACGGTGACATCCGTGCGTGCCTGGGACAGTGGTTTGCCGACATCGAGGCTTTCCAGTTTCGCGAGGCTTTCCGCGTCGCGCCGGATGAATTCCGCCATGCGGAGAAGCAGCCGTCCGCGCGCCGCCGCATCCGTCCGCCCCCACTCGCCCTCCACCGCCGCCAGCCCTGCCCTAACGGCCGCATCGACGTCGGCGGCGGTGCCGCGCGCGATGCGGCCGACCTCCTGGCCATCGGATGGATTGATGATCGGCAGCGTCTGCGCGCCCGCGCGCCAGGAACCGCCAATGAACTGCTGTTGTGTCTGCATGCCGAGATCTCCTCTTTCCCCGCCTATCACAGCCCGGCAGGCCGAGATCGTGCTCGACCAGATATGGCAGGGTCATATGCGTGCTGGACGGCGCCCGCTGATGGCAGCGCCTCTTTGGAACCTACGCTCGGCAACATATTTCACCCGCCCCAGAGCAGGCGCAAGGCTTGGCGGCCGCCCCTCGCAAGCGAATCGGCCGTGGCAGCGATGCCTATTCCGGAGATCAGCGACGACAGGCCTTCAGGCCCCGGCGGCAGCCACACGCCTCCGAGCCTGGGCCAACACGGCTTGGCGAACACGGCCGCCTGAAAGGCCGCCCGGCAATGCCGCCGCCTCTTCCGCCACGACGACGAGGCGATCGAGATCGACGCCTGTCGAAACGCCCATCTTCTCGAACATCCAGACGAGATCCTCGGTCGCGACGTTGCCGGTCGCGCCGGGCGCGAAGGGGCAGCCGCCGAGGCCACCGCTCGCCGCATCGATCACCCGCACCCCGGCATTGTAGGCGGCATAGGCATTAGCGGTTCCCATCGCGTAGGTGTCATGGCCATGGAAGGCCCAGCGATCCACACCCGGATAATGCGCGATCGCGAGTGCCACGAGCCGATCGACCTGATCCGGTGTCGCCCGGCCGGTGGTATCGCAGAGGCCAACCTCGACCTCGGGCCTCAAGGGCAGAAGGCGTCCAAGCAACGAGATCACCGCATCCTCCGCGACCCGTCCGGTGAAGGGACAATCGAAGCTGGTCGCGAGATTGAGCCGGATCGCGATATCCGGCGGCGTTTCGTTCACGAACCGACCATAATCGGCGACCGATTCATCGACCGACCGGCGCAGATTCGCTTGGTTATGGGCTTCAGATACCGACAGGACGAAGGCCAGTTCCCTCGCCCCAGCCGCCACCGCCTCGGCCGCCCGCCGCGCCGTCGGTACCAGCACCTGAGCGCGCATGCCAGGGATCGCCAATGCGGCTTCCAGCACAGCCAAGGTATCGCGCATCTGCGGCATCGCGTTGGCGCTGACGAAGGCGCCGACTTCCATGCGCCTGAGGCCGGTCGCGGCCAGACTATGCAACAGCGCGATCTTGCGCTCGGTCGGTATCCACGGACCGATGGGCTGAATGCCGTCCCGCAGCGTCACATCGACGATCTCGATCGCGTTCACCGACTGACGCCTTCCGAGACCAGCTCCGCTATTGCAGCGTCGGACATGGCGAGCAGGCCGCCGAAGACCTCCCGGTTATGCGCGCCGATCGCAGGACCGGGCCAGCGGATTTGCCCCGGATCCTCCGGCACATGCGGCACGATGCCGGGATGCAGCACGCGGCCGAGGAGCGGATCCTCGACCTCCCGCACCATGCGACGGAACCGAAATTGCGGATCGGCCGCGACATCGGCGATGGAATAGGCGCGGGTCGATGGAACATCGGCCGCGGCCAGCACTGGCTCCAGGGCCGCGACGTCCCATTGCTGGGTCCATTGCGTGATTCGGGCATCCAGCGCCTCGGCATTGGCGACGCGCGCCTGATTGCCCGCGAAGCGCGGATCTTCCAGAAGGTCGGGCGCTTCCATCGCCCCCGCCAAGCGGCGAAACAGCGCATCCGAATTGGCGGCGATGAGCAGCCAAATGTCGTCCCGTGTGCGATAGGCATTGGTCGGTGCCGCCGTCGCGATGCGTCCACCGCTTGGCTGCCGAATAATTCCGAGTGCCCCGTATTCGGGCAGAGCCCCCTCCAGCAGACTGGCAATGGCCTCACTGAGTGCAACGTCGACCGAGACGCCTTGGCACCCCGCAGCACCCCGCTTCCACAGCGCCGCCATGATGCCGAAGCAGGCATAGATGCCGGCCACCGAATCCCCAATGCTCAAACCAACCCTCACCGGCGGCAGATCGCTGGTGCCGGGCGCGTGGTTGGTGAGGTAGCGCAGCCCGCCGACCGCCTCGCCGATGACGCCGAAGGACGCCCGGTCGCGCTGCGGACCATCCTGGCCGTAGCCGGAAATGCGGGCGATGACGAGATCGGGCCGCGCGGCGCGCAAAGCCACTTCGGTCAGGCCCAGGCGGTCGAGTTGCCCGGGCCGGAAATTCTCCACCAGCACATCGCAATGGGCGACAAGTGCCAGAACGGTCTCACGACCCTTCGGATGCTTGAGATCGAGCGTGACGCAGCGCTTGTTCCGGCCGTGAACAGACCACCACAGCGGTTCGCCTGCCAGCCGGGCACCCCATTCGCGCACCGGATCGCCCTTGGGCGGCTCGACCTTGATGACATCGGCGCCAAGATCGCCAAGGAGCCGTGTGCAGAACGGGGCGGCGACGAAATGGCCGAGTTCCAGCACGCGCAACCCCGTCAGGGGACCCGATGAGGGCGGCGCATCGCTCGTCGTGTTGTCGGTCACGCGATCTCTTTGCTTGTATGGGCCAGACGCACACTCGCCACGGCGGCCCCCATCGTCAATGGCGTTGCGGCTCATGCCTCCTTGCATCAGGCGGCCGCGCCAGCACATCGACATGACCAACCCGGCAGGAGGCGCCGGTTTTCAGGGTCGCCAGCCGGAAGGTCCTCCAATCGCGAAGCTCCGCCGCGGCCATGCCGCCCGTCTCCGCCACCGCCCGGGCGACCCCCTCGATGAACGCGATTTGCAAGGCCTCCACCCCCTGCGACAATTGCCAGGCACTGTCCGCGCGAATGACATCATAGCCGAGCGCGGCAAAGGTATCAGCCAATGCCCGACCGGCCTCCGGTCCAAGCGCCTGGCCCATTCCCTTGTCCGACCGCTGATGCCGGTTGAAGAGTGCAACGATCGCCCCATCGGACTCGTGAAGGGGTGACCAGATGATGGTGCCGTCATAGTTCAGCGCGGCGTAGAGATCGAGACGCCGCTCGGCAAGCCGATCCGCGAGAGCCTCGATGAAGGATGCCGCGCAAAGGTCGAAGAGCGCGGAGGCGGTAACGAATGTGGCATCGCGCAGTGGCAACTCATCGAGCTGCGCGAGGTCCAGTTGAACTGCTTCAGCTAGCGCTCCGATGGACACCATGGCGGCATCCAGTAAGCTCCGGTCATTGTCGATGAGGCGCCAACGCACCGGCGCGAGAAGCCATGGCGACAGGGCTCGGAATGTCGCACCGGTGCCGCAGCCAAGATCGACGACGACGCCGCCCGATGCGCCCAAGGCAGCCGCGACAGTCCTGAGCAAATCCGGATTGCGAGCCTGGAGATCCGCAGGCTCGCGCAGTTCCAGCCACGACGCATCGAACCGCGTCATAACCGGTGCTCAAAGGGCGTTGCCATCACGAGGAGAATGTTCGCTGGGGTCCGATCAACCAAACCCTGAATCAGCTGGTGGTCTTATGTTTGTGCTTTTTCTTGTGCTTGTCGCTGTGTTTGTGGTCGTCGCTGTGCTTGTGTTTCGTGCTGTGCTTGTGATGTGTCGAGTCGCCAGAGGATGTCTTGGTTGCCTCTGTGGAGGTCTTCGTTGCCGGCGCAGGAACCACAGCGCTGGGAGAGGCCTCCGCGACATCGGCCGCTGCATTCCCGGCCGAATGATCCCGAGAGGACTTCACGGCATTTTGAGATGAAGCATCGACCACATTGTTGGAAGGAGCGGCCACGAGCCCGGTATAGGCTTTGACCACATCGTCTGGCGAAAGTTTGACAACGTTGTCCGCGATCTCGGATGGTGTGGTTCCGAAATATGAGCGCGCATCCGCAATCTCGCTTCCAAAAGCAAGCGGGCGCCATTTGTCCACGCGGGCCTGAAAAGCTGGCCAAGCTTGATAGGGTGTGGCCGGGCCCGGATCCGCGACCCCTCGATCGATCATGTCCTTGCGGACGATTGCGTCCACATTGAGCGCCGATATGTCCCACAGCATACAATCGACAACGCTTTGCGGGGCCTCTTTCGCATCGACATAGCATTGCGCGATATCGCTCGACACGAGCTTCATGCCCCCGGCATGCAGGGCCTTGCGGAAATTCATGACTGTGGCCGAAACGGTGTCGGGGCTTGGATGAGCCAGTAAGTTGCTGGCGTAGCTCGACCCGGAAGCGGTTACCAAGCCCGCAATCAACCACAAGACTGCACGTCCGCTTTGCATATGCTCCCCCGCCCTCACCGAAAGGCTAGGCTCTTCTCGCTTGACTGTCACTCAACCGGGCGCTGAGTTGTTATCCCTCGGTTTTTCCTGTGTGGCTCCGAATCTATTCAGCGACTCGACATCGCCTACACGGGCCACAGTCGATCACGAATCGAGCCGCCTATCCAGGTTTTTGCGCCCCACCGGCGGCCAGTTGACGCGATCGGAGTCGCATCGATCTTATATCCCAAACGGGTGCCCGGTCGTGCTGGGTGCCGAGGGAGGACTGACTTCGATGGATATCGAAACGCGAACAATCCGCCGCGTAACGAGGCGACTCATCCCGTTTCTCATGCTCTGCTATTTCGTCGCCTATCTCGATCGCGTGAACGTCGGCTTCGCGGCACTCGGCATGAACAAGGAGCTTGGCTTCACCGCCACCGTCTTCGGTTTCGGCGCTGGCATTTTCTTCATCGCCTATTTCTTCTTCGAAGTGCCTTCCAATCTCGCGCTTGAGAAATTCGGCGCCCGGAAGTGGATCGCCCGGATCATGTTCAGCTGGGGCGTGGTCGCGGGCGCGATGGCCTTTGTCCCGCAAATCTCGGCGCTGCTCGGGGTCCGCGCATCGACGACGTTCATCGTGTTGCGCGTGTTGCTCGGGCTTGCCGAGGCGGGCTTTTTCCCCGGCATCATCTTCTTTCTGACGATCTGGTTCCCGGCACGCTACCGCGGGCGGATGATCGGCTATTTCATGGCGGCCATCCCGCTCTCTACCGTCGTCGGCGGCCCGATCTCCGGCGCACTGCTCAATATTACCGGGCTTGGGCTGAGCGGCTGGCAGTGGATGTTCCTCATCGAAGCGCTTCCGGCGATCCTGCTCTCCGTCGTCGTGCTGTTCTACCTCACCGACAGGGCAGCCGACGCGACATGGCTTGCCCCGGACGAGCGCGCCTGGCTCGTCGAACGCCTGGCGTCGGAACGCGCCAAACGCGAGCGGGCGAAGCGTTTTGGCATCCTCGAAGCGATTTCCAATACGCGCGTTCTGCTGCTCGCCTTCGTCTATTTCGGCATCAACGGAACCAACTACGGGCTGAGCTTTTTCCTCCCGCAGATCGTGCGCGGCTTCGGATTGAGCTACACGGCGACCGGCTTCGTGACCGCCCTTCCCTATGTCGCGGGAACGATCGGGATGATCTATTGGGGACGCCATTCGGACCGCGCCGGCGAAAGGCGAGAGCATGTCGCGATCGCTGCTCTGATTGCGGGACTCGGCATCGCGGGCTCGACTCTGGTCGATGATCCGGTTGGCAAAATGCTGCTGCTGACGCTTGCGGGCTTCGGCATTTTCGGCGTGCTGCCGGTGTTCTGGACTTTGCCGACCAATTTCCTCGCCGGAGCGGCGGCGGCGAGCGGCATCGCGGCGGTGAATTCCCTCGGCAATCTTTCCGGTTTCTTTGGCCCTTACGTCATGGGCAAGATCAAGGATTCCACGGGGAGCTACACGATCGGGCTACTCGCGATCGCCTGTGTCGTCGGCTTCGCGATGCTGGTGGCGTTGTCGCTCAGCCATGACCAGCAGCTTGAAAACCTCGAGCCGGATGAGGTGCTTCCGCCGGAGCTGTAGTTGAACGGCGATCCAAGATCCGTCATGGCACGCGAAGGCGGGGCGGCCCCCCGCGTGCCATCCGCGCCTTGCCTTCATGGGCAAGCGAGGCGTGGATGCTCGGCCTTCGCCGAGCATGACGTGGGGGAATGAACACGGCTCGGGCCAGAGACACGCCCCTCTAATAAATCGCCGGTTCGCCGACCGCCGCGCCGAAGCCTGTTTGCAGGAAGTCGAAGTCGCAGCCCCGGTCGGCCTGAAGCACGTGGCGCGAGAACATCCAGCCGTAGCCGCGCTCGTACGGCCGGGGCGCTGGCACCCATGCCGCGCGGCGGCGCTCTAGCTCAGCCTCGGAGACTTCGAGGTTGATGCTGCGCTCCGCCACATTGACGGAGATGATATCGCCGGTTCGCGCGAGTGCCAGCGGCCCGCCGATATGCGCTTCTGGCGCCACATGCAAAATGCAAGCGCCGTAGCTCGTCCCGCTCATGCGTGCATCGGAAATGCGAATCATATCGCGCACCCCCTGCTTGAGGAGTTTCTTGGGAATGGGCAGCATCCCCCATTCCGGCATCCCAGGACCGCCCAGCGGCCCGGCATTGCGCAGCACAAGGATGTGGTCGGGTGTTACATCGAGGTCGTCACGGTCGATATTCGCCTTCAGCGAAGGATAGTCGTCGAAGACGATGGCCGGGCCGGAATGCTGCAGATATTTGGGCTCACAGGCGCTTGGCTTCATCACGCAGCCATCCGGCGCAAGATTGCCCCGGAGCACCGCGATTGCGCCATCCGCATAAACCGGATTGTCCAGCGTGCGAATGACATCGTCATTGTGCACCGTGGCCTCGGCTATGTTCTCGCCAAGCGTCTTGCCCGTGACGGTGAGCGCATCGAGGTGAAGATGCGGGCGTAGCCGAGTCATGAGGCCAGTGAGTCCTCCGGCGTAGTAAAAATCCTCCATCAGATATAATTTGCCGCTCGGCCGCACATTCGCGACAACCGGCACGCGACGGCTCGCTTTGTCGAACTCGTCGAGACCAACATCGAACCCCGCTCGCCGCGACATGGCGGTCACGTGGATCGTCGCATTCGTCGAACATCCCATCGCGATCGCCACGGTAACCGCGTTCTCGAACGAGTTGCGCGTCAGAATCTTGGCAGGAGTCAGATCCTCCCAAACCATCTCCACGATCCGGCGCCCGGACTCGGCGCACATTCTGATATGGTCGGCATCGGCGGCGGGGATCGACGACGCCCCGGAGAGCGTGAGGCCGACCGATTCGGCGATCGCCGTCATCGTGCTGGCCGTCCCCATCGTCATGCAGTGGCCGTGGCTCCGGGCGATGCCACCTTCGATCTCCAGCCACTCCTTATCCGATATATTCCCGGCGCGCCGCTCATCCCAATACTTCCAGGCATCGGAACCGGAGCCCAGCACCTTGCCCTTCCAATTCCCGCGCAGCATCGGGCCGGCCGGAACAAAAATGGCCGGCAACCCCGCGCTTATTGCTCCCATGATGAGCGCGGGCGTTGTCTTGTCGCAGCCGCCCATCAGCACCGCGCCGTCTATGGGATGGCTGCGGAGAAGCTCCTCCGCCTCCATCGCGAGCATGTTGCGGTAGAGCATTGTCGTGGGTTTGACGAAGTTCTCGGACAATGACAGCGCCGGAAGTTCCAACGGCAAGCCGCCCGTTTGCAGAATGCCGCGTTTGACGTCCTGAACGCGGTCCTTGAAATGCGCATGACATGGATTGATGTCGGACCATGTATTGAGAATCGCGATGATCGGCCGCCCCTCCCAGTCCGCGGGCCCATAACCCATCTGCATGATGCGAGACCGGTGCCCGAACGTCCGCAAATCGTCTGGACCAAACCAGCGCGCGCTTCTTAAGGAGTCTGGCGTTTTTCTTGTGCTGGTCATGACGCTCTCCGGAGATCGCTGCAGGCATGCGGCGCTCACGCTGCGATGCCGCCGGCTAGAAGCGTCACACGCCTGCCGCCGTAGCGTCAACGATCAGGGTATAGGGAGTCCCGCCGATAAGCCCGGCGCGCGACCCGCGCCCATTGACAAGCCCCGAGGTCTGCCCGGACTGTGCCGGCCGGCTCGTGAAGGCACGCGCCCGCGCCGGACCGTCTCGTGAAACACGACGCGCCCCGGGAGTTGCTTGTTTGTCGCAATCGTAGAGAGACCTGCCATGTCAAACCGCATTCCCATCGCGGCGGCTTGTGCCGCCATGCTTCTCGCCCCCACCGCCGTCTTCGCCCATGCCTATCCGCAAAAGGGAATACCGCCGATCAACGGCACCGTGCGCGTGGCGCCGCATGACCTCTCGATCACCTTCGATGACGAGTTGGAGCCTAAGTTCACGGGCGTTGTCGTCACGGATAGCAAAGGTGTCCGGGTGGATCTCGGCAATGCCCATGTCCCCGCTGGCCATGCGAAGGAGCTTGTCGTCGGCCTGAAGCCGTTAACCCCCGGCCGCTACGAAGTGCGGTGGCACGCGACGGACACCGACACGCATAAGACCCACGGCTCCTACTACGTGACGATCGCGCCATAGCCGGATGATCGACACGCCGGTTGCAACCCGCTCGACCCGCCATGGGGTCCTGCGAAGCTTGCCCGGCATCCTGCTTTGCATCTTGGTCACAGGCTTGGCAACGGCGCTCCAACTGGTCGAAACACGGCTGGTCGGGCAGCCCTATCTCGAAGCTCTTGTCCTCGCGATCCTTCTTGGAGTTGCCATCCGCTCGCTCTGGACGCCAGGCGATCTCTGGCATCCGGGCATAGTCTTCAGCGGCAAAATCCTGCTCGAAATCGCGGTGGTGCTGCTCGGTGCGGCGATAAGTGCGCGTGCCGTGCTGGCCCTCGGGCCGGGGCTCCTGGTCGGCATTGTCCTGATTGTCGCCGTCGCGATCGTGGCGAGCTACGGCATCAGCCGAGCCTTCCGCTTGCCGTGGCGCATGGCGATGCTGATCGCTTGCGGCAATTCCATCTGCGGCAATTCCGCGATTGCGGCGGTGGCCCCGATCATCGGCGCTGACAGCGACGATATCGCCTCCTCGATCGCCTTCACGGCGGTTCTGGGCGTCGTCGTCGTGTTGCTGCTGCCGTTGCTCGTGCCGGTCTTTCTCCTGTCACTGACGCAATACGGGGTGCTCGCCGGGCTGACAGTCTATGCAGTGCCGCAGGTTCTGGCAGCGACCTTGCCGATCGGTGCGCTAAGTAACCAGGTCGGCACGGTCGTCAAGCTGGTGCGTGTGCTGACTTTGGGTCCTGTCGTCCTCGCGCTTTCGCTCCTCACACGCCGGATGCGTGATGAGGCGAGCGAGGCAGAAGCCCCAGCCAGCCACACAAAACGACGGTACCCACCGCTGCACGAGTTGGTGCCCTGGTTTATCGTCGGCTTCCTGATCATGCTGACGCTTCGCTCGACTGGCATGATCCCGACATCCCTGGTGGCACCGATTACAAGGTTCGCGAATCTCCTGACAACCATCTCGATGGCGGCACTGGGTCTTAGTGTCGATGTGCGTGTCGTGGCACTGGCCGGGCCGCGGGTCGCGGCCGCGGTTACCCTGTCGCTCGTGATGCTTGGTGTGATCAGCTTCGGTCTGATCCGCGTTCTCCAGATCGGCTGAAGACCGAATACGGCTTCAGCGTCGGAAGGGCGTAGTCCAGGCAGGGGCATCACACTGAAGGTCTATGGATGTCAGCCGAATGTCCGTCTGAACAAAGCCCTCGCCGAGGGCTAGAGATCACAATGCGGCTGAATAACGGGTCCAGCAACGACGCAAGCAACAACCCGATAACCGACGTCTGGCCCAGACTGGAAAGTTGGAGTTCAGCGCGACAAAAGGACACGCCCATGCGCAACTTTTATTTTGCCTGCTCGGAGGATGGCCATGTTGCACCCCTGCAACCCACCTCGGTCATCAGCAATTGCGCCCGTCTCATGCGCGCTATCAAGTTGGAGCCGGCCATCTGCGTCGAGGCTTCCAGCGTCGCCCAAGCGGAGCGCATTTTTCTCGAGCATGGCGCGGGAAACCCATTTCTCCGCAAGATCCAATGTCAGCACGACGGCTATCGGTTCAGCCTGATCCGCCGCCATGTGCCCGGCCCCGAAGCCCATCACGCCTCATCCCTTTGAAAAGGGGCCGCTACGCCGCCAGTAGCGCCTCAGTCGTCGAGAACGCGTGCCTCGTCCGGTAGCATAATCGGGATGCCGCCCCGGATCGGATAGGCCAGACCCGCGGCGCGGCTAACCAATTCACCGCGCACCCGGTCATAGATGAGCGGCTGCTTGGTCAGGGGACACACAAGGATCTCCAGCAGCCGCGGATCGACGGGTTGCGGGGGAAGGGTCTCTTCGGCTTCGGATGTCGGCGGTTGATCCGTCACGTGGTCAAATCCCTGTTCAGCTTGGACGTAGGCCCCCGGGCGGGCTCTCGGTGCCATGCATTCCAATGCGGAGCAAGGCGAGCAGGATCTCCGCGCGCTTCGGCACGCTCGGCGCCTCCAGAAGCGCCTGTTTCTCCGAGGGCGAGAAGGGACACATCATACAGAGTGCGGTCAGCAGGCTCGCATCATCAAGCTGGCCGATGGAGTCCCAATCAGCATCCAGGCCCTGTTGCGAGAAATAGCCGCGCAGTTCACCCAGCAGCTTTGTGCGCGGCATACCGATGCCGCTTGGCTCCTCGCCGACATCCTCGGCATAGGCGCCGAAGTCGCCGCGCACACGCCGGTAGCCGCGCTTTGGAGCAAGCTCCTCCGCGACCGCGAAACGAACCACGCCGATCAATGAAATGAGCAGGCGCCCATCACCCGTTTCGGTGAAGGAGGTGATGCGGCCAAGGCAGCCGACACCGAACAGCGCGGGGCCGGACGGGGTCTCGGGCTTCGACGCATCGGGCTGGATCATTCCGAACAACCGGCCGGCCGCCAGAGCATCATCGACCAAGGCCAGATAGCGCGGCTCGAAGACGTTGAGCGGAAGCCGCCCATAGGGCAGCAGCATGGCACCGGCGAGAGGGAAGATGGGGATCGCCTCGCTCATGTCGGGCCAGGCAGCGGCGGAGTCCATAGTCTGTCGTCCCCGGGTCGGCTCTGCGGCAAGGCTTTCCGTGTGGCGCCCTAGCTAAAGAGGAGCGCCGAAAGACGCCGCCGAGCCTGGATGGAGGCCGGATCCTCAAGCCCCCAGGCCTCGAAGAATTTGAGCAGCTGAAGCCGCGCCGCATCCTCGTTCCAGCCACGCTGGCGTTTCATAATATCGAGCAGGGCGGCAGCCGCCTCTTCCCGCCGTCCCTGCGCATTGAAGGCGCTGGCGAGGTCGTAGCGCGCCTGGTGGTCGGCGGGATCGGCCGCGAGACGGGCCTCCAACTCCTGCACCTGGCTGGTGGCCTGGCGGCCCTCCACCGCCAAGGCGAGCGCGCTGCGCGCACCTGCGACCTCGGCATGATCCGCGATCTTGGGCGGAACGCGGCCGAGCAACGCTTCCGCCTCGTCTTCCTCGCCAGCAGCGAGCAGGGTGCGGATGAGGCCGCCCCAGGCCTCGGGCCGCTCGGGCTCTTCTTCCAACAGCGCCTGGTAGAGCTCGATCGCGCCCCCGAAATCGCCCTCCTCCTGCGCGGCCCGCGCCTCGGCGAGCAGATCGGCGGAGGGCATCGTGCCACCGGCGACCTTCAACAGCGCCTCGACGAAGCGGCGCGCCTCGGCCTCGGCCATGGCGCCCTGCACGAGGTCCGCGATCTGGCCCTGCCAGAAAGCGGCGATGGTCGGCACCGACTGCACCGGCAGCCCGAGCTGGGCGAGCTGCTGCACCAGCGCCCGGTTGGTGTCGATGTCGATCTTCACCAGCCGCACGCGGCCGCCCGCGGCGGTGACGACCCGCTCCAGGACCGGCGAAAGCTGCTTCGAGAGGGTGGAACGCGCGGACCAGAAATCCACCACGACGGGGAGTTGGCGAGACGCCTCGACCACGTCCTTGAGGAAGGTCGCCTGGTTACCCTCGAGGATGAAGGAGGCGCCGGCTGGGGCGGCCGCCCCGGATGTCAGATCCATATCACCCCGTCCATTGTCTAGCTCGTCCATCTCAGTTGCCTGTCAGGTGATGTGGTTCGGCGCTGCCAACAACGCCTTTCGGGCGCTTGGGAAGACCTCTACCACATGACTGAACCGGGCCATGCGCGGTCCGCGTGATGGCACGGCGGAGAGGCGCTTGCAATCATCCCGGAAGCCGCATAGAAGGCGCTCCCGCTGGAGCGCGGGCGTAGCTCAGGGGTAGAGCACAACCTTGCCAAGGTTGGGGTCGAGGGTTCGAATCCCTTCGCCCGCTCCAAAGAACAAAGTGAAATTAACGGGTTAACCCCGCTCGCGCCTGTGTGGCAACAGTGCAGATAAATCAGACCGAAAATCGGCCGCTTGTGAGTTACATCACTGCGCGCCAAGCCAGAAGTCTCGATCCTGCCCGTGTTGAGGGAGTGGACGAGATGTTGGCCTATTTCAAGGCGGTCGGGACGGTATTGGGACTGGTGGCTATCTGGGCTGTCATGGTGCAGCTCGGGGCGTGATGCTCGAAGAAATTGAGGCGGCAGTGAACTCGTTCAGGTAGTCTCGACAGCTCCTCTGGAGCTGCCGAGTCCATGTCCGACGACGTGCCTGCGACCGAAGCTTTGATGACGCAGGACGTCTGGATCTTAGCTGTGGCGGAAACCATCCCCCGACGCTGGGTCAGAATTCAGTTCCTTCCTGATGGGGCGATTGACCTCTTCGATCATCCGAACCAGAGGCGGTGGGCGATCGCTGATGGCCGGCTCACCCTCTCCTCAGACAAGGGAGTGCCCACGGTTCGATTCGGCAAAGGTGTAGCGGAGAACGGCATCATGCAGTTCCACGGCACACTTTCCCTTCCGGGCCGACCGCCTGTGGCCCTCAGTCTCGAACAGTTCGACCGCGCCAAGATACCGCAACAAGACAACCTGACGCGAGTCCACCTGCAGGAGGGAATCGACAAGGCGGGCTGGACAGTTGGAGACCATACCTATGGTTACCCGCGCATTCTGGACGTGGGCCTGGCAAACCCGAAGATCCACATTGGCAGGTTCACGTCGATCGGGGCTGATGTAACGATCTCGATGGGGAACCACAGGACGGATTTCGTCAGCACTTATCCGTTCGCGGATCTGCGCGCACAGTGGCCCCATGTTCCCGATCTCATCACCCATACTTCCCGGGGCGACATCCGCATCGGCAACGACGTATGGATCGGCCGGTCGGCCATAATCATGTCAGGCGTCACGATCGGAAATGGCGCTGTCATTGGAGCCGCGTGCGTGGTTACCAAAGATGTCCCGCCGTATGCGGTAGTCGTCGGCGTCCCAGGGTCAGTCGTTCGATACCGCTTCTCCCCGGACATCATTGCCGAACTTCAGGCAATCGCCTGGTGGGACTGGCCCGATGGCAAGATTGACCGAATGCTGAAGCACATGCTGACCGACGACATTGAGGCGTTTGTCGCGGTTGCTAAAGGCGTGTCACATCCGGGGCAGCGGCCTGTGGGTAGCCAATAGCGGCGCCCGACTTAGCCTGAAGAGCCTTGAGGTCCGCCGTTTACGGAACCTCAAACGTCTTCGAATAGCGCCCCTGCCCCTGCCTTGGCAGGGGCAGGGAAAGCTACGATCGGTCTGTCACACGCTTGCTCTCAAACGGTCTTCAAGCAGCGCGGGCCATTTCGCGCAGGACGTAGTGCAGGATACCGCCGTGGCGGTAATAGGCCACCTCGTCCAGCGTATCGACGCGGCAGAGCAGATCGACCGTGTCGGTCTGCCCGCTCGGCCGCCGGATCACCATCTTGATGTCCATGCGGGGCCGCAAATCCTCAAGACCGAGGATGTCCAGAGTTTCCTCGCCCGTCAGGCCCAGCGTCTTGCGGTCCATGCCCACTTTGAAGGTCAGCGGCAGCACGCCCATGCCGACAAGGTTCGAGCGGTGGATGCGCTCGAAGCTTTCCGTCACCACCGCCTTCACACCCAGCAGCATGGTGCCTTTCGCCGCCCAGTCGCGTGACGAGCCAGTGCCGTATTCCTTGCCGCCGAACACCACCAGCGGCGTGCCCTCGGCCTTGTAGAGCATCGCCGCGTCGTAGATCGGCATCACCTTGCGCGAGGGGTAATGCGTGGTCACGCCACCTTCGGTGCCAGGCGCCATCTCGTTCTTGATGCGGATATTGGCGAAGGTGCCGCGCATCATGATCTCATGGTTGCCGCGCCGCGCGCCGTAGCTGTTGAAGTCCTTTTGCTGGACTTGGTATTGCAGCAGATACTCGCCCGCCGGTGATGACTTCTTGATGCTGCCGGCCGGGCTGATGTGATCCGTCGTGATACTGTCGCCCAATACCGCCAGCACGCGCGCGCCGATGATATCCGTGACCGGCTTGGGCTCCATCGTCATGCCCTCGAAATAGGGCGGGTTGCGGACATAGGTGGAGCTATCCGACCAGGCATAGGTTTTAGCGTCACCCTCGACCGTGATTTCCTGCCACTGCTTCGGGCCCTTGAAAACATCCGAGTAACGATCGACGAACATCGCGCGCGTGACATTTGCGCCGACCAGCGCGTTGATCTCAGCCGCGGTCGGCCAGATGTCCTTGAGGTAAACCGGCCTGCCATCCTTGCCGGTGCCCAGCGGCGCCGTCGTGATGTCCTCATTCATCGTGCCAAGTAGCGCATAGGCGACAACCAATGGCGGGCTCGCGAGATAATTTGCGCGCACATTCGGATGCACGCGTCCCTCGAAGTTGCGATTGCCCGAAAGGACGGACACGGAAACCAGCTTGTTACCCTCGATCGCCTCGACAATCTCATCGTCGAGCGGGCCGCTATTGCCGATACAGGTGGTGCAGCCATAGCCAACTGTCTGGAAACCGAGCGCATCCAGATCGGCTTGCAAGCCCGACTTTTCCAGATACTCCGTCACCACTTGCGAGCCCGGCGCCAGAGAAGTCTTCACCCAAGGCCGCGCCGTCAGGCCCAAGGCCCGCGCCTTGCGCGCCACAAGTCCGGCGGCGACGAGTACGTAAGGGTTGGATGTATTGGTGCAGCTCGTAATGGCCGCGATCACCACGTCGCCATGGGTGATGTCGTAGTTGCGCCCGGCCACGCGCGCCGTGACGCCAACATCATTGGCCGGCACGCCCAGGCTGCGCGTCAGTTCGAGTTTAAACGCCTGCGACGCATCTTTCAGCGCCACGCGATCCTGCGGCCGCTTCGGCCCAGCGATCGAAGGCTCGACACTGGAAAGATCGAGTTCCAGCGTATCGGTAAAGCTCGGATCCGGCGTCTGGCTGTCGCGCCAGATCCCCTGCGCCTTGGCATAGGCTTCCGCCAGCGCGATGCGATCCTCGGGGCGGCCGGTCAGGCGCATGTAGTCGACAGCCACTCGGTCGAGCGGGAAAAAGCCGCAGGTCGCGCCATATTCCGGCGCCATATTGGCGATCGTCGCGCGGTCGGCGAGCGGCATGTGGTCCAGCCCAGGGCCGAAGAACTCGACGAATTTGCCGACCACGCCCTTCTTCCGCAGCATTTGCGTCACGGTCAGCACGAGATCCGTCGCGGTCACGCCCTCGGTGAGCTTGCCCGTCATGCGGAAGCCGATGACGTCGGGGATCAGCATGGCGATCGGCTGGCCGAGCATGGCCGCCTCGGCCTCGATGCCACCGACGCCCCAGCCCAGCACGCCGAGGCCGTTGACCATGGTCGTGTGGCTATCGGTGCCGAATAGCGTATCTGGATAGGCGAAGCTCTCGCCCTCCTCGACCGTCACCCAGACGTTCTGCGCGATATGCTCGAGGTTCACCTGGTGGCAGATGCCGGTGCCGGGGGGCACGACGCTGAAATTGTTGAAGGCGGTTTGGCCCCAGCGCAGGAAGCTGTAGCGCTCACCGTTGCGCTCGAACTCGATTTCCACGTTCTTCTCGAGCGAGTCGGCGGTGCCGCTGATATCGACCTGCACGGAATGGTCGATGACCAGATCGACGGGCACCAGCGGATTGACCTTCTGCGGGTCACCGCCCAGTGCCAGAATGCCGTCGCGCATGGCGGCGAGATCGACCACGCCGGGAACGCCGGTGAAATCCTGCATTAGGATGCGCGCCGGGCGGAACGGCACTTCCTGGGTCGAGGAGGCGTCCTTCAGCCAGCCGGCGATCGACCGGGCGTCGTCGGTCTTGTAGGACGTGCCATTCTCGAAGCGGAGCACATTCTCCAGCAGCACCTTGAGGCTGACCGGCAGGCGGCTGATGTCACCCAACTCGGCCGTGGCCTCCGGCAGGGAGAAGTAGCTGTAGTCCTTGTCCCCGACGCGCAGCACGCGCTTCGTCTTCAGACTGTCTTGGCCACTGATTTTCATGCTGTTTCGCCTCTTTGCGATCGCGCCGGCCGTGCCCGGCAGGTGCAAGGGATCTTGGTCTTGGTTAAACCATAGCCATCCGCCGGGGTCCACGTCGGCCGGTGCATGGAAGAGGGGCCGACGGCGGGTGCTGGAGCTACGGGATATCGCGGCCTTCCGCGGCGAGCGGCTCGTCTTCGAGGCGATCTCCTTCCGCCTTGACGCCGGAGAGGCGCTGGTGCTGACCGGTGCCAATGGTTCCGGCAAGACCACGCTGCTGCGGCTGCTCGCGGGCTTCGTGCCACCGGCGGCAGGCGACGTGTTGTGGCAGGGCGCTGAGGCGCTTGGCGATCTTCCAGCTCTCGGCCGCCGCACCAGTTTCCTCGGTCATCAGGATGCCGTGAAGTCGGGCCTGACGATGGCCGAGAACCTATCGCTCGGCGCGGCGAGAGGCGGCGATGGGCAGCGGGCTGCGCTGGAGACGATGGCGCTCGCCGACCTTGCCGACCTCCCTGCCCGCTTCCTTTCGGCCGGTCAGAAGCGCCGCCTCGCAATCGCGCGGCTGGTGCTGCAGCGCCGGCCGCTTTGGCTGCTCGATGAGCCGACCACCGCGCTCGATGCGGCCTCAGTGGTGGCCCTGGGCGTTGTGGTGGAGCAGCACCGCGCGGCGGGCGGCATCGTCGTAGCCGCAACCCATCTGGATTTGCCGCTCGCCTCGCCACGGTCGTTGCGGCTCGGCGAATGAGCGCCTTCCTCCAGCTGCTAAGGCGCGAGCTGCGGCTGGCGCTCCGCCACGGCGGCGACACCCTCGCGGTTTTGCTGTTCTTCGTGCTCACGGCGGCGCTCTTTCCTTTGGCGATCGGGCCGGAGCCGCAATTGCTTGGGCGGCTGGGGGGCGGTGCCATCTGGGTCTGCGCCCTGCTCGCCGCGCTGCTGCCGCTCGACCGGATGTTCGGCGCCGATTTCGAGGATGGGTCGCTCGATCAGCTTCTGCTGTCCGGCGCCCCGGCGGCGGTGATGGCGCTCGCCAAGGCGGTGGCGCATTGGATGACGACGGGACTGCCCCTGCTGCTGATCGCGGCGCCGGTCGCGATCATGCTACGCCTGCCGCCCGCCGAACTTGCGCCGCTGCTACTCGGTTTGCTGCCGGGCACCGCCGCCCTGTCGCTGATCGGCACGACGGGGGCGGCGCTCGTCATCGGGGCGCGGCGCGGCGGCGTCCTGCTGCCGCTGCTGGTCCTACCACTCGCGACACCAGTCTTGATCTTCGGGGCAGCGGCGGTTGGCGCCGTGAATGCCGGGCTCTCCGCGCGGCCGGACCTGCTGCTGCTCTGCGCGCTGCTCGCGCTGGCCCTGCCGCTTTGCCCGCTGGCGGCCGGCGCGGCAGCAAGGGCCGCGGCGGCCGAGTGACTCTCTGTGCGCGGTCAACCTACACCGCCGGTGTTTCGACCGCTGGCGCACCCTTCAACCGGCGGCTCGCATTGAACTCCGCGGGCAGGCTGAGCACCGCTCGAACCCCCGGCTGGTTGTCCTCCAGCCGCAGCGAACCGTTGTGTAGCTGCATGACCGCCTGGACCAAAGCGAGTCCAAGCCCCGAACCCGGCGTGCTGCGCGCGCTCTCGCCGCGAAAGAAACGTTCGGTCACGCGGTCCAGATCCTCCGGCGGGATGCCGCAGCCACCATCCGCCACGACGATCTCGATTTTGTCCCCGAGCCGCCCTGCGCCGAGCAGGATCGGCCGGCCCGGCGGCGAGAATTTCAGGGCGTTTTCCAGCAGATTAGCCACCGCTTGCTGCAACAGATCGCGGTCGCCGAAGACCGGCAGCGGCGGCTTGGCAAGCAGCTCGATCTCGAGCCCCTGCTCCTCCGCGACCGCGCCATAAAGCTCCTGCATATCGCTCAGCAGCGCATAGAGGTCGAGCGAGGCGAAAGCCGAGCGGCGCGAGCCGACCTCGATCTCGGCGATCCGCAGCAGACCCTGGAAGACCGAGACGATGCCGTCCAGATCGAAGGTCGCGCGCTCAACCGCGGCATGCAGGTCCCCAGCGTCGCGCGCATGCAGCGCCGCATCCTCCAGCCGCGCCCGCGCCCGGGTGATCGGCGTGCGAAGATCATGGGCAATGGCATTGGACACCTGCCGCACGCCGTCCATCAGCCGGGCTATGCGGTCGAGCATGTCGTTGATGGTCTCGGCCAGCCGGTCGAATTCGTCGCCGCGCCCGGACAGCCGCACGCGGTTCGACAAATCGCCCCGCGCGATCGCCGCCGCCGTCTCCGACACATCGGCGAGGCTGCGGCGGAACAGGCTCTGGATCACGATGGCGCCGACCGAGCCGAGCACGACCATGAGCAGCAGCGCCCAAAGGAGGCCAGCGGTCAGCAGCGAACGCAGCTTGGCGCGAGATGCCACGTCCCGCCCGATGAGCAGATGAAAGCCGCCGGGTAAATCGTAGCGATGCATGCGCGCCAGCGCCTCGTGGCTGCCGCGCTCCACCGGCAGCTCGAACCAATCGTCCGGACCTGAGACCTGTCCCGGCCACACCGACAGGTTGCCGGTGATGGGCTTGAGCTGCGCATTCGCCAGAAGATAAATCGCGTTCTCGTCGAGGCTTTGCGCCAGCCGGTCCTGAATGGTCAGAACCAGCGCCGCCAGGCCGCCTTCCTGGTAGCGCTCGCTCAATCCTTGAGCATCGGCATTGATTGCCGCCTCAACCTGACGGTTGAGCAGCCCAGCCGTCGCCCACCATAGGAAGATCGCCAAGGCCAAGGCGCTCACGCCGAAGATGAGGGCGTAGAGCAGCGCGAAGCGCAGCGCCGAGGAACGCAGGAATTTCACGCGCCGCACCCGTGGCAGGAAACGCGGCCGGGGCTCCGCCGGAGCATCGGCCGCATCCGGCGCCCGTGCCGGGAGCGGCCTCGCGACCTGGCTCATCATCCGGCCGCCCCGCTATCCGTCCCTAGGCCTCGTTATCCGGCCGCATGATGTAGCCGGCGTTGCGGACGGTATGCAGCAAGGGCCGGGGGAAAGGCTTGTCGACCTTCTGCCGCAGCCGGGAGACATGAACGTCGATCACATTGGTCTGCGGATCGAAGTGGTAGTCCCACACGCCCTCCAGCAACATGGTCCGCGTCACGACCTGCCCGGCATGGCGCATCAGATATTCGAGCAGCCGGTATTCCCTCGGCTGCAAATCAATCTTCTGGCCGGCGCGGCGCACGCTGCGGGACAGCAGATCCATCTCCAGATCGCCCACCGCTAGGCGCGTCACCACCGAATCGGCCTTGCCCCGCCGCGTTAGCGCCTCGACCCGCGCCAGCAGCTCGGCGAAGACGAAGGGCTTGGTGAGGTAATCGTCGCCGCCGGCCTTCAGGCCCTTTACCCGGTCATCGACCTGGCCGAGAGCGGAGAGGAACAACACGGGAGTCGTATTCTCCTGGGCTCGCAGCGTTTCCAGCAGCCGCAACCCGTCGATGCCGCCCGGCAGCATGCGGTCCAGGATGATCGCGTCGAAGGATTCGCTCGCCGCCATGAACAGCCCGTCGCGCCCGTTCGCGGCATGCTCGACGACATGCCCCGCCTCCCGCAGGCCCTTGACGACGAAACCGGCGACGTCCCGATCATCCTCCACCAGCAAGATCCGCATCTTGGCCTCTCCTCGCCTTCAGTCGTTCTACTCTGCCTGAGTCATGGGCCGTAGCCCGACCACGACAGTCGCCACCATGGGTCTGCCGCGCCGCACGACATTGAGCCGCGCGGAGCGCCCCGGATGAATCCCGGCGATCTTGCGGATCAGGCCGAGCGCGGTATCGACGGGCGCGCCATCGACCGTGAGGATGCGGTCCTTGGAGCGCAGACCCGCGCGCGCCGCTGGCCCCGAAGGCTCTACGCCCGTCACCACGACGCCGGGCGCCGCCGCGTCAGCCTCCGCATCCGAGACACCGATACCCAGCCAGCCACGGTCGATATGCCCGCGCTGTTCCAGCTCCGTCACGATCCCTTCGGCCAACTCGCTCGGGATAGCGAAGCCGATGCCGACCGAGCCGCCGGTCGGGGAAATGATGGCGGTGGTCACGCCGACGACCTCACCCGTCATGTCGAAGGTGGGTCCGCCGGAGTTGCCGGGATTGATCGGCGCATCGAGCTGCAGGAAGTCGTCGAACGGCCCGCTCATGATGTCGCGCCCACGGGCGGAGATTATGCCGGCGGTGACGGAGCTGCCGAGGCCGAAGGGATTGCCGGCGACTAGGATCCAGTCGCCGACCTCGACCTGTCGCGAATCGCCCCAGTTCACAGCGGGCAGCGCGTGGCGGGCGGCCACCTTGATGACCGCGATATCCGTCAGCTCGTCGATCCCCACGACTCGTGCCGGAAGCTGCGTGCCGTCTGCCAGGGAAACGGTGATCCGGCTCGCACCGCCCACCACATGGTCATTGGTCACGATGTAGCCGCTGGGATCGATGATGAAGCCCGAACCCGCCCCAAGCACACGATTCTTGCCGGGACGGTGCCGGCCGGGAACCTGATCCTGACCGTCGTCAGGGCTTTCGGCTGATTGTTCCTCGGTTACCGAGATATTGACGACGGAGGGTGCCACCTTCTTTACGAGGTTGCGAAAGCTCGGGAAGCCGTTCTGAGCTTGGGCGCAGCCGCAAAAGGAGAGCGTGAGCAGGCTAGCCGCGGCCAAGATGCCTGCGCGGGCGGGGCAGCGAGCCCTGAAGGCATAGGCAGGCCGAAGCGAGGAGTGGAACATTCTTCTCTTGTCACACAGCCAGGGCACGGTCATCCAGAGCCCGAGCCGCCTGATTGCGGTGATTGCCAAGGTTTAACGACAGGACAATCTGCCACAAGGTAACGGCCGGGGATCGGCCGGTCTCCGCCAAGGTAATGGCGGCAAGAGCGAGCGGGATTGGAAGAGGTTTGAGCGTGAGCAGCACCATCTCCATGGACGACTTCCATAAAGTGGATATCCGAGTCGGGACGATCGTCGATGCCCAGCCTTTCCCTGAGGCGCGAAAGCCCGCGATCAAGCTATGGATCGACTTCGGCCAGCCGCTCGGTGTGAAGCGATCCTCCGCCAAGCTCACGCGCCATTACATGCCCGAGACGCTGATCGGGCGGCAGGTCTGCGCCGTGGTCAATTTCCCGACGCGGCAGATCGGTCCTTTCGTTAGCGAGGTCTTGACCTTGGGGATGCCGGATGCGAGCGGCGAGGTTGTGCTCATCAAACCCGATTTGCGAATCCCCGACGGAGGCAGGCTCTTCTGATGGCCCAACATTACTACACGGTCACCTGGGACCAGCTTCATCGCGATGCGCGTGCCCTGGCATGGCGGCTGATGGGCGCCGGCCCTTGGGCGGGCATCGTCGCGGTGACTCGGGGCGGCCTGATCCCCGCCGCCATCATCGCGCGAGAACTGGAATGCCGTTTGATCGAAACCGTCTCGGTCGTCGCCTATGAGGATGAGGACCTTGGGCAGCCTCGGGTCACCAAGGCGCCGATGGCTGCCGGGGATGGCACTGGGTTCCTGATCGTCGATGATCTCGTGGACACCGGAGCAACCTCCCGGGTCGTGCGCGCCCTGCTTCCACGTGCCCATTTCGCCACGGTCTATGCGAAACCCGCCGGCAAGAACGAGGTGGATACCTTCGTGACGGAGGTATCGCAGGACACCTGGATCCTTTTCCCGTGGGACACCGACGCGACGCCCCAATTCGTGGCGCCGATGGCGCGGGGGTCGTAGCGGGTCCTCCTTCAGCCAGCACCCATCGCGCGCCGCATGAAGAAGCGCTTCACCGGCGGCAGGCGGTGGACGGCGGCGATTCCCAGGTCACGCGCGCCACGCAGCAGCGGATTGTCGTTGCTGAATAGCCGGTCGAGCACATCCGTCGCCGCCAACATCATGAGATTGTCCGGCCGCCGCTGGCGCTGATAGCGCGCGAGCACGCCGCTCTCTCCCGGATCATTGCCGCGCTCCAAAGCCTCGAGCACCAGGCGGGACAGTTCGGCCGCGTCGCGCAGCCCCAGATTAAAGCCCTGGCCTGCGATCGGATGGATGCCATGCGCCGCATCACCCACCAAGGCGAGCCGCGTATCGACGTAGCGCGTCGCCAGCAGGGCCGAGAGCGGATAGTGCCAGCGCCGCCCCAGCAGGCGAATCCCGCCGAGATGATCGCCCAGCCGCCGGGCCACCTCGCGGGTGAAGGCTGGCGCGTCCAGCGCCGCGAGGCGCTTGGCCACGTCCGCGCGGTCGGTAAAGACGATCGCCGAGACATGCGGGGCGCCCGGCGTCGGGCCCATGGGAAGCTGCGCGAAGGGTCCGCCGGGCAGGAAATGCTCCAGCGCGACGTTCTCGTGGTGACGCTCATGCGCGATGGCGCAAACGATGCCGCTCTGGCGATAGGGGTAGCGGATGACCGGGATACGCGCTTGGCGCCGCAGTGGACTCTCTCGCCCCTCGGCCGCGATGACGAGACGGCAGGTGATGCGCTCCCCGGCTTTGGTGCGGACCACGACCCCCTCCGCGCTCCGCACGACGTCGATCTGAGCCGGGGCGAAGAGGGTAATGCCGCGGCCGGCATGCAGCCGCCGGTTCAACGCGATCCGCAAAGCCCGTGCCTCAACCATCCAGCCGAAGGGTCCGCCATCCAGCTCGGCCTGATCGAAATGAAGGAATAGCGGCGAGGCTGGCCGGCCTGGCCTGCCATCGGACACCCGGATCTGCTCGATCGGACTGGGCTCGAAGGGCAGTGCATCCCATAGCCCGCCCTGGCTCAGCAGCGGCACCGAGCCGGCGGCTATGGCATAGGCCCGGCCATCGAAGTCGGGATGTTCCATCGGCGACAGCGGCGCGCGGTCGAATACCGCCACTCGCGCCCCCGCCTCGGCCAGACGGCAGGCGAGCGCGCCGCCCACCGGCCCGGCTCCCACGATACAGACGTCGACAGTCAATTCGGTGGTCATCACGGTCCCGGCGCTAAAGGCTGCCCGTTATATAGGCGGCATCCCATCGAGCCAGAGCCCTTCTCCTCGGACGGCCAGCGAAATTGTTCCGTGGCACGCCGCTTGCAAGCCTCCCCGGCAATCACGTTTCGCGTGATCGACAACCGGGAGAGAGGACGGCGACATGAAGCTGGTCATGGCCATCATCAAACCTTTCAAGCTCGACGATGTTCGGGAAGCACTGACACCCCTCGGGGTTCAAGGGCTCACGGTCTCCGAGGTGAAGGGTTTTGGCCGACAGAAGGGGCAGACCGAGATCTACCGCGGCGCGGAGTACCACGTGAACTTCCTGCCGAAGGTCAAGATCGAGGTCGCGGTGCCATCGGACCTCGCGGAGCAGGTGGTCGAGGCCATCATGCGTGCCGCGCACACAGGAAAGATCGGAGACGGCAAGATTTTTCTGATGGACGTCGAACGCGTCGTGCGGATCCGCACCGGCGAGCTCGACGCCGAGGCGCTTTGAAAAGGAACCGATGATGCAGCGACTTCTCTCGAGGCGCGTGACGCGCGCCGCGGCACCGCTTCTCGCGCTGCCGTTCCTTGCTATCTCGGTTCCCGCCTTCGCCGCGGATGCCCCGAAGATAGACACGGGCAACACTGCCTGGATGCTGGCATCCACCGCGCTCGTTCTCATGATGACCATTCCAGGCCTTGGCCTGTTTTACGCTGGTATGGTGCGTAAGAAGAATGTGCTGGCGACGCTGGCGCAATCCTTCGCCATCTGCTGCCTTGTCACGATCGTCTGGTGCGTGGTCGGCTACAGCCTCGCCTTCACCCCCGGCAACGCCTATATCGGCGACCTTTCGCGCTTCATGCTGAATGGCTTTGGCGCCAACTGGAACAAGGACTTCCTGCTGGGCGGCACGGTGGATCAGACGATCCCCGAAAGCGTCTACATGATGTTCCAGATGACCTTCGCGATCATCACCCCGGCGCTGATCTGCGGCGCTTTCGCGGACCGCATGAAGTTCAGCGCAATGTGCATCTTCATGGTGGTGTGGTCGATCGTCGTCTACAGCCCGATCGCACATTGGGTGTGGTCGACGACCGGCTGGGCCGGAGCCGCTGGCGTGCTCGACTTCGCGGGCGGCACCGTCGTGCATATCAATGCCGGTATCGCTGGCTTGATGTGTGCCATCGTGCTCGGCAAGCGCACCGGCTACGGCAGCGAGAATATGCATCCGTATAACGTGGGCTATTCGATGATCGGGGCGAGCTTGCTCTGGGTCGGCTGGTTCGGCTTCAACGCGGGTTCCGCGGTTGCCGCCAATGGCCGCGCCGGCATGGCGATGGCCGCGACTCAAATCGCGACCGCCGCGGCGGCGCTCGGCTGGATGTTTGCCGAGTGGATCATCCGCGGCAAGCCGAGCCTCCTCGGCATTGTTTCTGGCGCCGTCGCCGGTCTCGTCGCGATTACGCCGGCTTCGGGATTCGTGTTGCCTGGTCCGTCCATCATTATCGGCGTCGCCGCCGGCGTCGGCTGCTTCTTCGCCGCGACCACGATGAAGAACTTCCTCGGCTACGACGACAGCCTGGATTGCTGGGGCGTACATGGCATCGGAGGTATTATAGGTGCTTTGCTTACCGGAGTATTCGCCTTCGGTCCGCTGTACGGAGGATCGGGAGGAAGTCTCCATCAGCTCATGATCCAATGCGAAGGCATTGGCGCCACACTGATCTGGAGCGGAGTGCTCTCCTTCGTCATTCTCAAGATCATCGACATGACCATCGGCCTCCGCGTCTCGCGGGACGACGAGGTGGAGGGTCTCGACATCACCATGCACGGCGAGCAGATCGTCTAACTTCGGCTGCTGTTCGGTTGGCAAAAGGGAGCGCCTCGCAAGGGCGCTCTTTTTTGTTGGTGCGGCGCAGTTCGGGCCAAACTAGAGCGTGATGATCGGACGTTGAACCGCGACCTAAAGATTCGTCATGGCACGCGAAGGCGTGCCATCCACGCCTTCTTCGTTGCGCAAGCAAGGCGTGGATGCTCGGCCTTCGCCGAGCATGACGTGGTAGCTCAAAAACAGATCGAAGGCATCCCGAACTAAACGTCGCTCCGACGAAGCAGATAGTCGAGGCCACCGACGCGGAACCAGCGATAGCCATAAGGTTCGAGCAGCACGCTGTGCCGCCCGTTCGTCCCTGGCTCGCTGTGATCGTTGGACAGCAAATTCACCAGCAGGCTATCATGCGTTCCCTCCGCGCCGGGCCGCAGCGTCACTTCCCGCGGAACCGCGCCGAAATTGTGCAGGAACAGCACGGCATTGCCTCGCCAATCGTAACGCATCGCCAGCACCTCGTCGGTGTCGACGCGTAGAATAGCGAAGGTCCCCCAGCCGATCTCCGGAACCTCCTTTCGCATGCGGATGATCCGCTCCATCCAATTCAGCATCGAGTCCGGATCACGGCGCTGGTCAGCGACGTTCACATGCTCATACGAATACGCGCCGTCGCCAATCACCGGCAGAACGGGCGAGTCACTATACGTAAACCCGCCCTGCGCCTCAGATGACCATTGCATCGGCGTCCTAGCGCAATTGCGCTCGGGCAGACTGAGATCGTCACCCATGCCGATTTCGTCGCCGTAGCGAACGACCGGCGTGCCCGGCAGCGTCATCATCAGGCTATAGGCCATCTCCAACCGCCGCCGGTCGCCTTGCAGCATGGGCGCCAGGCGGCGGCGGATCCCGCGATTATAGAGCTGCATATTCTTGTCCGGCCCGAAAGCGGCGAACACCACGTCCCGCTGGGTTTTGGTCAGGCGTCCGAGATCAAGTTCGTCATGGTTGCGCAGGAACAGGCCCCATTGCGCGGTCGCCGGCCGCGGTTCGGTCGCCTTCAGCGCGCGTGCCAGGGGGCGCGTGTCGGAGCTGGCCAGTGCATAAAACAGATGCTGATTGACCTGGAAATTGAACATCATCTGCATGCGTTCGCCGGTCTCTCCGAAATATTCCATGTCGGTATTCGGCAAGACATTCGCCTCGCCGAGAATGATCGCCTCGCCCTGCCGCCACTGCAGGAACTCGCGAAAACTCCGCAGCATGTCGTATTGCTCAACCGGCTTCGTGATTCCTGCGCCCTTGCGGGCAATCACGAACGGCA
Source organism: Acidisoma sp. S159 (assembly GCF_009766125.1). Lineage (NCBI taxonomy): Bacteria > Pseudomonadati > Pseudomonadota > Alphaproteobacteria > Acetobacterales > Acidocellaceae > Acidisoma > Acidisoma sp. S159. The sequence goes on from NZ_LMUG01000032.1 coordinate 192,934, forward strand.
CCGCATCCATCCGGAAGCCGGAGACGCCGAGCTGCAGCCAGAATCCCATGATCTTGAGGATCTCCGCCTGGACAACGGGATTCGCCGTGTCGAGATCGGGCTGAAATTCGTAGAAGCGGTGGAAATACCAGGCTTTCGCGAGCGGATCACGCGTCCAGGTCGATTTCTGCACGCCGGGGAAGACCACGCCATCCTCGCTATGCGCCGGCTTCTTCTCCGACCACACATACCAGTCGCGATAGCGGGACTTCGGGTCGCGCCTAGCCTCCTGGAACCAAGCATGCTGATCGGAGGTGTGATTGACCACCAGATCGATCAGCACCCGCATGCCGCGCTGTTTGCACCCATTGGTGAATTCAACGAAGTCGCCAAGCGTGCCGAAGCGCGGATCGACCCCGTAGTAATCCGCCACATCATAACCGTTGTCGCGCTGCGGCGAGGGCTGGAACGGCATCAGCCAGATTGCCGTTACACCGAGGCCCTGCAGATAGTCCAGCCGGCGGATCAGGCCTTTGAAGTCCCCGACCCCATCGCCATCCGCATCCATGAAGGTGCCGACCGACAGGCAGTAGATGATCGCGTTCTTGTACCACAGGTCGTTGATCATGCGTCCATCCCTGCCATCTCTTGGGGCGGGCGACGTGATCGCCGCCGCCGTCCGGTCTGACATGAGGTGGAGTGCGTGAATGGAAATGGCTTGGTGGCAGCGCGGGATCGTTTATCAGGTCTATCCGCGATCATTCCAGGATACCAACGGGGATGGCGTCGGCGACCTCCGGGGGATTGCCGAGCGACTGGATTATCTGGTTTCGCTTGGCGTGGATGCGGTCTGGCTCTCGCCGATCTACCCCTCGCCAATGGCGGATTTCGGCTACGACGTCGCCGATTACTGCGGGATCGATCCGATCTTCGGCACGATGGCGGATTTCGACGCGCTAGTGGCCCGTGCCCATGGCCTAGGACTGAAGCTCATCCTGGACTTCGTGCCCAACCATACCTCCGACCAGCACCCCTGGTTCCTCGACAGCTCCGCGAGCCGGACATCCCCACACCGCGACTGGTATCTCTGGCGCGACCCGGCGCCCGATGGAGGACCGCCCAACAACTGGCTGAGCAATTTCGGCGGTCTTGGCTGGACGCTGGATGAGCGCACCGGCCAATACTATTACCACTCCTTCCTGCCGCAGCAGCCCGACCTCAACTGGCGCAATCCGGCGGTGCGGGCGGCCATGGCTGATGCGCTGCGTTTCTGGCTCAACCGCGGGGTGGATGGATTCCGCGTCGATGTCATGTGGATGATGATCAAGGACGACCAGTTCCGCGACAATCCGCCGAACCCGGACTACACACCCGGCGGCTCGTCTCATGACAGGCTGATCCCGCTGTACACCGCCGATCGGCCCGAGGTGCATGATGTCGTCGCCGGATTGCGCAGGGTTCTCGACGAATATCCTGATCGCGTCATGATCGGTGAACTCTACCTGCCGATCGATCGGCTGGTGACCTATTACGGTCCGAATCTCGACGGCGCCCAGCTGCCCTTCAACTTCCAGCTGCTGCTGAGCGCCTGGAACGCGGCGACCATCGCGGCCATCATCGAGACCTACGAGGCGGCCTTGCCGGCGGGTGGCTGGCCTAACTGGGTGCTCGGCAACCACGATCGTCCCCGCATCGCGAGCCGGATCGGCGCGGCCCAGGCAAGGGTCGCCGCGATGTTGCTGCTGACCCTGCGTGGCACGCCGACGATCTTCTACGGCGAGGAGATCGGCATGGAGGATGTGCCGATCCCACCAGCGGAGGTGCAGGACCCGGCGGAAAAGCGCGAGCCCGGCCGTGGCCTGGGGCGCGATCCGGAGCGGACCCCGATGCTTTGGGATGGCTCGTCCGGCCATGGCTTCAGCACCGGCACCCCCTGGCTGCGCTTCGGCGCGCAGGCCACCGATGCGGCGAGACAGGCGGCTGACCCCACCTCCATGCTGGCTCTCTACCGCGAACTCATCGCACTTCGCCGGGGGAGCCCGGCCCTGCTGCATGGCCGAGTGGCTCACGTAGTGGCGGATGGCGACGTGCTCTCGTACGAACGCCACAGCGACACTCAGCGACTCGCCATTTTCCTCAACCTCGGAGAGACGCCCCGAAGCATCTACACCTCGGCGGGCAAAATCATCCTCTCTACCCAAGGGCGCGGCGAGACTTTGGCTGGCGAGACCACCCTCGGAGGATCGGAAGCGATTGTCGTCGAGATCCGGGCATCAGATCAGCCATAGGACGCCGTTGAGATCTGCTGCGCCGCACCAATTTCCTGCCGCATGCGCTTGTTCGAAACTTCGTTGCTGCTGTTCCTGGTCTTCTACCCGCTGCCGCTCGGCATCTCGGCGGTGCTCTACCGGCTCAAGGGCGTCGGCGCGGGATGGCGGACGGCGGACCGGTCGAGCATCGGCCACCTGCCGCCGGCCAGCCGCCATCCGCAGGCCGTGGTTCGCATCTTCGCCGCGCAGACGGTCCGCTGGCGCGGCATCTTCGCGACCCATTGCTGGATCGTCTTCAAGCCCACCGGCGCTGCCACCTATACCCGCTACGACTACACGGCCTGGGGCGACCCGATCCGCCTGAACGGCTTCGAGCCCGACGGGCGCTGGTTCGGACAGCGCCCAGAGGTGGTCTTCGCGACCGACGGCGCCGCCGCCGCCGCCCTGATCCCGCGCGTGCAGGCGGCAATCCAGGGCTATGCCCTAAGGAACCATGGCGACTACCGCGCCTGGCCTGGTCCGAACTCCAACACCTTCGTCGCCGCCATTATCGACGCGGTGCCGGAAATCCGCGCTGCTTTGCCGCCCACGGCGATCGGCAAGGACTTCCCCTATGACGGCCGCTGGCTGCGCCGAGCCCCCTCCGCCACCGGCTTACGCCTCACCATCGGCGGCTATCTCGGCGTGACGCTGGCCTGGGTTGAGGGCGTCGAGGTCAATATCCTCGGCGCCGTCGCTGGTCTCGATCTCAGGCGCCCGGCGATCAAGCTTCCCGGCCTCGGTCGCCTCGGCATGCGCGGGCCGGACGGACCGGCGGCACCGCTGGTCAATGCCGTGGCGCCGGGCTGACAAAACCGCCATAGCTTGAGGCTTGTCCCGGAGAGCAGGCCGCCACGGATGTCTTCACGGATCGCCTTGCCGATGATCCCGGCAGCCCTCTTCGGCATCGTATTGGGCGTCGCGGGCCTCGGTTTCGACTGGCGCTCCGCCCATCGAGCCTGGGGATTGCCGAGCGCTGTCGGCGAGACGATCCTCGCGATCGCCGCCATCATCTGGGCTGTGCTGATCGTCCTTTATACCGCCAAGTGCATCTTCGCGCGTGACGCCGCGCTGGTCGAACTCGGCCACCCCGTGCAGTGCTGCTTCTTCGGGCTGATCGGCGTCGCGACCATGTTGATCGCGGGGGCCGCCCTGCCATATTCCCGAGCGATGGCCTGGGTCTTTTTCACGCCGGGCGCGCTTTTCACCCTGGGCTTCGCACTCTGGCGCACCGGTCTGCTGTGGCGCGGCGAGCGTGATCCTGGAACAACAACCGCGGTGCTGTATCTCCCCGCCGTCGCGGGGTCCTTCGTCACCGCTATCGTGGTCTCGGCACTCGGCTATCCCGACTGGGGTCAACTCGCCTTCGGGGCCGGCCTATTTTCCTGGATCGCCATCGAGTCGGTGTTGCTGCACAGGCTCTATACAGGGGCGGTCATGCCGGCAGCATTGCGACCGACTCTCGGCCTGCAGCTTGCGCCACCGGTGGTCGGTGCCGTCGCTTATCTCTACGTCTCAGGCGGTGCTCCGGACCTCGCGGCGCGCGCCATGCTGGGATATGGCCTGCTTCAGGCCCTGTTGCTCCTACGGGTGCTGCCTTGGATCACGGAGCAGCGCTTCGCCGCCTCCTATTGGGCCTTCAGCTTCGGCGTAACGGCGCTCGCCAATGCACCGCTAGTCATGGTGATCCACGGTGAAACCGGCGCTGTTGCCGAGCTTGCGCCGGTCTTGTTTTGCGCGGCGAATTTGGTCGTGGGCTTGCTTGCGATCCGCAGCCTTGTGCTGCTGCCTGGGAGCTTCAGGCGGAACTAGAACCGGCCAGTTTGGGGAGCGAGCGATGGACTTCGAAAAGGGCGGCCTGTGGCGCAACTGGGTCGGCAACCAGTCCTGCATCAGCCGCTACAAGGGGGCGCCCGAGAGCGAGGCGCAGCTCGCCGAAATGATGGCCGAAGCCGATGCCCGCGACCTCAATCTTCGCGTTGCCGGCTCCGGCCATTCCTTCACGCCCGTCGTGGGCACCAACGGGCTGCTGCTATCCCTCGCCAATCTGCGCGGCATCATTGATGTCGATGAAAGCCGTCACCGCGTAACGGTTGCCGCCGGCACGCGGATCGGGGATCTCGGCCGTGCCCTGAAGGCGCGCGGCCTTTCCCTCACCAACCAGGGCGACATCGACACGCAGGCGATTGCCGGCGCGTTCACCACCGGCACGCATGGCACTGGGTTGCGCCTTGGGAACCTGGCCTCGCAGATCGTCGGCCTGCGTCTGGTGCAAGCGGACGGCACCATCCTCGCGATCGACGAGAGCGACCCGGAACTGCTGCATGCGGCCCAGGTCTCCGTCGGCACGCTGGGGGTAATTTCGGCGCTCACGCTGCAGACGATGCCGGCCTACAATCTGCACGAGCGGCTATGGCGCGATGATTTCGAGACCTGCATGGCGCGGCATGACGAACTCGCCGCCACCCACCGGCATTTCGGCTTCTTCTGGTGCCCGACTCCCGAAAGCCGCCATCTCTATTGCCTCGCCGATACCGCCGCGGTTTCCAGCACCGACAAAACCGCCGATGTCTGCGAGATGAAGGTGATGGACATTACCGAGGCGCCGCCGAAGGAAAGCCCCTTCGAGCGCGTCGCCTATAGTTCCGATGTGTATCCCATCGAATACGTGCCCAACTTCGTCGAGCTGGAATACGCGGTGCCGCTGGAACACGGCAAGGACGCCGTGCGGGCGGTGCGCGACCTCATGCTCACCAAACACACCAATTGCATCTTCCCGATCGAGTATCGCTTCACCGCCGGCGACCCGGCCTGGATGAGTCCCTTCCATCATCAGGACAGCATCACGCTTTCGGTGTCCGGCGGTCCCGGCATCGACTATTGGGACTTCCTCCGCGACACGGACACGATCCTGCGCCGCTACAAGTCCCGACCGCATTGGGGCAAGATGCATTTCCTCGACACGGAGGATGTGACGCAGATCTATCCCCGCGCCGAGGATTTCCGCGCGCTCCGCCGCCGCCTCGATCCCCAGGGCCGCTTCCTCAACGACCATCTGCGCATGCTGCTGGGGTGAGCCTAGCCATGCAAGGCGGCGTGCGTCAGCCCCCACACGTGCTGGCGTTGCTCGTCTGGTGGTAGCGTGTCCAGTGAGACGCCGTTCACGAATATTGTCGGTGATGGTCCGGGGATCAGCCGATAGTGCTTCAGGTGCAGCAGGTGGCTCGGAGGTGCCCCGTTCAAGGTGCCTTTGGACGTCACGTCTATCTCGCCATTGGCGTGACGTACCGCTGTGTAGCCGATCATAGCACTTTCCGGTGTTATCACACTAAGCAGCAACGGCTGGTTAACGTTCGGGACGAGCTGCGATATATTTTGGATCGCAGGCAAGCAGTCGATTCGAAGTCTCGAACGATCCTTTGTATATCATAGACGCATATTATTCGCCGCATCGGTCTTGATGTTCCGTTTGGGTTCGATCGATCCCAACCTTTCCTCGAAGAGATTGCACGGATCGCGCAATGATTCGGCCGAGGTTACCGTTTTAGCTGCGAAACCTGTTGCGAGAGTGGTGGTCATCTAGTCCTCATACCCGCCGTGTTGAATAACATCCCCCGCGCCATTGCTGAGACCCGCGCGGAACCGATTGGTTGCGAGAGAATGGGCCGACAGTTTTCGATCTAACGTGACTAACCTTTCCGAATAGCAAAGGCGGCCTGGACGGCACCCTCCCTGGCGCGATGTTCCAGGAGGGCGGCGTCTGCCGAGTCGGCCTCGCAAGACCGTCCCTGCCCAAGACTCGAGGAAGATCCATGGGCAGCACTGAACCGCGCGCGAGCAGGAACCCAGCCATCGGCCGATTATCGTTGCCAGCAACCTCTGCGGGTGGAATACTCGTATGTCCGCTACAGCCTTGCGGGAGAGACCGGACGGGGCCTTCAGCCTCCATCCGGCGCCGACGGAGCAACCTCCCGGAATCTCTCAGGCACCAAGGACCGCAAGGCCAGGACACTCTGGAGAGAGGTGCGATAAGGGCACCCACCGAAGGGGAAGCCGTGATCGCCGCGTGGCGATCGGGGTTACACTCTCAGGTAACGGGACAGAGGGGGGAGCCGACTGGACATGCGTGTCCAGTTTTTATCGTCTCTCTCTCGCCCGGAGGTCGCCTTTTGTCTCATGTCGCCGTTATCGGAGCCGGTGTAACCGGCATCACGACCGCCTATGCCCTCGCCCTGCGTGGCTACGATGTCACCGTGCTGGACCGCAACCGCGATCCCGCAATGGGCACATCCTACGCCAATGGTGGCCAGCTCTCCGCAAGCAACGCCGAAGTATGGACCACGGCCGCCACCATCCTCAAGGGTATCAAATGGATGATGCGCCGGGATGCCCCCCTCCTCGTTAACCCCTGGCCGTCCTGGCACAAATACTCCTGGATGGCCGAGTTCGTCGGGCAAATCCCGAATTACCGGCGCAATACGGTCGATACCGTCAGGCTCGCGATCATCGCGCAAAAACACCTCACCCGGATCGCCGAGACCGAGGGAATCGAGTTTCACCGGGAAAATACCGGCATCCTCCACCTCTATCGCGCCAAAGCCGGATTCGACCACGCGATGCAGGTGAACGAGCTTTTGTCGGAGGGGGGCCTCGACCGTAAGGCCGTGACACCCGAGGAAATGCGGGCGATCGAACCCACGCTGCAAGGCGACTATTACGGCGGCTTCTACACGGCCTCGGACTTCACCGGTGACATCCACGCCTTCACGCGCGGCCTGGCCAGTGCTTGCGAGCGGCGCGGCGTGAAGTTCATGTATGACACGGATGTCCGGCTGCTCGCGCATCAGGGTGGTGGCATCGCCGTCGACTGGCACCATGCCGACAAGCGCCGCGAGCCGCGCGCTCTGGAAACGCTCAAGGCCGATGCAGTGGTGATTTGCGCGGGGGTAGCGAGCCCGCGCTTTGCCCGGCAGCTTGGCGATCGCGTCAATATCTACCCGGTCAAAGGCTACTCCATCACCATCCCCCTGCTAACCGAACAAAGCAGCCGCGGCGCACCGCGTGTCAGTCTGCTCGACGACGAGACCAAAATCGTCTCGAGTCGCCTGGGCGAGCGTTTCCGGGTGGCAGGAACGGCCGAATTCAACGGCTACAACCTCGATATCCGTGCCGATCGCATAAGGCCTCTGGCGGAATGGACCCGGGATCTTTTCCCAGAGGTCGATACGAGCTCAGCGATCCCCTGGGCAGGGCTGAGGCCGATGACCCCGAGCATGGTGCCGCGCGTCGGCTCCGGGAGTCGCAAGGGTGTCTTCTACAACACCGGGCACGGCCATCTGGGTTGGACACTCTCCGCCGCGACCGCGGAAACCGTCGCGGAAACCGTCCACGCCGCCATCCACTGAGCCAATCGCGGGCGCCTGGGACCCGGCTTAGGGCGTCCCGCCATTCGCATGGGTCTTGAGCGGCTTGTCGAGGAGCTTGTCGTAAAGATGATTGATCTTCGCGTTGATGGCGTCGTTTTGCTGCGCTGACGGCGCCACGCCGGCCGCGCGCTCTTCGGGGTCCACAACGCCTGGATTCGGATCGTGGGCCACTCCACCCCAGATATTGCCTTCCCGAAGGGGAACCGCATTGCTTTGAGTCTGGGCCGAAACCGGCAACGCCGCCCCGGCCAAACCCGCCGCTAGAACGGCGAGCCCCAGAAACGACGGGATGGTTCTCTTCATCTTGCGCTCTCCATCATAGCAACCGGCCCGAGCCCTCACCGTTCCGATTTTGGGGGAAAATACCACTTTCCATCTCGGATCGGTAGGAAGCTCCCGTCATCATCGCCGACCTCCTCGGCAAGGCGCTGGTTGAGCGTGGTGTTCATCGCCATGATGAGATCGGTATGCGCGGACGGAGTGAGCGCGAGGTTATCGACCTCCTCCGGGTCGTTCCGCAGGTCATAAAGCTCAAGGTCATTATTGGCGGTCAGATCCTCATAACTCGTGGGCGTATTGAAATCGAGCGGAGCGAAATAGCGGCTGAACCGATAGCGCCCATCGAAAACGCTACGAATGCCGCAGCGGTCGTGGAAATCGGGCTCGGTCTTGAGCAGCGCCGCGATCTTATCGGGCGCCGAAGCCGATGAATCCATATAGTCGTCCATCATCTTCGCCCATTTGGCGTCCTGAAACGACAGCATGTTGTAGTTGAAGAGCGATGCCGGCCTGAGCGAGTTATAATCGGCCTTGTCCGGCGCGCCCATCAAGCCTGAGAAATTGCGTCCCTTGAGGCCGAACCCGACCGTGCTCAGCGCCTCCGGCTCGGCGCCGGTGAGCGCCATCAGTGTCGGCGCAAGGTCGATCTGCGAGGTCACTGCCTTGCAGGTCACGCCGCCGGGATAGGCGGGATGGACAATCATCAGCGGCAGATGGTTCTGCTGGCGATAGGCGCAATTCCCCTTGCCGCGCATCTGATGATTGCCGCCAAGCTCGCCGTGATCGGCGGTGAAGACGATGATGGTGTTCTTGTCCATGCCATTGTCTTTGAGCGACTGCAGCACACGAACGACTTGCCGGTCGCAGTCGCGGATGCAGTTGTAGTAATAGTTGCGCAGCAGCCGCCAGCGGCGATCCTCATCCGGCCAGGCGCCGACGAGGGTGTCCTGCACGCTCTGATAAATCTTCTGCCCGCGCGGGCGGCCGGGCGCATCGAAGGACTGGCCGCGCGTTGCCGGAAGTGCCACGTCCCATTCCGACTGGTAGATCGCATCGGCGGGCGGTCGCGCGATCGGCATAGCATGGGACTTCCCCTGCACGGTCTCGCCTGGCAAATCGGAATCTACATACATCACATCATGCGGGTTGACGAAATTGACGGCGAGATACCAGGGCTTGCCCGCCGCTCGCAAAGTCTCACCCTGCGTGCGCAGCCAGCGCGTTGTGAACGCCGTGGTGGTGTCATCGTAATTGTAGCCGCCGAGCGTCGTATCGATGATGTCGCCGACGCCGAAGAAATCGTCGAAGCCATAGGATTGGATGATCTTGCGGTAATCCGCCAGCGGCGCGTCGATCGCTTTCTTCGCCTGGTCCAGATTGTAGCTCAGATGCCATTTACCCTGATAGACCGCGTGATAACCCAGCGCTGCCATGCGGTGTCCGATGGTTTTCACCTCGGTGGACATATCGGGCTGCCAAAGCGAACCGGCATTGTCGAAGATGCCGGTGTTCTGGATGTGCTGGCCGGTATAGATGGTCGAACGCGCGGGCGAACAAACGCAAGACGCCGCCTGATGGTTCGTGAAGGTGACACCGTTTTTCTTGATCCATTCGCGGCCGGGAACCGGAATTGGCCATTCCTCAAAGAAATGCTCTTGATCGACGAGGATGAAGAGAATGTTGTAACCGCCTGGCGGCGCACCTGGCGCGATGATGGGCTCGGCCTTCGCGGTCGCCGCATGCGCCGAGGGAATCAGTTCCGCCAGCAATTGGGCGGCACCCAGCGCCGCGATCCCGCCAGTCATCAATCCGCGGCGGGATGGATTGCGCGTGCTGCTTGGCGTGTCGGTCATCGTCGTCTCCGGATCGGGGGCAGGCGAGCCCGCAACAACCGCAAGGTATTTGCGAAGCAGCGAAGAGACTTTCTTCTTGAGCAGACGAGAGGCCAAACCGCAAGGCGCGGCTTGGTTATCTTAATCCTCTAGGCGCAGTAGTTGGGGTGGCTCTGAGATCTTGATCCGTTTCTCGTGCCACGACGAGAATCAGCATCTTAATTGATCCAAATCTCTCATTTCTGTCTCAGTCGGCAAAATTGCCATGCGCTGAAAGGGTGGCCGGAATTTGCTCCAACATCATCTTGCGCGTTTACGACTGACGCGCTTTTCATTACGATATCGTTCCACTTGTCGCGTTTACTGGAGAGGTGTCCCCACGGCCATGGCTCTTCCATTTAGCTTCGTTGCCCCGACGGTGTACGGCCAGATGATCTTAAGCCGATACGATATCAATCAGACTGGAGCCTTGCTGCGCACGGGCGCAGCCGAGGGGCATGGCGATATCGAACTAATGAGAAGCATCCTCGCCACGATCGAGGCGCCTCATGTCTTCGTTGACGTTGGTGCTAACGTCGGCGCCTACTCTCTTGGGTTAACTAGCGCCATCGGCAGTCAAGGCAAGATTTACGCTTTCGAGCCACAACGGATTATCTTTAATATGCTCGCGGGCACAATGGCTTTGAACGGCGTCACGAATGTTTTTTGCCATAACATCGCTTTAGGAGAGAGAGAAGATCTTATAGAAATTCCTCGGTTCGATTACGATAAATCACTAAATTTTGGAAGTATCGAGTTTGGCCCACAACAGAAGGAGGCCTTATCCCAGACACGAGGGAAGAATCCCGAAAAGATAGAATACGTGCGTCTGGCAACGCTTGATTCTTTTGAATTCACTAATGTCAATCTTCTGAAAATCGATGCTGAAGGGATGGAAATGCAGATCCTCGAAGGCGCTAACCAAACTATCAGCAACTGCCGACCGGTCATGTATATCGAATTCTTCAAATCCGACCGCACTGCACTACAACAGAAGATTATCAGTCACGATTACGATGTCCACGTAAACGGAGTCAACTTTCTTTGTATCCCACGCGAACGATCAGCCGATATCCGCGTAAGAAGTTAGCAACAAACCAGCAGACGAGAGATAACTGGATGCCGATGCTGACAGATTGTGTCTGGCGAAACTCCGAACCCAACGCAGCGCTTTCGCATCCAACTGTTTTGCTAAAATAACGTACTCAGCATACGCCTTTTGGGTGATGTCCACGCCCGCCCAGTGCGGTGGGCAGCCAGTCCACCCCGAAACCCCGTCCACTTGTCATCAATGCGGGTGCCCGTCATGCTGACGGCACATGACGAGGCGCGCGCCTGATCGCAGGGCGCCCGGGGGGGAAGTGAAGCCATGAGCCAGCGACATGATGGGCCGCAGGATCGTCTCCTGACGCCGACCCGACGCGGATTCCTCGCCACCACCGGTGTTGGCCTGGGCGCCGCCGCCACCCTGATGGCGGGCGGGCAAGCGGCGCGGGCGCAGAGCACGACGCCCAAGCGCGGCGGCAATCTGCGTGTCGGCATGACGGGCGGCAGCAGCTCGGACACCATCTCCGCAAGCAATACCGTCACGCAGCTCGACAATCCGCGCATCCTGGCGCTGTTCGAGCCGCTGGTCTCCGTCGATCGGCATGGCGTGGTCTCCAATATCCTCGCCGAATCGCTCGAGCCGAATGCAACGGCCACGGAATGGACCATTCGTCTTCGCGCCGGCCTGACTTTCCACAACGGCAAGGACGTGACGGCCGACGACGTTCTGTTCTCGCTCAAGCGCATCGTCGATCCCAAGGCGCCGCTGCCGGGTGCGACACCCCTTTCACCCGTCGATTTCGCCAATGCCAAGTCGCTCGATGCACGGACGCTGCGCCTGCCGATGAAGACGCCTTATGCGGATTTCCCCGGCGGCATGTCGGCGCCGGAATACTTCTCGATCGTGCCCACCGATTACGATGTGAAGAACCCAGTCGGCACTGGCCCGTTCAAATACAAAAGTTTCACCCCCGGCGAGCAGAGCGTCTACACACGCAACGAGCATTATTGGCGCAGCGGCCAGCCCTATCTCGACACGCTCACCATCATCGATTTTCCGACCGACGAGGCGGCCTTCGCGGCGCTGCAAGGTGGCGTCATCGATGTATTCTGCCAGGCGCCGATTTCACTCATGCAGCAGATCGGCTCGGGTGGCCCGATCAAGGCTCTGGTCTCGGACCCGGGACAATGGGTGCCCTTCACCATGCGCGTCGACAGCCCGCCCTTCAATGATCCGAAGGTGCGCAAGGCCCTGCGCCTGCTCGTCGATCGCCAGCAACTCGTCGATGTCGCGCTGAACGGCTACGGCGCGGTCGGAAATGATATCTTCTCGCCCTGGGATAGCTGCTACGACGCTTCGGCCTGGAAGCGGGACCGCGATGTCGATCAGGCGAAGTCGCTGCTCAAACAGGCGGGGCAGGAGAAGCTGACCGTCGAGCTGGTCACCTCGGATATCGCCAGTTCCTCGGTGCGCTTCGCGGAGGTCATTGCCCAGCAGGCGCAGGATGCCGGCGTCACTATCAATCTCCGCAAGGTGACGACCGATGTGATCTACGGATCGCAATATCTCAACTGGCCGTTTTCGCAGGATTGGTGGAACTACAAGCCCTATCTCGCCCAGGTCGCGATGGAGCTGCTCACCACCTCGCCCTTCAACGAGACGCATTGGCAGAAGGCGCCCTCCTACGACCGCTATCTGAAACTGTACAATGACGCGCAGGCGACCTTGGATCACGGCAAGCGCTGCGACATCATCCACGAGATGCAGAAGATCGATTTCGAGGAAGGGGCGCTCATCATCCCCTGCTTCAACAAGAATATCGATCTCATGACCTCGAACGTGCAGGGCTTCCAGCCGAGCAACACCGGCTATGCGCTGGGCAATTTCGGCTTCGCGGATGCCTGGCTTGGCTGATCCGGCGAGCCGCCGGTGAAGCGGCTCATCATCCGGCGGCTCCTTTTTGGGCTGCTCACGCTGTTTCTCGTCTCGGTGGTGATTTTCGCCGCCACCGAGATCCTGCCGGGCAACGCGGCCCGCGCTCTGCTCGGCCGCGATGCGACGCCCGACGCACTGGCCGCCGCAGTGGCCAGACTCCATCTCGACCGGCCGCTGACGACGCAATACGGGCTTTGGCTGGGCGGCATCCTGACCGGCCAGCCCGGCAATTCGCTGGTCAACGGCCGCTCCGTGCTCGGCCAGGTCATGCCGCGCGTCGAGAATTCGCTGACCCTTCTCGTGCTCGCGGGTCTCGTGGGTGTGCCGATCTCTCTGCTCGCGGGCATCTTCGCGGCGAGCAGGCGCTCCGGGTTCTTCGACAATGTCGTCTCGGTGACCGCTTTGGGACTCGCGGCGACACCCGAGTTTGTCGTCGGCTTCTTCACCGTGATCGTCTTCGCGACCTCCGTCTTTCACTGGTTGCCGCCTGTCTCCATGGTCGCACCCGGCGCCAGTGTTTTGGCGCGGCCGCAGATCCTCGTGCTGCCGGTTCTCACGCTTATATTGGTGATCTTCCCTTACCTGTTCCGCATGATCCGCAGTTCGATGATCGAGATCCTGCAAAGCGATTACGTGGAGATGGCACGCCTTAAGGGCGTCAGCCGCGGCCGCATCATCTTCGTCCACGCATTACCCAATGCCATCGCGCCGACCGTGCAGGTCATCGCGCTCACCTTCGCCTATCTGGCTGGCGGCGTCGTGCTGGTGGAATATGTCTTCGCCTATCCCGGCATCGGCCAGAGCCTCATCTACGCGATCTTCGCGCGCGATGTTCCGGTGATCCAGTTCGAGGTCATCCTGCTGGCCGCCTTCTACGTCGGCCTCAACATCCTCGCCGACCTCATCACCATTCTGGTGACGCCAAAGCTGCGCGCCCGCGCCTGGCAAACCTCGTGACGCGGGTTCTCGGGCGAATCCTGTCGCTCGGCTCCGGCGCGGTCGGGCTCGCGCTGGTGCTGATCGTGGTCGCCATTGCGCTGATCGGCCCCTTTGTCGCGCCGCATTCGCCGACCGCCTTCGTCAGTTTCTCTTTCGCGCATCCGACGGGGAAATATCCCCTCGGCACGGACATGATGGGGCACGACACGCTGTCGCGCGTGCTGAAGGGCGGCTGGCGCATCCTGATCATGTCGACGGGCGCCACGATACTGGGCGTCGGCACCGGCGCGCTCTTTGGCATCTGGGCCGGCTATGCGAAGGGCGTCACGGACGAGGCGATCATGCGCGCCGCCGACGTATTGATGGCCTTCCCGCAGATCATCCTGGCGCTGCTCTTCATCAGCCTGCTCGGCCCCAGGCTTTGGCTGCTGACCGTATTGGTCGGCGCCATCCATGCGCCTCAGGTCGCCCGCGTCTTCCGCGCCGCCACGCTGCGGGTCGCGGGCGAGGATTTCGTGCGTCACGCGGAATCGCTCGGCGTCGCGGCCTGGAAGATCATCCTGCGCGAGATCCTGCCCAACGTGACCTCGCCGCTCATGGTCGAGTTCGGCCTTCGCCTCGCCTATTCGGTCACCCTCATCGCGGGCCTCAGCTTCCTCGGTTTCGGCGTCCAGCCGCCAACCCCCGACTGGGGCACGATGATCAACGAGAACCGCATCGGACTGATGGCAAGCCCCTGGCCGGTGCTCATACCCATTCTTCTGATCGCGCTTCTCACCATTGGCATGAACCTGCTGACTGACGCCCTCGCCCGCGCCATGCTCGGAGGCGCCCGCAGAGTCGATCTCGCAAGCCCGCCAATCGAGGACATGCCAGGCGCCGCCGAACGGGAAATCGCGGTGGCGGGCGTGCTGCGATGAGCGCGGCGGCCGACAATCGCGAGGCGCTGGCGGTCACCGGCCTCGAAGTCGCGATGGCGGGCGTCGGCCTGCCGGTGGTGAGCGACGCCTCCTTCACGCTGAAGCCCGGCGAGATCCTTGGCCTTGTCGGCGAATCCGGTTCGGGCAAGACCACGCTCGGCCTTGGTCTGCTCGCGCATCACCGGCGCGGGCTCGTCATCAGCCAGGGCCGCGTGATGATCGACGGCCGCGACCTGCTCACCATTCCGGCGCATGACCTGCCCGCGATCCGCAAATCGCTGATCCGTTACGTGCCACAGGATTCCGGCACCGCGCTGAACCCCGCGCTGCGCATTCGCACGCAGCTCGCGGAGAATTTCGACGATCCTGGCAAGGTCGATGACGACACGCTCATCGCGCTGCTGGAGGAGGTAAAACTGCCCGGCAAGCGGGGTCTGCTACGCGCCTATCCGCATCAACTCTCAGGCGGCCAGCAGCAGCGTGTGGCGATCGCGATGGCCTTCGCCGGGCATCCGCGCGTCGTCGTCATGGACGAACCGACCACCGGACTTGACGTCACGACGCAAGCCCATGTGTTGCAGACCGTGCGCCAGCTCTGCCGCGAGCATGACATCGCCGCCGTCTATGTCAGCCACGACCTCGCGGTCGTCGCCTCCCTCGCTCAGCGTGTCGCTGTCATGTATGCAGGCCGCATCGTCGAGATCGGCCCGACCGACCAGGTGCTTCGCCGCCCGCTGCACCCCTACACCACCGCGCTCATCAAAGCGGTGCCGGATATCGACAAGCGCAGCCGGATCGAGGGGATCCCGGGCCAAGCGCCGGAGCCAGGGCGCCGCCCACCCGGTTGTTCCTACGCGCCGCGTTGCCCGCTGGTCATCCCGGCCTGCCGCGCTGAGATGCCGGCATTGCGCGACCAGATAGAAGGCCATGCGGTGCGCTGCATTCGTCCGGGCGAAAGCATCGGCGGCGCGGAAGCCACACTGCTCGCCCCCACCGCCGCGGCGTCGCAACCCGCGCCGGTACTGCGGCTTGCAAGTCTCGTCGCGCATTATGGCGCCACGGAGATCCTGCACGGCATCTCCTTCGACGTGCCGGAGCGTGGTTGTGTCGCGCTGGTCGGAGAATCCGGCTCGGGTAAGACCACGCTTGCCCGCACCATCGGCGGGCTGCATGCCGAGGTTCATGGCGGAATGTTCTTCCGCGGCGCCCCGCTCCCAGCCGGTTCACGGCACCGCAACGCCGAACTGCGCCGCCGCATCCAATACGTCTTCCAGAACCCCTATGCCTCGCTCAACCCGCGCCGCAGCATCGGCCAGTCCATCGCCATCGCCCTCCAGACCTTCGAATCGCCCGGCCGGACCGAGTTGCGGCGGCGCATTTCCGAAGCGCTCGAACAGGTGGCGCTTCCCGCCAGCGCCGCCAGCCGGCGGCCGCATGAGCTTTCCGGCGGCCAGTTGCAGCGCGCGGCGATTGCCCGTGCGCTCGTGGTCAAGCCGGAACTGCTGATCTGCGATGAGGTGACCTCGGCGCTCGATGTCTCGGTCCAGGCGGTGATCATCGCGCTGCTCAGCGACCTGCAGCGGGATCATGGCCTGTCGATGCTCTTCATTACGCATAACCTCGCCCTCGTCCGCAGCATCGCTCAGAGCGCAGTCGTTATGCAGAGCGGCAGGATCATCGAGGCAGGCGAGATCGATCAGGTTCTCGATCACCCTCAGGCCGCCGAAACCAAACTGTTGCTGGCGGACGTGCCCCGCTTCGAAAGCGCGGTTGCCTGACCTTTCGGCGCCGCACACTGTTAAGCGGGATGATCGTGTCCTTCGACTTTATCGGGGTTTTCGCCCGGTCGCCCGGCGTCCATCTTGCGGCCCCGCGCCAACCTTCGGCGCGGTAACGTTAGGAGTTCGCCATGGCGAAAGTTCTCGTCCTCTACTACTCGACCTACGGCCATATCGAGCGCATGGCAGAAGCCGTCGCCGAAGGCGCGCGGGAGGCCGGGGCCGAAGTTGCGATCCGTCGGGTGCCCGAGACCGTGCCGGAGGCAGCTGCCACAGCCAACCATTTCAAGCTCAACCAGGCAGCTCAGGTCGCCAATATCGAAGAGCTTGCGGATTACGATGCCATCATCATCGGCTCGGCCACGCGCTTCGGGCGCATCACCAGCCAAATGGCCTCCTTCCTCGATCAGGCCGGCGGCCTTTGGATGCGCGGCGCGTTGAACGGCAAGGTAGGCGCCGCTTTCACCTCGACCGGAACGCAGCATGGCGGGCAGGAGACGACGCTGTTCTCCCTGATCACCAATCTACTGCATTTCGGCATGGTCGTTGTCGGCCTGCCCTATAGCTTCGCGGGCCAGATGAAGCTCGACGAAATCACCGGCGGCAGCCCGTATGGCGCCAGCACCATCGCGGGCACCGATGGCTCGCGCCAGCCGAGCGAGAACGAATTGGCGGGCGCCCGCTTCCAGGGCAAGCATGTCGCCGAGGTCGCAGCGAAACTGGCCGCCTAACGCAAACGCCGCGCCGCCACCTTCACCTTGCCGTGACCGCGCGACCGGCGCCGCAGCGTGGGAGCGTGGCGGACAGGTCGCGCGACGGTCTTTCCTGCGCAACCTGAGCTTGCAGATAGCGCGATCCGCCTAACCTTCGGAAACCCAGGCTTGGAACCGGGATTGAGTGCCGACGCAGGCGCTTGGTCCAGGTTCGACGCCCGGAAGACCCAAACGAAGGTGGCTCTCATGGGACGTGGCATTCTACTCTGGCTCCTGGGCATTCCGCTGCCCATCATCATCCTGCTCGCGATCTTCTGGCACTGAGGAGAGCGGACATGGCCATCACATCGGGCGGCTACGCGCCCATAGTCTCGCCGGTCGGCGAAGTATCGGCCCGGGAATCCCAGGTGACCGCCGTCGCCTGGCCCGCCATCATTGCCGGCGCTTTCGTCGCGGCGGCCGTCACCATTCTTCTGGTGGCGCTCGGCTCCGGCATCGGGCTCGCCTCGGTCTCACCCTGGTCGGGCTCCAACCCCTCACCCACCACCTTCACGGTTCTTGCCGCGATCTGGCTCATTCTCGTGAATTGGATCGCCTTCGGGCTAGGTGGCTACATCACCGGCCGGCTGCGGACCAAGCATGTCCAGATGCACACCGACGAGGTGTTCTTCCGTGACACGGCGAACGGCTTCGTTACCTGGGCAGTCGCCTCGGTTCTCGCGATCGGCTTTCTGGCAAGCGGCGCCTCGTCCATCATTGGAACCGGCACCCACGCCGTCGCGACGGTCGCCTCCGGCGCGACCGCAGCCGCCAGCCAGACGAGCTATCTGACCGACACGCTGTTCCGGCCGGGCCAAGCCTCGGCGGCGGCATCAGCCGGCGACTCTCGCGCCGAGGCTGGGCGTATCCTCGCCACCGGTCTCGACGGCGATATCGCTCCAGCCGACCGCACTTACCTCGCGCAGCTCGTTGCCGCGCGGACCGGCGTCTCGCAAGCCGACGCTCAGAAGCGCGTCGATGCCGTGATTTCGACGGAGCAGGCTGCCGTTCAGAAGGCTAAACAGGCCGCGAACGCCGCGCGCAAAGCTGCGTCCGCGCTCTCGTTCTTCACCTTCTTCTCGATGCTGATCGGCGCCTTCATCGCCTGCGTCGCCGCGGCAATCGGCGGCCGCCAAAGAGACGCTTTCTAACCGCGTCCTCGCGAAGGCTCGGAAAGTCCGGGAAGGTTCCCGGACTTTCCGATTGCAGCCGCCGAGAGCCTATCGCGCAACCAGCCGCACCCCGTAACAGTAAACGCCTTGCTCGCCATGTTGCAGCGCAGCATCGGATATACGGCCTCCGGGTTTCCCGGAAGCGACGCGCGCCGCTAATCGACTTCTGTAAAGCTCAGGGAACATCTCAGGGCCGCCGCTTGACAGGCATTCGATAGCCAGTTGAATGGCGCGAGGAAATCCAAGCGTCCGCCTCCGTGGCGCACAGCAAAAATAGGGAACGTCGATGATGAAATTCCAGGTTCGTGGCATCCGATCGGCGCTTCTCGGCGGTTGTTGTTTGGCACTGGTCGCCGGTGCCGCCTTGATCGCCAGCCCGCAAGCCAAAGCGCAGCAGGCGACGATCGGCTTTGTCCCTAGCATCGCCTCCGACCCGTTCTTCGTCTCGATGCAATACGGCGCGCAGGAAGAAGCGAAGCAGCTTGGCGTGAAGCTGGTGTGGCAGGGCGCGATGGGCGTCTATTCCCCCACCGCGCAGCTTCCCTTCGTCAATGCGGTGCTGAACCAGAAACCGAGCGGCTTCGTTCTCGTGCCGACCGATGGCAATGCGCTCATGCCCTCCGTTAACCGCGCCGTCAGCCTCAAGATTCCCGTCGTGACCGCCGATACCAGCGTTGCCGACACTACTAATATCGTGGGCGCCGTGACCGGCGACAATATCGGCGGCGGCGCGCTTGCGGCCGATCTGCTCAACGAGGCGCTCGGCGGCAAGGGCGAAGTCTATCTGATGAACGGCCTGCCCGGCACCAGCACCGACCTGCTGCGCAAACAAGGCTTCGAGGGCAAGCTGCCCAGCTATCCGGGCCTCAAATATCTCGGCCAGCAGTTCAGCAGCGATCAGCCGAGCCACGCGGCTCAGGTGGTCCGTGACCTGTTGCTGCGCTATCCGCATCTCGGCGGCGTCTTTTGCATCGACGACGAGACGGCCATCGGCGTGATCCAGGGTCTGCGTAATGCGGGCAAACTTGGCCAGGTCAAAGTCGTCGCCTATGACGCCGAACCCGGCGAGGTTGCCGCGCTGAAGGCCGGAGACCTCATCGGTTTGATCGCCCAGCAGCCAGTGCTCGAAGGGCAGATGGCGGTGAAGATGGCCTACGACGCGACCAAAGGCATCAAGCCCGCGCAGAAGAACAACATCCTGCCGGACATCCTGATCAAGCGCGAGACGATGGATCAGCAGTCACAGTATTTCTACCGCGGCCAGTAAGCGACTAGACGAGGGCGGCGGAATGGCGACACCTGCGACGACCGTGCCGGCCAATGACTCCTGGCTGTCCCGCCGCCCTCTCATCAAGCAACAATTGCTGCTGGTGGTGGCCCTTGCGGTCATCGTCGGCATCTTCGACGTGCTCAATCCGGGTTTTCTCGGAACTGACAATATCAGCAGCATCCTGCAGGATTCGACCGAGACGATTCTGCTCGCCTTCGCCGAAACGCTGGTCATCATCACCGGCGGCATCGACATATCGGTCGGCGCCACGCTCGGCCTCTCCGGCATCATCGGCTCGATCGTGCTTGTCGCGCTCGGACAGGCCGGGTTTGGGGCTTTGCCGAGCCTGCTGGTCGGCACATTGGCGGCGCTGGCGGTCGGTTTTGTCACCGGATTGTGTAATGCGCTGATGATTACCCGCGCACGCGTCACGCCGTTTATCGCGACGCTTGCCATGCTCGGCATCGCGACGGGCCTGACCTTCGTGCTGACCAATGGCGTCGATATCTCGGGCCTCGCGCCGCAGATCGCGACCTGGGGCAATCACGTCTTCCTCGGCGTCCTGACGTTGCCGATCGTTGTCACCGCGATCCTCGGCATCGGCGTCGGGCTGTTTCTGCATCGCGCGCGCTTCGGCCGATGGACTTTCGCGATCGGCTCCAATGCGCGCGCGGCGCGCGGCGCCGGCATTCCCGTGGCGCGGCATCTCACCAAGATCTACGTCATCGCCGGGTTGCTTTCGGCAGTCGCCGGCGTTCTCGTCTTCATGCGCCTCGGCACCGGATCGCCGCTCGAAGGCGCCAATGACGAACTCAACGCCATCGCCGCCGTTGTCATCGGCGGCGCGAGTCTTTTTGGCGGTACCGGCACCATCATCGGCACGTTGCTCGGCGCGCTCATCATCGGCACGATCGTCAACGGCCTCATCGTCGCCGGCATCCAGCCTTACTGGCAGACCGTCATCATCGGCGTGATTATCGCCATCGCCGTGATGGTGCAGGAACGTGGCCGGGCGAGGGACTGACGCGCATGAACCTCACCTCCGCCACCAACACCGATCGCAAGCCCGCGGGCGAGACCCTGCTATCGCTGCGCAATGTCACGCGCAGCTTCGGCTCCGTCACCGCATTGCAGGACGTGACCTTCGATGTGCGCGCGGGCGAGGTGCTCGGCCTGGTCGGCGACAATGGCGCGGGCAAATCGACGATCATCAAGATCATCTCCGGCATGTTCCCGCAAACCAGCGGCGAGGTCATTCTGGAGGGCAAACCGCGCCACTGGTCCGCGCCGCAACAGGCACTCAGCGCAGGAATCGAAACCGTCTACCAGGATGTCGGCCTGGCTTCGACGCTCTCCATCACCGCCAATATTTTTCTCGGACGCGAGCTGGTGAAGCCGGGGCTGCTCGGCCGCATGGGCTTCCTCGACAATAGCGCGATGACCAAGGTGGCGCGGGAAGACACCGCCAAAACCGGCATCCGCCTGCCGCATCTGGAAACCACTGTCGGCAATCTGTCCGGCGGTCAGCGCCAGGCGATCACTATCGCCCGCTCGATGTCCTGGGCGCGCAAGCTGCTCATTCTCGACGAGCCGACCAACCATCTCGGCGTGCACGAGGTCGAGGAATTGCTGCGCCTGATCCGCCATGTGCGTGATGAGGGCGTCGCGGTCATTCTCATCTCGCACACGCTCGCGCATGTCATGGCGATCACCGACCGCATCATCGTCATGCGTCTCGGCCAGGTCGTGGCGGAGCACAGCACGCGCGAAACCACCACCTCCGCCGTCGTCAACGATATCGTCGGCGCGACAGAGGCCGAAATCGCGCGCAGCGTGAACTGAAGCCAGCGACTACGCCGGCCCGCGCTTGATCTGCTCCGAGACAGCGGCGGCGACATCGGCCGTGGTCGCATTGCCGCCTTGATCGGGTGTGCGAGTCGCGCCAGCCGCCGTGACGCGCTCCATCGCCGCGAAGATTGCGGCGGCGCATTCCTTCTCGCCGAGATACTCGAGCATCATCGCGGCGGACCAGATCGTCGCGATCGGATTGGCCTTGCCCTGCCCCGCGATATCGGGCGCCGAACCATGCACAGGCTCGAACATCGACGGACCGCTACCGGTCGGGTTGAGATTTGCCGAAGCCGCGAAGCCGAGACCACCCTGGATGGCAGCGCCGAGATCGGTGAGAATATCCCCAAAAAGATTCGACGCCACCACGACATCCAGCGAATGCGGATGGGTCACGAAACGCGCCGCCATCGCATCGATATGATACCGCGTGACCTCGACATCCGGATAGTCCCGCGCGACCGCCTCCGTCACCTCGTCCCAGAAAACCATCGAGTGTTTCTGCGCATTCGATTTCGTCACCGATGCCAGCCGATGGCGACGCAACCGCGCCTGCTCGAAGCCGTAGCGGAGAATCCTCTCGATGCCGCGCCGCGTGAAGATCGAGGTTTCGACGGCCACCTCATCCGCCGTGCCTTGATGCACGCGGCCGCCCGCGCCGCTGTACTCTCCCTCGGTATTCTCTCGAATACACAGAATGTCGAAACCTTCCGCGCGAAGCGGCCCGACGGTACCCGGCAGAAGGCGATGCGGCCGAACATTGGCGTATAGGTCGAAGGCTTTCCGGATGGGCAGCAACAACCCATGAAGCGAAACGGAATCCGGCACGCGGGCCGGCCAACCAACCGCACCGAGGAAAATCGCCTGGAAGGGCCGGAGCTGTTCGATACCGTCGGCCGGCATCATCACGCCATGCTCCAGGTAATAGTCGCACGACCAGGGGAAGCGGACGCCGTCCAGCGCGAAGCCAAAACGCCCGGCTGCTTGTGACGCAACGTCCCAGGCGGCTTCAACCACTTCCGGCCCGACGCCATCGCCGGGGATCAAAGCAGTTCTGTATGTCTTCACGTCGAAAACTCCTGTGTCGCGCGAGCGCTCGCGTTCTTAGCTGTTGGGCTCTCAGCCCCACTTCCGCGCCGAGGGAGGCAGCAGCAATCTCAGCGACGATACCCCAGCCGCGATCGCCGCAACACTCGCCGCGAGGATGAGGCAGACCACAGTCCCGTTGGACGTGAAGACGTTGAACATCAGCGCCACCAAGGTCGCGCCGATCGTCTGGCCCAACAACCGCGACGTGCCCAAAGCGCCGCTCGCGCCGCCGGTGCGTCGAGGCGGCGCGGCTGAGATCATGGCGCGGTTATTCGGTGACTGGAAGAGTCCGAATCCGATACCGCAGACCGCCATCCGCCACATGATATCCACCGGATGCGCATGAGCCGGGAGCATCGCCAAGGTTGCAAGACCGCAAGCGAAAATGGAGAGTCCGATGCCGCCCAAAACGCCGGCCGAATAGCGATCCGCGAGCCGCCCCGAAATTGGTGCCGCGATCACTGTCGCCATCGGCCAAGGCGTCATCAGCAGGCCGGTCTGCACCGCAGTGCGGCCGAGTGATCCCTCGATGTAGAAAGGCAGCGCCGTGAAGGCCAGCATCTGCGCCATGAAAGAGCAGGTCGAGGTTATCGCCGAGAGCCGGAACAGCGGAATGCGCAGCAGATCAATCGGCAGCAGCGGCGCGGTTCGCGTCAATTGCCGCTGGACCAGCAATGCGCCGGAGACCAGGGCCAGCGCAAACTCCAGGACGATGAATAGCGCCTTCTGCCCATGCGCCAGGCCCTCGAGTGTAAAGATGAAGGACGCCATCATCACCCCGTGCAATGCGGCCGAGGCAGTGTCGAATTTATGCGAGGCGAGCGGCGTCATCGGCAGAGAACGCAATGCCGCGACGAAGGCGATCAAGCCCACAGGCACATTGACCGCGAAAAGCCATGGCCATGGGCCGACCGAAAGCAGCGCCGAGGCAATGGTGGGCGCAATGGCGGCCGAGGTCGCCGCGATGAGCGCATTGATGCCCATTCCACGCCCGAGCAGCTTGCTGGGATAGACGAATCGCGTGAGTGCGGCATTGACGCTCATGATGCCCGCGGCACCCAGCCCCTGCAGCACGCGCGCAAGCGTCAATGTCAGCAGCGATCCCGACAGCGCGCAAGCCAGCGAGGCGAGCGTGAACACGACCAATCCGCCAAGATAAACTCGCCGGTAGCCGATAATCTCGCCGAGGGACGCCAGCGGCAGCAGGAAAATGGTCGCCACCAGCTGATAGGCATTGATGACCCAAATGGATTTCGAGGGCGAGGCATGGAGATCATGGGCAATCGACGGCAGTGCAACATTCGCGATCGCGCCATCCATCACCGCAAGCGTGACGGCGAGCCCGATGGTCAGCACCGCCAGATAGCGCTGGGGTACGGGCACACCGTTGCTGCCGTCGCTGAAGTTCATGGTAAATACGTTAGGTGTCTTGTCCGATTCCGACTACCGCCTTCTGATCAGGTATGGCGCGCATTGCCCGTGCGGGAGGTGCGCTCGGCCGGGGCTGCAACCCAATCGGGAGGCGGCACCAATTTGCCTGATACCGACCTAGTAGCCAAAATCGGATTTTATGGCGCAAGCTGATCCCGGAACCTATTCTGCGTTTCTCGTAAATCGAAGTTGGGTGGAGAGTGTGATGACCAGTCCGTGCCGAACAGATACGAAAGCCGCACGCGGGGCTCTCCTGGCGCTAATAGCGGGCGTGGCTTGGATGGTCGTCAGCACCCCCGCTTTTGCGCGGAATACCCTCGATGTGCTGACCTGGTGCGACCATGAAGATCCCGCGCTGCTCGGTCCCTTCGAGAAGGCCAATGACGTCAAGGTCAATTTCAAGGACATCGATTCGACTGCGGCCGCCCTGGCGGTGCTGGGTCAATCCAAGCCCGGCGATTGGGATGTTCTGGTCGCCGACGAAACCGATACCGGCCGCCTCGCGGGCCTCGGCCTGCTCGCGCCTCTCGACGCGAAGGACTTTCCCTTCGGAGATATTCCTGCGGCAATCGCCAGTCCGAAGCTGACCTCCGTCAATGGCGTCCTCTATTCCGTGCCGGAAAAATTCGGCTACAACACGATCGCCTACAACAAGACGACCTTCGATGCGGCCGCCGCTGCCGACATCAACTCCCCCTGGGATCCCAAATATAAGGGACGGGTCGCGGTCTATGACTATTACGTTCCGGAAATTGAATACACCGCCATCGCCCTGGGGATGAACCCGGAAAAGCTTACCGACGCCGACCTCCCCGCGATCAAGGCTAAGCTCATCGCGCTGAAACAGAACGCCGCCATGGTCGGAGACGTAACGACAGTGCAGCAAGCCTTGGCCACCGGCGCGGTCGACGTTCTCTTCGGTGGTGGCGAATGGGTGACCGCCGGGCTCGCGCATGACAATCCGAACCTCAACTACACGATCCCGAAACAAGGTGGTGTCCGCTGGCAGCAGGGCCTCAGCGTTTTCGCAACTTCTCAGAAGAAGGATCTCGCGACGAAATTCATCCAGTATATTCTCAGCCCCGAGGGTCAGGGAAAACTCGCGACCTCGAGTTGTTACTGGGGAATGCCCGCCAATAGCAAAGCGGTGCTGACGGATGATCAGAAAACCATCCTCCGCTGGTCGGACCAGCCGACCTATATCAAGACGACCTTCCCCTATCTGCAAATGACTCCGGACTTCGACAAGAAACTGCAGGCGATGTGGGCGGAGGTGCTGCAGAGCAAATAGGCGGTTTGCCGACAGATGGCGCGGACATTAGCGCCTGTGGTTGCGGTTGAGAGGTCCGCGAATGAAGCGCGGGCGGCGCGGCGCGACAGGCTGGCGGGCGCCGCCTTCACATTGCCCGCTCTCATATGGATCCTCATATTTTTCGCCGCGCCACTGGTTCTGATGGCCTATTTCAGCTTCACGCCGCTCTCTCCGACCGGCGGGCGCGGCGCCATCGGCCTGGGCAATTACCGGGCGTTCTTCGCGGAGAGCGCCTATGTCGAGGCGCTGTGGAATTCGGTCGTCACCACCGCCATCGTCGTCGTCCTCAGCCTATTGCTGGCCTATCCTTTCGCTTTCGCGATCGCGACCAAAGTTCCGCGATCCTGGCAGCGCCTCGCCCTTGCTGTTGCCATCCTGCCGTTCTGGACCTCCTACGTCGTGCGATCCTACGCGTGGCTGCTCGCGCTATCGCCATCGGGCGTCATCAACTGGACGCTGCATGCCTTGGGCGTCACACATCATCCGCTGATGCTGGCCTATAGTCCGGGCGCGACAATTCTGGGCTTCGTGCATTTCTTCATCATGCTCAATACACTGACGATCTATGCCAATCTGGTGCAGATCAATCCGCGCTACGTCCTAGCGGCGCGGGACCTCGGCGCCGGAGCCTGGCGCAGTTTCCTTACCATTACTTTGCCGCTCAGCATTCCGGGCGTCATGGTCGGTGCTTTCCTCACCGTTGTGCTCTGCATTGGCGACTATGTGACTCCGCAAATCCTTGGCGGATTTCGCGAGTTGCTGCTGCCGCAGGTCATCATGATGCAGATCCAGCGTCAGCTCGACTTGCCGATGGCCTCCACCATGTCGCTGCTGATGACGATCGTCGTCGCCATCGTCTATCTCGCGATGCAGCGCTGGTTGCGGATGGCACGGTTATGATTCGCTTCTTCTCCCGCTATTTCGGCACCGCCCTCGCCACGCTCTATATGCTCGCCTGCTACGCCTTCATTTTTCTACCGGTTGGCGTGCTGGTGCTGTTTTCCTTCCAGGATGGCCGCTTGCCCGTGCCGCCCTTCCACGGCCCGACTCTCGTCTGGTATGGCCGCGCTTTGGGCAATGATCGGCTGATGGCCGGCCTCGGCAATTCGCTGATCGTCGGCGCGGTCTCTTCCGCGCTCTCCGTTCTTCTCGGCTTCCTCGCCGCTTATGGCATCGCCCGCTATATCTTTCCCGGCCGTCGTGCCTTGCAGGCTTTCCTCGTTCTGCCGCTCGCCGTTTCTTATTTGCTCATCGGCATGGGCCTGCTGGTCACCCTCTCCGCCTTCGGTCTTTCGCCATCACTCGAGATGGTCGTCGTCGGCCATGTCGTCATCAATATGCCGCTCGCCTTCGCGATCGTTCTTGCACAGCTCGGGGAACATCAGCGCCGTATGGAATGGGCGGCCCGGGATCTCGGCGCCTCCACCGCCCGCATTCTGCTCACCATCGTGGTGCCGCTTATCGCCCCGGCGCTGATCGCGGCTTTCTGCCTGTGTTTCACGCTGTCCTGGGACGAATTCCTCATCTCCTTCCTGGTCACACGCTTCGATGTAACCTTGCCTGTGGTGATCTGGACCATGCTGCGCGGCGGCCTCAACCCGCAGACCAACGCGGTCGGCTCCATCATTTTCGCCGGTTCCATTCTGCTTGTGGCAACCGTCGAGGCTCTGCTTTTCGGAAAGCGCCGCGCATGACCGCACCCATCCATCTGTCGGTCGAGGGTGTCGGCAAGGTCTATGATGACGTTGTTGCTTTGGCAGATGTCACGCTTGCAGTGCCAGCGGCCTCCTATGTTGTGCTGCTCGGCCCCTCGGGCTCAGGCAAGACCACGCTGCTCTCGGCGATTGGCGGCTTCACTGTGCCAAGCGCGGGTAGAATCGTGATTGCAGGACGGGACGTCACCGCACTCGGCGCGGCGCAAAGACCGACGACGACGGTGTTCCAGGACTACGCGCTATTTCCGCATATGTCTGTACTGCGGAACGTTGCCTATGGGCTCAGCGTGCGCGGCATTGCGCGAGCCCCGCGCCGAGCGCGCGCGGAATCCGCGCTCGATATGGTGGGTCTCGCCGGCTACGGCCATCGCGGCATCCATGAATTGTCCGGCGGCCAGCGTCAGCGTGTGGCGCTGGCACGGGCCCTTGTCGTCGAACCGGAGATCCTACTGCTCGACGAGCCGCTCGGCGCGCTCGATCTCAACCTGCGGCGCCAGATGCAGGACGAATTGCTCGGCCTCCAGCGTCGCACCGGCCGCAGCTTCGTCCACGTCACCCATGACCAGGAAGAGGCAATGGCGCTGGCCTCGCTCGTTGTCGTCATGAACAAAGGCCGCATCGAGGATATGGGAACGCCGGCGCGCGTCTACTCCCGGCCGGCCACTCGCTTCACCGCACGATTCATGGGCGAGAGCACGCAAATTGAGGGCCAGGTGCGCGCCGCCAGTTCCGTCACCATGACGGTCGAAACGATCCTCGGCACGCTCATCGTAGCGCAGCCCGAGGGCCGTGTCTTTGCCGCGGGTGCGCAGCTCACCCTGATTCTGCGCCCCGAAAATATCGGCGCCGCCGGCGGCAGTGAAATGACTCTGGGCGAAGTGAGCGTGACAGATGTTGTGTTCCAGGGCGCCCATCTTCGCGCGCTGGCGCGCCACGAGCGCGGACAGGAATTCGTTCTTCGCCTCGCGCCTGACACTACCGTCGCGCCTGGACAATCACTACAACTCGGATGCCGGCGCGTCGACCTTATTCCCGTGGAGGCCTGACTAGTCATGCCGCAACTCCCGACGATTGCCGCGGACCGCTGGTACGAAACCCAGTCGATGGCTGACGGCATCACGCTGATCCATGAGCCTTGGATCAAGCCCTTCTACCGCTGCAATATGTGGCTCGTGCGCGGCCGCGATCGCGATCTGCTCTTCGATACGGGGCTCGGCGCGGTGCCGCTGCGGCGGTCCGTGCCGTTGCTGACGGGTCGCCCAATCCTGTGCGTCGCGAGCCACACGCATTACGACCATATCGGGAGCCACCACGAATTCGCCGACCGCTGCGTGCATTGCGCCGAGGCCGCGATCCTCGCCGATCCACGCAACGACCTCACGCTGGCTGACCCCTATGTGAGCGATGAAATGTTTGAAGGTGTGCCACCGGGATGGAGCGCCGCCGCCTATCGCATTCCGCCGGCGCCCGCCGGGCGCCTGCTGATCGATGGCGACATTGTCGATCTTGGAGACCGCAGCTTTGAGGTTATCCACACGCCCGGCCACTCGCCCGGCGGCATTGCATTGTGGGAAGCCACGACTGGCACATTGCTTTCCGGCGATATCATCTATGACGGACCGCTCATCGACGACGCCTACCACTCGCAGCTCGATGATTATGTGGCGTCTCTGGAACGTTTGCTACGGCTGCCGGTTTCAGTTGTGCATGGCGGCCATTTCCCGAGTTTCGGCCAGGAACGTCTTCGTGTCGTCATCGCCGAATACCTCGCGGGCCGCCGCACCGCGGGTTGCCATCTCGCGTCTGAGTGACTTTATCGTGCCGACCAAAGCATTTCGATTGACGGGAGCTTGGATATGCCTCGCATCTTGGTATTCGGCGATTCGAATTCCTGGGGCTTTGAGCCCGGAACCGGCCGCCGCTATCCGAAAGGAACCCGTTGGCCGACCGTCATGCACGAGTCCCTTGGCAATGACTGGGAGCTTGTCGAGGAAGCGTTGAACGGCCGCACGACCGTCTTTGATGATCCGATCGAGCCCTACCGTAGCGGCGTCGCTTATTGGCCGGCTTGCCTGCTGAGCCACGCGCCACTAGATGTCATCATCATCGCGCTTGGGATCAACGACCTTAAGCGCCGCTTCTCGCTATCGGCCGCCGATATCGCCGGCGGCGCTGCGCGCCTGGTGCAGATCGCGCAACAACTCGCGGTCGATGAGGAGGGGCGCCACCCTCAGATCATCCTGGTCTCGCCGCCGCGACTCGCCAAACTCAGCGACTTGGCCGATACCTTTGCGGGGGGTGCCGAAACATCGCATCAGCTCAGAGCACAATTCGCGAAAACCGCAGAGGCTCTCGGCGTGCATTTCATCGCGCTCGGCGACAGTGTGGCGCTCTCCGATATCGACGGCATCCATCTCGACGCCGAAGGTCACAAGATATGGGGCCGTAAGATGGCGGAGCTGGTCAAGACGCTGCCGCGCCCCTGACCGACACGCATCGTTAGAACTCCGCCAGCACCCGGCTCAGGAAAGCCGAGACTCCGGGGGCATCCTGAGCCGCAAGACCATGCGTTACGAGCGCCCCATCGAAGCCCGCTCGCCGCAGCGCTGTGATGTAGTGAGGGAAGTCGATCACACCCTTACCCGCCACAGCGAAATGCCCATCCGCCAATCGGTCCTTGGCATGGGCAAGGACGATGTAGTCCCCGAGCAAATCGATCGCGCTCTCGACAATCACCTTCTGCCGCGCGGAAGTCTCTACGTCGAAAAGATTGGCGGGATCCAGCACGACACCGAGCCGATCGGTCTGGAACGCGTCGAGCAGCTTTCGCGCAAGAGCGGCCGAACTCACGACATTCGCGAGTTCCGGCTCGATGCCGATCACGAAATCATATTGCTCGGCCAGGGGAAGGAGAAGCGCGAATTCGCGGCACATCTCCAGCCAAGACTCTGGCTTCTCGTTGTCAGAGTGGTGGCGCCATTGGTTCTCGGCGTCACGGCTGCCGGTGCAGACAGTCAGAAGGCGGGTTCCCATCGCATGCGCGGCGGCGCCGATGGCAGCAAAGCTCTTCCTGCCCTTCTCACGCTCACCTGGGTCAGGGTGGACCATGTTGTAGGTGGCCGAGACAGCGACGATCTCGATCCCGCTATCCCGCGAGGCAGTTTGCACGGCCTGCGCGACAGCCTCCGGCACCTCCATCGGCAAAGCCTCGAGGCCGGAACAGGCCATGTTATACTGCACCGCCTCGTATCCGGCGGCGCGCGCGGCTGTTAGAGCGACATCTGGCCGCGTCGCGTCGAACGCTTTAGCGAAGATCCCGAGTTTCATCACAGAGCGCCGGAAACCTCGGCAAGCTTGACCGCCCGGCCGCTCCGCGCGGATTGAGCGATGGCGATCATGCCTCGCACGGATGTAATGCCGTCGTCGATATCTGCGCCGGTCATCGGCGCGCGGCCGAGACACGCATCCGCGAAGCCCTCAAGCTGGCGGCGGTAGAAATGTCCGTCCGCACCGAGAATGCGCGTCGTCGTGCCACTGGACTCATGAAAAATATCGACGTCGCTCGTCTTATAAAGCCAGGGATTGTAGGTCTTGCCGAGAACGCTGCCATTCTCGCCGTAGATCTGAAAGCCCTCGTGCCAATCCATCCGTACGGCAACCGTCAGGTCCAGATGACCCAGGGCACCGCTCGCGAATGCCACATCAGCGAACCAGCAATAGGCGCCGAACCGCTCCCGCAACCTCGCCTCAACCTCGACGATCTCACCGCCAAGGTAGCGGGCGGTATCGAGAAGATGGCTGCCATGGGCCAGCATGTAATAGCGCTGCAAATCAGCCTTCGGATTGCCCGCCGGGCGCTTCGCCAGTGCGGACTTCACAATATGCGGCTGCACGGCGTCGGTTAGGTGGTAACGATGGGTCGAGTCGCAGTACCAGCCTTTGAAGGCGAGAAGCTCACCCATTTCCTCGTCGATAAACGTTTTCGCGCTCTGCAACCCAGCATCGAACCTTTTCATGTGGCCGACCTGGAGAATGCAACCGGATTCCTCGACCACGCGCCGCAGACCCTCCACCTCCTCCACCGCAACCCCCAGCGGCTTCTCGCACAGAACATGCTTGCCCGCCTGGAGCGCGGCGGTCGCGGCTGCCACATGGAAGGCGTCGGAGGTCGCGACGATAACGGCATCAAGCGCCGGATCGGCCAGCATCTCGTCGTAGTCGCGGAAGGTTTTGGCCGGAGCGAAAGTCCATGCCATGCGCTCGAGAAGGTCCTCGGCCACATCGCAGATCGCATAGAGCTCGGCGTTCCTCGCTTTGACCGCGCTCTCGAAATGCGCAGCCTGGGCGATAGGCCCGCAGCCCAATACGCCAACCTTGAGAAGACGCTCATCCGTCGCCATCATTTGTCTCCCATGCGACATCCGTCGTTCACGCACGCAACTCGTGTTCTTGCAATTCGACCGTTGAAATATCGAAAGCGTGGTGATGCGCGATCGTTGCCGCGCCGACCGCGCATTCCATGACGCCTAGATGGGAGAGCCGTATCTCGGGCATTTTCATGCCAGGAACGATTCCCTCGGCCACACGGACCTTCACGGCCTCGAGACAACACTCGAGCAGCGGGCGCATGACGCCGCCGAGCATGAAGGTGGTCGGATTGAAAATATTCGAGAGCGTGACGATGCCGAGGCTGAGGTAATGCGTCAGGGAGGCAACGGCCGCCGCCGCGCCGCCATCCCCCACGGCTGCCGCCGCGGCAATTCTGCTCGGTAAGGCGGCCAGTTCCGATCTGGTCAGGTCGGCTGTGCCTCGAAAAATCCGGGCCATGGCTTCAAGGTTGACCCAGCTCTCCAGGCAGCCAACCTGGCCGCAGCTACAGCGATGCCCGTGTTCGGTAATCCGCATATGGCCGAACTCGGTCGCGGTGCCGGCGGCACCTCGTAAAAGCCGGCCATTGATGATGGCGGCCCCGCCGCAGCCCGTGCCAAGCTTGAGGAAGATCGTGCAGAGGCTTGGCAGGTTTGGCTGCGTATAGACCGAGCCGAAAGCCGCGGCATTCGCATTGTTCTCGACAATGAACGGGAGTTGCGTCGCGTCCCGCAGCATCGCCAGCAGATTGACGTTTTTCCAGCCCAGAATCGGCAGGTGAACGATGTAGCCTTCCGACGTCACCAGGCCCGGAACAGTAACGCCAGCGGCCTGTATCTTACCGGCGAACCGTCTGGCGTCCTGGTAGCGCGCCACCTGCTCCGCGATCGCGCGCACCGCCTTTTTGGGCGTGATCGAGCGCGAGACAACAACTTCGGTGGAAGCGACCACCGACGCCGCCAGATCGAGCAGCGCATAGCGCATGACCCCGACACCCATCTCGACACCCAGGAAATAGGCGCCCGTCGGATTGAGGGCGAGGCTGATAGCCGGACGTCCGGGCTCCCGCACTGCCGCCTGGATCGGGCCCGGGATCTCCTGCACCAGTCCTCGGCGCGCGAGTTCGGAAACGACGCGCGTGATCGTGCCGGGCGTGAGCGATAGGCGCCGCGCGATCTGGGCTCGGCTAGCCGAACCCTCGGTGCGCAACATCGTCAGAATGCTGAGTTCATTGACATAACGTGCGAGTGTCTGATCGGCCATGGATCCTGCTGGTCGCTCTCGGCGGCGCGGCAGACCATACCCTAGTTAATTGCTTTATTCAATCAACTATTGCCCGCGCCCGTTCGACGTGCTTAATTTCGCGGAACATCGCCTCCAGCAAAAGCCGCGCCGGCTGCACGGTCGGATTTGCCAGCCTACCGAACCCGGAGAGACCCCAAAATGTTGTTACCCGAAGGCGTCTTCATCGATGGGCGCAGCGGCGCCGTTCCCAATGCCAATGAGCGCTACGTCAAGCCGGTGACGGAACTGCGCGGCCTCTACCGGGACGCCGCCGCTTTCGACGCCTATGTCGCGCAAAACCCCGCCGCCGTCGGCTACGAAGTCGCGGGATTTCGCAGGGAGGGCGCCGATATCTTCTTCGGCACCACCACGATGTATCCGGGGAAAATCGGCGACGAATATTTCATGACGCGCGGGCACTATCATGTCCGGCGCGATTGCGGTGAAGCCTATTACACTCAGAGCGGAAACGGCGTTCTGCTGTTGCAGACCCGCGAAGGCGAGACGCGGGAAGTTGAGATGGCGCCCGGCATCTGCGCTTTCATTCCGCCCGACTGGGCGCATCGCTCGGTCAATACCGGAGCTGAGCCGCTGGTATTCGCCTGGTTCTGCCAAACCACCGCCGGCCATGATTACGCCGATATCCTGACCCACGGCATGCGCCGCCTGGCTGTCGATCGAGACGGCAAACTCGCGATCGTGCCCAACCCCGGCTTCTGATCGCCAATTGGTCCGGGCCGAGAGCCCGGAACAACCAGCTGCAGCTGCGTCAGGATTTGGCGCGCTTGCCCTCGGGATCATAAGCGGCACAGGTGAACACGGTCGCCTCCGCGGCAGCGCCCTCGGCACTGGCGATCCTTACGACCGTGCCGTCCACAGCAAACTCCGGCGGCACATAAGCCATCGCCAGCATCGCGCCGAGGCTATGGCCCATGTCGGAAGAACTCACCTTGCCGACCACCCGTTCCTCAACCGACACCGCCGCGCCGACCGCGGGCTGCGCCGCGCCCGCCGCGAGCTTGAGTAGAACGAGGCGCCGCGAGGTACCCCCCGTCTTCTGCTTCTCCAGCACCGCACGCCCTCGGAACTCGGGCTTCGCAAGCTTCACGGTCCAGCCCAGCCCAGCCTCGATCGGCGAGGTCGTCTCATCCAGATCGAGACCATAGAGCGGGTAACGCTTCTCGATCCGCAGAGTGCGCAGCGCGCCGAGACCACAGAGCCGCGCGCCATGCGCCCGCCCCGCATCGAGCAAGGTGTCGAGCATGTGCTCGGCATATTCGCTCGGGTAGAACAGCTCATAGCCCAGCTCGCCCGAATAGCCGGTGCGCGACAGGATAACCTCCGGCACATCGGCGACCGTCGCTTCGATGAAGGAGAAATACGGCAGCGCCGTGTTCGAGAGATCCGTGCTCGTCAGCCCCTGCAGCAAAGCGCGCGAGGCAGGTCCCTGCACGGAGATATAGGCGCGCTTGTAACCAAGGTTGGTGATCACGGCATGCGATCCGCCAACCGCCTGTTGCACGGCGGCGATCACCTGAGCCACCCGGCTCGGCGTCGGATACAGCAGGAAACGATCGGACGCCGTGCGGAAGCACGTCAGGTCATCGATCATGCCGCCCTGGTCGTTGCAGGGCGCCGCGTAGACAACCTTGCCGACCGGCTGGCCACTGGTATCGGCGACCAGAGCGCGGTCCAGCACTTTCGCCGCGTCCGCGCCCGCGACCTCGATCGCGACCTGGTAATAGACATCGAACAGCCCGACCTTCTCGCGCGTCGCGCGATGCTCCTCCTCCGTCGATGTGAAGACGAAGGGTGCCGCGAAACCGATGCGATCGACGAACTGGGCGCCATGCGCCACGAATTGGTGGTGATAGGGGGAGTGGCGGATCATCGCCATGCGTCTTCCTCTCGGGTTTTCGGCTCGTTTACGCGCTCTTAACGTTCCGACAAAGCCGGAGGCGGTCAGCCGAGCGCCTCGCCCCGCGCATAGCCCTCGATCTCCAGCAGAAGCTCCGGGCGGCAAATCTCCGCCCGCAGCAGGATCGGCGCGCGGCCCATGCCGGCCTCAGCGAGACCGCGTTCCACCAGCGCGCGATCCTCGGGACGGCGGAGATAGGCTTTCAGCACGAGATCCCGCTCCTCGAAGCGATAACCTTGGCGGCGGCTTTCGGTCAGCAGGGCGCGCAGGTTGCGCAGCGTCTCGGCAAGCTGGGCCGCGGGGTCGCCCGGGTGCTGACTCTCATGCGAAACGATGCTCGCGGTGCCGGAGAGGAACAGCATGGCGCCCGCCTCATCCTGGGCGACCAGGGCGCGGCTGAAGGTCGGGCTGCGCGGACCGTATCGCGTCGGATAGCGATAGGCGCTGATTTGCCGTGGGTTTTCTATCGGCAGGCCCGCCGTCCGCGCGGCGATGAAGTATAGCGTCTGCAGGTCCCCGGCGCTGCCAAGTGCGCAGGCGGCCGGGGCGGCTTCGACCACGCGCCCCCGCGCTGCGAAGGCCTCGTGCCGCCCCTCATTGAAACGGCGATAGCGCTCCTGCCCCGCCTCGACCCGCGTGATGCCCGGTAGGTAGTTGAAGATTCGCAGCAGATGCGGATAGCCCGCTTCCTCGGCCAAGGCGAAAAGCTGGTCGTAAGAGTCGCGCGTGACCGAGGCGAGGTCACCGGCGGCCTCCGACTGGATCATGCCGAACAGGTGCGTGACGTCATGACTGAAGCGAAACTCGCCGCGAGCGCTCCGTTGCACCGGCCTGTCGCTGGTCCAAACTTCGAGCAAAGCCGAGCCATCGACGGGCGGCAGCGCCACGCCGAGGAAGGGGCAATCTGGCGCCAGGCCGGGCGGTCTGGAGCTGCC
This sequence comes from Acidisoma sp. S159, assembly GCF_009766125.1. Classification (NCBI taxonomy): domain Bacteria; kingdom Pseudomonadati; phylum Pseudomonadota; class Alphaproteobacteria; order Acetobacterales; family Acidocellaceae; genus Acidisoma; species Acidisoma sp. S159. Next base: position 228,512 of record NZ_LMUG01000032.1, read on the forward strand.
AAACCCGGCCACGCCAAGAACCTGCGCGGCCATTTCCGGCATCGCAGCGAAAGCCTCGGGCGTCAGGTAGCGAAGAGTCAGGCTCATGCGGAACACCTCACCAGCCGCATGATACAAGTCGTCAACCGCGACACTTCGCACGACCGACTCTGGTCCATGACACGATCTGCCCTTAGTTTTGAGGCAGAAAGCGCGACTGGCCGTGACCTGTCCATCCTCCGGCCCAGCTTTCGCCACCGTGCGGCGGTCAGAGGGGATGGTTTGCGGCGAGCAGAGGAGGCCGAGGTGCCAGACTCCATTCCGCCTCCCTTGGCACCCAGCTATGTCGCTCATGGCGGCAGGCTTGGCGGATGGCTGCTGTCGGTATCGGAAGCCGCGCGCTTCTATGCGGTCCTTGCGGCCTTCCCTTTGCTTTGCCTGGCCTGGAGCCTACCGGCGCGGCTCCTGACAATCCTGCTGCCGCGACGCATCCAGCCGCGACTCGGCCGCTTTGGGATCACGACGGGGTTCCGCCTCTACCTCGGGCTCATGCGTCTGACGGGGCTCGCACGGTTCGACCTCTCGGCGCTCGACCGGCTGCGCGAGGATCGCGGGGTCATCATCATCGCCAACCATCGCTCGCTGATCGATGCGGTGCTGATGCTGTCCCGCCTGCCGCGCGTTACCTGCATCAGCAAGGCGGCGCTGTGGAACAGCCTTATGCTAGGCGGCGGCATGCGCCTCGCCGGCTATATCCGAAACGATTCCGCCCATGCCCTGATCCGCACCGCCACCGCCGCCCTTCGTCGCGGCGAGCCGCTGCTCGTCTTCCCCGAGGGTACCCGGGGGACGGCCTATCCGATCGGTCAGTTCAAGAGCGGCGTCGCGATGATGGCCAAGGCCACAGGGGCCTCGGTGCAGACCGTCTTTCTGGAGAGCAACACGACCTATCTTCACAAGGGCAGGCCGGCGCTGCGCAAACCGGCTTTTCCCCTGATCTACCGCGCCCGGCTTGGGCGCAGGTTCGAGGCGACAGATGATGTGCAAGATTTCGTGACGGAGCTCGAAGCCTATTTCCGGGCGGAACTCGAATCCCCGCGCCTTTGGCCTCGGGAGCTGTCTTGAGCCCCGACGCCAAGACGCATCTCGTTCTCATCCCGAGCTACAATACAGGCCCCCAGGTGATGCGCGTCGTTGCGGAGGCGCGCGCGGTCTGGACACCGGTCTGGGTGGTGGTGGATGGCAGCACCGATGGCACGGACACCATGCTGCGCACGGCCGCCGCCACCGACACCGGCCTCCGCGTGCTGATAACGCCGCGCAATCGCGGCAAAGGCGCCGCCATTCACGAGGGTCTGCGCGCCGCCCTGGAAGCGGGTTTCACCCACGCACTGACTTTCGATGCCGACGGCCAGCATTCCGCCGCCGACATCCCCCGCTTCATGGCCGCTTCTAGCCGCCAACCCGACGCGATGATCCTCGGCGTGCCGGTATTCGGGCCCGAGGCGCCGCCGCTTCGCGTGAAGGGCCGGCGCATCTCCAACTGGTGGGCCAATCTGGAGACCGGCGGCCGTATCGCCGACTCGCTCTTCGGCTTCCGCGTCTATCCCATCGCGCCCCTGCTCGCCGTCCTGGCCGCGAACCGCTGGATGCGCCGGTTCGACTTCGATCCCGAAGCCGCCGTGCGGCTCTGCTGGGCTGGACTGCCGGTGGTAAACCTGCCGGCGCCCGTGCGCTACATTTCGGCTGAGGAAGGCGGGGTTTCTCACTTCCGCTACGTGTGCGACAATGCCTGGCTCACCTGGATGCATATCCGGCTGATGCTATCCGCGCTGCTCCGGCATCCGGCCGTGCTGCTGCGCCTGAGGCCACCGGCGCCTCGCCGAGCGCCATAGGCAGCGAGACCGCGCGCAGCCCCTCGGCCGCCAGACGATCGAGCAGGCGCGGCAGCATTTCCAGCACCACCGGCCAGCCGTCGGGAGAGAGGGCGCAGCGGCCGTCATGCATTAGCAGAATGTCCCCAGCGACAAGATCATGGCTTAGGCGAGCAAGGCCGCGAGCCGCATCCCCGCGCGTGCCGTCCAGCGCTCGCCGCGTCCAGCTCAGGTAGGTCAGTGGCAGTCCGGCCATCGCGGGGGTCAGCAACGGGCTGCGGATACCGGCGGGCGCACGGAAAAACCGAGGCGCCTGTCCGGCGAGCGGCGCCAAACTCCCCTGGGCAGCCGCGATCTCCCGCCGCATCCTGGCAATTCCGAACGTGGCGAACGCGAGCGGATGGGTCTCCGTATGGTTCTCCACGCTATGGCCGCGCCGCACGATCTCCCGCACCAGCGCCGGATGGGCACGCGCCGCCGCGCCGATGCAGAAGAAGCTCGCTCGCGCCCCGGCCGCGTCGAGCAGATCGAGCACGCGCGGCGTGACCTCCGGATCCGGCCCGTCGTCGAAGGTCAGCGCCACCTCGCCCCGCAGCGCGCTCGCTGGCGGCAGCCGCCGCATATCGGGACCAAGCAACCGGCTGCCGGGCCTCATGCCGACCAGCAGAACGCCATGGTTGAGCACCACGGCGCCGAGCAGCCATCCCGGTGCGATTATGCCGAGCGGCCAGGCGATCAGCGCCAGAACATGGACGGCGACTGTCAGCCGCAATGCCGTCGAAAGCGATGCCCATGCGGCGAGCGGCCGCCTCATTTCAAAATCCGCGCCCGCGTCACCCGGATGCTATCCGCCAGCGTGGCCACCTCATTCGCCGGGTAGCGCCAACGGCGGTAGGCGTATTCACCGACGAACAGCAGCAGCACCAAGGGGAGATCGAGACCATTGACGAAAAGGGACCAAAGCCGCAGCGGCGCAAAGGCGAGCAACAGCCCGGACCCAATGACCTGGCCAAGGCCGAACAGCGTCCAGACCATGGTCACCCGCCGCGTATAGCGCCTGATGCGCGGCGTGAGCGGGCCCTGCACCTGCTCCGCCATCAAGGTGACGAGCGGCGTCTGGCCTTTCACCAGGGAGCGGCCAAAGAGCAGCGTCAGCCCAAGATAGATCGCGGCGTGGGACACCGCCGTCACGCTCACCATGCCCCAGCGCGCCTCGCGCGGCAGGCGATGCAGTCTCGCCGAGACGGTCGCGATCAGCAGGGTCACTGCGCAGCCGATAACAAGAATGGTGAGCGCAGCCGCCAGGATTCGCGGCGTCAATGTCCTGCCGCGAGACCGCCTCAGCTCGGTAGACATCGGATCATTCGGCGCAAAACCTCTAGCCTGGAATGGAAGCGTTGCGGCGCCCGTTCGGTTCGTTGTAGGGCTGCCATAGTCCTATAAACAATGAGAAACCTTCGTGACCCTGCCCTCCTCGATCGCCAGCCAGACCAACGAGGAGCCGACGGCATCCACGACCGGGATCGCGGCCGGACAGACCGAAATGGAGCAGGAACTGGCGCGGCTCATCGTCACGACGCTGCAACTCGAAATCACGCCCGAGCAGATCGTCCCGACCGAACCGATGTTCCGCGAGGGCCTCGGATTGGATTCCATCGATGCGCTCGAACTCTCGCTGGCCGTCTCCACGGAATATGGCGTCGAACTTAAGGCGGATGACGAGCGAAATGGCGAAATCTTCGCCAGCCTGCGCAGCCTCGCCCGGCATGTGACGGAGCGGCGCACGCGATAGCCGTCGCTTGATCCGCTTAGCCCCACCGTGATCCCCCTCATTGAGCGTCCGACCGATGCCGTCCTGTTCCAGGGGCCCGGCTGGGAAGTGCGGCCGCCCACGCTGCTCGCCGATGTCGCGCGCGTCGCGGCGATGTTGCCGGAGGGCGTGACGGTCGCGAATTGCTGCCAGCAACGCTACTGGTTCGTCGTCGCCTTCCTCGCCGCCCTCAGCCGGGGCGCGGTGAGTCTACTGAGCGGCGACCAGTCCCCCGCCCGCCTCGCCGCCTTTGCCGAGAGTTATCCCGGCCTGGTCTCCATCTCGGACGATCCAGCCCTGGCCAGTCCCTTGCCGCATGTGATGATCGGCCCCCGCCCCGCCACGCACGAAAACGCGCCAATCCCGGCCATCCCCGCCGAGCAATCCGCGATGATCGTCTTCACCTCCGGCAGCACCGGCGAGCCCTCGGGCACCGCGAAGCGCTGGGGGGAACTCGTCGCCCGCAGCCGCGCCGCTGGCGTGCAATTCGCGCTGACCGAAGCGGCGCCCTCCGCCGTCATCGGCACCGTGCCACCGCAGCACATGTACGGCTGCGAGACCACCGTGCTGCTGCCGTTGCACGCGCCCGTTTCCAGCTGGTGCGGTCCCGTCTTCTACCCCGCCGACATCCGCGCCGCGCTGGACGCCGTGCCGGGTCCGCGCATCCTGGTCACCACGCCGCTCCAGCTCCGCGCGATCCTACGGCTGGATCCTCCGCAGCGCCCGCCGGAGCGCATCATCTCGGCCACCGCGCCGCTCGACCCCGAAACCGCCGCCGCCGCCGAGACTGCCTTTGGCAGTATCGTCGAGGAGATTTTCGGCGCCTCGGAAGTCGGCTCCATCGCCAGCCGGCGCACCACGGCGGGGCCGCTCTGGACGCTCTATCCCAGCGTCACGCTAGGGGGCACCGAAGAGTCTCCGCTGATCACGGCACCCGGCGCCGAGCCGCGTCGCCTCAACGATGTGATCGAATTGGAGGCGGATGGTCGCCGCTTCCGCTTGATGGGCCGCAGCAGTGACCTTGTGAAGCTTGGCGGCCGCCGCGCTTCACTCGCTGGCCTCGGCCGGATCCTGACGAGCATCGAGGGCGTGGAGGACGGCGTTTTCCTCGCCCCCGATGATCTCGACCGCAACGATGCCGCCCGCCTGATCGCTTTCGTTGTCGCGCCCACCCGCGCCAGCGCCGAGATCCTCATGGAGCTCCGGCAGTCGGTCGATCCCGTCTTCCTGCCGCGCCGGCTCATCCACCTGCCGGCTTTGCCGCGCACGCCGATGGGCAAGCTGCCGCGCCAGGCGCTGCTCGACCTGCTGGCGGAGACCTCGGGCAACGCGACGTGAGCGATCCGCCGGTAAGGCTCGGCCAGTTCACCATCGCCGCTGATCACCCGGCTCTCCCCGGCCACTTCCCCGGCAACCCGATCGTGCCGGGCGTCGTGCTGCTGGACGAGGCGCTCTCGCTGATCCGATCCCACACGGGCGGCAGCGCGCGCGGCCTGCGAGTGAAGTTCACCGCCGTAGTGAAAGCGGGCGAGACGATTGAGGTTTCGCTTACTACGCAGGCGCCCGGCCCACTCGGCTTTTCCGCTCTGCGCAATGGCCGGACCGTGATGAGCGGCAGCCTGCGGCTGGACCCGCCTACGTGAGCTGGACGACAGAGCGTGAACGCGGCAGCGCCCATCTGCTGCGCCTGACCTGCTGGCTGACGCTGACCTGCGGCTGGCGGATCGGCCGGCTGCTGCTCTACCCGATTACACTATATTATTACGTGACCGCATCGGGTCCCCGCGCCGCCTCCCGCGACTATCTCCGCCGCGTCCTCGGCCGCCCCGCCCGCGCGAGCGACGTGCTGCGGCACATCTTCACCTTCGCCTCAGTCACCCTCGACCGCGCCTTCCTGCTCTCCGGCCGCACCGAACGCTTCGCAATCTCCGTCGAGGGCCTCGACGCACTAACCGCGCTCCTCAGTCGCGGCACAGGCTGCATCCTGCTCGGCTCCCATCTCGGCAGCTTCGACGTGCTGCGCGATTTCGGCCGAACCTCGCCGGTGCGGGTGAGCGCAGTGATGTATCGTCGCCCCGGCAGCCCGATGAGCCGTCTGATGGAGACCCTCGATCCCGACCTCTGGCGGGACGTCATCACCATCGGCAGCCCCGATGCTATGCTGCGAGTCCAAGAGAATCTCGCGCGCGGCGAAATCGTCAGCTTCCTCGCCGACCGCGACCCGGATGCCAGACCGGACCGCATCGCCACGGTCGATTTCCTCGGCGGCCGTGCCGATTTCCCCACCGGCCCCTTTATCCTCGCGGCAGTGTTGGGGGCTCCGGTCGTGCTGTTCTACGGCATCCGCCTGGGTCCCCGCCGCTACGTCGTGCGGTTCGAGCATTTCGCCGCAACCATCACGCTCGGCCGCGCCACCCGGCGAGATGATCTGGCGGCGCTGGTTTCGCGCTACAGTGCGAGCCTGGCGGCGCAATGCCGCGCGGCACCCTTCAACTGGTTCAACTTCTTCCCCTTCTGGAAAGACCCTTCCGCATGAGTGCAGGCGCGCTCCACTTCCGCCGCCGCAGCCTGCCGGTGTTCGCCCTTCTGTTAGCCTGCGCACCCTGCGTCAGCCGTGCCAGTTCGGTGCCGCCGCTCGCCGGCATCATGGCCGATCTCGCCGCCATGCCAGACCGGCGGGCCGATTTCACCGAGGAGAAGCGGCTCTCGAGCCTCACGACGCCGCTCGTCAGCCGGGGCCAGCTGCTCTACCGCCGGCCGTCCTATCTCGAGAAAATCACGCTCTCCCCGAAGCCCGAGCGCCTCATCGTCAGCGGCGAGACGCTCATCATCCAATCCGGCAGCGCCCCGGCGCGCCAGATCGATCTCAGCGAACATCCGATAGTGCAGGCCATGGTCGACACCATCCGAGGCACCATCGCCGGCGATCTCGCCACCCTGGAGCGCTACTACACCATCACCCAGCAGGGCGACCGCTCCGCCTGGCAACTCACCATGATCCCAACCGACCCGCGCATGGCCAAGCGGATCAAGGTGATCGAGGTTGCTGGACGCGGCATCGACGTGCAGCGCATCCGAACCACCCAGGCCAATGGCGACGAGGATCTGCTAACGATCCGAACGATCGAGTAGGATTCCCCCGCTGCCCGCCCGCTCCCGTCCCTGGCCACTACTGCTCGCGCTGATCGCCAGCGCTTTGTTCGCCGCCGCGATCTTCACGCACGTGCGGCTTCGCAGCGACATCTCGGCGCTACTCCCCACCGGCCGCACCGCGACGACCCGGTTCATGCTGCAGGAGGTGCAATCGGGTGTCGCCGCCAGCTTGGTGCTGATCGGCCTGGAGAGCGCGCCACCCGCCGCGCTTGCCGCGACCAGCGACCGGATGACCGAGACGTTGCGCCGAAGGGGGCTTTTCACCTTTGCCGATAATGGCCGCGACCTGGTGAGCGAGGCGGATCAGCAACGGTTATTTCGCAGCCGCTACCTGCTGTCACCCGCCACCACCGCAGCCGCTTTCGAGGTTCCAGCCCTGCGTCAGGATTTCCAGAACCTTCTGGACGAACTGCAATCCTCCGCCTCGCCGCTGGTCCAGCAATTCGGCCTGCCCGACCCGACCGGCGCCTTCCCCGCGTTGCTGAGCCTCGCCGGAGGCAGCCAGCACGCGGCGATCCGGGATGGCGTCTGGTTCGCGCCCGACCAAAACCGCGCGCTGCTCGTCGCCCGCCTGCGTGGCGACAGCTCCTCGCTCGCCGTGCAGGACGCGGCGCTCCACGCCATCGACCAAGCTTTCGACACGGCACGCCAAGGAACGTCCGGACTGCGCCTTCTCGTCTCGGGACCCGCCGTCTTCGCCCGAGATGCCGCCCATGCCATCCGGGCCGATGTCATACGGCTGTCCGTTATGTCCGCGCTGCTGGTCGCCGGATTGCTCGTCTGGCGCTTTCGCAATCCGCTCGTGATCGCTGCCATCGCCGTGCCCTTGGTCCTGAGCACCGCCGTCGCGGCGCTCGCCGTGCAGCTCGTGTTTGGCTTTCTGCACGGCATCACGCTCGGCTTCGGCATGACGATGCTGGGGGTCACGGTCGACTACCCCGTGCTCCTCATTGGCCATCGCAAACGCGGCGAGGCTCCAGCGGGCACCTGGGCGCGGATCGGCCGCGCTTTCACGCTGGCGGTCGCGACGGCGGCGCTTGGGCTCAGCGGCATGGCCTTCGCGCGTTTCCCGGGCCTCGCCCAGCTCGGCGTCTTCTCCATCGCTGGGGTCCTCACGGCTGCCGCGGCGACGCGGTTCATCCTGCCGCGCCTGATCGTCGCCGCCGACCTTGCCCCGGTCTGGGCCGGCGACCCGCGCCGCCTGGACGGCATTGAGCGCCTCCGCCATGGCCGTCTGTGGGCGCTGCTGCCGGTTGCGGTCGCGGCGCTGGGGCTAGTCCTCCTCGGAGGCCCACGCTGGCAGCACGACCTCAATGCCCTCAGCCCGGTCCCCGCCGCCAGCCTCGCGCTCGACGCCAAGCTGCGCGCTGAACTGGGCGCGCCCGATGTCGGCGAGGTGCTCGTTGTCCAAGGCGCAACGGCCGAGGCGGTTCTGCAACGAGAGGAAGCGCTGCGCCCGGCGCTTGACCGCCTCACCCGGGATGGCGTCATCCAGGGCGCGCAAGACGCCGCGAGTCTTCTCCCGAGCGCCGCGCTTCAGCGTGCCCGCCAGCAGGCGCTTCCCGATGCGGCGACGCTCTCCGCCCGTGTTGCCGAGGCGGCGCAGGGTCTGCCGTTCACGCCCCAAGCCTTCGACCCCTTCAAGGCGGATGTCGCAGCGGCCCGCGCAGCAACACCTCTCGGCCCGGCCGATATCATCAACCCAGCGCTCGCCGCTCAGCTCGGTGCGCTGCTCGTTCACCGCGACGGAACCTGGATCGGCATCATCGCGCCGCGCACGGTCACCTCCTCCGCCCGCTTCGTCGCCGCCTTCGCTGGCCACCCCGACATCACCGTTCTCGACGTGAGCGCGGAGATGCGCGGACTCGTCGCCGGCTATACGCGGCAGGCGTTGCCATGGCTTGGTGCGGGCGCCGCCGCGGCCCTGATCGCTCTGCTCGTCGTCCTGCGAGACTTTTGGCGCGTCGCCCGCGTCATCGGCGCCATCGGCGCCTCGCTGCTGGTGACCGTGGCACTACTGACAGCCTTCGGTATCCGCCTATCGCTGATCCATGTCGTCGCCCTGCAGTTCGTGGCCGGCGTCGGGCTGGATTACGCGCTGTTCTTTGCCCGCACCCAACTCGATGCCGAGGAGCGGTCGCGAACCTTTCGGACGCTCATCACCTGCAACGCCATGGCGCTGCTCACCTTCGGCCTGCTCTACACCTGCCAGACACCCTTGCTGCGGATGATTGGCGAGACAGTGGCGATTGGCGTGGTCACAAGTCTCGTTTTCGCGTTTTTCTTCGTCGGGCCGCGTCCCGCGCGCATTACCCGGACGGACGCCATCTGATAGACGCGCCTGACATGCTTCCGCTCGACATCACGCACGGTACCATCGTGAGCGCTCTCGGCCGTGGCGCCGCGGCGACCCTGGCCTCCCTGCGTGACCGCCGCACCGGCCTCGCGCCCTGCGATTTCGCGGGCGTGACGGCTGGCTATGTCGGCCAGGTCGCCGGCCTCGACGAACATGCGCTGCCCCTGCCCCTCGCCGCCTTTGATTGCCGCAACCATCGCCTCGCGGATCTGGCTCTCCGCACCGATGGCTTCGCGGAAGCCGTGGCGGACGCAGGCGAGAGGCTCGGGCCTGACCGGATCGCCGTCGTGGTCGGCACCAGCACCTCGGGCATCCTCGCCTGCGAGCAGGCGTTTCAGCTTCGCGACCCCGCCACCGGCGCTCTCCCCGCCAGCTTCGACTATGTCCATACGCACGACATCTTCGCCCTGGCGCGTTTCGTCCGAACCGCGCTGGGGCTGCGCGGCCCGGCGATGACCGTATCGGTGGCCTGCGCCTCCAGCGCCCGCGCCTTCATGGATGCCGCGCACCTCATCACGAGCGGCGTATGCGACGCGGCCGTGGTCGGGGGCGCCGACAGTCTTTGCGGCATGACCCTGCGCGGCTTCACAGCGCTCGAACTCATCTCTCCCGGCCCGTCGCGCCCCTGCGACGCGGCACGCGATGGCATTTCGATCGGCGAGGCTTCCGGCTTTATGCTGCTGGAACGAGCCTCACGCGGACACGCCGGCATCACGCTTCTCGGCGCCGGCGCGACATCGGACGGCTACCACATCTCGGCCCCTCGTCCGGACGGTGCCGGAGCAATCGGCGCCATGCGCGGCGCCCTGGCCGCCGCCGCGCTTCCGGCCGACGCGATCGACTATGTGAACCTGCATGGCACCGGCACTCGCGCCAATGACGCGGCCGAGGATCATGCCGTGACCGAAGTTTTCGGCCCCGGCGTGCCTTGCAGTTCCACCAAGGGCTGGTCGGGCCACACGATGGGATCCTGCGGCGTGCTGGAAGCGATGATCGCCACGCTCTGCCTCACCCATGGCTTCATCCCTGGCTGTCTCGGCGTAACCGAACTCGATTCCAGCTTTCGCTCGGGCGTTACGACCGCCAACGAAGACCGCCCGTTGCGCCACGTCATGAGCAACGCCTTCGGTTTCGGCGGCGTCAATTGCAGCCTCGTCTTCGGCCATCGCGCGTGAGCCGCGCCTATATCGCCGGTATCGGCCTTCAGGGCCCTGGCCTCGCCGGTTGGACCGATAGCCTGGGTGTGCTGCGCGGCGAGCGCCCGCGTGATGCGCTCGCCACCGCGATCCCCATGCCGGCGCTCCTCGCCCCTAACGAACGCCGCCGCGCCGGTCTCGTCACCCGCCTTGCCCTCGCTGTCGCCGAGGAAGCGCTGCACCACGCGGCGCTGCCTCTGGACAGCGTGCGCAGCGTATTCGGAAGCGCCAATGGCGATGGTCAGGTCGTCCTGAAGCTGCTGGAAACACTGGCCGAGCCCGACCGTCCGCTCTCGCCGACGCAATTCCACAACTCGGTGCACAACGCCGTCGCGGGCTATTGGTCGATCGCCGCCGGATCTGCTCAGCCCGTGACCTGCCTCGGCGGCTATGACGCGACCTTTGGTATCGCCCTCCTCAAAGCAGTCTCCGAGGCTGTCGCCGAGCGGATGCCCGTCCTGCTTTGCCTCTACGACGCGCCCCTGCCGCCGCCATTGCCCGACCTACCCGCCCGCGATGTCATCTTCGCCGCCGCCTTCATTCTTCTGCCCGAGCGGCCGGATGCCTGCCTCGGCGCGCTCGACGTGACCTACGCGGCGGAGGCAGCAACCTTCGCCGATGCCGCGCCTCGCGATCCGAGCCTCGCCGCGCTAGCAATGAATAATCCGGCCGCGATGTCCCTGCGGCTCCTCGAGTCCCTGGCGATGGAGCAGACCGACCGCTTCGCGCTGCCGATGCTGGACGGCCGCGTGACGGTCGAAGTCTCGCCATGCCGGTGATCGAGGGCGCCGCCCTCCGCGCGCTGCTACCCCATGCCGGCGCCATGTGCCTGCTCGACGAGGTTTCCGGCTGGTCCGACAAGACAATCGACTGCCGCGCGACCTCGCACCTATCGGCCAACAACCCCCTCCGACGGCAAGGCCGCCTCGCCACGATCTGCGGCGCCGAATACGGGCTGCAGGCCGCGGCACTCCATGGCGCGCTGCTGGCTGGCGGCGAGCCGCAGCCCACCGGCTACCTCTCCGGCCTCAACCTCAGCCGCATAGAAGTAGAACGCCTCGACGATCCAGCCCTCGGCGCATTGCGTGTCACCGCGCGGATCGAATTGGCCGATAGGCGCGGTCTCATCTATGGCTTCGCTCTTCGCGATCAAAATGGGAGACTGTTGCTCGAAGGACGCGGCACTATCCTCTTTCCAGAGACGATAGCGGCAGCGGGAGCAGATGCCGGTGAGTGACAGCCTGACGCAAGTGACGGCAATCGACGCCTGTGACGTGCTGGTGATCGGCGGTGGCCCCGCCGGTTCGACCGCCGCCGCGCTGCTCGCCTCCAAGGGCCATGACGTCGTGCTCGTCGAGAAGGAGGCGCATCCGCGCTTCCACATCGGCGAGTCACTCCTGCCGCGCAACCTCGATATCTTCGACCGGCTCGGCCTGCATGAGCAGATCGCCGCCATGGCCGTCTTCAAACCCGGCGCCGAATTCGTCGATGACGACACCGGCGGCGCGGTCGCCTTCTCCTTCGCTCTGTCGCCGTTGCCCGGCGCGCGCCACGCCTACCAGGTCCGCCGCGACGAGTTCGACGCGCTGCTGTTCTCCGAGGCCCGCAAGCGCGGCGCCCGCTGCATCGAGCGGCTGCGCGTCACGGCCATGGAACCCGAAGGCGGTGACGGCCGCGCGCGGGTGACCGCCCTTACCGAGGACGGCGCGACCCAGGTCTTCGCGCCGAAATTCGTGCTCGACGCCTCAGGGCGCGACACTTTCCTCGCGGGCAAGCTCGGCCTCAAGGAATCGAGCAAGCGCAACAACACCGCCGCCGCGTATGCGCATTATCGCGGCGTCGAAACGAGAGGTACCGAGCGCGCGGGCTACATCACGGTCCACCTCACGCAAGACGGCTGGTTCTGGACCATTCCGCTGCCCGACGGGATCACAAGCATCGGCTTCGTCGGCACCCAGGCCGCCTTCAAGGAACGGCACGGCGACATGGCCGCCTTCCTGGAGCAGCGGCTGCGCATGAGCCCGACCCTGCACGCCCGGATGGCGCAGGCGGAACGCGTTTCGGAGGTCTTCGGCACCGGCAACTACTCCTACCGCGCCACCGCCGCGACCGGCGCCAACCACCTGCTCATCGGCGACGCCTTCGCCTTCATCGACCCAGTTTTCTCAAGTGGCGTTCTGTTCGCGATGACCGGCGGCGAACTCGGCGCGGAGGTCGCCTCGCGCTATCTGGAAAATCCAGCAGCAGCCCGCGCGATGGCGCGGCGGGCGGAGCGCAAGCTGCGGCATGGCATGGACCACATCGGCTGGCTCATCTACCGCATCAACCGGCCGGTTCTGCGCGCCATGTTCATGGCGCCGCGCAACGCCTTTCGCATGCGGGACGGGCTGGTTGCGATGCTCGCCGGCAATCTCGGCAGCGAGCGCGGCACCCGCCTGCCCGTGCTCGCCTTCAAGGCGACCTATTACGCGATGTCGCTTTTCGAGCGCCTCGCCCCACGCGCTGCCGCCACCGCCTTGCGGCCGCCCGTGGCACCCTCGCCCGCCGAATAGTCTTCGGGCATCTCGCGGGGCCAGGGCTGTGCGCGCGAGGAAGCGCCAACGACGCGCCGGATCGCGAAGCTTGACCGGATCCGGGTGATGCCTGGCAGACGCGAAAGCTGGTCGCGATGAACGCGCTCGTAATCAGCCGGATCCCGCGCCTCGACCCGGACCAGGTAATCGTAATCGCCGCTCATGAGGTAGCATTCGAGGATATCGGGGCATTTCCGCACCGCCGCCTCGAAGCGCGACAGGAACTCGACCGTTTGCCGCTCGAGCATGATCTCAACCGCGAAGACGGTGAGATGCTCCGGCGCCTCGGTATCGACCAGCGCAGTGTAACCGCGAATGACTCCGGAATGTTCCAGCAGCCTCAGGCGCCGCAGGCAGGCTGAGGGCGACAGCCCGACGACCTCGGCGAGGCGGGCATTGCTTATCCTGCCATCCGCCTGAAGCACCCGCAGGATCTTCTCATCGATCAGGTCTGCCATGGGTTCGCAACTTCCTGCCGCGTTTTCGCAGAAAATTCAGATTTCCGCGACCTGCTCGATGCTTAGAAGCACGAACTGACGGGTTATAGCGCCAATAATCGCATATAATCGTGCGTCGGAATCAGGAGCTCAAGATGCTTGTCGGCGTTCCCAGGGAAATCAAGAACAACGAATTCCGCGTCGGCCTAGTGCCGGCGGCCGTACGCGAGCTGGTGGATTCCGGCCACCAGGTTCTCGTCGAGACCCGCGCCGGCCTCGGCATCGGCTATGACGACGCGGCGTACCAGGCCGCCGGCGCCCGCATCGCCCCCTCCGCCGAGGAGGTCTTCCGCGAAGCCGATCTCATCGTGAAGGTGAAAGAGCCGCAGGAGGTCGAATGCAAGCGTCTGCGCCGTGGCCAGACCCTCTTCACCTATCTCCATTTGGCACCCGACCCGCACCAGACTGCACTGCTCCAGGCCAGCGGCGTCACCGCCATCGCCTATGAGACCGTCATCGACAAGCAGGGGCGCCTGCCGCTGCTGGCGCCGATGAGCGAGATCGCGGGCCGCATGTCGATCCAGGTCGGCGCGGTTTCGCTGCAAAAGAGTTATGGCGGCTCGGGCGTGCTGCTCGGCGGCGTGCCCGGCGTGCTGCCCGGCAAGGTCGCGGTGCTCGGCGGCGGTGTGGTCGGAGCCAATGCCGCGCGGATGGCGCTCGGCCTCGGCGCTGACGTGACCATCCTCGACAAATATCTCCCGCGCCTCGCCGAACTCGACAACCTCTTCGGTCCCGGGCTCAAGACCGCCTATTCGACGACCGAGGCGATCGAGAAGGCGGTGACGGAGGCCGATCTCGTGATCGGCGCCGTTCTCGTTGCCGGTGCGGCGGCGCCCCGGCTCGTCACCCGCGCCCATCTTGGCCGCATGCGGCCGGGCTCCGTGCTCGTCGATGTCGCGATCGACCAGGGCGGCTGCTTCGAGACCAGCAAACCCACCACGCATGACGACCCGACCTATGTGGTGGACGGCATCGTTCACTACTGCGTCGCCAATATGCCCGGCGGCGTCGCCCGCACCTCCACCCATGCGCTGAGCCACGCGACGCTGCCTTATGTGCTGGCGCTCGCCAATCTGGGCTGGCGCAAGGCGCTGGCGGCGGATGTTGGTTTCGCCGGCGGGTTGAATGTGCATGAGGGCAAGATCACGCATGCCGCGGTCGCCAAGGCCCTGGGGCTGGAACACGCGCCGGTCGTTTTCTGAGTTAGATCGCGAATTGGGGCGCCGCTAAAGGCCGCGAGGCAACGGACAAGCGGGTAAGCGTCATGGCACGCTAAGGCGTGCCATGACGGAGTGGCGGCGAGAGGGCTCGCGCCGTTCAACGAAACGACATCCGCGTAACCCGAACGCAAAATCTTCGCCGAGATCCTGAGCGAGTGCTTAACAAGCGCATTCGCTTGTTCTAGCATGGCAGCAATGCTGCCAAAGCTTGTCGAAGTGGACGGTCTGAGGAAGAGCTTCGGGCCCGTCGAGGTTCTGAAGGGCGTGTCCTTGACCGCCCGCCAGGGCGATGTCCTCGCCCTTATCGGCGGCAGTGGCTCGGGCAAAAGCACGCTGCTGCGCTGCCTCAATCTGCTTGAGATGCCCAATGGCGGCCGGCTCGTCGTGAACGGCGAGGAAGTCGCGATCCGCCACGATCGCCACAACCGCCCCATGCTCGCCGACCGCCGTCAGCTCGCGCGCATTCGCAGTGGCGTCGGCATGGTGTTCCAGAGCTTCAACCTCTGGCCGCATCTCACGGTGCTGCAGAACGTCATGGAAGCGCCTATTCATGTCATGGGCGAAAAGCGCGCCGAGGCGACCGAACACGCCATGTCCCTGCTGGAACGCGTCGGCCTGACCGAGAAGCGGGACGTCTATCCCGGCTTTCTCTCCGGCGGCCAGCAACAGCGCGTCGCCATCGCGCGCGCGCTCGCCATCCGCCCGCGCCTGCTGTTGTTCGACGAGCCGACCTCGGCGCTTGATCCCGAACTTGTGGGCGAGGTGCTCAAGGTCATCCGCGGTCTCGCTGACGAAGGGCGCACCATGATCCTCGTCACCCATGAGATGCGCTTCGCGCGTGATGTCGCCTCGCATGTCTGCTTTTTGCGCGGCGGCGTTATCGAGGAGGAGGGACCGCCGCGCGAGCTGTTCAGCAATCCGCAGACCGCCGCCTGCCGACAATTCATCGGCACGCATCTTGCTCACTGATCGCCTAACCTCAGAGAGGATCAACGCCATGAAACGCCTGCTGCTCGCGCTCCTCGCGACGAGTGCCGTCACCGTGCTGCCGCATATCCCGGCGCGCGCCGACGCGCCCATCATCTTCGGCATCTCCGCCGAACCCTATGCGCCCTTCTCGTACAAGTCACCGGCGGGAGTTTGGGAAGGTTTCGAACCCGACCTCGCCCGCGCGCTTTGCGAGCAAATGAAAGCGCAGTGCAAGATCAGCGAAATCGCCTGGGACGGCATCATTCCCGCGCTGCTCGCGCATAAAATCGATGTGATCTTCACCTCGATGTCGATCACCGCCGAACGCGAGAAGACCGTCGCCTTCACCATTCCCTATTACGATACGCCCGTTGATGTGACGGCGCCGAAAGCGGAGGGCCTCGATGTCGCGAAGGGGGGGCTGAAGGGCAAGGTTATCGGCGTGCAGATCGGCACGATCTTCGTCAATTGGCTGAAGAAGTATTATCCGACGAACACCGTGAAGACCTACGACACGCAGGAGGAGGTGAATGCCGACCTTACCTCCGGGCGCATCGATGCGATGCTCTGCGACGGCATCGCGGCCGACGCTTTCGCTAAAACGCCGGCCGGGCAGGGCTTCGTCACGACCACGCTGCCGCACGACCCCCTCTTCGGCAACGGCGTCGGCGCCGGTGTTCGGCCCGACGACACCGCGCTGAAGGCGAAGCTCAGCGCCGCTATCCAGGCGGTGCGCGACAATGGAACCTACGCCAAGATCGACCGCAAATACTTCAGCATCGACGTTTGGCCGCCGCCGGCAGACTTCAAGTAAGCCGCGCGGCTCGTAGGGCATGGGCGGAATCCTCGGCTTCGGTCCCAATGGCTGGGGTCCGGCCCTGCTCTCGGGTGCTCTCGTCACCATCGAGATCACGATTGGCGCATTCATTTGCGGGCTGGTCATCGGGACACTGACGGCGGCGGCGCGGCTGAGCCGCGTGCCGCCTCTCGTCGTCCTCGCGCGCGGCTACACCACGATCTGCCGTGCCATCCCGGAACTGCTGCTGATCCTGGTGCTGTATTACCTGGGTTCGCAACTCCTCAACGAAGCGCTGCATGCGATCGGTCTCGGCGATGCGCCGATCAGCGGATTCGCGACTGCGATCATCGTGCTCGGGCTGGTCCAGGGCGCCTATGCGTCGGAGATCATTCGCGGCGCCATCCTGGCAATTCCCTACGGTCAGATCGAGGCCGCGCATGCCTTCGGCCATGCGCGAATCCTGCTTTTCCGCCGCATTATCTTGCCGACGATGCTGCCGATGGCGATCGGCGGGTTGTCGAATCTTTGGATGGTCCTGATCAAGGACAGCGCACTCATCAGCGTCGTTGGCTACAGCGAGTTGCTCTACACCGCGAAGCAGGCGGCCGGTTACACCCAGCGTTATTTCCTGTTCTACGTCGTCGCGGCCGCCGTCTACTACGCGATGACGCTGGTTTCCAATATCGGCATCCGGTCGATTGAGGGCCGGTTCGGGCGCTGGATGCCGGTGCGCGCGCGATGAATTTCTCCTGGTTCCTGCCGAACCTTGGGCTTTTGCTACAGGGGCTGGAATGCACGATCCTGCTCATCGCGGTGTCGGGCACACTCGGCATCGTGCTGGCGATCGGGGTCGCGCTCGGCCGCATGTCGCGATCGCGTGTCGTCTCCTCAACCTTCGGACTCTACACGAGTGTGATTCGCGGCACTCCGCTGCTCGTGCAGATCTACATCCTCTATTACGGGCTCGGCAGCGCTTTCGCGGCGCTGCCATGGCTGCGGTGGGGACCACTCTGGCCCTATCTGCGCAACGGCTTCTGGTATGTCGCGCTCACGCTCGTGCTGAGCAACGCCGCTTATTGGGGCGAACTCATCCGGAGCGGCATGCGCGCGATTCCACCCGGCGAGTTGGAAGCCGCCTCCGCCTTTGGCATGGGCCGCATACTCACGCTCCGCCGCATCTGGCTGCCGCGCACGCTGCGCAACCTGCTGCCCGCGCTGGCCGGCGAGACGGTTATGCTGATGAAGGCGACCGCTCTCGCCTCGACCGTGGCGGTGACGGATCTGTTGGGCGCCGCCGATATCGTCCGGGCGCAGACCTTCCACGTCTATGAGCCGCTGCTGCTGGTCGCGATCGTCTACTTGCTGCTCACCTACGGCATCGAAAGCGTCTACGGCCGCGTCGAACGCGGCAAAGTGCTGCGGCCGGGCCGCTAAGGCGAATCATCCAGCGCGCCGCCCGTGTAGCGCGCGGAAGGCCCATTACCCGTCATCTTCACCACCACCCCGCCCTTGGCGACGATACGGTCCCGATGCCGCGTCACGATACGCCCGGCCTGAGGCGCGCGCAGACTGATCCAGGGCTTGCCCGGCATCGGCAGCAGCCGCGCCACCTCCTCCCCCGCCGCGACGGTCGCGCCTAAAGGCAGCGGAAATGCGATGAGCCCGGCGGAGGGCGCGAAGATCGTCTCGATATTCTGGATCGGCACCGCGATACCCCGCCAGGGCGGCAGCGCATCGGCCCCTTCAATCGCTCCGACATGGCCGAGGAAATCGTACAGACCACGGACATCCGCTTCGGTCGTCGCGGGATCGGTATCGGCCTGGCCACGCAGCTCCACCGTGCTGGTCAAACGCTGAGGTCCCTGATGGGATAATAGCCGCGCCGCCGCGGCCTCCTCGAAGGCGCCGCTGTTGTCGAAATCCCACAGGATCGCGAGCTCGGCGCCAAAGGCTGCGCCAAGCGCCTCCGCCTTCGGCCAGAAGTCGCGGTGCACATAGATGTAGGAAATCGCCTCGGCATCCGTATGCAGGTCGAGCACGATCTCGGCCCCCTCGGACAGCGCGTAGAGCGTGCTCTGCCAAGCTGAAAAGCTGGTCGCATCGGGGTGAGCAATCGAGGCGGGAAAATGCCGGTTGAAATTGCGCGAGCCTGCCTCGTGGAAGCGCCCGAGCAGCCGGTCCTGCCGGAACTGCCTGAGTCCCAGCGGATTAGCCTGCGCCACCACCGTAACAGTGCCGCGCAACAGCCCCCGCCGCTCTGCCGTGGCGAGGCGTGGCAGAAGCTGGTCCAGCACGATCATGCCCGGAATTTCGTCGGCATGGACACCCGCTTGCAGGTGGACGACCGGGCCGCTGCCCGAACCATGGAAGCGCCAGGCGGCGATCCGCAGCACTTCGCCCGGTCCGTCTCCCGGGAAGGTCACGCTCACATCCTCGGCCATATCGCGTCTCCAGCTCCTCGCGAGCGGCGATCCTAGTCTTGATGAGCGTGTGTTCAACAGTGCCCGAAGAATGTTTTGCGCTTGAGACGCTGGCCAGGGCGCATAAGTCTCGGTCCGGCGATCTCGAACGAGGCCGCCATTCAAGGATGCGCCAGGATGAGCCGCGCTTTCGTCTCCGAAGATGCCGCTGCCGCCGCTGCCGCCGTTCTGCCGGAGCGGCCGGTGAGCGCGATGCCCAACCTCGTCACCCCAAGCGGCCTCGCCGCGATCGAGGCGGAGGCGGCGAGGCTAGAAGCGCATCTCGCCGCCCTTGCGGCCGAGGATCCGGCGCGCCCCGCCCTCGCCCGCGACCTCCGCTACTGGCGCAGCAGGCGAACGACCGCGCAGCTGACCGAGCCACCCGCCACGCCTGAAGAAGTCGCCTTCGGCACCACCGTCACACTGCGCCGAGCCAATGGCGCCACCCAGCGTTACCGCATCGTCGGCGAGGATGAGGCCGATCCAGCGGCGGGGTTACTGAGTTGGGCCTCCCCCGTCGCCCAGGCTCTCCTGGGCGCGGTCCCGGGAGAGGTGGTGGAAACCGGAGGCGGCCGCCCGGCGATGACGGTACTGGAGATCGAAATCGCCTAGGTGTCGGCGACGAACGCTCGCAGCTTGTTAGCCTCCCAACTTCGCCCGCGCTTCCGTCGCCAGCACATCCGCCCGCTCGTTCATCGTGTCGCCGGAATGGCCGCGCACCCAGCGCCAGTCGATCTCGTGGCGCTGCGCCGCGGCCAGGATGCGTTTCCACAAATCGATATTCGCCACCGGATCGCCCGAGGCGCTGCGCCAATTCTTGCGTACCCATCCCGTGGTCCAGCGGGTGATGCCGTTGCGCAGATATTCGCTGTCGGTATGCAGCGCGACCGTGCAGGGCCGCGTCAAAGCTTCCAGCGCTTCGGCCGCCGCCGTCAGCTCCATGCGGTTATTCGTCGTCACCGCCTCAGCGCCGGACAACTCGCGCTCCACCGTGCCGAAACGCAGGATCGCCGCCCAGCCACCGGGGCCGGGATTGGGCTTGCAGCCGCCATCGGTCCAAATCTCGACGAGCGCCAGCGCGTCCTCAGCCGACATAGGACCGCACCCCCCGCGCATGATGGTGGAAGCGCAGCTTGCGGAGATATTCCAGCGGATCCTTCCGCGTCACCAGCGCGCCCTCCGGCGTGTAGAGCCAATCGTAGAGGCGGGTGAGCAGGAAACGCAGCGCCGCGCCCTGGGCCAGCACCGGCAGCGCCGCCTCCTCGGCCTCGCTCAGCGGCCGCACCGCGTTGTAGCCCGCGATGAGCGCCCGGCCACGTGTCACGTTGAAGGTGCCGTCCGTCTCGAAGCACCAGGCATTGAGGCAGACCGCGAGGTCATAGGCCAGGATGTCGGTTGCGGCGAAGTAGAAGTCGATCAGTCCGGAAATTCGGCCGTCGAGGAAGAATACATTGTCGGGAAAAAGATCGGCGTGGATATGACCGATCGGCAATCCGCTCGGCCAGTTCGCCATGACCTCCGCCACAGACCGCTCGGCCTCCGCATCCAGCCCTGCGGCGACTTCCTCACCGCGTCCAAGACTGCGGGCCAGCAACGGCGGCCAGCCGGAGGGTCCCAGCGCATTGAAGCGCGCCGGCGCATAGCCTTGACCGGCAAGATGGAGACGGGCGAGCGCCTCGCCGAGCGGCCCGCAATGCACGACCTGCGGGCGCCGTGGCCAGACGCCCGGAAGAAAGGTGGTGATCGCGGCATGGCGGCCCGCCAGCATGCGCAGCGCCTCGCCATCGCGCGCACGGACTGGCCGGGGGCAGGTCACGCCATGCTCGAACAGATGCTCCATGAGGCCGAGGAACCACGGCAGTTCCTCGGGATCGACGCGCTTCTCATACAGCGTGAGGATGAAATCGCCCGAGGTCGTGCGCAGCATGTAGTTGCTGTTCTCGACCCCCTCCGCGATGCCGCGAAAGGCCACCATCTCGCCGATGTCATAGGCGATGAGATACTCGGCGAGCGCCTCATCCGTAACTTCCGTGTAGACGGCCATCAGCGAGAGTCCATGCGAGTGGGTAGAGGGTTGGGGCTCATGCCTTCCCCGACCCGGTTCCGTCCAGCCCCAAAAAAGCTTCAGGCCCATCCCCGCCCGTTACGGCGAGAATGAGCCTGAAAGCCTGGCCGGTAAGACTCTTAGCTTTAGGCGGCCCGCGACCGGCGGCCGGAGCCGGAGCGGCGGCTGCGGCGCTTCGGTCGCTCGGCCTCCGTCTGCTGCTGCGGCGTGTGAACCGGGCGCATCGGCACCACCTCGGCGGTCGCGCCCGGCACCAGTGGCGCGGAAGGCCGCGGCCCGGCGACGTGCATGACCACACCCGTCAAGCGCTGAATGGCGCGCAGGAAGCTCTGCTCGCTCGAGTCGCAGAAGGCATGAGCAATGCCCGAGGCGCCAGCACGCGCGGTGCGGCCGATGCGATGGACGTAGCTCTCAGGCTCGTTCGGCAGGTCGAAGTTGATGACGTGGCTGATGTCCGTCACGTGGATGCCCCGCGCCGCGAGATCGGTCGCGACCAACACCCGCGCCTGGCCGTTCTTGAAGCGATCCAGGCTGCGCACGCGCGCATTCTGGCTTTTGTTGCCATGCATCGCCTCGGCGGGGATGCCGGCGGCTTCCAGGTATTCGGCGACACGATCCGCGCCGCGCTTGGTGCGGGCAAAGACAATGACGCGCGAGAAGGCCGGGTCACGTAGCAGCGTCACCAGCAGCGCCCGCTTCGCCGAAGCCTCGACGAAATGGACATGCTGCTCGATCCGGTCCGGTGTCGGCGTCTCGCTTTCGACCTGAACGCGAACCGGGTTGCGCAGCAGGCTGGTGGCGAGCTTGGCGACTTCGGTCGGCATCGTGGCCGAGAACAGCATCGACTGACGCTGCGCCGGAAGCGCAGCCATGATCGTCCGGATATCGCGGATGAAGCCTAGGTCAAGCATCTGGTCGCCCTCGTCGAGGACGAAATGGCTCACCTGGTCGAGCAACAGCTCCCTAGTGCTCATCAGGTCCTTGATGCGGCCCGGCGTGCCGACGACGACGTCGGTGCCGCGCTGCATCTTCTGGACCTGCGGGCTACGGCCGACGCCGCCGAGAATGGCGACGGTGCGGATGCCGGTACCGGCCGAGAAGCGGCGGATGCTCTCCTCGATCTGCAGAGCGAGTTCGCGCGTCGGCGCCAGAATCAGCGCGCGGGTGCCGTAGGGCTTGGGCCGGCGCTTGTCGGCGAGGAGGTGCTGGATGATGGGCAGGGCGAAGGCGCCGGTCTTGCCGGTACCGGTCTGCGCGACGCCGAGCAGGTCACGCCCTTCGAGCAGTTTGGGGATGGCGCCAGCCTGGATCGGCGTCGGCGCGGTGAATTTCAGATCGGTCAGGATGCGGCGCAGTGGCTCGATAAGGCCGAGCGTATCAAAGCTGCCGTCGGTGGTCGGTGGTGATTGGGTAGAAGACAAAGCAAGACTCTCCACGCCGCCGGGGCCAAGTGCGCCGGCGGGTCGTGTCCGTGCTCCCCGCGCGATGCGGAGTGGAACAGGTTCAGGGAGATTGCCCGGAAGAGATGAGGTCCGAACTGGCCGCCGCCTGTATGGCGAGGCCCAAGCGGGCTCAAGGTTCGCGCGCCTCGCGAACAATCATGGCTGGCTTATGCCGCAGCGCAGCATGGAATGCAATCTATTTTCAACCGGTGATGCCGGTGAACACCAAAACGATACCCAGAGTTGCAACGGCGTAGCAGAGCGAGCGCGCATAAGGCACGCCGCCGACATAAAGGGGCCAATAAACAATCCTGCCCCAAAAATAGAGATAGCACCCGATGACAGTCTGCGCGCCATGTCGTTGCAGGAAGGCGCCCGCCAGCACGACGACCGCGAAGAACGGAAAGGTCTCCATAAAATTGGCGAAGGCCCTGACGACGCGCCCCTCCCACCCGGTGATCGGCCTTTGATCGTCCCGCGCGCCCGACGTGAAGGTAACGCCGCGCTGCCGCATGACCGCGACGCCGGTCGCCACCGATTGGACAAGGCCGAACAGAACGGTCCAGAGGAGCAGTCGGATTTCGATCGTCACGCGGCGGCCTCCTGAGCTTCAGGGGAGCGGGACATCCTCGTGGCACTCCGCTAAAATGCAACCTATCGGCGGCGGGGAAGGGCTGTGATGACAATCCTAGGGGTCCCGCTCGGCTGGCGGCGCGTTGTAACGGGCGCTCTCGCGCTGGTGGCGGTCTTCGCGCCTATCATTTTCCTGGGGGCGGCGACCGATCCGAATATCCTGTGGAAGATCGTTCATAACCGCTGCGTGCCCGACCAGCTGCATGTCGGCAGCCCGCTGCCCTGCACCCGCGTCGACCTCAAGGGCGGCTATGCGATCCTCAAGGACATCGTCGGCCATACGCAGTACCTGCTGATCCCGACGGCACGGCTGACCGGGATCGAGAGTCCCGCGTTGCTCACGCCGGGGGCACGGAACTATTTCGGCGACGCCTGGACTCAGATTGGCTTCGTCCGCGCTCAAGCCGAGGAGGATCTGCCGCGCCAGGATCTCAGCCTCGCGATCAACTCGATCTATGGCCGCAGCCAGCAGCAGCTTCATATTCACATGGACTGCATCCGCATCGATGTCCGGAATGCCCTGGCCCGCCATGCGGCGACGATCGGCACTACCTGGGCGCCCTTTCCAGAGCCGCTCGTCGGGCAGCCCTACCGCGCGATGCGGATCATGGGGATGAGCCTCGAGCGGCAGAACCCGTTCAAGCTGCTGGCGACCGGCGAACCAGGCGCCTCGGCCGATATGGGCCGGCATACGCTGGTCGTCGCGGGCGAGAATTTCGCTGGGGGCGCGCCAGGTTTCATTTTGCTCGACGGCCTGGCCGAACCGGCGAAGGGAAACATGGGCAGCGGCGAGTACCTACAGGACCACAACTGCGCGGTGGCGAAAGCGCCTTAAGAGCAGGCAGTCCCTTGATGATCTGATTCTGAACCGTGATCCAAAAGATCCCTCATGGCGCGCGAAGGCGTGCCATCCACGCCTTGCCTTCGGGACGCAGCAAAGGCGCGGATGCTCGGCCTTCGCCGAGCATGACGAATCGACCACAGATTTAGCGATATCCACGCCCCCTCACCCCTCACTCACCGGCCGCACCCCCCGCAGCGCGCGGCGCAGGCCATGGATTTGGTCGATCAATTGGAGAATGAGGGCGACGCCTTCGTCGTTCACGCCCATCTCCTCGCGGAGATCCTGGATGAGATGCGCCCGCGCCACATCGACCTGGGTGAAGCGCCGCGCCGGCGCGCCGGCCTCAGGCACCAGCCAGCCTTCCGCGACCCAGGTCTCCAACGTGATGACATCGACCCTTGTGATTTGCCGCATTTCCTCAAGGTCGAAGCTCATACGCCCATCTCCCGCCTTGGCGCTTGGTCGCGCCCTGCTTCCCAACCTTCGACGAAAGCCTCCAGCGCCGGATCTGGCGCGTCAGGCAGCACGATTTTGAGCGTGATGTAGACATCCCCCCGACCGCCCTCCGGCAGCGGAACCCCGCGCCCACGCAGGCGCAACACCCGCCCGGTATTGGTGCCAGGCGGCAAATTCGCGTTGACCGGACCGGCTGGCGTCGGGACCGCGATCTTTCCGCCAAGCACCGCCTCGTTGATCGAAATCGGAACATCGAGGCGCACGTCGTTCCCATCCCGCACATAAAACGGATGCGGCCGCACCGAAACCTCGATGAGGGCATCGCCCGGCGGACCCTCCCCCGGACTGGGCTCGCCCTTGCCCTTCAGCCGCAGCGCCTGGCCTTCCCGCGTGCCGGGCGGAATGGTGATGTCGAGTGCCGCACCATCCGGCATCGTCACCCGCCGCGTGACACCATTCACCGCGTCGAGGAAATCGAGATCGAGGTGATACCGCAGATCGCCACCTCGCATATGGAAAGGCCGCCGCCCGCGATTGGCGAAGATGGCGGAGAGAAGGTCGTCATCCTCGCTCAGATCGGCGAAGCCCGCGCCGGTGTCATAGGCGTGGCCCGGCCCCTCCGCCCCCGCATAGTCGCGGTAATATCGCCGCTGCGGCACCTCGACCCCCGCCGCGTCGATCTCGCCGCGATCGAAACGGCCGCGCTTTTCCTCATCGCTCAGCAGCGCATTGGCTGAGGCGATTTCCTTGAACTTCCGTTCCGCTTCCTTGTCGCCTGGATTGAGATCGGGATGCAGCTTCTTGGCGAGGGCGCGATAGGCTTTCTGAATGTCCTTTTGGGAGGCATCCTTCGCGACGCCGAGCAGCTTATAGGGATCCGTGCTCATCGCCGTGTTCCTGTCAAAGTCCAAGCTCCTCCCGCAGATGTCCAAAACGATCGGGATCGAGGTAGCGCCCGTCCTCATACAGCACGCGCAGCGCCGCCAGTCCCGTCTGCGTGAAATAGGCACGGCGCCCGAGGTCTTCAGCGGGCATGTCCATGATTCCACGCGCCACCAGACCGGCGAGAACCGGCGGCACCTTGGGCTCGCCTTTGCGCGGCCCCGTGGTCCAGACCGCGACGCCGATGCCCTGTGCCAGGGATTTGCGATGACCGAAGGCCGCCCCGAGTTCCTGCCGCAGGAAGCTCCGCTCGCTCGGCGAAAAGGGCAGCGTTTGCGGTTCTCGGGACGCGTCGCTCACAGTGCCGCGTCCCGGATCAGCAAGGCCACCAGACCTGTCCAGCCGGTCTGATGACAGGCGCCGCAGCCCCGGCCGGTATCGCCGTTGAAGTATTCATAGAACAGCGGCAGGTCGCGGAAATGCGGGTCGTTCTGTAGCAGCGGGTGGTCACCATGCACCGGCCGGCGCCCATCGGCATCCCGCGTGAACAGCGTGGTGAGCCGCCGCGACAGCTCATTCGCGACCTGCTCCAAGGTCATCATCGTCTTCGATCCGGCCGGGCAAGGAACCTGGAACTCATCGCCATAATAGTTGTGAAACTGCCGCAGACTGTCGATCAGAAGATAATTCACCGGCATCCAGATCGGGCCGCGCCAATTCGAGTTACCGCCAAACAGGCCCGACCGTGATTCCGCCGGCCAATACGGCAATTCGAATGTCTCGCCGTTCCACTCGAAGACATAGGGATCGCCCTCATGCGCCTTTGAGACGCTGCGCACGCCATGCGGCGAAAGAAACTCTTCCTCATCCAGCATCCGCCACAGCAGCCGGTTAACGCGATGGCCGCGCAGCATGGAGAGCAGTGCCGTCTCCTCCATACCCGGCACATTCCAGTGCGACACGAGATCGGCGAGGTCCGGCCGGTGCTCCAGGAACCAATGCATGCGCTGCGCGAATTCCGGCAGCTTCGGCGCATCGGTCACATGCAGCACATCGACCGCGAAGAGCGGCATGAGCCCCACCATCGTGCGGCTGCGGATCGGGATCGCCTCGCGATCGGGAAGATTGAGCTGGTCGTAGAAGAACTCGTCCTGATCGTCCCACAACCCGCCATGCTTGGCGGCCGCCTCGGCGATATACAAGAAATGCTCGAAGAATTTCGCCGCCATCGATTGATAAACGCGATCAACCATCGCGATCTCGATCGCCATGCGCATGAGGTTCAGCGCATACATCGCCATCCAGGCCGTAGCATCCGATTGGCTGAGCTGCCCGCCCATCGGCAAGGGCTTCGAGCGATCGAAGATACCGATATTGTCGAGCCCCAGAAAACCGCCCTGGAAGATATTGCGCCCATCGGCATCTTTGCGGTTCACCCACCAAGTGAAATTGAGCGCGAGCTTGTTAAAGATGTGCTTGAGGTAGTCGATATCGCCGACGCCCCGCATCTCCCGGTCCATCTGATACACACGGAAAGCGGCCCAGGCCTGTAGCGGCGGGTTGGCGTCGCCGAAGGCATATTCATAGGCGGGAAGCTGGCCGTTCGGATGCATGTAATTGTCATGCGTCACCATCCGCACTTGCTCTTTCGCGTATTCGGGATCGACCATCGCGAGCGGCAGGGCATGGAAGGCGAGATCCCAGGAGGCGTACCAGGGATATTCCCACTTGTCAGGCATCGAGATGATGTCCTCGTTCCGCACATGACCCCAATCGGCATTGCGGCCGTGGAAACGGCTTTCCGGCGGCGGCGGCTGGCCTTCGTCGCCCTTCAGCCATTCCCGAACATCGTAGTGATAGAGCTGCTTCGACCACAGCATGCCGGCCAGCGCCAGGCGCTGGACATGTCGCGCATCCTCGTTGGTCACGCCGTCCTGAACCACGGCATAGAATTCCTCGGTCTCCGCGATGCGGGCAGCGAAAACCTTGTCGAAATCCTCGAAGGCGTCGCCGATGACCGTCGCCGGGCGGAAGCGCAGCCGCAGCACTTGCTCCCCTCCGGCGGCTACCGTGACCAGGTGATCCGCCGCCACCTTGGTGCCGCGCGCATCGGCATTGATCGCCTCCCGCTTGCCGCCCACCAGGAAGTCGTTGATGCCGTCCTTGAAAGTGCCGGTGGCCGCATCGCCGAAAAGCTTCGGCCGGTTGGTTTCATTCTCGCAGAACAGCATGCGCGCTTCCTGCCCCAGATGAAGCCGCATCTCCGGCAATTCGGGATGCCGCGCCGCCGCCTCGCGCGGCGACAGCCCCTGCACCACCGGTTTGGCATGACCCGGATTCCAGCTCCAGATATTGCGCGCCCAAAGCTGAGGCAGAACATGCAGCGTCGCGGCGTCCGGGCCGCGATTGGCGATGGTGATGCGCATCAGGATGTCGTCTGGCGCCGCCTTGGCATATTCCACGAAGATGTCGAAGTAGCGGCTCTCGTCGAAAAGCCCCGTGTCGATCAGCTCGTATTCGAGTTCCTCGTAGCCACGGCCGGCATTCTCATGCACCAGATGGTCGTAGGGGAAGGCTGCCTGTGGATATTTGTAAAGCATCCGCATGTACGAATGGGTCGGCGTACCATCGAGGTAATAATACAGTTCCTTGACATCCTCGCCGTGATTTCCCTCCTCGTTGGCGAGACCGAACAGCCGCTCCTTGATGATCGGGTCCTCGCGGTTCCACAGCGCGAGGCCGAGGTTCCAGCGCAGATAGCGCTCACCGAAGCCGGCCAGCCCATCCTCGCCCCAGCGATACGCGTGGCTGCGCGCCTGGTCATGGGTGAGATAGGTCCAGGCATCGCCGTTCGGGCTGTAATCCTCCCGCACCGTTCCCCATTGGCGTTCGCTGAGATAGGGACCCCACTGCCGCCACGCCTCGTCATCGCGTGCGGCAACCAAACGCTTGCCTTCGGCGGTCGCAAAGAAAGGCGAGGGATCGGCGGGCATGGCGGTCTCCGAAAAACGCCCTCCAGCTATATCCGCGCCGGGCCGAAGCGGAAACCTGGGCCATGGACGGGACCGCGCGCTGGCGGCAGGGTGCGGCGCTTACTAACCAGGGGTTGCATGATGCCGAAGACCCGAGACATCCAGGCGCTGCCGATCTGGAAGGGCCGCGCCACACTTGGCGAGGGCTTGCTCTGGTCGCCCAGCCGGAACCGGCTCTTCTTCGTCGATATCCTGGGAAAGCGCGTCCTCTCCTGCGCGATCGACGGTTCCGGGGTTCAGCAATGGGCGATGCCGCGCCGCGTCTGCTGGCTCGTCGAATGCGCGGGCTCGGGGGATTTTCTGGTCGGGCTGGAAGACAGCATCGTCTACGCCAGCTTCATTCCGGGCGCCCCAGTCGAAATCCTGCGGAACCTCGACTGGCGGTTGGCGCTGCCACCCACTGCTCGCTTCAATGACGCCAAGGCCGATGCGACCGGCCGTGTCTATTGCGGCACCATGGATGACAAGGAAAGCGCCCCCATCGGCGCGCTCTTCACCATAGCGCCGGGCGGCGCGGTGGCTCAGCTCGACGCCGGCTATACCGTCACGAACGGGCCAGCCATCAGCCCAGACGGCGCGACGCTCTATCACACGGATTCTCCCGCCCGCACGGTCTACGCCTTCAAACGGGCGCCGGGCGGCATGCTCTCGGCAAAGCGTCCGCATATCCACTTCGCCGAGGCGGACGGCTATCCGGACGGCATGACCTGCGATGCCGAGGGCGGGCTGTGGGTCGCGCATTGGGATGGCGGCCGGGTGAGCCGGTTCCATCCGGACGGCAGCTTTGACCGCGGCATCACGGTGCCCGCTTCCCGCGTGACCTCCTGCACCTTCTGCGGCCCAAACTTCGACCGCCTCGCGATCACCACCGCCGCTTACGAGCGCGAAAGCGAACCCCTCGCCGGCGCGCTCTTCATCGCCGACCCCGGCTGCGTAGGGCTTGCCGCAGGCCGCTACGGCTTGGCGGCATAGGCGGCCGCTGCCGGGCCTTTCGAGACTGTTTCAGGGACGCAGAGCCTTCTCCCCCCTGCATGGGAGTGCAGAGATCACGCCCCGCGGCGAGTGCCATGCAAACGCATGCCTTCGGCTTACAGCCTCGGCTGCTATAAGACGGCGATGGCTGCCTCGGCATGCCGTGAACCCGATCCGGCTTCGGCCACTCCTGCATTCCGCGGTGCGATGCCGCGCAGCTAACCGAGGCGCTCTTCATGGCCGGCCCGTCCCTCTATCGCCGCGCCATCGTACTCGGGCTTCTCATCGCCATCGGCGCCTTCGCGATCGACATGTACATCCCAGGCTTCGCCGCCATCGCGGCGGACCTGCACACGGATCCCGGCACCGTCCAGCTCAGCATGACGAGCTTCTTCGTGGCGCTCGGGGCGGGGCAGATCATCTACGGCCCGGTGTCGGACAGCATCGGCCGCCGGTTGCCCATCTTCGTCGGCCTCGGCATCTTCGCCATCGCCTCCGTCAGTGCTGCCTTCGCCCCCTCCATCGAAACGCTGATCGTCTCGCGTTTCTTCCAGGGCCTTGGCGCGGCCGCCGCCTTCGTGGTTCCCATGGCGGTGATCCGCGACGAATATACCGGCCCGGATGCCGCGCGGCTGCTCTCCCTGGCGATGCTCTCGCTCAGCGTCTCGCCCATCCTGGCGCCGGTCTTCGGCGGATTCCTGGTCCAGTACACCAGCTGGCGGCTGATCTTCGGCGTGCTGATCGTGATCTGCGCCGCGGTCACGGTGATGGTCTGGTTTCTGCTGCCGGAAACGCTGGCACCGGCTGACCGCGTCAGCGCGCGGCCGACGCTGATCCTGCTGACCTACGGGCGCCTGCTGCGAAACCGCACCTTCATGGCACCGATCATGATCGCGGCTTTCGCCCAGGCGATTCTCTTCACCTTCATCTCGGGCTCGCCCTTCGTCATCGTCACGCTGTATCACCTGTCGCCGACAACCTTCGGCGTTCTCTTCGCCTGCCACGCCATCGCATTGATCGGCATCAGCCAATTCAACGCGCCGATGATGCGCAAGTTTGGCACGCCCCGGCTGCTCGGTGGCGCAGCCTTCGCGACGGCCATCGCGACGATCACGCTCGCCGTCCTGGTGTTTAGCGGCATGACCCTGCTCTGGCCGTTCGTCGCGCTGACCCTCTTCATCTTCACCTGCCTCGGCCTGATCCTGGCCCCGGCCTTCCTCACCGCCATGGAGCCGATGGGCGCCATCGCGGGCGCCGCCGCCGCCATCGGCAGCTGCGTCGAATTCGCCTGCAGCTCGGTCATAACGGCGCTGATGGGTCTTTTGGCGGATGGCACAGCGCGGCCGATGGTCGGCTTCCTGGCGTTTTCGGCCTGCGGGATCGTCGCAAGCTGGATTGTCTTCATCCGAACGCCACATCGTTCCCCTTCTGTCCCTTGACGCCGCCGCCCCTCATCCGAATCTCCATGGCGCGGAGCCGGCCGAGAATCCGGCGCTCAGGAGGGGGAAAGCCGATGTCTGACAGCCAGGATCGTGAGAGCCGGATCCGGGAACGTGCCTACGCCCTCTGGGAGAAGGAGGGATCGCCCGAGGGGCGTGAGGAAGAATTCTGGGTGCGCGCGGAGATGCTGGAAGACGACTACGAGCTTCTTCCAGATGCGCCACCCGAGCCGATGGAGGAAAAGGAAGGGATCGACGTCGACCTCGACCACAGCTTTCCCGCCAGCGACCCACCGTCATTCACGCCGACCAAGGCGGGGGGCGCGGAGTAGCCGTTTTTCTCCTCCCTGCAAGGGAGGGGCTGGGGGTGGGTGCTTGCGGCGACAGGTCGAGCTGACAGCGCCCGAACGAACCCGCCCAACCCCTCCCTTGCAGGGAGGGGAAAGCTACGCGCTTCGGATAATACAGACTCGCCTTAGCCGAAGGAGGCGTTGAATGCTCCGCCGTCGAGGAGCAGATTTTGGCCCGTGATGTAGCCGGACGACGCCGCGCACAGAAAAGCGCAGGCCCTGGCGAACTCGTCTGGATCGCCGAAACGCCCTGCCGGCGACTGCGCGGCGCGCTGAGCCGAAATCTCGTCAACGCTCTTACCTGCAGCCTTCGCGGCCCCCGCCATCGTCGTTTTCAACCGATCGGTCAAAAACGGACCCGGTAGCAGATTGTTGATCGTCACGTTGTGACGCGCGACCTGCCGCGACAGGCCACCGACAAATCCCGTCAGCCCGGACCGTGCGCCATTACTCATGCCGAGGTTAGGGATCGGTGACTTCACCGAAGCCGAGGTGATGTTCACGATCCGCCCGAACTTCCGGTCGATCATCCCATCCACCACCGCCTTCATCATGGCGATCGGCGCCAGCATATTGGCGTCGAGCGCCTTGATCCAATCCTCGCGCTCCCAGTCCCGAAAGTCGCCCGGCGGCGGGCCGCCCGCATTATTCACCAGAATATCGGGCGAGGGGCAGGCGCTCAGCGCGGCGGCGCGGCCCGCCTCGGTCGCGATATCGCCGGGCGCGAACAGCACCACCGCGCCGGTCGCGGATCCGATTTCCGCCGCCGTCGCCTTCAGCCGAGCCTCGTCGCGGCCGGTGATCGTCACCGCGACCCCTTCGCCCGCCAATACCAGGGCGCAGGCGCGGCCCAGCCCCTTGCTCGCGGCGCAGACGATTGCGCTCCGCCCTTGAAGACCGAGGTCCATCGGTGTCTTCTCTCCCCGCCGCCGGTTATGACCGGCACAGATCAAGCGGCGGCCCGCCCACCTGTCAACCTCGACGGCGGCGAGGCGTGCTTAGGGGAGAGATCCATGGTCACTTTGAGCAACGCAACCCTGACGTCGCTGCCCTCAGCCGTCGCGGTGCCGCGCTATGTCCGCGGGCGCCTGCGCCCCGGCATCGCGCATTTCAGCGTCGGCAATTTCCACCGCGCCCATCAGGCGGTCTATCTCGACAAGCTGATCGCCGCCGGCGGCCATGATGACTGGGCGCTGCTCGGCATCGGCCTGCTCGACAATCCGCCCGAGCGCGCCAAGGCGGCGGCCTTCCCCGAGCAGGACTACCTCTACACCATCACCGTTTGTCCCCCCGCGGCACCGCCCGAAATCGCAGTCGTGGGCTCGATCGTCGACTATCTCTTTGCGCCAGCCGATCCCGAGGCGGTGCTGAAGCGCCTCGTCGATCCCGCGATCCGCATCGTCACGATGACGCTGACCGAGGGTGGCTACAACATCGACGATGAGACGCATAAGTTCCGGCTCAACGCGCCGGATATCGTCCACGACCTCGCCAATCCCACCAACCCGCGCACTGCTTTCGGCTTCGTCGCCGAAGCGCTGTCTCGCCGGCGCGCGCAGGGCATCGCACCCTTCACCATCCTCTCCTGCGACAATCTCCGGCACAACGGCGATGTCGCGAAGCTCGCATATACCAGCTTCGCCCGCGCCCGCGACCCCAAGCTCGCGGATTGGATGGAAGCCGAGATCGACTTCCCGAACAGCATGGTCGATCGCATCACGCCCGCGACCAGCGAGGCGGATCGCGGCCGCCTCAACACCGCCAGCGGCATCGACGACGCGATCCCGATCTTCTGCGAGGATTTCGTCCAGTGGGTGATGCAGGATCACTTCCGCTACGGGCGCCCGAAGTTCGAGACCGTCGGTGTGCAGATGACGAACGACGTCTGGGCCTATGAGCAGATCAAACTCCGCATGCTCAACGCGTCACACAGCATGCTGGCTTTCCCCGGCACCGTCGCCGGCTACCGGCTGGTCCATGAGACTGTGGCGGACCCGCAGATCGCGGAGCTGCTGCGGCAATTCTGGGATCGCGATGTGATCCCGCTGCTCGCGGCCCCGCCGGGCATGTCGCTGACCGGCTACCGCGACAAACTCCTCGAGCGCTACCTCAACCCCGCGACACGCGATCAGACGATCCGCATTGCTTCGGATGGTGCGTCACGCATTCCGATCTTCGCGGGCGATACGATCCGCGCCGTTATCGAGAAGGATGGCGATCCGCGCCGCCTCGCCTTCCTCCTCGCCGCCTTTGCCCGCTGCCTCGGCGGGGTGGACGACAAGGGCGAGCACTTCACGACGCCCGAGCCCAGACTGACCGATGCCGAGCGGGCCACCGCGAAAGATCCCGATCCCGCGAGGTTCCTGTCGCTGCCGGTTTTCGCTGGCCTCGGCATGGATCGCTCTCAACGCTTCCGCGAGGCTTTCGAGGCGAGCCGCCGTTCGATCGCCGACCGCGGCGTGATCGCGACGCTCAAGGATCTTCTGGCGAAATAGCGCCAAAACCGCCGCCCTAACCGGAGAACGCCTAAAACATGAACCCCATCGGCATCCATGCCTTCGTCTGGTCGGCCGGCTCGACCCCTGCGGATCTCGATCGCGCGCTCGAACGCTCCTCGGAGCTTGGCTACACGCTGATCGAATTCCCTCGTCTCGACCCGAAGAAATTCGATGTGCCCTCCTTCGCCCGCAAGATGGCGGAGCGGAAAATAGGCATCGCCGTGACGATGGGACTGCTGCCCGCGAACGACATCTCCAGCGAGGACGCAAGCGTCGTCGCGGCGGGCGAGCGCGTGTTGCTGGAAGCGGTGTCGGTCGCCCGCGATCTCGGGGCCAAGAAGCTCGGCGGCATCCTGTTTTCGGCCCATAGCAAATACATGACCATGCCGACGGCGCGCGGCCGGCAGAACAGCATCGACACCATCCGCAAAGTCGCGCGCGCCGCGGCTGCCGCTGGCGTCACCCTCAACCTCGAAATCGTCAATCGCTTCGAGAGCAACCTGCTGAACACCACGGCCCAGGGTCTCGCCTTTCTCGAAGAGGTCGGCGAGCCGAATGTCTATCTCCATCTCGATGTCTTCCACATGAACATCGAGGAGGCCAACCCCGCCGACGCCATTCGCGCCGCCGGTGACCGGCTCGGCTATTTCCATATCGGCGAAAGCAATCGCGGCTATCTCGGCGCCGGCACCATCGAGTTTCCGCCAATTTTCGATGCGCTGCTCGACAACGGCTATACCGATACCGTGACGTTCGAATCTTTTTCCTCCGCTGTGGTGGACAAGGATCTCTCGATCATCACCGGGATCTGGCGCAACACCTGGGACGACAATATCGATCTCGCGCGCCACGCCCACGCCTTCATCACCGACCAGTTGACCAGCGCGGAGCGCCGCCGCCGGATCACCCGCACGCCCTGACAATTGGTAGCAAGCGCGGGGCGTGGTGCGCGGCTCCGCCGGTCTAATTCAGGGGGTGAAGTCACATCTCACGAGTTTGAGCCGGGCCTTCCCCCACGTCATGCTCGGCGAAGGCCGAGCATCCACGCCTTCGCGTGCCATGACGAACCACGGGGCAGCGGCTCAGCATTAGATCATCACGTTTAGTCAAGGCGGCTCTCAAACGCTCACCGGCTGACTAAGCGCCACTTATGTTGCACCGCCGCAAAACCTAGGTTACGGTCCAGGCATTCGCCTCGGACCCGGTGTAAATCCGGGTGGCTCTTCCGGCCGCCAATCCGCCGGACAACGCATACGACACGAGTATCGAGCATCGGGGCAGCCGATGCCGCCCTCGCGCGCTTACTGCGGACACCCCGATGAACACACACGCGTTGTCTCGCTACCGTTCCGAATGGTTCACCAGCTTCGGCGATCTCCGGCGCGAGGTTCTCGCCGGGATGGTGGGCACCTTCGCCCTCATCCCCGAGGTCATCGCCTTCTCTTTCGTGGCGGGCGTCGACCCTGAGGTTGGGCTCTTTGCCTCCTTCATCATAGGCATCGTCATCGCCTTCACAGGCGGCCGTCCCGCCATGATATCCGGCGCCGCGGGGTCCGTGGCGCTTGTCGCCGCCGCGCTCGTCCGGGCACACGGCCTTGACTATCTGCTGGCCGCTACTCTGCTTGCAGGTGCGTTCCAGATCGTCTTTGGCCTGCTGCGGCTCGACGTGCTGATGCGTTTCGTCTCGCGCTCGGTCCGCACGGGTTTCGTCAACGCCCTGGCCATCCTCATCTTCTCGGCCCAGGTGCCGCAGATGCTCGGGGTGAGCTGGCACACCTATGCGATGATCGCGGCCGGCCTCGCCATCATCTACCTTCTACCGCGCGTTACGACGGCAATTCCTTCGCCACTGATCTGCATCGTCGTCCTTACGGGCATCAGTTTCCTCGTGCCCATGCCTCTGCATACCGTTGCGGACCTTGGCAGGCTGCCGTCATCGCTGCCCAGCCTTGTGCTGCCGCATGTGCCGTTGACGTGGGAGACGCTCCGCATCGTCGCTCCTTACGCATTGGCAATGGCGGTGGTGGGCCTCCTGGAATCCATGATGACGGCGACCGTGGTGGATGATCTTACTGAAACCACCAGCTCCAAGGCGCGGGAATGCACGGGTCTCGGGCTGGCCAATGTCGCCGCCGGGCTATTCGGCGGCATCGCCGGATGCGGCATGATCGGCCAGACGGTCGGCAATGTCCGGTACGGCGGACGCGGCAGGCTTTCGACGCTTGTCGCCGGGCTGTTCCTGCTCATTCTCATGGTGCTGCTGAGGCCATGGGTGGCGCGTGTTCCGGTTGCGGCCCTGGTTGCCATCATGATCATGGTCTCGATCAGCACCTTCTCCTGGACCTCGTTCCGGGATCTCGTCCGCCATCCCAAGGTCTCGAGTCTGGTGATGCTGGCGACCGTTGTGGTGACGGTCGCGACCAGCGACCTCGCAGCCGGTGTCGTCGTCGGCGTGCTGTTGAGTGGCGTTTTCTTCGCCTTCAAGGTCATGAGCATGATGGCGGTGGCGAGCGCCTACGACGAGTCCACCGAGACCCGAACCTACACCGTGACCGGACAGGTGTTTTTCGCCAGCGCGGATATGTTCGCCGATAGCTTCGACCTGCGGGATACGGCGGCAAGCGTGCTCATCGACCTCAGCGGTGCCCATTTCTGGGACGTGACCTCGGTCGGCGCTTTGGAAGGCGTCGTCACCAAGATGCGCCGGCATGGGACGCGGGTGGAACTCATCGGGCTGAACCAGGCCAGCGCCACGCTCGTTGACCGGCATGGTCCGCTCATTCAGGCAGAGACCTGAGCTGGACGATCTCCCGGCTCGCGCAACAGAACCCAGAGGATCTCAGAACGGCCGGGCGCCGCGTTCTCGAAGCGATGCGGAATGGTGCTGCGGAAACGGAAGCCGTCGCCTTCCTGCAGCAGGAAGCTGCGCTCCTCGATGGAAAGCAGCATCGCGCCCCGGACGATGAAGCCGCATTCCTCGCCGCGATGCGTGTAATGCTCCGGCCCTGACGCGCCGCCCGGCTCGATCGTCACCAGCAGCATTTCCAGCGCTCCGGCGACATCCGGCGACATCAGCCACTTCGTGACACCATTGCTCGGCCATTTGAGCTGGCGGCCCTGCCCGCGCCGCACGATGAGGCCGATCTCCTCCGAAGGCGGCGCGCCCTCCTCGCGAAAGAAGCGTCCGGGCGTGACGTTCAAAGCCTCGCTGATCTGCCGCAGCGAACGGATCGAGGGCGAGCACAATCCGCGCTCAATCTGGCTCAGCAGCCCCACCGAAAGCCGCGCTTCGCTGGCGACTTGCTGCAGCGAGAGCCCCCGGCTTTTCCGCAGATCACGGATCTGCGCCCCCAGCCGAAGATCGTCGGCATCGGATGGTTTTCCTTCGGCGGCATCGGGAAGAGACACAACGGACAAGGGCGAACCTCACGCGGACCAGACTAGCCGATGATGCGGGGCGGAAAGCGCCAAAACAATCTTTTTCAACCAGCATGCAAAATTAATTGACTTTTTCACCCCACTGAAACTCAATTGACCCCATGGAGCGCCGCAGCCCGTTCGAGCGCGTAATCAATTTCCCCGCCGGCCTGGTCGCGGTGACCGGAATCTTGTTCGCCCTCGCGCTGCTGCTGGTTCTCAGTTTTCGCAATAATGACGGCCAGATCCTCGCGTTTTCCTTCACCACGGATAACTACACGAGCCTGGTTCAGGATCCGCTTTTCGCCCGCATCCTGTTGCGTTCGCTAATCATCGCCGGCCTCGCGAGCCTTGCGACTGTCGTGCTTGCCTACCCGGTCGCCTATTACATTACCTTCCGCGCCGGCGACCGCCGCGCGCTTTGGCTCATCCTGGTCACGCTGCCGTTCTGGACCAGCTATCTGCTGCGCGTCTTCGCCTGGAAAACCATCCTCGGCTATAACGGCATTCTCAACTCCGCCTTTGTGGCGCTGCATATTCCCGGCGCGCCCTTCGAGACGCTGCTCTATAACCCCGGCGCGGTCGTCGTCACCCTCGCTCATGCCTATGCGGCCTTCGCGATCCTGCCGATCTTCGTGAGTCTTAGTGCGATCGACACGCGCCTCAGCGAAGCGGGGCTCGATCTCGGCGCGCGGCCATGGACGGTCTTCCGCCGCATCATCTTCCCGCTGTCCTTCCCCGGCGTCGCCGCATCCTTCATTCTCGTCTTCGTTCCGACGCTCGGCGACTACGCGACGCCTTTGCTGGTCGGCGGCAATTCCAGCCTCATGGTCGGCAATCTCATCGAGGATCAATTCTCCAGCCTCGATGACTGGCCGGGCGGCGCCGCGATGGCTGTCGCCGTCATGGCGTTTCTCGCCATTGCCTTCTTCGTCGGACGAGGCGCGTGGCGCGGCTGGCGCCGCTGGCAAAGCGGAGCCCTCGCATGAAACGGCGCGGCTTCTCCGCACTCGGCCTCTATGCCTGCGTCTATCTGGTATTCCTCTACGCGCCGGTGCTGATGCTGCCGCTGTTTTCGCTGAACGATGCGACCTATGTCGCCTTCCCGCTGCACGGCTTTACCTGGCGCTGGTACCAGGAACTCCTCGCGGATAGCGATCTGCATGCCGCCGCGTTGAACAGTCTAAAGGTGGCGGTGGTCGCATCCCTCGCCGCGACCTCGGCCGGCACCCTCACCGCCTATGCGCTGACGCGCGGCCGGGGCGTCGCCACGCGCACGGTGGCCGCCTTGGCGGTCGTGCCGCTCTTCGTGCCCGGCGTTATCCTCGGCATCGCACTGCTGATCGTCGCCAATCTGATCGGCATCGGGCCTTCGCTGATCGCGGTGACCTTCGGCCATATCATCGTCTGTTTGCCGCTCAGCATCGTCATCATGCGGGGCCGCTTCGCCGCCTATAGCCGCGCGGTGGAGGAAGCCGCGATGGATCTCGGCGCGCCGCCGTGGACCACCTTTCGCCGTATCTCGCTGCCGATCGCGGCGCCCGGGGTGATTTCCTGCCTGATTTTGTCCTTCACTACCTCGATCGACGAATTCATCGTGAGCTTCTTCCTCGTCGGCACGCAGCAAACTCTGCCACTGTTCATCTGGTCGCATCTGCGCTTCCCGACGCAACTGCCGCGCATGCTCGCGCTCGGCACGCTCATTCTGCTGCTTTCCTGTTGCCTCGTGCTTTGCGCGGAACTCATCCGCCGGCGCGGCACGGACAAGACCGCCTTCGCGTGACCGCCAATCCAGCCGTTCAAGGAGATCGTGCCATGTCCCGAGCCGCATCACCGCCATTCCCACGCTCAACTGTCTGTCGCGGCGCCCTGCTCGCAGCCGCGCTCGCCACCACCGGGATCTTCGCCGGCCGCGCCCACGCGGCCGACAAGCTGACCTATTACACCTGGTCCGGCTACGAACTGCCCGAGTTCCACAAGCCCTATCTCGCGGAACACAAGGAAGGCGTCGACATCACGGTTTTCGGCGATGACGATGAGGCCTTAGCGAAAGTCAAAGCCGGATTTCATCCCGATATCGTGCATCCCTGCACCGACAAGCTGCCGGAATGGAAGAATGCCGGTCTGGTCCAGCCGATCGATCCCGCGCGCATCAAGCAGTGGGACAAAATCTATCCGGTGCTGAAAGACATTCCGGGTGTGGTCGAGGATGGCAAGGTCTGGATGGTGCCATGGGACTGGGGCAATACCTCGGTGCTGTATCGCACGGATCTCGTGAAGGGCACGCCCGATAGCTGGAAGCTGCTGTTCGATCCCACCTACAAGAACAAACTCGCGACGATCGATGCGATTCACGACACCTGGGTCGTCGGCGCGATCATGGCCGGAGTCGATCCCTTCGACGAAACACCCGATGAGGTGAAAAAGGTCGCCGCCATTCTGCGCGCGCAGCGCCCGCTCATGCGCCTGTATACGAACGACATGACCTCGGTCGAACAGGCCCTGGCCTCGGGTGAGATCGTGGCGGCGATGACCTGGAACGCCTCCTACACCAATCTGCGCAAGCAGAAAGTGCCCGTCGCCTTCATGAACCCCAAGGAGAAGATGCTCACCTGGGTCTGCGGCCTCGTCGTGCTGAAGACCGCGACGGACATGGACAAGGTTTACGACTACATCAACGCGCAGCTCAGTGATCCCTCGGCCGAGGCGCTGGTCAGCGAATATGGCTACGGCACCTCGAACCAGGAGGCTTTCGACAGCTTCACCGCGAAGCAGAAAGCTGACATGGCGTTGCCCGACGATCCGCAGACCGCGCTTAAGGACACCGTCTTCACCATCCCGATGAAGAACCGCCGCGCCATTGCAACTGCCTATGAGAGAATGAAGGAAGGTGACTGAACTTTCCACCGCGGCGCGCCCCGAGAAAGGCGCGCCGATCATCACGCTGACGGGAATCGAAAAGCGGTTCGGCCATGCGCCGCCCGCCGTCGCCGACCTCAATCTGGACATCGAGGCCGGCGAATTCCTGACGCTGCTCGGCCCCTCGGGCTGCGGCAAAACCACGACGCTGCGCATGATCGCGGGTTTCGAGACGCCAAGTTCAGGCCGCATTCTGCTGCGCGGCCGGGACATCACGGGTGACGCGCCCTATCGCCGCCCGGTGAATACGGTTTTCCAGGATTACGCGCTGTTCCCGCATATGTCCGTCGCGGAAAATATCGCCTTCGGTCTGAGCGTCGCGAAAGCTCCGCGTGCCGAAATCGCGCGACGGGTAAAGGAGATGCTGGAACTCGTCGGCCTCGCCGAGAAAGCCGGCCAGCGCCCGGCGGCGCTATCGGGCGGCCAGCGGCAGCGTGTCGCGCTGGCCCGTGCCCTCATCCGCCATCCCGAAGTGCTGCTGCTCGACGAGCCGCTTTCCGCGCTCGACGCGCATCTCCGCGCGCAGATGCAGGACGAGCTCAAGCAACTGCAATCCCGCGTCGGCATCACCTTCATCATGGTGACGCATGACCAGACCGAGGCGCTGGCTTTGTCGGACCGCATCGTGGTGATGCAGGCGGGCCGCGTGGCGCAGATTGGCGCGCCGGCCGAGCTTTACGACCGCCCCGCCAATCCCTTCGTCGCGGGCTTTCTCGGCAGCACCAATATGCTGCCCGCACGGCTACTCAGCCGCGTCGGCGAAGACTGCGTTATCTCCTGCGGCAGCGGCCGGGTCCGGGCCCGCGGCGCCCCGCGTGGTCTGACCGTCGGCATCGCCTGCACT
The DNA here is from genome assembly GCF_009766125.1 of Acidisoma sp. S159. Lineage (NCBI taxonomy): Bacteria > Pseudomonadati > Pseudomonadota > Alphaproteobacteria > Acetobacterales > Acidocellaceae > Acidisoma > Acidisoma sp. S159. The sequence continues at coordinate 269,190 of NZ_LMUG01000032.1, forward strand.
GCCAGTATCCGGCCGGAGCGCATCGCACTTCTGGCGCCCGGAAGCGGGCCGTCGAGCGAATTCTCGGTGATCGATGGTGTCGTCGCCGGCACGGTGTTCCACGGCAGCACGCACCGGCTTCAGGTCGATATCGGAGCGGGCACCCTGGCACTGGTGGACCTCACGCGCCTCGGCGCCGGGGCCTCCCCCGCGCCGGGCACGACCTTGAAACTCGGCATAGCGCCGGATGCGGTGCGGGTTTTCCCGCCGGCAACCTAACCGCCTGCCGTCACCCTCGGCGGAGGTCGAACCGTCTGGTGCGGACGGCGGGAATCGAACCCGCACTCCCATTCGAGAGGCAGATTTTAAGTCTGCTGCGTCTACCGGTTCCGCCACGTCCGCCAGCCGGCCGGTGTCTCTATCGCGGAAAGCTTAACCTTCCGAAAGACCCTTGGCGATGTCCAGGCCACGCCGGATGAGCGTCTCCGCCGCCTCGGGCGTATTGAAACCGCTATGGGCCGTCAGGGTCACATTGGGCAATGCGGCGAAGGGGTTTCCCGGCGGCAAGGGCTCCTGGTCGAACACATCCAACGCCGCATGCCGCAGGTGGCCGCTATGCAACGCCGCGACCAGAGCGGCTTGATCCACCAACCCGCCGCGCGCGGTGTTGACCAGGATCGCGCCGGGCCGCAGCGCCGCCAAGGCTGCCGCATCGACGATGTGCCGCGTCTCATCGGTCAGCAACAGATGAAGCGACAGCACCTGGCTCTCGGCCAGTAGCTCGGGCAGATCGACGAAGGTGACGCCCGGAGCGGTGCGCGGCGTGCGGTTCCAGGCCAGCACGCGCATCCCCATACCGCTCGCCAGCCGCGCCATGTGAGCCGCGATGCCGCCAAAGCCGAGCAGGCCGAGCGTCTTGCCGCCGAGTTCCATGCCCTCGCTGCGCGCCCAGCCGCCAGCGCGAATCGCCCGGTCCATCGCCGCGATGTCGCGCGCAGCCGCGCCCATCAGCGCGAAGGCATGCTCGGCCACCGCCCGGTCGCCATAGCCCTTGATGGTATGGACACTGACGCCCATCCCCTCAAGCGCCTCGACATCCATATAGGAGCGCGCGCCGGTGCCGAGGAAGATGACGTGGCGCAGCCGCTCGCAGCGGGCCATCGTCTCGGTTGGCAGGAAGGTGTGGTCGTTGAGCATGAAGTCGTGCCCGGCCAGGATGTCGGGCAGCTCCGCCGCCGAGATCAGCTTGTGCTCATGCAGGGTGATAACGGGATCATGCGGCAACACCACGCGCCGGTAGATATCCGCGAGCCCGTCCGAGGCATCCGGATAGACACCTTTCATCCGCATCTCCATTCAGGTCGAATTCCCGCGTTATACGCTATCCAGTGTACGTCTGCGCAAGCGGGGGTCGTGTTAACCAAATTAACGCGGATCTCCGTAAATTTTCAGTGTGTTAACATTCTAGGCCTCTCATGACCCGCTGCTTTAGGGGTCGCATATGCCAACCATCTCGCCTTGCCGCCAAAAGACGAAGTTCGAAGCCTATTTCGGGAAATCTGGCATTTGCGCCTGGCCTGAAAAATACGCCTCCAAAACCACCAGCACGCGATTGCCGGTTACCAGACCTCCGGGCAGATCACTCGGCCACATGCCGGGAGTGGTCGCGGCCGACAATCGATGGACATATTTTGGCAGTCTCTGGGAAGCGCTTCCGTGGCCAAGCTCAGCGACCGATCCCTCTAATCCGACAAACGGCTCAGCGGCAGCCCAGACCAGCGCGGACACTAATGGGTCCTCCCTGGTAAGTTCACCATGGTTCTGGGTCGCTGCGGCGTTAACCATTGGCGGAACCTACGGGGCCTTTAGGCTGTATGATTGCTGGGGTTCCGCTTCCGCCGGCGTTGTGCCGGGTGGCGCCGAGGTCCCGCTCATATCGCCCTCGGATGTGCGGCTCGATATGCTTTTTCCGGGATCAGCGACCCCGCCCGTTGCCCCAGCGTCGCCGCCAGAGGAATTGGGCGTCGCGGCCCGGCGGTATTCCGTCTAGCAAAGGCCGCGCCGCCGGACTGCTACGCGGCTCCCGCCTTTTCCTTGACTGCGCAAGATCCTTGCTATCATGGTCGCAGAGTTTCGACCGGATGATAGCGCACTTACTTCATGTACAACATCAACTCCGGCAACATGGCGCCGCCCGGTCAAGGCCTAGGGCCGGCGCCAGCCTATCCGCCCCAAACATTCCCTCCGGCCTACCCCCCTGTCGCCTATCCGTCCTCCCTCTACTCGCCAGCCGCGGAAGCCCCGATTGCCGAGCCCCGTGCGCCCCGGCGCCATGGCCGTCGCCTGCTCGGACTGTTTCGCTGGCTGCTGCTGATCAGCGTCTGGGGCGGCCTCGCCGTCGCCATCGTGCTGCTCTGGTTCACCTGGGACATGCCGCGCCCCTCGGCTGCCATCGCCTCGTTGCGCCGCCCGTCGTTGGTGCTCACGGACCAGACTGGCCGCCCCTTTACCCATTTCGGTGACCTCTCGGGCGGCTCTCTCCGGCTTAACACGGTGCCGGCCTATCTGCCGGAGGCGGTCGTCGCGGTCGAGGATCGGCGCTTCTGGGAACATGGTGGTCTCGACCTGCTCGGCATGGCCCGCGCCACCGTGGTCGATCTCATCTCCGGCCGCGTCGTGCAGGGTGGCTCGACGCTGACGCAGCAGGTCGCCAAGACGCTGTTCCTGAGCAATGCCCGCACCGTTCGCCGCAAGGCGCAGGAACTGCTGCTGACCCTCTGGCTGACGCGGCATTTCACGCCTTCCGAGATCCTCGAAATCTACCTCAACCGGGTCTATCTCGGCGCCGGGGCCTGGGGCATGGATGCCGCCGCGCAGACCTATTTCGGGGTGCGCGCACAGAACCTCTCGCTGTGGCAGGCGGCGATGCTGGCGGGCCTGCCTCGCGCCCCCTCGCGCTTCAACCCGCTGACCGACCTCGACGCGGCGACCGCCCGCACGAAGGAAGTGCTGGCGGCGATGGTGCGCGCCGGGAATATCACCCCGGCACAGGCCGATGCCGCCGCCAACGCCATCGCCTTCCCGCCCCGCGCAGTCGGCGCCGACTATTGGTTCGCCTCCTGGGCCGCCCAGCAGGCCGGCCCCCTGATCCCGGCGGATACCGATTCCCGCCTCGCCACCACCTTCAACCCGGCGCTGCAAACCATCGTTCAGGCCGATCTCGCGGCCCTGCTCGCCGGACCCGGAGCCGCAGCCGGAGCCCATCAGGGCGCGGTTGTCGTGATGGACGCGGCCACCGGCGCCGTGCGGGTGCTGGTCGGCGGATCGGAGGCCGGGCGTAGCTTCTTCAACCGCGCCGTGCTGGCTCGCCGCCAAGCCGGCTCCTCCTTCAAGCCCTTCGTCTGGCTCGGGGCGCTGATGACGGGGATGCACCCGGACGACACCATCCTCGACGCCCCCATCCGCATCGGCCAATGGCGCCCAACAGACTACGAGCATCATTTTCACGGCACCGTCAGCCTTTCCACCGCGCTGGCTCTGTCCCTCAACACCGCCTCGGTGCGGCTGATGCAGCGCGCCGGCGGTCCGCGCGCCGTCGCCGCCATCGCCCGCCGCCTGGGCGTCACGGATCCGCTGCCCGACGACATGACCCTGGCACTCGGCTCCGGCGGGGTCGGCTTGCTGGAAATGACCGGTGCCTACGCGACCTTCTTCAACGGCGGCCGCCGCGTTTTCCCCCACGGCATCACCGCGCTGACCGCCGAGGGGCATGACCTCGTGGCGCCGCCTCTCGTCGCGCAGCCGGTCATCAGCCCCGCCCTCGCTGGCGAGATGCGGCAGATGCTTGGCGCGGTGGTTGCTTACGGCACGGGAACGGCGGCGGCCATTCCGGGCTATTATGTCGGGGGCAAAACCGGCACGACGCAGGAAAGCCGAGACGCCTGGTTCATCGGCGGGGTAAACGGCCGCGTGATCGGCATCTGGATCGGCAATGACGACAACACCCCCATGGCGAAGGATGTCACCGGCGGCTCGCTGCCGGCCGTGCTCTTCCACCAGATCGCTTTGGCCGTGACACAGTGATCAGCCGCCGCACCGCCCTGCTCGCCGCCGCCGGACTGCCGTTGTTTGCCCAGCAGCCCGCGAACGCGGCCCAGCTCGGCGCTGCCAGCCGAGCGTTCATGACCAGCGACGGCGTGCGGCTGCACTACCTCGAAACCCGGCCGGTCTCAGGTGCCGGCGCCGAGCATGTCCTGGTTCTGATCCCAGGCTGGACCATGCCCGCCTGGATCTTCAGCCCGCAGCTGCTGTACTTCGGCCAGTATTGCCGCGTCATCGCGCTCGACCCGCGCGGCCAGGGCGATAGCGAGATCCCCGCCACCGGCTACACCGCTGCCCGGCGCGGCCAGGATATCGCGGAGCTGCTGAATGCGATCGGCGCACCCAAGGTGGTGCTCGGCGGCTGGTCGCTCGGCGTGCTGGATAGCCTTGCTTATGTCGGCACCGATGGCTCGCAGCGGCTCTCCGCCCTCGTGCTCGTCGATAACTCGATAGGCGAATCGCCGCCCCCACGCCCCGAGACCGTGCCCCATCGCCGCCATGGACGGGCGCCGGTGCCCTATCCCGTCATGATGCGAAGCTTTGTCCGCGGCATGTTCCGCTCGCCGCAGTCCCCCGCCTATCTCGACCGTCTCACGGCGACCTGCCTCATCACGCCTGAACCAGCGTCCCGCGCGCTGTTGAATTACCGCGTGCCGCGCAGCTATTGGCGCCAGGCAGTCTACGCCGCAGGCGTGCCCATTCTCTATTGTGTGCGCCCCGGCCTCGCCGGCCAGGCCGGCAATCTCGCTCGCAACGATCCTCAGGCAGTCAGTGTGATCTTTCCCAATGCCGGCCACGCGCTCTTCATCGACCAGGCAACACGCTTCAACACAGTGCTCGCCAATTTCCTGAGCCAGCGGGTCTGGGCATGAGCGGCACGATGGCACAGACCAGAGCCATCTCGCTGGTCCCGCTGCTCCTCGTTTCCCTCGCCTCGACAGGGATCGAGATCGCGCTCACGCGCTATTTCGCCGTCGCCTCCTGGTCCGAATACGGCTACTGGGTCATCTCGATCGTGATGGCGGGTTTCGCCATCAGCGGCGTCTTCACCGCCGTCGCACGCGACTGGCTGGAGCGACATAGGGGCTGGCTTTTCGCCTTCCTGCCGGCGGCCCTGGTGGTCACCGCCGCCGCCGGATATGCGCTGATCATCCGCAATCCCTTCAACCCGCTGCAGTTGCAGAACCCCGTCACGCTGTGGCCGCAGATCGGGCTCATCGGCCTCTACTACCTCGAACTCCTGCCCTTCTTCTTCCTGACCGGGATCTTCATCAGCCTCTGCTTCGTCACGCGCCCCACCGAGACTACCCGCGTCTATGGCTATGACCTCGGCGGCGCTGGGCTTGGCGCGCTTCTCGTGCTCGGCCTGATGTTCGTGTTGCACCCGTTCCGGCTGCTGCCCGCGCTGCTGTTGCCGCTAGGCGCCATGGCATTTTTCGTGCCGCGCGGCGCCTATCGTCTCCCCGCGATCCTTGCCGCCGTTGTCGGACTGCTGGCCGGGGAGGCTTTGCTGATCGTCGGCGATGTCGCCGACTTCAACCAGTTCAAGCCGATCTACGCGCCGCTGCACACGCCGAATGCCCTGGTGAAGCGCCAGACCCTCTCGCCGCGCGGCGTCTACACCCTGCTCGACGACTTCACCGAGCGCGTGGATACCGACCTCTCCAACGACAGCGGCATGCTGAATGTGCCCAGCCCGCCGCGCACCCTCGGCCTCTATCGCGATGGCGCGCGGATCGCCGCGGTCCCATCGACCGGCCAGCTCGACAGCCGGTACGCGCCAGGCACCCTGGCCGCCGCGCCTTATCTCCTGCTGAAAAACCCTCGCGTCCTGCTGATCGGCGATGCCGGTGGCTGGGCAGCGGCACAGGCGCAAAGGCTGGGCGCGTCAACGATCCTGGCCGACGAACCCGATCCCGTTCTGCGGGCGGATCTACGCGCGGCACCCGGCGTCACAGTGCTCGGCCGCAGCCCGCTCGCGCTCATCCACACCACGGAGCCCGGCAGCCTCGACCTTATTGAAATATCCGACGGCTTTCTCGCGGCCGACCCTGCCAATGCCACCACCTTCACGGCCGGTGCCATCGCCAAGGACCTTCGCGCGCTCAGCGCCGAGGGCATGATCTCGATCCCGGTCTCGATCCGCGACTTCCCCGTCTATGCGCTCCGCATGATCTCGACGGTGCGGGCGGGTCTAGCAGCGGCCGGCGTCGCCGACCCCGCCGCCCATGTCATGGTGTATCGCTCGGCCTGGAACGTCCGCATCCTCGTTGCCCGCAGACCATGGGACTCAAGCCGCATCGCGGCCGTGCGGAAATTCTGCGACGACCGTTCCTTCGACGTCTCCTTCTACCCCGGCATGGATGTCGCCGCCGCGCGAGCCAATATTTACAACGACCTGCCCGCGATCTCCTTCACCGCCGGACAGGTCGAGTCCAGCGCCACCGCCGATGACTCGATCGCCGACGAGGCTGCTGGCGTGCTGGCTGGGCAGCCCACCGCCTCGTCGCGGGAATTCGACCTCCGGCCACAGACGCTGGACAGGCCGCAATTCTTCGACATCCTGCGGCTCGATCACCTCGGCACCCTGCTCAAGCGGCTGGAGATCCTGCCGCAGCAGGAACTCGGCCCACTCATCAATCTCGCCGTATTGGCGCAGGCGGCGCTGGTCGCGGCCGTTGTTTTGCTGCTGCCGCTGGCGGCGCCTCGCCGCATCGGTGCCGAGGGCCGGCCACTGCGCCGCGCGCTGATCTATTTCCCGGCACTTGGCCTTGGCTATCTCTTCATCGAGATCGCGCTGATCGGCGAGGCGAGCCTTTACCTTGACGACGTCACCACCGCCTTCGCGCTGGTTCTGAGCGGGATGCTACTCTTCTCGGGTCTCGGCAGCATGGTCGCGCGCCGCGCGCTGCTGACCCGCCTCTGGCCGGTGATCCTTGGTTTGCTGCTCGTCAGCCTCGTGCTGCTGCCGAGCGTTATGCTGTCCACCATCGGCTGGCCGCTGCCCCTGCGGATCGCGCTGCTGACGGTGTGGCTTGCCGCTCTATCCTTCGTGCTGGGCATGCCATTCCCGCTCGGCCTCGCCGAGGTCTCCCGCGAGGGGCGCGGCTTCCTACCCTGGGCCTGGGCCCTGAACGGCGCCTTCTCCGTTATCGCGACGCCGCTCGCCAACCTCATCGCGACGGAACTCGGCTTCCGCCTCCTGCTTGGCGGTGCGGTGCTACTTTACAGCATCGCCTGGGCGAGCTTCCCCGCAGCCCTCGCGGTCCGCCGTCTCAAGGAGCGCGAACGGGCCACCCTGCAAGCCGGCGATCCCCGTAAGCGCAACGGCCGCCGCCTGCTGCCCGAATCGTAAAAAAGGGCCAACGGTTCTAAACCCCGCCGGCCCTCATTCACATGACGAAGCGATACGCGGTCGTGTTAGCCGGCGGGAGAAGTCGCCCCAGCCTGCGTCGCGCCCAGATCGGCCTGTGACGCCGTGCCGAAAGTCTCACCCGGCTTGAGGTTCACCACGCCTACGTCGGAGGCGCTCTGGGTTGCAACAACGGCGGGTGCCGTCTGCGCGGGACCAGCGCCGTCGACTGTCTGGCCCGGCTTTAGGGTAACGACGCTAGCTGGCGCCGACTGCGCGAAGGCTGCGCCGCTGCTCAAAATTCCGACGGCAGCGAAGGCCGATAAAAAGAGGTTGGTTTTCAAGGCAAGTCTCCGTTCACGTATGACCGCTAAAGCTCCGTGCGGCCAGGCCGGCGCCACCTGCGCCGCGAAGCGAGACGGCTCGTAGCCGCCCCGGTGCCTCAAGAGTGGGACGGCGCAGCCTCCGAGCAAATGCTGCGCCGCACATAAGTCTCATGCGCGCTGGTCAGACAGCGGTGAAACCATTGTCCACGAAGAGATGCGTCCCGGTGATGAAGGAGGCGTCGTCGCTCGCCAGGAACAGCACGGCGCGCGCTACCTCCTCCGGCTCGCACATGCGCACCTGCTGTGCGGCAATCACCTCATCCGAGGCATCGACGCCCAGCGCCGTCAGCTTCTCGACTTCCGACATGCCATGCGCCGTGCGGATGAAGCCGGGGCAGACGGCATTGCACCGGATCTTGCGATCCCGAAAATCGACCGCGATGGCGCGGGCGAACATGTGACAGGCGCCCTTGCTCGTATTGTAGACCACCTCCATCGGCGTCGCCGCGATGGCCGAGATGGAGGAGGTGCAGACGATGCTGCCGCCGCCGGCCGCGATCATGCCCGGCAGCACCGCCTTGGTGACAAGGAACATGCTCTTCACATTCACCGCCATCAGCCAGTCCCACTCCTCCTCCGTGGTTTCGAGGAATGGCTTCACGATGATGGTGCCGGCATGGTTGAACAGCACGGTCGGCGGCCCCAGCGCCTTGGTCACCGCATCGACCGCCGCCGTCACTTGCGATGACACCGAGACATCCGCCTGGGCGAAGAAGGCCTCACCGCCGGCCGCCTTGATCTCGGCCGCGACCGCCGCGCCGTTCTCGGCGGAGCGGTCGACAATGCCGACGCGCCCGCCCTCCTGCGCGAACATCCGCACGGCGGCGGCACCGCAACCCCCGCCCCCGCCGGTCACCAGAACGACCTTGTTGGTAAAACGCTGCGCCATGATGTGTTCCCTTTGCGAAGGCGGGGCGGTAGCCGCGGAACCCTAGCCGAGCACGACACCTGCCGCGCGCAAGATCGCCGGCCGCGCGACCGATAGCCAAGCAGCGCCGAGAATGAGCAGAACGACCCAGGCCACGACAACCCAGGGAATCCAGGTATAGGGCGCATCGGTCTGCTCGATGATCTGCGCCACGAACAGCGCCGTCATCAGCAAGGCACCGAGTGCCGGCAGCAGGATATGGCGCAGCAAGCGCGTGCTGCCTTGACGGCGAAAATAGACGATGGCCGCGATATCAGCGAGCACATAGACAATCAGAATCGCGAGCGTCAGCAAGAAGCCAAGAAAGCCATAGACATTGCTTCCGCCATCCGGATTCCCGAGCCCACCGGAAACCGAGCCGACAATCACAACGACGATCAGCGTGAAGGCGCTTTGAAACAGCACGGCGTTGGACGGCGTGCTCCGCTTCGGATTGATATGCGCGAGGAAGCGCGGCAGCAGCCCCTCGCGGCCCATCGTATAGAGAATCCGCACGATGCCGGTATTGGAGTTGACCGTCACCGCGAACATCGAGGAGACCGAGGCGAGGATGATCAGCGGCGTCATCCAGGGCGCGTAGAGATGCGCTAGATCGTTCCACGGAGTCGATGCTCCGGTCAGAGCGTTGATCTTCGCGTCACCCAACCCGAGCACCTCAGCCCAAATGCAGAAGATATAGATCACACCGACGAGAATGGTGGAGAGCGCGATCGCCAGCGGAACATTGCGGCGGGGCCGCTGCACTTCCTCGCCGAGTGTCGTCGCGCCCTCAAAGCCGACGAAGCTCAGGGCCGCGAAAACAAAGCCGGTGATGATGCCCTGCATGCCATGTGGTGAGGCGGACGGCGTCAGCGGATGCGCCGAAAGTCCATGCGCCCCGCCCGAAGCCACAACGATCAAAGCCATGAGCAGAACGACCGCGACCTCGACAACAAACAAGACCATCGCGGTGCGCAGCGAGGACTGCACGCCTTCCAAGGCAAGGAAGGTCATGATCGCCCAGGGAATCAGGCCGATCAATATCCAGGGAATATTGATGCCGAATTGCTGCTGAATGGTCTGCTGCAAATAGGCGCCGATGAGTGCCACCTCGATCGGCGGCAGCAGCGCATAGGCCATGAACATCAGCCCGCCGGTGATGAATCCGGCACGTGGCCCGAGACCCTGCGTGACATAGGTGTAGAAGGACCCGGCACTCGGCGTGACGGCGGCCATTTCCATGATGCCACTTGCGGCAATCAGGATGGCGATGAGGCAAAGGAAATAAACGAAAGGCGTCGCGGAGCCCGAGAATGGTGTCGAGAATTGCGGATTAAAAAAGGTGGAGACCGCAGGCCCCATGATGGCGGCCGACATGATGATGGCACCCGGCAGTCGCACCGAATTCGTCTTGAGCCCCGGCAGCACCGGTGGCGTCCCTTCCGCATAGACCATGTTTCCCCCTGGCGTTTTCCGCCGGTCCTTGGTGGACCGGTCGAGTCGCTGTCGCCGCCAAGACTCGCATTTGCCCCGGCGGAACGATGCGATGCTGACACAGGCTCGGCTTCTAGCCTAGCCGCGGGGGAACTGGACCCATCATCCCGCGCGTCATGCTCGGCGAAGGCCGAGCATGACGCCTTCTTTGCTAGACGAAGGTAAGGCGTGGATGGCACGCCTTCGCGTGCCATGACGGACCCTTCAGGTCGGGGCGCAGTATTTAATTCTTCACGCCCTAATCGCGCGGCAGCGGGCGTCCCCGCGTTTCGGGCATCAGCGCCATGGCGATCACCCCCAGAATGCCCGAGACGATCATGTACCAAGCCGGCGCCAGCGGGTCGTGGCTCACCCCGATGAGCCAGGCGAGGACGAATTGCGTCGTGCCGCCAAAAACCGTGACCGCAAAGGCATAGGCCGTGGAGAGGCCAGACGCGCGCACGCTTTCGGGCAGGCTTTCTGGAATGGCGACGATCACCGCGGCGCTGCTTAGCGAGCCGAGCACCGACATCAAACCGGTCGTCAGCAAAAGAGTGGCAAGCGAAGGGTGGCCATTGAGAAACAAGAAGGCCGGATAGATCGCCAGGATCAGCAGGACGCGCGGGAGCAGCATGACCACTTTGCGGCCGTAGCGATCCGCGAGCCACCCTCCGAGGAGCGCGAAGACCAGTGTCGTGCCGCCACCAATGAGCGGCGCCGTGATAGCGGTCGGCGTTTTCAGATGCAGCGCCGTTTCGGCATATGTCGTCATGTAGATACCTACATATGTCGATATTGTGCTGGTCATGATGGCGACCAAGCCGAGCGCCAGCGGCCGGGGATGGCCGAGAAGCAGACGCCGCAGCACCTGCCGGCCGCTATCCCGCTTGCCAGCCCGGCCGTGTGCGCTCTCGGGCAGACGGTTCCGGATATAGAGCCCGGCCGGGACGATCGCGAGGCCGAGCAGGAACGCAACGCGCCAGCCCCATTGCGCCATCGCCTCGCCCGACAGGCTATGCGAGAGTGCGAAGCCAAGGACTCCAGCGACCAGCATGGCAGCGCCCTGACTCGCGATTTGCCAACTCGCGATCCGGCCACGCCGGTCATCGGGCGCCGTCTCCACGAGATAGGCCGTCGCCGGCCCGACCTCGCCGCCGAGCGCGAACCCCTGCAATAGCCGGGCCGCCACGACGATGACGGGGGCGGCGTAGCCGATCACGCTGAAGGGCGGCGTCAGCGCGAGGATGAGCATGCCCGCCGCCATGAGCGTGATGGTCAGCATCATCGCGGGCTTTCGCCCCGCATGGTCGGCGAAGGCGCCGATCACCAGTCCACCCAGTGGCCGCGTCACGAAGCCGACGCCGAAGGTCGCGACGGAGATCAGCAGACTGACCACCGGATCATGCGCCGGAAAAAAGGCGCCCCCGATCGCCACCGCGAAGAAGGCGTATGTCGTGAAGTCGTAAAATTCGAGCGCGTTGCCGAGGACACAGGCGAGAACGGCTTCGCGGGTCGCGACGGGTCGAGCTTCGATCATGCTGCCATGAAGGCGGCGACGCGGCGCGACAGCAAGCGGAATGCGCGAGCCATCGTTCTATTTAGACAGCGTAAATGTTTGTCAGACAAAATGTCTGTTCCTGAGAGAAGCGGATCGATGTCGAACATTGTCGGAAGATCGGAGCGCCATTTTCGCCTGGTAAGCGATTCGGGGGCGCCTCTGGCTTTCCGTGTCGCGCCGAGTCGCCAGGCGCCTCAGCCGAAGGCGGTAGGCAAGCCTCCAATTATCGTCCGGAACGACGCTCCGCCGCCCGACGGCGTCGATCACACGGAGCTGCCGACGCTACAGAATCTCGGAAATGCTCCTCCCCACCTCGCTTTAGTCCCGCTCTTCTTCAACAACCTGCAGCGCTATGTTGGTCCCATGTTCTCGCCAGAAAATGCCGGCCACTATCTGCAAATGGGGCCTTATACGATCTGCGGCGCGGACAGATGGGTCAACGGTGTGAAATACGCTCTTGAGGACGGCTCAACCTACGGTATCGTGCGCGACCCTACGGGCCGACTCTTTTTAACCTTCGGCGACAAGATGATTCCTTTCGACAAGGGATCACCTGCGGAACAGCACCGAGCCGTCGAGATGTTGCGCCAGGCAGGCGTCAGCGCCTACGTCTCGGCCCTGTCCGCAAGCCGATCGCGGACAACGAACCGATAGTCCAGATGTGGTGCGCTCGCTAGATGTAGCGGGATCCACGCTTGGCAGCACCCAGCATCTGGTGGATCCGCCGAAAATCCGTTGACCTTTGCCACGTCCGGCAGTACCGGTCGCGCTGTGACAGCCCTCTCCCGCAACCGTCCCAATCTCCGAGTCCGAGGCCGCTCCTTTATGGCTTTCGTGCTCTCGCCCGAGCCGCCTCTGAGCGACTGGATCGCGGAGCTTGACGCCCAAATCGCGCGCTCCGCGACCTTCTTCGCGGGCCGCCCGATCGTCGTCGATCTGTCGGCCGTCCCCGAGTCCGACCCGGGCTTGCCGACGCTGTTTCAGGAGATGCAGGCCCGCGGCATTCGCGTGATTGGCGCCGAGGGCGCGGACGGTCTCACCCCCGCGGCCCAATCAGTGGGCGGTCCGCTCATTGGCGGCCGTCCCGGCGGCTTGTACGAAGTTCCGGTCGATCCGCCGGACGCGCCACCGCCGCCCGAGCCAACGTCTCTCATTCTCGACGAGCCAGTGCGTTCCGGCCAGACCATCGTTTTCCCCAAGGGCGACGTGATTATCAACGGTACCGTGGCCTGGGGCGCCGAGATCATGGCGGGTGGCTCGATCCATGTTTATGGCGCGTTGCGAGGCCGTGCCATCGCCGGCGTGAACGGCACGCCGCAGTCGCGCATTTTCTGCCAGAAGCTGGAGGCCGAATTGATTTCGATCGACGGCCTCTACATGACGGCGGACGACATGGAAGCCTTTCGCGGCCGCTCGGTCCAAGCGCGGCTCGATGGCGAATCGATCATCATCACCGAGTTGAGCTGAGAAAAAGTCATTCGTTCGCCCGGCGCGCGCGCGGGGCAGGGCCAGGCGATAGGGGTGCAGGCAATGGCTAAAGTCTTGGTGGTTACCTCAGGGAAAGGCGGCGTCGGCAAGACGACATCCACGGCCGCGCTCGGCGCCGCGCTTGCTAAGACAGGAAAGAAAGTCGTCGTCGTCGATTTCGACGTGGGCCTGCGCAACCTCGACATCGTCATGGGCGCCGAACGCCGCGTGGTTTTCGACATGATCAACGTGATCCAGGGCGAGGCGAAGCTGAGTCAGGCGCTGATCCGCGACAAGCGAGTCGAGACGCTGTCGATTCTCCCCGCCTCCCAGACCCGCGACAAGGACGCGCTGACGAATGAAGGCGTCGCCAAGGTCATCACCGAACTGCGCGAAATGTTCGACTGGGTGATTTGCGACAGCCCCGCCGGAATCGAGCGCGGCGCCAGCCTCGCCATGCACCACGCGGATGTCGCGGTCATCGTCACCAACCCCGAGGTTTCGTCGGTCCGCGACAGTGATCGCATCATCGGTCTGCTTGATAGCAAGACCGATCGCGCGACCCGCGGTGAGCGGGTCGAAAAGCATCTGCTGCTGACGCGCTACGATCCAGTGCGCGCCGCACGCGGCGACATGCTGAAGACCGAGGACGTGCTGGAGATTCTCTCGATCCCCTTGCTTGGCATCATTCCGGAGAGTCAGGAAGTGCTGCGCGCCTCCAACCTCGGTACGCCGGTGATCTTCAGCAATCCGGATGCGGCGCCGTCCCGCGCCTATATGGATGCCGCGCGCCGCCTGCTGGGCGAGAAGGTGCCCATGACGGTGCCGGGCGAGAAGAAGAGCCTGATGGACAAGCTGTTCGGGCGGAGGGTCGCATGAGTCTATTCGGCTTCTTCAACCGCAAGCCGACCGCGACGATCGCGCGCGACCGCTTGCAGATTCTATTGGCGCATGAGCGCGCGACGCTCGGCGGCAATAGCGATCTCATCGCCGTTCTGCAGGAGGAAATTCTCCAGGTCATCGCAAGACATGTTTTCGTCGAGCGCGACAAGGTGCAGATCAAGCTCGATCGCGGCAACGCTTTCTCGACTTTGGAGATCGGTGTCGAGATCCCGCCCGGCCTAGCCGAGAAACAGCCCAAGGCCGTCATCCGCGCCACCTGACCACCCGGACGGCCTGACGCAGGACAGCCGGGGAGCGCCGCCATGAGCGTGCTGCTGGACACCGAGACCGCGACTCCCGTGCGGCCCGTGACCACCTTCGGGCCTGATTTTCCGTTTGCCTATGATGACTGGCTCGCGCATCCCGCCGGCCTCGGCGCGCTGCCGCCGGAAGCGCTGGGGCGGGAGGTCGCGGTCATCGGCGCCGGCCTGTCCGGCATGGTCGCGGCCCATGAGCTTCTGCGCCTCGGCCTCCGACCGGTGGTCTATGAGGCCGGGCGAATTGGCGGAAGGTTGAGATCAGAGGCTTTCGCGGGTACCGACGGCGTCATCGCCGAACTCGGCGGCATGCGCTTCCCGGTTTCCTCGACTGCGCTCTATCACTACATCGACGCGCTGCGCCTGCCGACCGAGCCCTTCCCCAATCCGCTCGATGCCGCGACTCCCTCGACGCTGATCGATCTCGAAGGCGAGCAGGTCTATGTCGAAGGCGCCGGCGCGCTGCCGCCCCTGCTGCAGGAAGTCGCCGATGCCTGGCGGCATGCGCTGGAGGATGGCGCCGACTTCGCCGCCCTGCAGAATGCCGTGCGGGAGCGGGATGTCGCCACGCTTAAATCTATCTGGAACCGGCTGGTGCCGCTTTGGGACGAGCGCACCTTCTACGACTTCCTCGCCACGTCTCACGCTTTCGCGAATAGAAGCTTTCGGCATCGCGAGATTTTCGGCCAGGTCGGCTTCGGCACCGGCGGCTGGGACAGCGACTTTCCCAATTCCATGCTCGAGATCCTGCGCGTCGTCGCGACCGCGCAGGACGATCACCAACGCTTGATCATCGGAGGAGCCGAACAACTGCCGCGTGGACTGTGGCACCGCCCGGTCGAGCGCGCCGCGCATTGGCCGCAGGGCACATCGCTCGCCGGATTGCACGGTGGCGCGCCGCGGCCCGGCGTCACCCGCATCGCCCGCGAGGCGGACGGAAGACTCGCGCTGACAGATCGGTGGGGTGATACGCGGCGTTATGATGCCGCGATCGTGACCTGCCACTCCTGGCTGCTCACCACCCGCATTGATTGCGACGAGAATCTATTCAGCCAGAAGCTTTGGATGGCGCTGGACCGCACACGCTACATGCAATCCTCCAAGACCTTCGTCATGGTCGACCGGCCCTTCTGGCAGGACCGTGACGCCGCGACAGGCCGCTATCGCATGAGCATGACGCTGACCGATCGCATAACCCGCGGCACCTATCTGTTCGACAACGGTGCCGGTAAACCCTCTGTGATCTGTCTCAGCTATTCATGGATGACGGATGCCATGAAGGTGCTGCCCCTGGATGCTGACGCTCGTGTGCGGCTGATGCTGAGCGCGCTCCGGCGGATCTACCCTGACGTTGATATCGCCAAGCATATCATCGGCGATCCAATCACGGTGTCCTGGGAATCCGACCCCAATTTCCTCGGCGCCTTCAAGGGTGCCTTGCCTGGCCACTATCGGTACAATCGCCGCATGTTCTGCCAATTCATGCAGGACGCCACGCCGCCGGCGGAGCGCGGCCTGTTCCTCGCGGGAGACGGCATTTCCTTCACGCCCGCCTGGGCCGAAGGCGCGGTGCAGACCGCCCTCAACGCGGTCTGGGGTGTGCTGCACCATATGGGCGGGAAGACGGCTCCAGAAAATCCGGGACCGGGTGATGTCTTTGCGGAGATCGGGCCGGTGGATCTCGGTGAATAACTGCCCCTGAAGACGAGCTTTTGTTCCCGAAGCCTTTCTAATGCGAGATCGAAACGAACAAGTCTTATCTCGCTCCGCGGCATCCGCTATGCTTAAGACTTAGGACTGGAGGCCAAGCGACGATGGATCATTCTCTACCGACCACCGAGGCTTTCGATCAGGACGGTCCCTTCGCGCGCGACCTGCGCCGCGTGGCGAGTTCGCCTGATCACTGGTACCCCCTCGCCTGGTCGCGTGAGCTGAAGCCCGGCAAGTCCTTGGCGGTGCGCTATGCTGGCGATCCGATCGTGCTCGTCAGGCCCAAGGCTGGCCCGGTTTTCGCCTTGGAGGATCGCTGCGCCCATCGCCAGGTGCCCCTCAGCAAAGGAATGGTGGAAGGGTGCGCGGTGCGTTGCGGGTATCATGGCTGGGCCTATGACCAGTCCGGCAATTGCACGGATGTGCCCTATCTCGGCAAGGACAAGCTGCCCAACGGGGTCCGCGCCTATCCCTGCGTCGAGAAGGAAGGGCTGATCATGGTCTTCCCCGGCGACAAGGCGTTAGCCCAGAGCGTACCCCTGCCGAACCTCGGCTCGGTCGCGGATCCCAGTTACAAGACCCGCCGCTTCGGCCGTGTCGTTGGCTGCCACTACAGTTTCATGCACGAGAATTTGATGGACATGAACCATCAGTTTCTCCACCGCAAGCAGATGGGCAAGATGCGCCCGCGCTTCCTCGGCCAGGCTCTGGGCGAGGACTGGGTGGAGGCGCGTTACAGCTTCGCCCGGGTCGGCGGCAAGCAGCCCTGGGGCGAGGCCGCGATCTTCGGTCAGCGGCGAGAGCTGGGTGACGGGATCGACGATCAGGACGTCATGACCATCCGCACCGAATACCCCTACCAGACCCTCCGCATCCGCACGAAGGATGAGCGGCCGGTCATGGACCTCTGGATCAGCTACGTGCCGCAGGACCGCGAGCAACGCACCAACCGCACCTTCGGACTGCTTTCGATCAGCCGCCCGAAGATCCCCGGCCTGCTGGAAGCGGCCTGGCCGGTGCTCGTTCTATTTACCGAGCGGATCTTCAAAGAGGACCGCGAGATCGTGGAGGTCGAACAGGCAGCGCATGACGCGCAGGGCTACGACCGCAACCAGGAGGTCTTCCCGGTCATCCGAAATCTCCGCGCACTGCTGCGGCGCAATGGCGAGACGGAGCCATTGCCGGGTTAGGAAGGTGCTGGCCGCGACGAGCGGCCTTCACACGGATAACAGGCGGCCGACCAGTTCCTTGCCTTCCTGTACGGTGCTGAAAGCGGAGTTGTTTGCCGTCAATGCCAGCGCTGGCATGGCCACGTGGCTGGACGCCGTGGCATGGAAGCTGTTCAGCATGAAGTCGATGCTCTCGTTGTCGAAGATCCTACCAAGGAGCGGATAATATTGCTGCGTTCTGCGGAGGGGCAGGCAGAACGCCAACAGACGAGCGGCGCCTTTCGGCGAAACAGCATAGGCGGGAATCCCGAGCGACAAACACAGCCGGAAGCTTTGCGAGACGACGGCCTGGCGATGAAACGACGGCAAGGCGGCTCGCATTCTCGTCTGGTCGAAAGTCGCGTAGCACACGCTTGAACCGTCAAGCACCTCGAACGCGACGAGCGTATCGAAATTGTATCCCCATTGCATCAAATCCCAGTCCTGTGGGAGGTTCTTGAGGATACGACCGGCTTCCTCCGCAAAGTTCCCGCAGAGAACGGCATCGTCTTCGAGAATGGTGGCAGGTTCACCGGTGTGGAGGATGCGTTGCCACTCCGCGATGTGGGACAGCGCGTTGCCCAGGGCACCCATCCGGTACTTGAGATCAGCCGCGACGATTCCTTCCGCGACTAGCGCCGCGAGGTCGAGCGCCTGTCCATCGACCGCCTCGACCTGCTGGGCGTTGGCCAGCGACGGATTGTGGGTCCGGAATGCCGCCCATCGTTCCGGAGTACGGCGCAGGTTCAAAACTCGTAGCTCCATCGCTGGCGCCCCTCGTTGTCGCGTCGAGAGATTAGTTGATAAAGCTGGAGACTTGATTAACGAGACGCTTGACCTTGCGATACGCGGCGATGTGCACCGCCGCTGTCAGGTAAGCACGGGTCTTGCGGAGGACACATTCTGCTTTCGTCCAGCGATCAGTTTTGTGTGATTCGCAATCGATGGACGTGTTTTGGCTTCACTGTCGTGGCATCGCCACGCTGTCTTCAAAATTACACGAACGCGCAATTTCTGCGTCCTTCTCCGGCATCAGGGCGCCGCCGCGTCAGTGCCCATAACGAAGATAGCGATCGCGTTGAGGCCGGTACGGGCGCAGCCCTGCGTGACAAATGCTTCTACGTCCAGATACGGGGGCGGCTTGGAACAAAGACCAAGAATTCTTTTCAGCCCGCTGAAGCGTAAGCAAACAGAAGCTTTTCCAGACTAATTCTGAACTCTCACCAGGAGACAGAGAGATGCCGCCAACCGGTCCATTAGACAACACAACGTCAAATCCGTGGATATACGATACTGCTTCGAGTCAGCCCGATAGGGACTTTTGGGGCAAGCACCAATTGGCAGCCATGGGGATGGGTGCCACAGCCCTCGTGGCTACCGCCGCGATGGTTTACGCCGGGGTCAAAAACGGTCCCCGGCTTTGCGGCCAGGCTTACAACTATTGTCTTGGCGGGGGACCGCCGGCGGGAGACTTTCCGCTCGGACCAATAGACGTCGCAAATGTACTGCCGGAATGCCGGGTGAACATCCCGAACCAGAATGATGTACAGCGCTTCTAACCCGTAAAGTCGCCGCCAGAGGCGAGGCGCGATACCGCCCAGCCGGTGGCCTCCGACAGGACGGGATCGGGTTCGGGCTGCAGCCGTTCCACCTCCTGCCGCAGTCCGCGCTCCCTCAATCAGTCGAGCGTCCGGTTCCTATTCAAGCGACTGCCGCGCTTCGGCGTCGCTGTCGCGGGGATCACCGCGCCGTCTTCAAAATTGCGTGCGCGCGCAATCTCCGCGCCCTGCTGCGGCGTCAGCGCGCCGCGGCACCGGTATCCAACATGAAGACAGCGAATTCGCTTTGGCGCCAGTCAGGGCTCAGCCGTTTTAATCAGACTTATTGCAACGGGAACGCGCAACCGAGGCAAGGAGACTTTCGCGCCGCTCAGCCAAACACACTAGACCTACCGGAAATTCGACACGTTTAGCCCGCAAAGTCGCCGGCTGAAGTAAGGCGTGATACCGCCCAGCCGGCGGCCTCTGATAGGACGGGATCGGGTTCGGACCGCAGCCGCTCCACCTCTGGCCGCAGTCCGCGCTCACCCGAATTGCCGATCGCGATCGCGACGTTGCGCAGAAACCGATTGCGCCCAATCCGCTTCACCGGCGACCCGGCGAAAAGCGCGCGAAACCCTGCATCGTCCAACCGCGACAACGCGGCCAGAGAAGGCGCCTCCAGCTCCGCCCGGGCCGCGAATTTCGCCTCCCGCGCGGCGGCGGCGAAGCGGTTCCAGGGACAGACCGCGAGACAATCGTCGCAGCCGTAAATGCGATTGCCGATGGCCGGACGCAGCGATTCGGGGATCGGTCCGGCATGTTCGATCGTCAGGTAGCTGATGCAGCGCGTCGCCTCCAGCCGGTAGGGCGCCGGAATCGCATCCGTCGGACAAGCCGTCATGCAGCGCGTGCACGAGCCGCAGCGATCGGCGTGCGGCGCATCCGGCGGCAGTTCGAGCGTCGTGAAAACCTCGCCCAGGAACAGCCAGGATCCGTGCTGACGCGACACCAGATTCGTGTGCTTCCCCTGCCAGCCCAGCCCCGCCTGCGCCGCCAGCGGCTTCTCCATGACCGGCGCGGTATCGACGAAAACCTTCACCTCCACACCCGGCGCGGCGCGGGCGACGATGAATTGCGCGAGGTGCTTCAGCCGGCCCTTGATGATGTCGTGGTAATCGCGATGCCGCGCATAGACCGAGATATTGCCCCGATCAGGCTCGCCCAGCGTCGCAAGCGCGTCGCCCTCCGGCGCGTAACTTGTGCCCAGCGATATGACGCTGCGGACGTCGGGCCAAAGCGCGCGAGGATCGCTGCGCTGCTCCACCCGTCCCGCCAGCCAGCCCATCTCGCCATGCTGCCCGGCGGCAAGGAAATCGCGCAGCCCGGCGCCGGTGCGGGCGTCGAGTTTAGCCGCCGCGAACCCCACCGCATCGAAGCCGAGCGCCATCGCCTTGGCGCGAATGGCCCCGCCCAGATCCTCGGCGGCCGGGCTCATCCCCGTCCGCGATAGGGCGGAACACCCTGGTCGGGCAGGAAAATGCCCTCGGGCGGTGCGCCGGTCTGCCAGAACACGTCGATCGGCATGCCGCCGCGCGGATACCAATAGGCGCCGATCCGTAGCCAGCGCGGCGACAGCAACTCGATCAGCCGCGTCGCGATCATCATGGTGCAGCCTTCGTGGAAGCTGCCATGGTTGCGAAAGCTCGTGAGGAACAGCTTCAGTGATTTGCTCTCCACCAGCCATTCATCGGGAATGTAGTCGATGACGATATGGGCGAAGTCCGGCTGGCCGGTCATTGGACACAGCGAGGTGAATTCCGGCGCCGTGAAACGCACGACATAGAGCCGCCCCTGCGCATCGGCGGGCACCCGCTCCAGCACCGCATCCTCGGGCCGCTCCGCCGGGCGCGCGGGCTGGCCGAGCTGGGTCAGGCCCTCATAGGGTTTCTCGGTCATTGGTCCCCTCTCTCCCAGCCGGCGCGAATTTCGGCGCTATAGGCGGCGAGGCGTCCCTCCAGAATAGCGCGACGCGCCCCGGCCACCACCGATTGGTAATAGGTCAGATTGTGCCAGGTCAGCAGCATCGGACCCAGCATCTCCGCGGCCCGGAAAAGATGGTGCAAATAGCCGCGCGCATGGCGCTGACACCCCAGGCAGGCACAACCGGGATCGAGCGGCCCCGTCTCGGCCGCGAACCGCGCATTCCGCAGATTGAGCACCCCGCGCGAGGTATAGGCGCGACCGGTGCGCCCCGCCCTCGTCGGCATCACGCAGTCGAACATGTCGATGCCCCGCGCTATGGAGCCGAGTAGATCATCCGGCGTCCCGACGCCCATGAGGTAGCGCGGCTTGTCCATCGGCATCAGGTCGCCGGTCGCCTCGATCATCGCATACATCGCGGCCTGGCCCTCGCCCACCGCGAGCCCGCCGAGCGCATAGCCCTCGAAACCGATCCCCATCAGCGCCTCGATCGAGCGACGGCGGAGTTCCGGAAACACGCTGCCCTGCACGATGCCGAACAGCCCGTAGCCGTCGCGCGGCACGAAAGCCTCGCGAGACAGCGCCGCCCAGCGCATCGACATTTCCATGGAGGATCGCGCCTGATCCTCCGTCACCGGAAAGGGCGGGCATTCGTCGAGCACCATGCTGATCGTGGCATCCAGCTTGTGCTGAATATCGACCGAACTCGCGGGTGTCAGCCGATGGCGGGACCCGTCGAGATGGGACTGGAAAGTCACGCCATCGGCGTCAAGCTTCCGCAACCCGGCGAGCGACATCACCTGGAAGCCGCCGCTATCGGTCAGGATCGGGCCGGGCCAATCCATCATGCGGTGCAGGCCGCCGAGCGCCGCGACCTGTTCCGCCCCCGGCCGCAGCATGAGGTGATAGGTATTGCCGAGCACGATGCCCGCCCCCGTCGCCCGCACCGCATCGGCGGTCATGGCCTTGACCGTCGCCGCAGTGCCCACGGGCATGAAAGTCGGTGTGGGAACCGTTCCGTGCGCGGTGTGCAGCGTGCCGGCACGCGCCGCGCCGTCTGTCCCAGCGGCGGTCCAGCTCAGGCTCACGCCGCAGGCTCCAGCAGGCAGGCATCGCCGTAGGAGAAAAAGCGATAGCCCTCGGTGATCGCGTGAGCATAGGCGGCCCGCATCGTCTCAAGCCCCGAGAAAGCCGCGACCAGCATGAAGAGTGTCGAGCGCGGCAGATGGAAGTTGGTCATCAGCCGATCGACCGCGCGGAAGCGGTAGCCGGGAGTGATGAAGATATCCGTATCGCCCGCGAAGGCCTGCACCCGCCCCGCCTCATCCGCCGCGCTCTCCAGTAGCCGCAGGCTGGTGGTGCCGACCGCAACGACCCGCCCTCCGGCCGCGCGTGCCGCGTTGATCGCGGCCGCCGCCTCGGCCGTGACCAGGCCACGTTCCGCATGCATCCGGTGCTCGCTCACCTCCTCGACCCGCACCGGCAGAAATGTGCCGACACCGACATGCAGAGTGACCGTGGCCCGGCCGATCCCGCGCGCGTCGAGGGCGGCAAGCAGTTCGGGCGTGAAGTGCAGCCCGGCTGTCGGGGCGGCGACGGCGCCATCCTCCCGTGCGAAGACCGTCTGGTAGTCCGCCTGGTCCTCGGGTCTGGGGCCGTCCGGCCGCGCGATATAGGGCGGCAGCGCCAGGGCGCCGGCCTGTTCCAGTGCAGCGGCAAAGGCGTCACCGTCGCGGTCGAAGCGCAGTGCGACGCTGCCATCCGCGCGGCGCTCCTCCACATCGGCGTTCAGGTCACTGCCTTCGAATCTCAGCGTGTCTCCGGGCGCCAGGCGGCGCGCGTTGCGGGCGAGGGCTTGCCAGGATCCGTCCGGGAGGGGGCGATCGAGGGTGATGCCGATCCGCGCCTCGCCCCGCCGCGCGGTGAGCTGTGCCGGGATCACGCGGGTGTCGTTGGTGACGAGAATGTCGCCGGGCGTCAGCAGGCCGGGCAGGTCTCGGACCCGCCCGTCACCTAGCCTGGACCCATCGACGTGCAGCAACCGCGCCGCGTCACGCGGCCGGGCCGGCGCCTGCGCGATCAACTCGGGCGGAAGAACGAAATCGAAATCGGAGAGGCGCATCGGAGCGAGCGGCGGCGCTCATTCCTCGAGATAAGAGGCGACCTCGATCAGATTCCCGTCCGGATCGCGGCAATAGACCGACTGCATATCGCCGAGCGCGCCAATCCGAGGAACCGGCCCCTCCTCGATCGTGACGCCGCAGCTCGTGAGGTGAAGCACGACATCCTCGGGACCGACGGCGGAGATGAAGCAAAGGTCGGCCGTGCCGGGGGCGGCGAGCTTGGCATTGGGCTTCGCCTCCTGCCCGAGCTGGTGCAGGTTGATCTTCTGGCCGCCGAACTTGAGCGCGGTGCGCCGGCTGCGGCCAAATTCCTCGCGCTCCATGCCAAGCACGCGCTGATACCACGACGCCGTCTGTTCGAGGTTTTGGCAGGTGATCACGAGGTGATCCAGCCGGTCTATCGTAAAACGCATGCAGAGACCCCTCCACTCGGCCGCATCAACGGCATCTGCGCGCGCCATAGCGCAAAAGGCAGCCGGGTGAAAATCCGGGCGCCCGAGCGCCGTCAGTCCTTCGGAGGCGTGCGGCGACGGAAGGCGTCGAGACTGACGATCTGCGGCAGTTCCGATGGCGTGGCGTCTTCCGGCTCGGCCACGACCGGGGTTGCCTCCGGAGGAGCTGCTTCGCGGGCGGTCCCTACATCCATGCGCAGACCGAAGCGCACATGCGGATCCGCGAAGCCAACGATGGCCGCGGCCGGAACCACCAGCGTGGTCGGAATTCCGGAGAAGGAGAGGCCCACCGTGAACTTCTCAGAATCCGCCTTCAGATCCCAAAACTGGTGCTGCAGCACCACGGTCATCTCTTCCGGGTACTGAGCCGAGATTCGGGCCGGAACTTGCACGCCTGGAAAGTCGGTGCGGAAGGTGACGTAGAAATGGTGATCGCCCGGCAAGCCTTGCTCGGCGGCATAGGCGATGGCGCGCATCACCACCTGCCGCTGCGCATCTTCCATCCAAGCCTCGTAAGGAAGGAGGCTCGCCGGCGGCTCGCTAGGCTCGTCACTCATCGGTTTTATCTCCCACTCCGACAGATGGAGGCTGGCCCAGCCAGACCACCCATCGGGCGCCGCGAAGCAGGAGCCATAGCGCGTCACGCCTCGCAGGCAAAGACGCAACCGGTAGTCGAGAGCGCTCACCGCGCCGCAATCCGCGACGAGCCGTGAATTCGATTGTCCTGAAAGTGGGGGGCTTCTGTTGCCCGGTGCCCCCCGAACCGCGCTTTTCAATTACGCAGCAACAGCGACGCGAGCGTCGTTGTCGTTAGCGCCCTTGGTAGCGAATGCAATGTTTCCATTGGCATTTGTACAATGACCCGATAACGGCGGAATCATGCCGAGCGAAAAGTGTCCCTTTACCACGCGTGTCGAGCCTGTTTCGCCCCCATGCGACCCCCAGAGGTCATATGGTGGAGGCGCCGGGTACTGCCCCCGGGTCCACAACGATTATTCCGAACACCGTTTATCGCCGTATCTGGCGAACCAGCGAAAAGAGATATAGCCACTTCCCGCGCGCTTTTGAAGGGGCCACGCATGGACTCGATCGACGGTCAGCTCGGCGGTGAAGGCAAGACGGGAAGCCCAACATTGCGACCGACGGTCCCGGCGCTGGAAGCGCGACTCGAGACTGCCATTCCTTTGCTCGACCACGGTTTCCTCCGCGTGATCGATTATATGGGGGACGATCACGCGATCGTTCAGGCGGCGCGCGTGAGCTATGGCCGGGGCACCCGCAAGGTCAGCGAGGATGCCGGTCTCATCCGTTATCTGATGCGTCACCGGCACACGACGCCCTTCGAGATGTGCGAGATCAAGTTCCACGTGAAGCTGCCGATCTTCGTGGCGCGCCAATGGATTCGCCATCGCATGTCGAGCGTGAACGAATATTCCGCGCGCTATTCAGTGATGGACCGCGAGTTCTATATCCCCCAGCCGGCGCAGCTCGCCGCCCAATCCACCCTCAACCGCCAGGGCCGCGATACGACGCTGACCGGCGATGAGGCGGCCGAGGTGCTCGCCATGCTGCGCGCCGATGCCGACCGCTGCCACGACAACTATGCCTGGATGCTTAACGAAGGCACCACCGAAGCCCCGGCGGACCCGAATCGGCAGGGCCTCGCGCGAGAGCTCGCACGGATGAACCTTACCCTCAACACCTACACCCAATGGTATTGGAAGACCGACCTCCACAACCTCTTCCACTTCCTCTCACTTCGCGCGGATCCGCATGCGCAATACGAGATTCGCGTCTATGCCGACGCGATGCTCGATGTCGCTGAGGCCTGGGTGCCGGTCGCGTGCCAGGCTTTCCGCGATTATCGCCTGGGCGCTGTCAGCTTCTCCGCGCCCATGATGGCGGTGCTCCGCCGGATGCTCGGCGGCGAGACCGTCGATCAGGCGGCGAGCGGTCTTTCAGCGCGTGAGTGGCGGGAGATGATGGCGAGCCTCAATCCCCGTTGTGACTAGGTTCCGCCCTCACCTCTTCCGTTGACCAGGGCCGGGCTTTCCAGCATGGACGGCGCTGAAACGAGACGGAGACCTCGCGTGGTCGTCGATACCCTGAAGTTGCTGTCCCGCCGCGGCCTGCTTGGCGCCGGCGCCGCGCTTGCTGTGCCCGGCATCGCCCTTGCGGCCGACGTCGCCGCGCCCGACGCTGCCGCACCGCCCGTCGCTCCGAAGCCGCCGGTTCCCGCTGAGCCCGCTGTCGTCGAGGCAAGCGCGTCGGCCGTGAAGCGGCCGAGGCGCCCCTGGACTCTCGCACGCTATACGCAGGCCATGGAGGAATCCGGCCGGCCGACGACAATCTCGCAGACCGAATTCGACGCCATCCAGGCTCGCAAGCCTGCCGCCATGAAGCTCATCGAGGGCTACCTGAAGGCACATTTCGGCAGCGTCGATCCGACGGTGATGACGGCCTTCGAGGAAGTCCCGCGCGAATACTACCACTACATGTATGCGGACCACGTCGCCGCGCCGGCGGAAGCCTATGAGACGACGCCGAAACCCTGGGCGATCGGCTACGGCTCCGCGCTGTCGGATTACCTCGGCCAAGCCTATATGACGCAGTTGCTGAGCCCGAAGCCCGGCATGACCTCCCTTGAGGTCGGCACCGGCAGCGGCTTTCAGAGTTCGCTGCTGTCGCGCATCGTCGACCATGCCTATTCGATCGAGATCATCCAGCCGCTCGGCCACGCGGTTTCCCACATCTTCAAGCCGCTCGGCTATGACAACGTTTCGACTCGGGTGGGTGACGGCTATTACGGCTGGCCCGAAGTCAAAGACGGCTTCGACGTCATTATCGTCACCTGCGCCGCCGAATACGCCCCGCCCGAACTCTTCAAGCAGCTCAAGCCGCGCGGGCGGATGATCATTCCCATCGGCCAGCCGTTCAAGCGCGGTCAGGTGCTTTACGTCTATACCAAGGACGAGCACGGCAAGATTCACTCTCGCCGCGACGTGGGCGTATTCTTTATTCCGATGACGGGCGCGATCCAGAAGCAACCGAAAGCGACCTGATACCGCCCGCTATTTCAGCCGCCCAGCCGGAGTTTCACCATGAGCCGCATTGCGTCATCGCCTCGCTGGATCCCGGCGGCCCTTGCCTGCCTGGCGGTGGCTGCTTGCACCCCCGCGCAGCAGCCCAGCCGCAGCGAAGAGGCGCAGTATGATGCCTGCCGCCGCCATGCGGATCTCGTAACAACGCGCCAGAACCGCGACATCATGAGCGAGGAAGACCCGATCAGTTCCCCCTATGGCGCCGGTTCGACGTTGCAGGGCACCATGGACACTCTCTCCATCCAGCATCAGCAGCAAGATCTGCTGGCTGACTGCCTCAACCACCTCGATACCCAGCCCGCCAATACGGGTGTCGTCTCGGCTCACCCCGCGGCAGCGGTAGCGGCTGAACCCCTTCCCGTAGCCCCCGCCGACCTCGCGGGACCCAATTCGAGCGACCTTGCGCGCCCCCCCGTTTTGGGCACGCCAAATCCCTGAGACTGCCAGAACATTAGCTCTCGTCTGCCCTCGCCGATTGCCCAGGGTCGACCGCTGCTGTAGTCGCCACCCTTCCCTTCGACCGTCGCGGCATTATTGTCCAGGGAGCACAATCAATCCGGAGGCCCCATGGCCCGTCTCGATCTCAAAGGAATTCCGATCCGCCCGGCATGGCTGACCGAATTTCAGTCCTTCATCATGCGGGGCAATGTTATCGACCTCGCCGTCGGTATCATCATCGGTGCGGCTTTCACGAGCATTGTCAGCAGCCTGGTGAAAGACATACTGACACCGATCCTAGGGCTAGTTGTCGGCGGCATCGACTTCTCGAATATCTTCATCACCTTGAAGGGTCCGCACCTCAATACCCTCGCGGACGCGCAAAAGGCTGGCGCGGCGACGCTGAATGTCGGCGTCTTCCTCAATGCCGTGATCAATTTCCTGATAGTGAGCTTCGCCATTTTCTGGCTGGTGAAGATGGTCACCAAGCTCTATCGGCAGCCGCCGCCCGCCGTGGTCGGGCCCACGACATCCGAAACGCTGCTGGCCGAAATCCGCGATCTGCTGCGCCAGGATGTCGCCGGTCAGCCAAGAGTAGTCATACCGCCTTCACCGCTTCCGTGACGCTTCGGCGGCTACGTCCGTCGCGACCGGGAGCCCCGCCGTCGCGCCGGGCAACTATTGCCCTGAGTTAGAGCTCCCGAAGCCGAGGAAGCCCGAGGCTGGGACCGGGGCGCCGCTGCTATCGCCATAGACGGGCGGCGATTGCGGCGCAGGGCTCGGCTTGAACGTCGACTTCGCTGCCACCGGCGGGGGCGGGTAGCGGCGTCCCTTGCGGGTCTGCGTGACGGTCGAATTGGGCGGCGGCGGACTGAAGAAGCCGACCGGCTCGGCCGCGACATGCTCGTCCCGTTGGCTAAGCCCTAGAGTTGTGGGTGGTGGCGCGTTCATCGGGCCCTGCGCATCCGTGATCTGGGCGCCCTCGGCATGCAGCAGCGTGACCAGCAGGAAGGTGATGTCGTTGCGCCCCAGGCTCACCGATTCGTCGATCGGCGACTGCCCCACGGCGTTGGTCGCACCGAGATCGGCGCCGCGCCCCACGGCATCCCGCGCCGCCGCGAGATCCCCGCGGTCGATTGCATCGAACAACGCCGCATTCGGGGACATCATGTCGCCGGAAATGGTGCCCCGGCTGATGCTCGTTGGCCGAGACGCCCCGGGAAGGCCGGGCTGCGACGGCTGCGCAGGATTTATATCGTTATTCCCTTTGACCACCGGCCCCATAGCTGTGGGAGACGGCAGGTTCGCCTGGGCCTGCGCCATGCGGGGTGCCAAGGCGATGCCGGCCAAAATCGCCACCGAAACCGCTGGCAGCAAGCGGGCATATCTCAAGCTACGGACCATTGACTTGCTCCATCCCTTCTTGACCACCGACGAGAGAGAACTCCCAATCCAGGCGGTCGTCTGTGCCTGATCCAATCCTTGCGGTCATTGCCGCCGGTCAGGCGCCAAGGGTTCAGTCGTGGCAACGATCAGGCGTGACCGCCGTTGAGCCACCAGAACCCCGCATTAAGGTACGCTGCATAGCAGAGGCAAAGCGTCGTCGGCAGCAGTAAAACGGCCGACCAGCTATTTCTTTGCCAGAAACTTGCGATCGTTGCGAGGCTTACCGCAAGTAGCGCCGCAATGATGGCCATTGCGGCGCCCGGCGAATGCAGCCCGAAGAAGGTGGGCGTCCAGGCCGCAGTCAGGGCGATCTGCCACCCCCAAAGCCGCAGGGCCGGCCGCCGGCTAAGCTGCCACGGGCTGACCTGCCGCCAGATGAGCCAGGCAGCGGTGCCCACCATGATATCGAGCACGGTCCATACCGGGCCGAACACCCAGCGCGGCGGGGTCAAGGGCGGGGCGGCCAGCGACAGGTACCAGCCGCTCAGCGCATCGCTCGATGCGGCCGCGCCGGCAAGCTGTACCATGAGCGCAAGACCAACGAAGCCAATCAGCGCCAGAAGCTGCGCGCTGAATGATTCTCCCCCGCCGTGATGCCGTACGTCCTGGAAGACACGCTACTCCCGCTCTACGTCCCACCCTTCTCGCTGAAAAAAGAAGGCTAGGTCGGTCGCTGGGAAGATAAGCCGGGGGCGCGCCGGTTGGAAGCGCGGCGCCGTCCTTGCCGATCAGCGGAGAGAGCGGTCCGGCGCGCTGGTCGCGATCGCCGGCCCGTCAAAGCTCGGCGCCGAAGCGAACTGCACGGATTGCTCGAAGGGGATCCCCTCGAGGCTCCGTATCTGTGGGAGGCTCCGCGCCTGCGCGAGGCCCCGCATCCGCGGCGAGCGCAGATCGGAAGGCGCCTGGTCAATGAGAAGCTGGGGCGCCGCGGTGACCGCGTCGGCGATACGGGTCGAATCACTGGGTTGGCCGTAGATGAAGCCATAGGTCGGGTAGACCGAGCCATATTTCTCGCTATGGCCGAGCGCCACGCGAACCGCTGTCCAGTCGTTGCTCGGCGAGACGTCCACGACCGAGACACCGGCGGAGATGCCCCCGCGGGTATAGGACGGGCCGCCCCAATTGGCCTGGGTCACTAGCACTTCGCGCGGACTGACCACTTCGGTAACCACGGCGACGTGGCCGAGATGCATTCGGCTGTTATTGCGGAAGTTCAGAACGCTGCCGCTCTGCGGCGTATGGCCTCGAGCATAGCGCCCGGCCGCCTCGTTCCACCAGGTATAAGCGTTGCCGGTCAGGTCGATGCCAGAGACCTTCCGGGCATAAGGGACGCACTGCATCCAGCCGCCTTCGTAGACGCCGCTGGAATAGACATTGTCGGCGAGACTGCGCCAGTTGCGGTCCCGCGGGCGCCAAACGGTGCGAATGAAGGTCCGCCCGTGGCGATGCGAAACGAGGGTAACGCGGCGCATTTCGGGCCGGCCCTGGCTGGTTCCAGCCTCGGCGATTGCGGAATCGTAATAGCCCGAACGTGAGTGATGCGCGGAGGCAAAATGCTGCTGCCTCTGGCCAGCATTCGCCTGAGTTTGGTGGCTATGTTTTCGCGAATGAGCTTGCGACGCAGTACCGAAGAGCGACGACCCAGCAATCAGAACCGATGCCAATACAATGAGTTCCCGGGCCTTCTTCGCCTTCGCCATACGCTCTTCTCCTTACCAGCCCGGTCCGCAACCTGCGACCCGTGGGTAACGAAGGCGTGCGCGGGACACAACCTTGAGCCACCTAAAAACGGCGCGCGAGGTTGATTTCGTCCAAAAGGGGGGCCGCCCGATCCTGGATTTAGGGATTTTGTCCTAGAATCGTATACTATTTAGTTCTTATATCAGAACAATTCTGCCAGTTTTTCGTGCGGATCCGCTACGCGAAGGCCGAAGCGCCAGACGACTCTGCGGCCTTTGCGTGACTGCGTGAGCTACTTGCAGGCAGTGACCATAATCTCGACCAGATGGCGGTCATCCGCCATATTCGCCTCCACGCAGGCCCGCGCCGGCGACATGCCCTTCGGCAGCCAGGCCGACCAGATCTTGTTCATCGTTTCGCGGTCTTTAATGTGCTTGACCCAAATTTGCGCTTGCAGCAGGCGCGTTTTATCGGTGCCGTGCTGCTCAAGAAGGTCGTCGATCTGCGCCAGGACCTCCTCGGTCTGACCAGTGACGTCCTTGCTCAGGTCCTGGGCGGTGCAGCCCTGCAGGTAGACAAAGCCGTGGTATTCCACCGCCTGCGCCAGGATAGGTCCGGCATTGGTGCGAATGATCTTGCTCATGGAATGCTCCTTGGTATTGGGAGTGTCGCGCGAGGCGTATCGAGGCGGGCGTATCAGGTTTCGCCGCTCCGGTGCCGCATAGCGGCCGGCTCTTACGCCCTGTTGCGGGCGCACGCCATCCCGGACGCGCGCCCGCCTAGCAGGCGATCGGTTCGAACACCCGGCTGGGCGAGGCGATCTCCTGCTGCGCCGCGACCAGGGCGATCTCCCGCTGACCGAGCGCGAGCGTCTGGCTCAATATGCCGAAGATCGCTGAGCCTGCGGCACTCAGCGCCGCCGCCGCCGAACGCCCCCCCAGCCAATGAACCAGAAAGAGCGCCGCGACGGCATCCCCCGCTCCGTTCACCGAGATCGGCAATAGCGGCATGCGTAGCCAGTGAAACGCGCCGCCCTCCGCCACGAGCATGTCGAGCGCCTCGTCCGGCGTCTCCTCCGTCCTGAGGCTGGTCACGAGCACGATACGCGGCCCCCGCGCCTGGACCGCGCGAACCGCCTCCTGGACCCCCGCGAGGGTGACGCAGGACAGGCCGGTAAGGTGTCTGAGCTCGAAGAGGTTGGGCGTGAGGATATCCGCCGCCGGCAGAATACGGTCGCGTATGAGTTCGGCGACGCCTGGGCGAACATAGACGCCGGTTCCTTCATCTCCGATCACCGGGTCGGCACAGTAGATCGCCGCGGGATTGGCCGCGCGGAGACGCTCCCAGGCTTCCAGCACCGCCTCGGCTACCTCGGGATCACCGAGGTAGCCGGAGAGCAGCGCATCACAGCGAGGCAGGACCCCACGCTCCTCGATCCCAGCAACCAGGTCGCGGATGAGTTGAGGCGGGAAGACTGTGCCGCGCCAGGAACCGTAACCCGTGTGGTTGGAGAACTGGACCGTATTGACGGCCCAAACCTCATGGCCAAGGCGCTGCATCGGAAAGACGGCCGCGGCATTGCCGACATGGCCATAGGAGACCCATGACTGGATGGAGAGGATGTTCATGCCGCCTCCCTACCATGCGGATCAGGGCGGGCCGAAGCCTTGGCGGCGAGAATCCGGCCATGCCCTCGCCGCCATCCCGACCTGACAGATGATCGGCGGCTGCCGTACCTATGCGGGAGGCGCAAGCGCCCTGAGCGGGCGATTGACGGCCGTGATCGCCAGCCATGGGTGCCGCGTGATGCGTGGTGATCTGCCCAGGACGGCCAGACGCCAAGGCTGTGACCGGTGGCGAAAGGTGGAACTTCGCCCGTCGCTAGTTGTTTGTCAGCGGGGCGAAGAGCGCGGCGGGGGCATTGTCTGGTGTCGGCGCAGGCACTTCAGTTCCAGCCGCCGTGGCCGGAGTGGCCGCCTCGCCCGCGGCTACCGCGGCCCCGGTAGCCGCGGCGGTTCCGCCGCCCGCGCCGCCGCCAAGCTCGCCGCCGCCGCCGCCGCCGCCGCCAGCACCGCCACCACCAGCACCGCCATTGCCTTTGTTTCGGTTGTCGTAGCTTTCGATCAGGTCGGCATAAGGCGTTGATGCGCCGGGCGGCAGATCACGGCCCATCAGCAGGTCAGTGGGCTGTGTGACCTGCGCCGCGATCGCTGCGGCGGTACTACAGCCGGGCGGCATGAGTTGGCTGAGGCGCCCGAGGTCGCTTTCGGGCAGGAAACCGCCAGGCAACGCACCGGCCGCCGTGGCACAAGCATCGGCGGTGATGCCAGCCGAGGGCGGCAGCAGAAGCCAGGCCGCATCCGTCGCCACGGATCGCACCATGCGCAGCAGAATCGGATGGCGAGAGAGCCGGGCGACCCGATTGGCACGCGGCAAGGCGGCGGGTCCGGGCGCTTCGATCAGCACCGCCTGAATCCGAGGATCCAGCGTCGCGCGAAGGCTTCGTAAGCGCTGCGCATCCGCCGAAACCGGCTCGTTTCCACCGGGCGTAAAAGCCAACAACATCGTCTCGCGGGGCGCCGGCCCTTGATATCCGTAGGCGGTGAGCGGAGCGGGTACCGGTTCACAGGCGGACAGCGTGCCAAGTGAGACGGCGCAGACAATTGTCCACAACCGACGTCTCCGACCGCGAGACATAGCTTTCCACTCAGGAGGCAAAGTGCCGGGGCGAGCGGGCCACTGAATGAGCGTGTTCATTGGATCGCGAACCCCGCATCGACCGTCACCCCGGGTTGCGGAGGGCGGTCCGTCGGAAGGGGAAAAGCATTCGGGTCGGAAACCGGCTGCGAAATATAGGGGGTTACAAGAATGACGAGTTCCGTTTCGTCATGCTGGTAGCTGCTGGAGCGGAAGAGAGCGCCCAGGATCGGAATATCCCCGAGGAACGGGAACTTCGACAGGGACTGCTGATCGACGCGCTGAAAGAGTCCGGCGATCGCAAGCGTCTGTCCACTCGCCATCTCCACATTGGTCTCGGCGCTTCTGGTCAAGAAGGACGGCACCGAGTTGCCCGCGATCGTGTAGGAGGTGCCGTTGCTGATCTCGCTGACCTGTGGCTTCACCTTCATCGCGATACGATCACCAGGCAGGAGTATCGGCGTGAAGGAGAGCTGAACACCATAGTCCTTGTACTGAATTGTCGTCTGACCGAAACCTTGCGGCACCGGAATGGGCACTTCGCCTCCGGCCATGAATGTCGCTGTCTCGCCCGAGATCGTGGTGAGGTTCGGCTCGGCTAGCGAGGTCATGAGGCCCTCCGATTCCAAGGCGTTGAGAAGCGAGGCCGCATTCACGCTACTCGTGCTGACACCCACCCCGGCATTGGCAAAATTGTTAGAACTTCCGCTCGCCGAACTTGTGCCGCCGTCCGATGAAACGGCACTTGCCGCGATGCCAAGCAGACCGCTTGTCATCAAGCCGAAAGCGAAGCTGCCTGGCTTAGCGAGCACATCCAGGCTGAGACCCAACTGGTTCAGCGAAGAGCGCTGCACCTCGGCGATGCGCACCCGGAGCGTCACTTGTTGCGCCCCGGCGAGTTCGGTTCTGTCGAGCGGCGAGCTGCCTTGCACGCCGAAGGCTTGCGCGGCCGCGTTGGCATCGACAGCGGCACCCAGACCCGCCACCGAACCGCCCAGCACCAGACGGTTATTCATGAACTGGACCGAAACCGAGGAAGCGTCCGCCGGCAATGCCGCTTCCGCGTCGCGCCCGCTGCGCGTGACGCGGATACGAAGCTGTGCCGCTACGCCGTTCTTCGCATTGGTCGCCGTCAATGTGGTCGCACCCGGCCGGCGTCCATACAGATAGAAGACCCGGTTCGTCACCGTCTGCACATCCGCGATGCCCGAATTTGCAACCATGACATTCGCCGCGTCCTCGCCAAGCTGGATCATGCGGCCCTCGCCGACATGCACCTCAAGCTCTCCGCTCGACTGCGCGCGCGCGGCCGAGGAACAGACGGCAACGCCCAGCATGAGAAGAAACACGCCGAACCATCCGATGAACGCTCGCGAATTGATCTTATAGCGGCAATAAATTGGCTCTCGGTTCAATGCGTCTAGTCCTTGCTGATGCTCGGGCTAATCCCGCCGGCTTTTTGGTTTCATTCCGCAATGAAATGACCGCAGGCAGGTTGCGCTGTTCGCCGTGTAGTTTCCGTAAAGGCAGTGCTAGTTATCGGTCGCGCCGCGGAAAACCCGCGC
Source organism: Acidisoma sp. S159 (assembly GCF_009766125.1). Classification (NCBI taxonomy): domain Bacteria; kingdom Pseudomonadati; phylum Pseudomonadota; class Alphaproteobacteria; order Acetobacterales; family Acidocellaceae; genus Acidisoma; species Acidisoma sp. S159. The sequence continues at coordinate 303,553 of NZ_LMUG01000032.1, forward strand.
ATTGGCCTCCGGCGCCGGTGGTATATGAGACACCGCCGTGAGCGCCTGTTCGACGAGCTTGATATATTGCGGCGGCCCGTTGACGGCCACGACCTCGGCCGTCGCGGAAACCGTCAGCGGCCAGCGAGGATCCTCAATCTGCAATTGTTTGATGGTATCGAAGAAGGCATCGTCCGAGGCCTGCGGCAACCGCAGCATCACCGACGTCGCCTCGTCCGTGCTGGAAACGAAAAGCGTGCCACCATAGAAATACCAATCGAGCTGATAGATGGTGGCGAGCCGATCGAGCATGACCCTCGCCGGTGCCGGGTCAAGGCGGCCGCGTATGTGCCCCTTCACACCAGCACTGATATTGACGTTAACGCCGATTTGGTCGCCAAGCGCCGCGAGCACATCCGATAGCTTCTGGTCGATGACCGCGTAGAGGAAGACACGGTCGCCATTCGGGAGCGAGGAAGCAAATGCGGGGGACGCCGCGAGGCCGGGCATCATCTGCAGCGTCACCGCCAAAACCGCATAGAGGGACCAAAGCGAGCGCACGGCTGATCGGGTTCTCCAGCGGGTTATTCGGCCTTCCATATTACAGATTACGAGTTAAGCGCCGGTTAGCGCGTGTCTCGCACGCCTTCCCGCAGGGGAGGTACTCCAGGCAGGCGCTACTAACGCATAATAAATGATTTCGCGGCTAGAAGCCGTAATGACCTGAGGGGTGGATGGGCTTTCGCGATGCCACTGGCGACGGTATCCATGCACCTCTCCAGCCGATCGTTCGCAAATGTCATGGCGCCGCTCGACTGGCGCCCGGGCGATCGGCTTACTGCGTCGCGGCATTTTTTGGAGGAGCGCTCATGTCCGCAAACGTTGCTCCGCTCCCGGCCCCGCTCACCATGCTCCTTCCCCCAATGCCGTCGGATGGTGGCGGCGACGACCTCAGCAACCATACGGACGGTTTTGCCAATACCTTGGCGAATGCGCAAAAAAGCCTGGAGACGGACGATGGTGACAACCCCGATGATGGCAGCAGCCTCGACGACTCCTCTTCAATGGGCGGCGACATCCTTGGAAAACTGAGCTCGCTCAGCTCCAAGCGCGACGAGGAGATGAGCAGCATCATGACGCCATTCAACCGTGCGGACGCGCCCATCCTGTCGGCGGACGGCACCGAGGACGACTCGAACGTGATCGGAGCGAGCGAGCTAGTGGGCGAAAGCCGCTCGCGAGCATCGAGCAAGAAGTTTCTCAAGGATATCATCAACGCAGGTTTTGGCAGCGCACAGCAAACATTGCTGGACCAGATGCAAACCACCCTTGTCAGCAATGTTGCACAGAGTGTCTCCAAGCTAGTCTCGCAACAGTGAAGCGGTCCGCGCTCCTGCTGGTCGGATTGCCGCTGCTGCTCGCGGGCTGCACAACAGCATTGAACCGCGGCCTATCTGAAGAAGCCGCGAACGAGGAACTTGCTTTGCTGCTGCGTAGCGGCATTCCTGCATCCTCCGCCTATGATCAAAAGAGCGGCACCGTCACCGTCTCGGTTGCTGAAAGCCGTTTCGTCGACGCGGTGGATCTCCTCCGCGCTCATGGTCTGCCGCGCCAGCACTACGATTCGATTCCCGACGTCTTCAAGGCCAACTCGCTGGTCTCCTCGCCTGCCGAGGAGCGGATACGGCTGGTCTATGCGGAAGGTGAGGAACTATCGCGCACCATTTCCGAGATCGACGGTGTGCTCTCCGCTCGCGTGCATATTGTGCCGCCCGACGACGATCCTTTGAGAGCGACCCCGGTTCCGGCATCCGCCGCCGTGCTGCTTCGTTATGGTACCGGACTGAAAGTCGCCGACCTCGTGCCCAAGATCAAGATGATGGTCGCGAACAGCGTCGAGGGACTGTCCTATGACCATGTCTCCGTCGTTCTGGTGCCTGCCATCCTGCCCGACGAGACAGTCTCCTCGACACAAGCGCCCGAGAACGTCGCTGGTATCTGGGTGTACGGCGCAGATGCACTATCTTTGCGGATCATTCTCGCCAGCGCGATCGGCCTGATCGTGGCACTTCTGTCTCTCTGCGGCTGGCTCTTTTGGAAATTGCACGGCACCAGCGCGCCACGGTTCGGCAGTTTGATCCGGGCCCGCCGATGAACAAGATGATGCATGCGGCCCCGGCGCTGAATAACCTAAGGGCGGGCATCGATCACAGATCAGCCGCGGCGCTATTGCGCGGTCTCGATCCCACCGTGGCGGAGCGCCTTCTTTCATCGCCGAGACTCGTCGATCGCGCCGCCGAATTCCTGGAGTCTCGGCTGGGCCATGGCGAGTTGGACGGCCTGGACGGCTGCGCGCGCGATATCCTCGGCTCTTCTTCCGAAGCCTTGCATGCCTTCGCCATCGCGATCGGCGCCGTGCTCAACGGCCAGCGGCTACGCTTGCTCGTCACGGCGGCGGAGATTGCCGGGCTTGCCAGCCGCATCGGGCCACAGGGGTGCCGCGTAGCGCTCACCTACCTGGTTTTCTCCGCGCCGGCCTCCGCCGATGGGCGAGATCTGGCGGTCTGCATCGAATTCGACGGCGCGCGAGCACTGGTGACCTGGCTCGACACACTCCCGGACTGGGCAGCCGGCCGCATCCGCTTGAAATGGCATAGCACGCAACCTCCCTTCGAAGAACCCGAGCAACAAGCGCGCGCGCTCGCAATCATTCATGCCCTTTGGCGCGGCGGAGTCCTGCTCCGCCCCGCATTGGCCGGCCCCTCGTGACCACGGCCCGCCAGAGGCCGCTTGGGCGTGTTCTGCGCTCCGCGGAGGTCGAACACCTGCGCGGCGCCGAGGCTGCGGTCGTCTCCGCCAATGCCACCATCGCGCAGCGACGCGCGGAGACCGATCAGTCTTTGGAGGAAGAGCGGCGGCGCATCATGCAGGACACGCTGCTGGAGGCGAAGGCCGATGCCAGCAGGCGCCTCGCGACCGTCGCGATCGCCGCCCAGCGTTCACTAAATGGCCTCGCGGATGAACTCGCCATCGCCATCGCGGAGGGTGTGGCGCGGGTTGTGGGCAGTCTCGATGTCCGTGAAGCGGTAGCCCGCGCCGCAGGCCTGGCGTTGCGCGATCTCACAGACCGGCACCGCATCATTGTGAAGGTCACGCCGCTCGCGGTTGAGGAGACACGCCAACACGTCAAGGATTTGGGCGAGACCGCTGACGTCGTCGCGGATCCCGCTTTGCCGGCGGATGGCTGCATTATCGAAACACCCACCGGCTACATTCGGGCCACGCTATCAGAGCAACTCGCGGCCCTTCGCGCCGCGCTTCGGGAGGCCGCGGCCCGTGGTTGATCTGGTGCCGTCACCCGCTAAGGAACGTGGTCAGCGCCCTGCACTCGCCGCGCTACTGCCGAAGCTGCGGCGAGCCATCGCGGAGTGCCAGCCACGGCGCCAAAGCGGCAGGATCGAGCGGATCACGGGCAGCATGATCGAGGCTCATGTTACAAATGTCCGAATCGGCGAACTCTGCATGCTCCGCGATTCGAGCGGCACGGCGATCGAGGCTGAAGTCGTCGGATTGTCTCAAGGGCGCGCATTCCTGACGCCGCTCGGGCTGGTCTCGGGTCTCTCTTCGCGCGCCGAGGTACAACCGCTCGGCCACCGTCTCAGCGTCGCGGTCGGCGACGCCTACCTCGGACGTGTGCTGGATGGCCTTGGCCGAATCCTCGACCGGCCAAACGACCGCCCAACCCCCGAAGCCGTGATTCCGATCGACGGGAGTCCGCCGCCGCCATTGGACCGGCCCCCGGTGGCACGCTCCCTATTTCTCGGAACGCGCGTCATCGACGGATTGCTGACCTGTGCCGAAGGACAGCGCATAGGCATATTCGGTCCCGCCGGTGCCGGTAAGTCGAGTCTGATCGCGCGGATCGCGCAGAGTGCCGAGGCGGATGTCTTTGTCGTGGCGCTCGTCGGTGAACGTGGGCGCGAAGTTGGCGAATTCCTCGATCACACGCTCGGCCCGATCGCGCGCAAACGCTCGATTATCGTCGCCGCGACATCGGACCGTCCGGCGCTGGAGCGTGTGAAAGCTGCGCAGGTCGCGACGGCGATCGCCGAGTGGTTTCGCGACAGCGGCAAGCGGGTGGTGCTGATGGTCGATAGCCTCACACGGCTCGCGCGTGCGTGGCGCGAGATTGGCCTCGCGACTGGTGAACCGCCGACACGCCGAGGTTTTCCGCCTTCCGTCTTCGCCGCTTTGCCCGCCTTGCTCGAGCGCGCCGCCTCGACGCGCAAGGGCACGATCACGGCCTTCTATACTATCCTCGCGGAGGGCGAGCTCTCGTCCGATCCGATCGCCGAGGAAGTTAAGTCGATCCTCGACGGACATATCATTCTTTCGCCGAAACTGGCGGAGTCGAATCATTATCCGGCGATCGACGTTCTCGCGAGCCGCTCCCGTGTCATGAACCAAGTCGTGAGCGCGGAGCACCGGGAGGCGGCGTCGCATATCCGCCGGCTTCTCTCGCGCTACGATGACATCGAACTGCTGGTGCGCGTCGGGGAATACAAGGCGGGTAGTGACGCAGTCGCGGATGAGGCGATCGCGAAGATCGATGCCATCCGGAGCTTCACGCGCGAGCTTGGCACGGATGTGACGCCGTTCGTGGAAATGCTCGATCAGTTGAAAGCGCTCGCCCATCGCCAGCCGCCAGCCACACCCCCCCAAGCAATAGGCGCCATGCCGGGGTTCGCTAATGTCGGATAACACTTTCAAGCAGCTGATGCGGATTAAGGATGCGCGCGCGCGGAGCGCGGCCACCGCCCACAGCGATGCGCGTAACGCTGAGACTGAAGCTCACAGCGCTTGGAGATCTGCGGAAACCGCCGTGAAAACTCACAAGGACAAGCTGGATGAGTTCGTCGTTACAGGAAGCACAAGCATCCAGAATACAATCTTGAAACACACGCAGCTTCGTAACGAACAATCGAAACTCACTCGCCTCGCAACGGCGGCGGGAATCCGAAATACAAAGGCGGCAGAGACGACAGTGAAGGCTCGCACGACTGAACGCACAACCTTGCGCCGACTCGAGGCTACAAAAAGTCTGCTAGAAACTCTTCGCCTCGCTAGCAATCAAGCCGAGCGGAACGGCGACAATGACGCGGACTGAGTTGTCGAAACTTTCAACCTTCCGGTTCTAAACGACAGGCCAATGAATGCGGAGTTTCACCGGGTGCGGCAATGGCGTGCGCCGATCCTCTCGCCCGAGGGCGCGGGGCTGGCGCGCGAACTGTCGTGGCGGCGCCATATTGCGACGGGAGTGGAATGGAGCCTCAGCCTAGGCGGTTCTTTCGAGGAACCGGAGATGCCGGTTACCTTCGCGCTCTCAATCGGTGGGGCGCCTGGAACGCTAAGGGCTCCGTCAACGCTGGTGCGCGGTCTCCTCCAAAGCATCGGCGGAGCGGCGGCCATTGATGACGACCCCGAGCTTGTCGCGATGCTGCTTGAACTCGCGCTGGAGCCCACTCTTCTGCAGCTCGAACAGCGGCATGAGGAGCTCTCTATTTGCCTGGCCCCGCCGCGGCGCGTCACCCCGCGAGAGTGGCTGCCGGTGACGCTTGCCTGTAGCTGGCACGGTGCCTCGGGAGTGCTGCGCCTGGATTTGCGCTCCGACGCGGCCGCGCGGTTGGCTACGGCGATTGCACCACTAGCACATCAAAGAGAGAGGCTACCGGATCTCCCAATTCCCGTGACCTTGCGCGCCTTCGTCGTCGACTTGCCGCTAGCCTCTGTGCGCGCGCTCGAGCCGGGGGACGTCGTTCTGGTCGAGGGACAGCCCAGCGAGGAAATCTGCGTTCTCGTCAACGAGCGGCCGTTTTGGCGCGCCCGCTGGGACGAGGGGGAGTTGCGGGTGATCTCGGACCGCAAGCCCCAATCTGATGACTTGGAGGAGTTGGCTGTGACGTCAGGCGATCATCCACCGGACGAGGAAGAGGGTCTCGGTCTGGACGATCTTCCTGTACGGCTGACTTTCGAGCTCGGCAAAGTCATGGTGCCGCTGCAGGATCTGGAATCCATGGGTCCGGGCTATGTGTTCGAACTCGCGCGGGGACCGGATCAGCCGCTCGACATCGTCGCGAATGGCCGGCGGATCGGTCGGGGGCGGATCGTGGAGGTCAGCGGCGCGCTGGGTGTTCAGGTCGTGTGGATAGGCCGGCATGGGTGACCTGACGAACATGGGCGGCATGACCAGTATGGTCACGACGTCGTTCTACCCGATGCTGCTCGGCATTCTTGTGATGTCGCTGCTGCCCATCGCGGTCGTGTCGCTGACGGCTTTCCTCAAGCTCTCGATCGTTCTCATGCTGGTGCGCAACGCGCTCGGCACGCAGTCGGTTCCGTCGAACATGATCATCTACGTGTTGTCGCTCATCCTGACGATCTATGTCTCTGCCCCGCTTGTCAGCGAGATCTACGGACGGTTGATGGCTCCCGATATGACCTTCAAGAGCGCGGAAGGACTGCAGGCCGTCGTGAGCGCCGTCATTGACCCACTGCGCGCTTCGCTGGAGCGTTACGCCCCTATCGATGAGCGGCGTTTCCTGCTGGCGGCCGCGCGAAGGGTCTGGCCGCCGGATTTCAACACGGGGGCCACAACCGATGACATGCTCATCGTGATTCCGGCCTATATCTCGGCCGAAATCACGCGCGGCTTTCAGATCGGCTTCCTGCTCTACCTGCCGTTCATCGCGGTGGACCTCATCGTCTCGAACATCCTGATGGCCATGGGCATGGCGATGGTTTCGCCGATGGTGATTTCCACGCCATTCAAGATCCTGCTTTTCATCCTTGTCGGTGGTTGGACACGCTTGTTGCACAGTCTGATCCTGAGCTACGCGGTCCATTGAGGTGAACGCGCTCATTATCGACCATCTCAGCCGCACGCTGATGCTGGTCCTCTACCTCTCTGCGCCACCGCTCGGGGTCGCGACAGCGGTTGGCTTGATCGTCGGGCTGCTTCAGGCAGTGACGCAGATTCAGGATCAGACGCTGCCGCAGGCACTCAAGCTGGTGGCGATCCTGGTCGTAGTGGTGGCGCTGGGACCGCTGTTATCGGGCAGTCTTGTTCAGGATATGAGCGTGATTCTTGATCAGATCGCGCTGAACGATGTGCGATGATTGCCGTCCCGCAGATCGATACCCTATCGGCACTTCCCCGTCAGGCGCTGGATATCGTCGCGGGTTTTTCTCTCTGCTTCGCCCGCGTGCGGCTAATGATCCTCGTGCTGCCGCCGATCACGCGGCTCGGCTTGACGGGGCTGCAGAAGACCGCGCTTTCGATCGCGATCGCGCTGCCGGTACAACCGGTCATGCTGGAGGATGTGGCACTGCTCCATCTGCAGGGGCTGCAACTGATGTTGCTCATCGTGAAGGAGGGGGCCGTCGGGCTCGCGCTCGGCATAGCGATCGCGGTGCCATTCTGGATCGTGGAGACGATGGGCGAGTTGATCGATCAGCAGCGCGCGTCACAGAGCGCCGTGGTGCAGGACCCCGGCAATGCGTCGCCCGCTGGGATCACGGCGACGCTCTTCATCCTCGTTCTTTGCCTGATTTTCTTCCAAGCGGGCGGTATGGATCATCTCATCGCCGGCTTCCTCACGAGCTACCAGATCTGGCCGGCGAGCCAACTGACACCGGTCTTCGCTCCACACAGCATGGCGATGTTCGTCGCGCTCTTCGACCATGTGCTGTCGGCGGGATTCACGCTGGCGGGCCCACTGCTCGGCGCGATGGTGCTTGGCGAATTAGGCCTCGCTTTGGTTAGCCGGATCGCGCCTCAGCTCAATGTCTTTGACCTTTCCATGGCCATGAAAGGCATCATCTTCGTTTTGGGAATGCCGCTCTCACTGTCGCTGATGCTGACCTCTTTCCGCGAGGCATTGGCACCGCTGATGCATATGACGCAATATCTGCGTAGCTTCGTCGCGGGCTGAGCCATGTCGGGCGGCGGCGACGAGGACAAGCCCCTCCCAGCATCGAAGAAGAAGCTCGAGGATGCGCGGGAGAAAGGCGAGGTTCCGCATAGCACCGACTTCACGACCGCCCTGGTGATGGCAGCTAGCGCCGGATATCTCATCAGCCAATCTGGCACGATCCTCTCTGTCAGCATTGTGATGTTCGATCAGGCTGGTGCGCTCGCGGCCGGGGATTTCACACCTACCGCCTGGCGTGTGGCGACAACGAGCTTCGAGGTCCTGATGCGCGCCAGCTTTCCGCTTTTCGGTATCGCCACGGCCGCCTCGATCCTATCGACGGTGATCGCGACGCCCGGCCTCGTCTTTGCGATCGATCCAATCATGCCAGAGCTGACCAAGCTCAATCCTGTCACCGGTTTCAAGAATCTTTTCGCGCTCAAGGCCCTTGTCGAATTACTGAAGTCGATCCTCAAGCTCGCCTGCCTCGGCTGCATCATCGGAATCGTGTTGTGGCAGGGGGTCGGCGCGCTCGCGCTTTCACCCTTCCTTGGATTGAAGGCGGTGCTGGAGGTCTTCGGCAGGATGGCCACGGAGATGCTGCTTTGCACCGTTCTGGTCTTCATGATCGTCGGCGTGGCGGACATCCTGATGCAGCGGTGGCTGTTCCTGCGCGATCAGAAGATGAGCCTTCAGGAGATGAAGGAAGAACGCAAGAATATTGACGGCAACCCTGAGATGAAGCAGGAACAAAAGAAGATTATGAAGGAAGACGCGAATGCCCCGCAGACCGGTGTCGACCGCGCGACCCTGATTCTGACCGACAGCGGCCGCGTTATCCTGGGCGGCTTTCGTTACGTCGCCGGCGAGACGCCGGTGCCGGTCGTCGTCTGTTCCGGAAAAGGAACGGCTGGCCGCAAACTGCGCGACCAGGCGATTCGATTTGGCATTCCGATGCAGGAGGACGCGGTGCTGGCGAAGAAATTATTCGATGTGCAGGTGGGACACACGATTCCGGCGGATATCTTCGGGCTGGTGGCGGATGCGATCGCGAGAATGGGTTGAGTGCGCGCAGACAGCGATTTAATTTGGCGAACGAACCCTCGCCCAAGCGCTGCCGAACACGCCCTCGAATGCATCAGCGATGTTTTTGCAGATTGTTAATATTGTTGCGATAGTTTCAGAAACGTCAGGTGCAACGAAAACGCACCGGTCGCATGAATACCTCAAAGGAGACTGTGACATGGGCATAGTTACAACAGGCGCGACGGGCGCTGCAACCGGCCTCGCTGGCCTCGTCGGCACGGGTGGTGGAATGGCGAGCTTAGCGGGCACCACCGCCCAGGAAGAACAGTTCCAAGCGGCAGCGAGCCAAGCCGCCCAAAATGCTCTGCAACAAGGCTTGTTAGCCAATGTAGAAAGTGACATTCAGCAAGTCGAAGGGAAAATCGTCGACAACGCTAAAGTGCAAATCTGACTCGCACATCGAATTCTAGTTGAGGTGGACACTTGTGATACTATAATCCACCTCAATCATTTCGCACTCATGGCGCTTTGTGTGATTTTCGCGCGAGATTGCCTCTTTTTTTGGTGCGCCCCTGCGCATCGGCATCAAAGCTGACTGAGCCCACGGTTTAGGACAAGCGGCTCGTGCCACGACCCAACACCCTCGTCCTCGACATCATTGAAGGCATAAACTCCGGCGCGGTCGTCGATGCCGAAGCGATCATGGCATCGGGCACCGAAGGTCTACGGATCGGCTCGGACGAAGAGAACGACATCGTCCTTGCCGATCACGACACTGCCGAGCATCACGCCGTCATCGAACGAATACCGCAGGGCGATATCTTCCTCACCGCCCTCGCCCCCGGCGTCCGTCTCGGCACGCGCAGCATCATGATCGGGGAGCGCAGGCGGTGGCGGCAAAATACGCCGCTGACGATCGGTTCCGCCAAGATCATCCGCCGGCCACCGCCGCCGGTGCCCTCGTCCCGCTTCTCCAGGGCGTTCTCCGTGATGATGGCGGCTGGTGCGATCGGCAGCCTCGTCGCGATCGGCTTCTACCTGAGCAGCGGCACCCGCACCGCGCCCGGCGCTACGGCCGCCTCTTCCGTGCCGGCCGCGAGAGCCATGGCCTCGGCCGCAACTCAGCTCGCCGCGCAAACACAGGATCTGCTGCTGCATCATGGGCTCGGCACTTATGTCACTGTCACAACTGAAAACGGCGCCGTCGTGGCACGTGGCACCGTGCCGGATGGGCTCGCCAGCCAATGGTCGCAAACTCAGGCAGCCTTTGATGAATTGCCTGGCAGCCAGAACGTGCTCGTCGATCAGGTCACGATCAGTTCGAGTCTGGAAGCGCCGGCGCTGAAGATCGGCGCGGTCTCGATGTATCCGATTCCCTATGTGATCACGACAAGCGGCCAACGCCTGACCGAAGGCGCGATGCTCGCGGGCGGCTGGGAGATCGAGTCGATCACCACCAAGGAAGTCATCATGCGCAACGGTCCGCACGAAACGCATATCGCGCTATGACCCGGCCCGTTCTCGCCGCGCCAAACCGCATCCTCCGCCGCCATGTCTGATAGCGACGGCATGGATGACTATGCGGAGGAGGAGGACGCCGGGGAAGCGAGGCAGGTCTCGCGCCAGCCGCCGCCAGCGGAAAATCACGGCACGCTCGATGACGGGATTCTTCGCCTGCTTGATCAACAGGAACAATATGACCTGCCAATGCAGCAGGCCCAGGCGCCGGTTCTGCTGCGCTTGCTGCTGACAATGTTCCTGGACGCCAAGCCCTCGCCCGAGATCGAACAGCATGGCCGCGGCGTCGTCGGCGAGGAGATCGACCGGCAAAGCGCCGTGATGGATATCCGCATGCAGCAGAGCATGATCCGTCGGCCGAAGTTCAGGGCACTGACCTGATCCATGAGCGACGCCGGACAAAGCGCGGTGAGTCTCGCGCATCGCATTGGCCTGACCTATCTTCGGCACGGACAGCCGCATCGCGCGATCGTGCTGCTCATCGTCGCCTCTCACGCCGCCCCGCATCGCACCGATGTGCTGGTGACACTGGCGGCATCGATGATCTCGGTGCAGCTCGGCGATCAGGCGATGACGGTGCTCGACCGCATCGAATCGATCGATCTCGCCTTGTCGCAGCAACCATTGCTCCAGCGGTTACGCGCCCGCGCCCTCCTCATCCTGGGCCGGGTGGAAGAAGCGCGTGCCTTGATCCGCAATGTCCTGTGATCCGCGCGACCGTATGCGCTCTTGCCACGCCGAAACGGCGCCGGTGACAGCATGGCCATGAAGTTCTCGCTGGCCGGCCGGTCGGATCTCGGCGTCGTCGCCGTGCTCGTCACGAGTCTTGCCTTGATGATCGTGCCGCTGCCGGCATTCGTCGTTGATATGCTCATCACCTGCAACATGGTGATCAGCCTCGTCATCCTGATGACGGTCTTCTACCTGCAATCGCCCGCGCAATTCGTGGCGCTGCCCTCGGTGATCCTGGTGGCGACGGTGTTTCGCCTCTCGCTGTCGATCGGCGTCACCCGGCTCATCCTGACGACGGGTGACGCCGGAGACATCATCCGGACCTTCGGCAATATGGTCGTCGGCGGCAATCTCGTTGTCGGGCTGGTGATCTTCCTGATCGTCACCGTTGTGCAGTTCATCGTGATCACCAAAGGCGGCGAGCGCATCGCCGAAGTCGCGGCACGCTTCACCCTCGATGCGATGCCCGGCAAGCAAATGGCGATCGATGCCGATGTCCGCTCCAAGGAGCTGGATCAGGCGGCCGCGCAGATCCGTCGCGGGCAGCTTCAGCGCGAGAGCCAGCTCTACGGCGCAATGGACGGCGCGATGAAATTCGTCAAGGGCGACAGCATCGCCGGTCTCATCATCATCATGGTGAATATGATCGGCGGGCTGCTTGTGGGCGTCGCGCAGCGCGGCATGTCCTTCGGCGACGCCGCGAATACCTACACCATGCTGACGGTGGGTGACGGGCTGGTGGCTCAGATCCCAGCCCTCCTCATCTCGATCGCCTCAGGCGCGCTCGTGACCCGCGTTGTCGGCGAGGACGGGGACAGCATGGGCGGGGAGATCGCGTCTCAGCTCGCCCGAGATGGCCGGGCGCTCTGGCTCGCTTGTGGCGTCACGTTGATGATGGGTCTCATTCCGGGGTTTCCGGTCATCATGTTTTTGGGGATGGGTGGAATGCTCGGCTTCCTCGCGCGGAAGGCCAGCCGGCGGCAAAGCGCGGAGAGGGCCGTCGCGCTCGCAAAGAAACTGACCGTCGAGAAACGCGTGCAGATTTGTCTCACGCAGGACCTTCTGACACCGGCGGAAGAGGCGGTAACGGCGGCGGCGATCGTGGTAGGCCAGACGGAGTTCCTGGCGAATCTCGGCTTCGCGCTGCCACAGGCCGAGATCAAAACCATCGCGGCGCCGCCCGGAACATTTCTCGTGCGCCTCGACGGCACAGCGATCGGCGGCGGCACCTTGCCGCAAGGCCGCCTGTTGCTGCGTGATGGCGCGGTCGAGGCGCGGCTGCTTGGCATCGACCTCATGCCAGGTCCCAGGCTGCCGGGATTTCGCGAGCCTCTCTGGATCCCGGCGGAGACCCAGACCGGGCTGCAGAGACTCGGCATCCGCACCTCAAGCTGCGGAGCGGTGGTGGCCGAAGTCACGCTTGAGCTGTTGCGCAACCGGCTCGGCCACCTCTTCGGCGTCCAGGAAGCGCAGGCCGCCTTCACCAAGGCGGAGATCCTTTGGGGCGATCTGGCGCGGGAAGCACAGAAAGCCGTGCCGCTGCAGCGTGCCGCCGATATGTTCCGCCGCCTGCTCGAGGAAGGCCTCGGACTCGTCAATATGCGCGGCTTGCTCGAAGCGATGGTCGAGCATGGCGAGCGCGACAAGGAGCCGCTCGAACTGATCGAGACGGTGCGCTTTAATATGCGTCGCGAGATCTGCCTGAGCTGCGCGGATGAGCGGCGCATCATCAGCGCCATCATCATTGACGCCGAATACGAGGAGTTCCTGCGAACCGTCCAGTATCAGGTGAATACCGGCACGCTGGAGGAGCTTAACAGCCACCAGGGCCTGCTGCTCGTCGAACAGGTCCGCAGCGAAGTCGCCGCTTCGGCCGGCCCGACGCCCGTCATCATGACGGCGCCGGACGTGCGGTCCTATCTCAGCCGCATTCTTTGGGAGAACGGCGTCTTCATCAAGGTCATCGCCTTCAACGAGATCCTGCCGGATTTCATGGTACAGCCGCTCGCGTTCGTTGCCATCGGCAGTCAGCCGCCGGCGGGCTGATAGACCGGCATGCGGCGCAGCACCGCGCGATAGGGCACCAGCAAACAAAGCGCCGAGATCATCTTCACTACGAAATCGCCGCCGGCCCAGGAGACCCAGCGCGGCGCCATAACGGGCAGCCCCCAAAAGCCGATCGACTGCAACGCGAAGTCCATATTGGGTCCGAGCACAGAAAACACCGCCGCGAAGGCGAGCGAGAAGAAGATCGTCGTATCCAGCGCCGAGCCGACCACGGAACCCGCGAGAGGGGCGCGCCACCAGGCGAGGCGGCGCAGGCGGCCGAAGACCAGCACGTCCAGCAGTTGGCCCAGCAGGAAGGCGGTGCCGGACGCGATGGCAATGCGCGGCGCCCCGAGAATTGCCGAGGAAATGACGCCAGTAGCGAAACCGGCATAGATCGCGGACCGGGCGGCGCGCGGACCAAAGCTGCGATTGGTGAGGTCGTTGACCAGGAAGGCGAAGGGATAGGTGAAGGCGCCCCAGGTCAGCACGTCACCCAAGCCGAAGGGCGTGAAGGGATACTGCACGGCGAGATTGGAGACGGTGATGACCACCATCATCGCCAAAACCGGAATCACGAACCGCCGCATTTGCCACACTCCCGTAAACTTGTGGCTTTCAAGCGCCTGTGGCCGTCCGGATCAATCCCGGATCGCAGCGATGAGGTGTTCATGATTGCCTTCGGGCCCGGTTATCGGGCTTTCCGTGAGTCCTAGCACTCGCCAGCCCGGCAACCCCGCCCACCAGCCTCGGATGCGGTCGCAGACTTCCGCCCGCACGGCCGGATCCCGCACCACGCCCTTTGCCCCCACGCCGCTGGGTCCGGCCTCGAATTGCGGCTTGATGAGTGCCACGGCCCAGGCACCGGAGACGCAGAGTGCCAATGGCGCGGGCAGCAATGTCTGCAGACCGATGAAGCTCGCATCACAAACCAGCGCCTCAACGGGCTCCTGCACCTGTTCGCTGGTGAGATGGCGGGCATTCACCCGTTCGCGCACCACGACGCGCGGATCGGAGCGCAGCTTCCACGCGAGCTGCCCATGGCCGACATCGACCGCATAGACACGCGCCGCCCCGGCCGCGAGCAGCACATCCGTAAACCCACCCGTCGAAGCGCCCACATCGAGGCAGATCCGCCCTGCCGGGGACAGCTCGAATTCGGCCAAGGCATGGGCAAGCTTGAGGCCGCCGCGAGAGACCCAGGGATGGTCCTGCCCTTTCAGGGTGAGCGCCGCATCCTCGGACAGCATATCGCCCGCCTTGGCGACGCGGCGCGTGTCCATGAAGACCAGCCCGGCCATGATGAGTGCCTGAGCCCGCGCGCGGCTCTCCACCAATCCGCGTTCCACGAGAAGCTGGTCGGCGCGGCGGCGCGGGCGGCGTGCCTCGGCCACGGCGAGGCGGCCTCGATCAGTCGTTCGCGGGATAGGACGCCATGAGGCGCTTCTGCTGCCGCCACAGGCCGAGCAGCTTGAACAGCGGGGTCGGCCGGAAGCCACGCGCCCGGTTCGCGGCGCCGATCTCGAAGGCCGCCCGGTAGTGCATGAATTGCGCCGCATAGGCTTCGGGCAGGGTAGTGTCCGGGTCCCAGATATGGGTCGCCTCGGATCCCACGCCATTGACCTCAATGATGCGGAAGCCGTCCCCGGCGCGAAGCTCGGCCGGACTCTCGTAGCGGATATCGAAACGGCCGAAGTGGAAGTCGGGGATGGAGCGGGCGATGCCTTCGATGCGGCTGGTGAGCTCCGGGCTCACGAGATGGGCGCCGTTGCGGAAGGTCGAGCCCTTGCAGTGATTGCCGACGAAAACGAGCTTCACGCGCTCACCAGAAGAGGGAACCTCGTGCAGCCGGCCGGCGAGACGCGGCAGGTAGAGATGCGGGACGAGTCGACAGCGCGGCTCGGCAAGAACGAGCTCTTCGAGGGTCGAACGGCCGTCGCCCACCACCACCGGAGAAGACTTCAGGGTCACGGAGGTAATACGTCCGACAGCCTCGCCGGGCCGCCGGATGTAGAAGATACCCGCTTCGCCCTCATGCGGGATGAGGGTCTGCAGCATGACCCGCCGTAACCTCGGGAAGGCCGACAGGTAGCGGCCGAGCTCCGCCCGGTCGGCAACCAGGCAGACGCCGGTTCCGTTGCAGCCAATGTCGGGCTTTACGACGAGAGGATAGGCGAGGTCCCCATCCGCCATGGCAGCTTCGGCGATGGCGAGGTCGTTCGACTCCGGAAAGGCGCCGGTGGTGAAGACGACATAGGGGGCGACCCACGCGCGGGCCTCGCCACTGATCTGATCGAGAATCGACTGCTTGGATTCGCCGCACAACCCGCCGGCATCGATGCCGGGATTGGCCGCTGTCGCGAGCACCGGGTTTCCGTAGCGAATACCAAGGCCGATCCATTGCAGCACGACGGGCGTGTAGAACAGCCAGCCGGGCCAGAACTCGAACCACGAGGTCAGCCGCTCGGCCCGGGGGCGCTTACGGAAGCGAGAAAGTGCGCCAGCAGAAAAGGGGGTGTCCGTCACGGGGTGGCTTTCCCTTTCATCTGCCGGGCGAAGATCCGGCTCATCGTCAGAAGAGCGATACAGAACACCCCGACGCCCGCCCAGCGCCAGGCGCCGAGATACGCGATAATATAATGGCCGAGCTTCATCGACACGCCAAATAGCAGGCTCGTCCAAATGAGCGTGCCGAGTATCGCGGTGGCGGCAAAGATCAGGAAGGAGGCGCGGAGGAAACCGCAGGTCGTATAGGTGGGAAGCCGCAGACCCGGCAGGAAGCGGCTCACCAGGATGACCCAGGCGAGGCGCCCGGCAAGCCAGTCGCGCCCGATATCGCGCCGGCGGGGCGGAATAAACCGCTCCATCCAGGGGACAATGGCCGCGAGCCGTCCCATCCCATAGAGGCCCAAATCGCCCAGAACGATGCCGACATAGAGGGCGAACAGGCCAATCTCGAGCGGGATCGCTCCCGCCTGCACCTGCATGGCCGTGATGATCGTCGCAGCGTCCTCCAGGATGAAGGTGCCGCCGATAACGGACAACACCTGCATCACCGGGTGCCGAAGCGCGGCGGCGATCAGAAGGAGAATCGTGGACATCAATGAGGTATTGCGCGCTAACCGAGCGTGAGTTCGGGTTGGATATCGCCCGAAAGCATCGGAAATCCAAGCAGATTGTCGTGGGGTGGCAGCTTGGCTGCTATCCCGGCCCTCATCTTTTCATGAAGATTTGCCCATGATGGTCATTGGGGCGCGGACCGGGATAGAAGCGGCGCCATGAATCCTCGGGCCGACCGCCTCGCCGCCTTCCTCGTTCTCGCCGCCGCGGCTGCCGCCATCGCAATCGCCTTCGCGGCGGAGCATCTGATGGGCATGGCGCCCTGCCCGCTCTGCCTGCTGGAGCGCTGGCCCTATCGCGTCGCGATCCTGCTGAGCCTGCTCGCTCTCTTATTGCCCGGACGCTGGCCGCGCCCCGTGCTCTGGCTCGTCCTGCCGGTCATGCTGGTGGCGGCGGGTCTTGCCTTCCTGCATCTCGGCGTCGAGCATCATTGGTGGCCGAGCCCTCTTCCCCAATGCAACGCGCCGCATCTCGACATGAGCAACCTGTCGAACCTTATGGCGAGCCTTCCGGCTCGGCCCTCGAAGCCTTGCGACGCACCCAACTACCTCGTCGCGCAGGTGCCCATCTCATTCGTGACGATGAACTTCCTCTATGCCGTCGTATTCGTGGTGTTGCTGTCGGTCTATCTGGGCAGCACGACGAGAGGAACGCGCGATGACGATAGCGACGACGAACCGGCTGCCGGGTGACCGCTCCGCCAAGGCGGAGACCGCGCGGATGATCCGGGTCGACCATGCCGGGGAATACGGCGCCAAACAGATCTACGCTGGGCAGCTTGCAGTTCTTGGACGCGGCCCAAAGGGCGACCTCATCCGTCACATGGCGGCGCAGGAGCAGGCGCATCTGGATACCTTCGCCGGGCTGATCGCCAGCCGGCGGGTTCGCCCCACGGCGCTGTTGCCCGTCTGGCGCGTCGCCGGATTCGCGCTCGGCGCCGTAACGGCCGCCATGGGCTCCCGCGCCGCCATGGCCTGCACCGTGGCCGTGGAGGAGACGATCGACGCCCATTACGCCGCCCAATCGGATGCACTGCCGGAGGATGAGGCCGAGCTTCGCGACACGATCGAGACCTTCCGCGCCGAAGAGCTGGAACATCGCGACATCGGATTGGACAATGAGGCCGAGCTTGCGCCGGCCTACCGGCTGCTCTCGGCCGTGATCAAGACGGGCTGCCGGATCGCCATCCACGCTAGCGAGCGGATCTGATATACCCGAGCCGCCCAGCGCGAGGCGGCGCGTTCATTTGACTTTCCAGGCGCCTGCTGGCGTTTGTTCGCGCGATCAGACAGGCGTGGAAGGCGACGAAGATGCGGCTATGGCGGAAGCTCGGTCCGGCGGCACTCATCGGCTTGCTCCTGGGCGCCGGCACCTCCGGCGCGCGGGCGGCGCATCAGCAGATCGCCTTCATCATCAACTCAAACAGCGCCTCGATAGATGAGATCGACATACAGACCCATCAGCGCATCCGGCAGATCCCGGTCTACCGCGAACCGCACCACATGGCGCTTTCGCCGGACGGTCATTCGCTGCTGATCGGCGACACGGCGGGCAATGCGATCTTTTTTCTCGATCCGCGCACCGGGGAATTGCAACGAAAAGTGACGGTGAGCGACCCCTATCAGCTCGTCTTCAGCCCGGACGGGCGGCTGTTGACCGTGGCTGGGCTCGCCCGCGACCAGATCGACATCTATGACGCGCGGACGATGCAGCTGCTGCATCGCATCCAGGCCCATACGATGCCGAGCCACATCAACTATTCGCCGGACAGCGCCACCGTCTTCGTGAGCCTTCAGGTGTCTGGCGAGCTGATCGCCATCGACACGGCGACCGGCGCGGTGAAGTGGCAGAAGCCGGTCGGCAATACGCCGGCGGGCGTGCTTTGGCACAATGGCAAGCTGCTGGTCGGCATCATGGGCGAGGCGCATGTCGCGATCGTCGATCCCGCCACCGGTGCGGTGGAGGGCGTGATCCCGACCGCCAAGGGCGCGCATGTGATGTTCATCCCGCCCGATGGCCGGATCATCTATGTGACCGACCGTGAGAGCGGCAATATCACCATCCTCGACGCGCACACTTTGCAGGTGATGCGGACCTTCCAGATGGCGGGCGGCCCGGATGACATGGATTTCGCGCCGGATGGCACGATCTGGGCGACGCTGCGCTGGGCCCACAAGGTGGCGCTCATCAACCCGGAGACCTTTACCTTCACAACCATCCGCGTCGGCCGCTCGCCCCATGGCATCTGGATGAACACGCATGACCCCAAGATTTGGGGCCCGGCGGTCGCGAGCGCGCAGTAGAGTAGCGGCATGGGCAGCTTCAGCGATTTCCTCGCCGACCCCTTCGACTTCCTGGCCGGCTGGCTGCAGGGCCATCTGCTGTTGCCGATGCTGTGGCATCTGGGCCTCAGCGCCTGGGAGGATGTGAGCTACGGCTGGGCGCTGGTGGCGCTTTACGGCGTGGCCCAGGTCGGCATTACCCTCGCGCTGTCGATGCCGGCGGAGCGGCTTTGGCCGCTGGAGCGCTGGGCCAAGGCCGAGAGCGTCGGCACGGACATCTTCTACACGCTGCTGAACCGTATCGGCCTGCTGCCGCTGGTGAGCTTCGTGCTGTTCTACGCCGTGCAGACCTGGATGAATGGCTTCCTGACCGATCGCGGCATCGTGCCGCCGACGATCGAGCGCGCGTTACCCTTCCTGCTCGGCCACCCGATCCTGACGCTGCTGGTCTATCTGGTGATCCTCGATTTTGCCGAATATTGGCGCCACCGGCTCTCGCATCGCTTCTATTGGTGGTACGCGCTGCATTCCCTGCATCACGCGCAGCGGCAGATGACCTTCTGGTCAGACGACCGGAATCATCTGCTGGATGATTTCGTCTCGGCGATCTGGTTTGGCATCGTGGCGCTGCTGATCGGTGTGCCACCGCTGCAATTCCCCATGCTGGTGCTGACTGTACGGATTCTGGAAAGCTTCAGTCACGCCAATACACGCGTGCATTTCGGTTGGCTGGGGGAGCGGCTGCTGATCTCGCCGCGCTTCCATCGCGCGCATCACAGCATCAAGGCGGCGGGCATGCGCAGCTGTAACTACGGCGCAACACTGCCGTGGTGGGACATGCTGTTCCGCACCGCTGATTTTGGCCGCGAGTATATCCGCACGGGCGACCCCTCGGCGGAGGAAGCGCTGCATACCGGTAGTTACGTGCAGCAGCAGGCGGCGGGAGTGCGGCGGCTAGTGAAAGCCCTCAGGCCTCGGCGGTCGAATAAGGCGGCGCGAGCCTGACGCTCGGCACATCGTTCACGATACGGAAAGAAAGAGCGCGCTAGGCTCGCCACTCCGACACAGGCGGGAGTTCGGCGTGGCTATTCGTATTGATTCGCAAAAACCAGTTCAGTGGTCGAAGGCTACGGACCCAACTCCGGCCTTCAGGCCCAGGCCGAACTCACTCGTATTTGGTGAGCGGAGAATCTCTTTTTCTCCAGCTCCCCCCGTCCAGCGCCAGTCGCCAACTGCAGCTACACCTGAGACCGAGGACGTCAAGAAGCTGACCGCCTTGAACTATGCGCTCCGCCAGGTGCATCGCGCATTAATCGACTTACCCATAGAGCTCGGACGGTCTGGCGGCATCGGCAATGATTATTTCGTTATAAAAATCATGCGGAATTCCGAAACGGGCGTCTATAGCTTCAAAATCCACTATTCTCCGCTCGGCAAAGAGACGGTAGCGAAATACCGCGAGGACCGACCACGCATTCCGCCCGAATACTGACCACCAACAAAAGGGGCCCCGGTGTGAACCGGGACCCCTTCATTGATGACGGCCGTCGCTGGCCGAAAGTGACGTGTCTTAGGCCCGGCCAGTAACTTCGGCGGGGTTCATCCAGGTCACGGCAGCCAACGGCATCATGCAATGAGACACTGGATCACCTCCTTTCGGTTGTTGACGATGGGTCGATTGTGCCTTCCGTGTGCGCCCTGTGCAAGCATTCTCTACCGAGTCGTGCGAACCTTCCCCGCTTAAATCTCAACTCATACCCTCGATGCCCGGCAACATCCCCCTGGTGACATCCCAGCGCCCCGTCGGCCCGCCCGCGAGCGATACTGGCGCGCCGCCACTAGCAGCCGAGCGGTAGATTGCCTCGATGATCCGCAGGTCCTGCAGCCCCTCCTCCCCCGGCGTCAACGGCGTCTTGTCGTTGCGGATCGACCAGGCGAAGGCGTCCATTTCGCGCGCGAACTGGTCGTTCGGGGCGAGACCGATCGTACTGACGGTATTCGCCTCCCCGGCCTTCCGGCCAACCCTGAGCTCCAGGCTGTTATAGGAGAAGGCCGGGCTCATCTCGAACCAGGCCTTTTCCGACTGCACGCGCAAGTGATTGCTTTGATGAAAGGAATAGCCGGAGCTGCAAGTCGCGACCGTGCCCGAGGGGAAGCGCAGCGTGAACTGCGCGATATCCTCGATCTCGCGGAAACGCGGGTCGCTATCGGGTCGGGTAATCCGCCCTGTCACTTCCACCGGCTCCTCCCCGGTGATGTAGCGCGCGGCGTTGAAACAATAGATGCCGACATCGACCAGGCTGCCGCCGCCGGCCATCGCCTTCTTCTGCCGCCACTGGCCATTATTGGCGTCGTTCTGGCCGTTCACCGCATCGATCAACCGGATCGGCCCATTCGCCGGATCGCGCGCCATGGCGATGAGCCGGCGCTGATGTGGCTCGTACTGCATGCGATAAGCGATCATCAGCCTGCGCTTCGCCTTCGCACAGGCGTCGATCATGGCGCGGGCATCCGCAACGTTGGTCGCCATCGGCTTTTCGCACAACACATGCATGCCCGCCTGCGCCGCCCGCACCGTGTATTCCATGTGCAGCGCATTCGGCAGCACGATGTAGACGATGTCGACATCGGGATTGTCCCGCAGCTTGTCGAAGTTCGCATAGTCATAGAGATGCGTCTCCGGCACGCCATATTGCGCCGCCACCGCCCGCGCCTTGTCGCGTTCGCCACTGACTAAAGCGGTCACCCGCACGCTTTTAGCGTGTCCGAAACCCGGCAGGATCTGGTTCAACGCGAGATGGCCAAGCCCTACCACCGCGACCCCGAGCCGCGCCTTGACCGGGTCGCTATTGACAGTTGGCGGGTCGCTATCCGTGCTCGTGTCATGCAATGGCGGCAGGATCACGCGATCTTGCGAGACACTTCCGAAAAGCGCCGCCGGCTGATCAGAGGGCAAGGTCGCCGCCTCGGCTCGTGCGATCCCGAGGCCCGCGAGGCCCGCCGCCGTGGTCCCGAACAAGCCACGCCGCGATAGCTCGGCCATAATCGCATCCCCCTCGTGTCGTGGGGGCACTTGGGCCGCCGCAAACCGCGTTCAACGCCGGTCACGCGCCTGCGAAGCGGCGTTGCCGCTGGAACCCCGCAAGCGCAATCTTCGTGAAAGAGGATCGGGCGGAACACATCATGAGCACAGCTGAAAATACCGGTCTCTCCGCCAGCCTCCTCGAGGCCAGACGTATCGGACGCACCGTCGCCATGGGCCAACCACCCGCCGATGAGGCAGCAGCCTACGCGATCCAGCATGAGGTCGCTCGCGGCCTCGGCGAGATCGGCGGTTGGAAGGTCGGCGCCACGGGTCCTGAGGGTCCGCCCAATGCGGCGCCGCTGCCAGCCTCGGGCATCCTGCCGTCACCCGCCCGGCTCGACCCCACGATCTATACCGACAGGCTGGTTGAGTCGGAGATCGCTTTCCGCCTCGCGCACGACCTGCCGAAGCGTGACGCCGCCTATTCGGCGGACGACATCCTGGCCGCCATCGGAAGCTGCCACCCCGTCATAGAGGTGGTGCAATACCGTATCGCGGACCATGCAAATGCTCACCCGCTCACCAAGCTCGCCGACAATATCGGCCACGGCGCGCTGATCGTGGGTGCGGAAGTGCCGGGCTGGCGAGAAATTGACTTCGCCACCCTGACGGTGGAGCAGCAGATCGGCGGCGGCGTGCCGATGATGCGCGTCGGCAACCCGGCCGGCGATATGATCCGCCTGATCGTCTGGCTCGCCAATCACGGCGCCGTCTGGGCCGGCGGCCTGAGGGCGGGACAGATCATCACCTGCGGGTCATGGACCGGCGCCGTCGCGGCCCCTGCGGATGCGAGCGTCATGACCCGGTTCAACGGGCTGGAACCGGTGCAGGTCAGTTTCACAGTGTAAGACGCTTCCACTCGCGCCTAGGGGCGCCAACTGAAGCGCGATGCAAGGAGAGCACGAATGACGGAAATCAATGCGGCCGCGAGCGGCCGGTTCAAGATCGGCGGCGACCTCGAGGTTGTCCGGCTTGGCTTCGGCGCCATGCGGATCACAGGCAAGGGAATCTGGGGACCTCCCGCCGACGTGGAGGAGGTGAAGCGGACGCTGCGCGCCGTGCCGGAACTCGGCATGACCCTCATCGACACCGCCGATAGCTACGGCCCGTACGTGAGCGAGGATCTGATCACCGAGGCGCTGCACCCCTATCCCGGCCTGACCATCGCCACCAAGGGTGGCCTGACGCGACATGGCCCCGACCAATGGGCTCCGCTCGGCCGACCCGAATACCTGCGCCAATGCCTGCTGATGAGCCTGCGACGCCTCCGGCTGGAGCGCATCGACCTCTGGCAGCTTCACCGCATCGACTCCAAGGTGCCGGCGGAGGAGCAGTTCGGGGTGATCGCCGCCATGAAGTCGGAAGGCCTTATCCGCCATGTTGGACTGAGCCAGGTTTCGGTCGCGGAGATCGAGGCGGCGGCGAAGCACTTCCCGGTGACGACAGTGCAGAACCGCTACAATCTCGTCGATCGGAGCAGCGAGGATGTCCTCGCCTACTGCGAAACCAAGGGCATCGGCTTCATCCCATGGGCACCGCTCAACGCCGGCGGTCTGGCGAAGGAAGGCTCGTCGCTGAGCAAGATCGCCGCCAAGCTCGGCGTCAATGCTGGTGAGGTCGCTTTGGCCTGGATGCTGCAGCGCTCGCCGGTGATGCTGCCGATCCCCGGCACAAGCACCACCGCCCACCTGCGCGAGAATGTGCAGGCAGCGTCGCTCAAGCTCTCAGCAGAAGACTTCGCTGCTCTGGACCGTCAGGGCCGCGACGAGTGGAAGACCAAGCAGTAGATTTTACTTAGGCGATTTAAAAACGGCCGTGGCGGGAACGCCATGGCCGTTAGGCCGCGTCACCCCCCTGTCATGCTCATGTGCCGGGCGATGAGTGGCTGAGGACGGCGCCGGTCGATGACGAAGTCATGCGCCTTCGGCTTGCGACCGATCGCCTCGCGGATGATGGCCTCCATTTCCGCATCCGAGGCGCCGTCTCGCATCGGGCTGCGCAAATCCGCGCAATCCTCCTGCCCGAGACACAGGAATAGCGTTCCCGTGCATGTCAGCCGCACGCGGTTGCAGGTATCGCAGAAATGCTCGGTAAGCGGAGTGATAAAGCCAACCCGACCGCCCGTTTCGGCGATCTGCCAATAGCGCGCAGGCCCCGCCGCGGGACCCGGCGGCTCGGTCAGGCGCCACATCGTCCAGCGCCGCTGCAACTGGTCTCGTACGCGGGAAAGCGGCAGATACTGGTCAGCGCGATCCTCCCCCGTCTCGCCCAGAGGCATTGTCTCGATGAGGCAGAGGTCGAAACCCTGCTCGCCACACCAGCCGATAAGCTCGTCGAAGTCGTCCTCGTTCACGCCACGCAGCGCCACCGTATTGATCTTGATGCGCAGCCCGGCGGCTTTGGCCACGGCGATGCCGTCGAGCGTCTGACCCAGCTTGCCACCGCGCGTGATCGTGCTGAACCGCGCCGCGTCCAAGGTATCGAGGCTGACATTGAGCCGGCGCACCCCAGCGGCACGCAACCCATCGGCGTAGCGGCCGAGCTGCGAGCCGTTCGTGGTGAGCGTGAGTTCCTCGAACCCGCTCCGGCCTAGCTCTCCCCCAAGGCTTTGCACCAGCCGCATCACGTCCCGGCGGACCAAAGGCTCGCCACCCGTAATGCGCAGCTTCCGGGTGCCGAGGCGGATGAAGATCCTGCCGAGCCGGTCCAGTTCCTCGAAGGTCAGGAGTTCGTCGCGCGGCAGGAAGGTCATGTGTTCCTGCATGCAGTAGACGCAACGCAAGTCGCACCGGTCGGTCACCGAGAGCCGCACATAGGAAATCGCCCGCCCGAACGGATCTGTCAGGGGTATCGGACGAGCGCTTTCAGCCAGGGCAACCGACTGGCCGCTCATTCGTCCGCCAGTTCGAGTGTGATGACTGTCGCGTCGATAAGAACCTTACCCGCATGTTCAAAGTTCACGGTGATCCGGTCGTGGATGACAGATTGCACTTGCCCAGTGCCCCAATCCGGGCATCCCGGATGACGAACGCGGGCGCCAGGCTCGATCAGCAAGAATACTGGGTAGGACATAAACCCCGCCTTCAACCCTCTTCGGCTTTCTAGGCTAGCCGACCACCGTTTCTCGGTGACTGCCGTTCGGCTGAGAGGTAGCGTCATGATCACCGAACTGCGTCTGGCTGAGCTCCTCTGCGCCCAACTCTGCCATGACATGAGCAGTCCTATCGGTGTCATATTAGGTGCGCTGCCCCTGCTGCGCCAAGGGGGCCTAAATGCGGAGGAAGCCGGCGAAATCGCGGATCGGGCCATGCGCGAGGCCGCCGCGCGGCTGAAGCTACTGCGCGCCGCCTGGAGTGGCGAGCAAGCCGTGCGGACCGGCGCCGATATCGCCACGCTTCTAGACGAAGGGACGCGCCGCATGATCCGTGTCGAGCTCCCGACCCTGGCCCGATGCTATTTTCCCGCGGAAGCGGGCCGTCTGGCCCTCAACCTCGGCCTGCTCGCCGGTCTGAAGCAATCGCGGCCGGTCACGCTGCGCCTCTCGCGGGAGGGCTCGGCGCTGCTGGCAAAGCTGCGCGGGCGCGGCGTCGTCTGGCCGGATAGCCCGACCCCGGGACAGCTTGCGCGCTCACTCCTCGCCACAGCGGCGCGCGAGGATCCCAGGCTGAGCCAATTGCCGGTGACCTTGTTGCTCGCGCGCCGGGCCGGGATGCAGCTCCAGCGCGACCGTGTGAACCACGCCCTGATGCGAGTCACCGGTGCCTTTGCCGAGTTGCGAGCGGGGGGCTGAGTGGCAGTCATGCAAGCTTCACTGTGACGGCGATGCAACGGACGGTAAGCGAGGCCGCGACGACGAAACCCTGACGCGAGTCGCGCACATGAACGACCTGCCGTACGCCGTCGCTTCCCGCCTGGGTCTTGGCCCGAGCACCCCGACCACGCCGCAGCGTGGTTTCCGAACACTGTTCATCTCCGACGTGCATCTTGGGACCCGTGGCAGCAAGGCGGATATGCTGGCGCGTTTCCTCGATGAGACGGCCTGCGAAAAACTCTATCTGGTCGGCGATATCATCGACGGCTGGCGCCTCCGTCGCTCCTGGTACTGGGACGCGCATCATGACGCCGTGCTGCGCTCCATCCTCCGCCATGCGCGGGCGGGCGCAGAGGTCATCTATATCCCCGGCAACCACGACGAGATGTTCCGCGCCTGGCTGCCGATGGGGCTGGAAGTCGCCGGGGTACGGCTGGCCGAGGACGACGTTCATCATGCGGCGGACGGCACCCGGCTGCTGGTGATGCATGGCGACGCCTTCGACAGCGTGGTCCGCTACTTCAAGTTCCTCGCCCTGCTCGGCGACGGTGCCTACAACCTCGCGCTCACGCTGAACCGCTGGTTCAACTGGGGCCGCCGCCACCTCGGCTATCCCTATTGGTCGCTTTCGGCCTGGCTGAAGCGCCAGGTCAAGGAGGCGGTCAAGGCGATCGACCGTTTCGAGACCGCCCTCGCGCAGGAAGCCCGCCGCCGTGGGCTGGACGGTGTGGTCTGCGGCCATATTCACCACGCGGAAATGCGGATGATCGGCACCACGCGCTACTTCAACACCGGCGACTGGGTGGAAAGCTGCTCCGCCTTGGTTGAGCATCACGACGGCCGCTTCGAGCTGATCGACTGGGCGACGATGAACCGGCTTTCGGTCGCCGCCCCTGACCTCGCCACGGCCGCCGCCTGAGCGCCATGGCGGAGGATACGACGTCCCCAGCCTGGCCGCGCCGCGTCGCCATCGTCTCGGACGCCTGGCATCCGCAGGTCAATGGCGTGGTGCGCAGCCTCACCCAGCTCTCGCACGAGCTGACCGCGCGGGGCATCGCGGTGACGGTGATCGGCCCGGATCGCTTCGCCACCCTGCCCTGCCCCTATTATCCGGAGATCCGCCTATCGCTGTGGCCGGGCCGCCGCTTGCGGCGCTTGCTCGCGGAGTTCGGGCCGGACGCGCTGCATATCGCGACCGAGGGGCCGCTCGGCTTCGCCGCCCGCCGCTGGGCCTTGCGCCGCGGCTATGCCTTCACGACCTCGTTTCACACGCGCTTCCCCGACTATGTGGCTGCGCGCCTGCCAATACCGCGCCGCCTCACCTATCGCTGGATGCGCCGCTTCCACTCGGCGGGCTCGGCCGTCATGGCGGCAACCCCGAGCCTGATCGCGGAGCTGCGCGGGCGCGGCTTCTCCAACGTCTGCCTTTGGAGCCGAGGGGTGGATACCGAGGCTTTTAGCCCCGCCCATCGGAAAGAGCAGGCGCCGCGCCGCCCAGTCTTCCTCTATTGCGGCCGCCTCGCGATCGAAAAGAACGTCGCCGCCTTCCTCGATCTCGATCTGCCCGGTACCCGCGTCGTGGTGGGGGACGGGCCGGACCGGGCGGCGCTGGCGGAGCGTTATCCTTCGGCGATCTTCCTTGGCACGCTGAGCGGTGAGGCGCTCAGCAGGGCCTATGCCTCGGCAGATGTCATGGTCTTCCCGAGCCGCACCGATACCTTCGGGCTTGTCGTACTGGAGGCTCTCGCCTGCGGCACGCCGGTCGCGGCCTTTCCGGTGCCCGGGCCGCGCGACATCATGGGGAATGCCGATCCCAGCGTGGGCGCGCTCGACGAAGATCTGCGCCGGGCGGCGCTCGCGGCGCTAAAAGCCGATCGCGGCCAATGCCGCCGCTTCGCCGAAGGCTTTTCCTGGTCCGCCGCAGCGGCGATGTTCATGGGCAACCTGGTCCCGATCGCCCGCGCTTGACGGACACGGACCCTCAGGTCAGGTGCGGTAGCGCCAGATAGGTGTCGCTCTGCATCTCAATCAGCCGTGAGGCCGTGCGTAAAAAGGCTTCGGCGCCGTCACCCGATGGGTAGAGCCCATCCGGCACCGCGGCGGCGGAAGCCACCAGCTTCACCCGATGCTCATAGAGCGCGTCGATGAGATTGATGAACCGCCGGGCCTCGTTGCGATTCGCCGGCGAGAGGATCGGCACCTCGTCCAGCACCACAGCCTGAAAATGCGTGGCGATCGCCAGATAGTCGCCAGCGCCTAAGGAGCGGGCGCAAAGCTCCTCGAAGGAAAAGCGCGCGACGCCGCCCGCCGCACGCGTTACCGGCAGGCTGCGGCCCATGACATGGAGCACCGTCGGTTTCACGGGCGCGCCCTCGGAAAGCTGCTGAAAGGCGGTAGAGAGGAAGACCTCCGCCGCGCCGTCGGCTGGAACGTGCCAAGTGTGACCCGTGTCACTCCGCGCGCGGCGATAGTCTCGCCGGGCATCCAGCACGAGGACGTCGAGGTGATCCTTGAGGATGTCGATGAAGGGCAGGAAGGCATCGCGGCCCGGCTGACCCCGAAAAAGATCATCCGGCAAGGTGTTCGAGGTCGCGACCACGACTACGCCGCGCTCGAACAGTGCCTCGAACAGCCGTCCGAGGATCATCGCATCGGCGATGTCGTTGACCTGGAATTCGTCGAAGCACAGCAGGATGGCATCCTCCGCCAGCGCATCGGCCAGCGGCAGGATCGGATCCGTGCCCTCAGGGTTCGCCTGTTTCCAGGCGTGGATCCGCTTATGCGTCTCCTGCATGAAGGCGTGGAAGTGGATTCGGCGCTTGCGGGGCACGTCCGCCGCCGCGAAGAACAGGTCCATGAGCATGGACTTGCCGCGCCCAACCGCGCCGACAAGGTAAAGCCCGTGGATCGTATGGCTCTGCGCCTCATCGACCGGTTTGCGGCGAAGGAAGCGCCGAAACAGTGAATTCTGGCCGAGCCGCGCCGGAGGATCATAGCCGCGCAGCTTGACCCAAAGCGCGTGCAACCGCTCGGCGGCGGAAAGCTGCGCCGGATCCGACACCAGTGTGCCCGACGCGATTTCTCGCCGGTACAGGGCAAGCGGCCCAATATCCGGAGGAACCTCGCTCGAGAGAGTTGGGGGATGAACCAGGACGTCCATGCTGCACCGCAACCTAGTGCATGGATTCTGACCACACAATGAGCGGCCTAACGTCAATTCGGCGCAAATCCTCGGCATTTCGTATTACCGGGACTGCATCAAGTGCAGGGCTCGACGCGTGCGCTAACGCTGGCCGGGCGCGGACGCCCCCGCTAGCCCTTAGCCCCTGGCGCCCCGCCCTTGCCCGTCGTAACGGCAGTCCCTGCGGCGGCTACCCATCGCTCCGTCAATCCTATTGGAGGCACAGTCATGGCCATACGCATCGACCGGGTGGTCACGCGCGGCGGCGACGGCGGCCAAACCTCGCTGGGCACCGGCGAGCGGGTTTCGAAAGCTGCGCCACGAATCGAGGCGATCGGCGCGGTGGATGAAGCCAATGCGGCCATCGGCGTGCTGCGGCTCCATACGCGCGACCGGCCGGAAGAGGACGCGATGCTTGCCCGCATCCAAAACGATCTCTTCGACCTCGGCGCCGACCTCTGCGTCCCGCCGCCCGAGAATGGTCCGGACGAACGCTTGCGGGTGAGCGCGGAGAGCGCTGGCCGCCTGGAAGCGGAAGTCGCGGCGATGAATGAGACTTTGCCGCCGCTCACCAGCTTTGTACTGCCCGGCGGCACGACAGCCGCCGCCTTCGCCCATGTGGCACGAACAGCCGTACGCCGGGCCGAGCGCGCGACCGTGACGCTGGCCGCTGCCGAGGTGGTCAATCCTTGGGCGGTCCGGCTGCTCAATCGACTGTCGGACCATCTCTTCGTTCTCAGCCGGGCACTGAATGCTGGCTCAGGATTGGAGGTTGTCTGGGTTCCGGGCTCCAGCCGAAAGTCGTGATTACGGCTTCCCGCGGGTCTTCGCGCGCGATGGGTAAGTGGCTATAAGCCCGGACGATGTCGCAGAAACGCAGCTATTTCCCGCTCGCCGCCCTGATTCTGGCCCCCTGCCTGACCGTTGGTCTGGCGGGCTGCGGCATATTCAATAGTGGCCCGTCCAAGAAAGAGTTGACGTCGATCTACGCCAAGTCGCCGCCGCAGGCGGTCTACAACGCGGGCATCAACAATCTTCAGAAGGGGAATTATCAGGAGGCGGTCGATGCCTTCAATTCAGTGGAAGAGAACGCGCCTTATTCCCCCTGGGCGACCAATGCCCAGCTCATGCACGGCTACACGGAATATCTGCGCAGCCACTACACGGACGCGATCAGCGCGCTGAACCGCTACATCGACCTCCATCCGGCTGACCGTGACATCGCCTACGCCTATTACCTCCGCTCCCTCTGCTATTATGAGCAGATCTCCGACGAGCAGCGTGACCAGCGGACGACGCATGACGCCATCGGCGCCCTGCAGGATGTGGTGAATCGCTTCCCCGACAGCGCCTATGCGCGGGATGCCCAGCTCAAGATCGATCTCGCGAACGACCAGCTCGCGGGACACGAGATGGTCATCGGCCACTTCTATGAGAAGCAGCATTTCTATGCAGCCGCCATCGGCCGCTACCAGTCGGTCGTCAACAACTACCAGACGACCAACCACACCGCCGAGGCGCTGGAGCGGCTGACCGAGATTTACCTCAAGCTCGGCATGACCGATGAGGCGCGGCGCACCGCCGCCGTGCTGGCCTATAACTATCCCGGCAGCCCCTGGTATCAGCAGGCCTTCGGCAAACTCGCCGCCGAGGACGTGATCGACCGCAAGACCGGCACCGCGACGCTTGCCGAGGCTGGCCATACCACCACGATCGCCGGCACGACCGCAGACCCTGCCTCGCCGTTGGCGGCCCGTCCGGTCGCGGCCACGCCACCGCCGAAATCCTCGGGGGGCTTCTTCGGCTGGCTGTTCTGATACTTTCCCCCCTCTGACGCGGATGGCCTGGGTCCATGCTCAGCGCGATATCCATCCGCGACGTGGTGCTGATCGACCGGCTCGATCTCACCTTCGGCGACGGCCTGACAGTGCTTACCGGAGAGACTGGGGCCGGTAAGTCGATCCTGCTCGATAGCCTCGGCCTGGCGCTTGGGGTCCGGGCTGATAGCGGCCTTATTCGCGCGGGCCAGGAACAGGCCGCCGTCACTGCCTTCTTCACACCACCGCCCGCCCATCCCGCTTTCGCGCTGCTCGCCGAGCAGGGGCTGGAGGGCGACGAGGATATCGTGATCCGCCGCGTGGTGAGCCGCGACGGCCGCTCGCGTGCGTTCGTCAATGACCAGCCAGTCAGCGCCGGCCTGCTGCGTCGTCTCGCGGCCTTGCTGGTCGAGGTACAGGGCCAGCACGACCAGATCGGGCTGGCGGACCCCGCCGCCCACGGCCCGCTGCTCGACGGCTTCGGCGTGACACCCGCACTGACCTCGGCCGTCGCTGCCGCCTGGACGACCTGGCGGACAGAGACGACGGCGCTCGATGCGGCGCGGCGCGCCATGGCGGAGGCGGCGCGCGATGAGGAATGGCTGCGCCATACCGTCGATGAGCTCGGCAAGCTGCGGCCGGAACCCGGCGAGGAAACGCGGCTCGCCGAAACCCGCCACGCGATGCAGCAGGCGGTGCGCCGAGCTGAGGGGATCGCCGCTGCGCTCGCGGAAATCGCCCCGCGTGAACGCCGGAACCCAGGGCCCGCCGCCGCATTGCGTGCCGCCGCGCGCGGATTGCAGCGATTGGTGCCCGCCGGCGAGGGTGAAACCGGGCCGCTCGCCCCCGCCATGGCAGCCTTGGACCGTGCCGAGGAGGCTTTGGCCGAGGCCGAAACGCTGCTGTCCCGACTTGGCCAGGAGGCGGATGCCGATCCGCGTGTTCTTGAGCAGGCTGAGGAGCGGCTTTTCGCCCTCCGCGCGGCAGCCCGCAAACACGGCATCGCTGTCGATGAACTTCCCGCACTGCAGGACGAACTCAGTGCTCGCCTCGCCGCGCTCGACAGCGGCACGGCCGGGGTCGCCGAGCGGGTCGCCGCCGTCGCCGCCGCTCGCAAACTTTACGTCGTGCGCGCCGAGGCGTTGAGCGCCGCACGCACCGAAGCCGCTCGTAATCTGGAAGCCGCGATCTCGGCCGAATTGCCGCCCCTCCGCCTCGACAAGACGCGCTTCGTCGTGGAGCTTCTGCCGCTGGACGAAGCAGGCTGGGGGGCGCGCGGGGCCGAAGCGGTGCGCTTCCTCATCGCGACGAATCCGGGGCAGGCGCCGGGTCCGATCGAGCGCATTGCCTCGGGCGGCGAGCTGTCGCGCCTCATGCTGGCGCTGAAGCTGGTGCTCAGCCGTGGTTCGCCCGTCGGCACGCTGGTTTTCGACGAAGTGGATTCGGGGATCGGTGGTGCTACAGCCGCGGCCGTCGGCGAAAGACTTGCGCGGCTCGCCCAGGGCATCCAGCTTCTAACCGTGACGCATAGCCCGCAGGTCGCGGCGCGCGGGGATGCGCATCTGCGCGTCGCCAAGGCATTGGATGGCGAACGCAGTGTCACGCGTGTGGAGGCGATGACGGGGAACGCAAGGCGAGAGGAATTGGCGCGCATGCTATCCGGCGAGCAGGTAACGGAAGCGGCGCGGGCTGCGGCGGATAGCCTGTTGGGAAATCGGGCCCGCGTATAGGCCAAACTCCCATCCCTTCCAGGGGTGAGGCAGGTCGCAACTTTGATCAGGGCGCCGGAGCGGACGACATGACCAAGAAGCCCAGTCCTCGCGCGCAGACGAAAACCTCAGTCACGGCCGAACTCGCCGAACTCGCGGCCAAGATAGCCAAGGCTGACCAAGCCTATCACGGCGATGACGCGCCCGAGATGACCGACGCGGAATACGACGCGCTGCGCCGGCGCCATGCCGAGATCCTCGAGGCGCATCCGGACCTCGCAACTCCGGACGCGACCGAAGCGGTCGGCGCCCCGCCCGCCGCCGGTTTTGGCAAGTGGCCGCATGGCGTGCCCATGCTGTCGCTCGACAATGCCTTCGCCGCCGCTGATTTCGAGGAATTTGAGGCCCGCATCCGGCGCTTCCTCGGCTTCAAGACCGACAACGCGCTGCATTTCCTCGCCGAACCGAAGCTGGACGGCCTCTCCATTTCCCTGACCTACGAGGAAGGAAAGCTCGTCGCTGCCGCCACGCGCGGCGACGGCTTCGTGGGCGAGGAAGTCACCGCCAATATTCGAACCCTCGGCACCGTGCCGAAGACCTTGAAGGGCAAGGCGCCCGCGCGGATCGAGATCCGTGGCGAGGTGCTGATGACCAAAGCGGATTTCCTTGCGCTCAACGCGGCGCAGGAGAAAGCCGGCGAGCGGCTTTTCGCCAATCCGCGCAACGCGGCGGCCGGCAGCCTGCGCCAGCTCGATGCCCGCATCACCGCGAGCCGCCCGCTCTCCTTCTTCGCCTATGCGATGGGCGAGGCGAGCGAGAGCGTCGCGGAGACGCATTCGGCCTATCTCGACCGCCTGGCCGCCTGGGGCTTCGCCGTCAATCCCCTGCGCCACGCGGTGGCTGGCGGCGGCGAGGCGGGGGCGTTTCAGCAGGAGATGGCCGAGACGCGGGCCACGCTGCCCTATGACATCGACGGCGTCGTCTACAAGCTGGACGACCTCGGTTTACAACGCCGCCTCGGCTTCGTCGGGCGCGCGCCGCGTTGGGCGATCGCCTGGAAATTCCCCGCCGAGCAGGCGGTCACCTTGCTGCGCGACATCCGCATCCAGGTCGGCCGCACCGGCGCACTGACCCCCGTCGCCGAGCTGGAGCCGATCAATGTCGGCGGTGTTCTGGTGACACGCGCAACGCTGCACAATGAGGATGAGATCGCGCGCAAGGATGTACGGATCAGCGACACGGTCATGCTGCAGCGGGCCGGCGACGTGATCCCGCAAATCCTCGGCATCCTGCCGGACAAAAGACCCCACGGCGCGACGCCTTGGGTGCCGCCGGAGACCTGTCCGATCTGCGGCTCGGTGGCGCTTCGGCCGCCCGGCGAGGTGGTGCGGCGCTGCACCGGCGGCCTGATCTGCCCCGCCCAGGCGGTGGAGCGGATCATCCATTTCGTCTCGCGTGGTGCGTTCGATATCGAGGGGCTGGGCGACCGGACGGTTGCCGAGTTCTACGATGACGGCCTCATCCGTGGCCCGGCCGATATCTTCGCCCTTCCGGAACACGAGGCGGAGATCGCGAAGCGTGAGGGCTGGGGCAAGCTTTCTGCCGCCAATCTTATGCGGTCGATCGAGGCACGCAGGAAAATCCCGCTCGCGCGTTTCCTCTTCGGCCTCGGCATCCGCCGCATCGGGGAAGTGAACGCCAAGCTCCTCGCGCGCCACTACGGCAGCTTCGCCCATTGGCGGGAGCAGATGCTGGCGGCGCGCGTAGTGGGATCGGAGGAGCGCGAGGCGCTGGGCGGCATCATCGGCGTGGGACCGGCGGTGGCCGAGGAGCTCATGGAATTCTTCGCCGAACCCCGCAACATTCAGGCGCTCGATGCGCTGGCCGCCGTGCTGACGATCGAGGACGCGGCGGTCGCGAGCGGCAACAGCCCCCTCGCCGGCAAGACCATTGT
Organism: Acidisoma sp. S159; assembly: GCF_009766125.1. Lineage (NCBI taxonomy): Bacteria > Pseudomonadati > Pseudomonadota > Alphaproteobacteria > Acetobacterales > Acidocellaceae > Acidisoma > Acidisoma sp. S159. Next base: position 337,783 of record NZ_LMUG01000032.1, read on the forward strand.
CTTCACCGGCGGCATGGCGACGATGACGCGGCCCGAGGCCAAGGCGCGGGCGGAGGAATTGGGTGCCCGTGTCACCGACAGCGTCTCGAAGAACACGGACTACGTCGTGGCCGGAGCTGATGCCGGATCGAAGGCGCGCAAGGCGGCCGCCCTCGGCCTTACCGTGCTCGACGAGGCGGGATGGCGGGCGCTTGCGGGTCTCCCGTCCGAGATATAGTCCGACTGAAAAGCATCCCGCACCGCAGCAGAGCAAACTAACTAACCGTGCTGCTTGCCCGAGGTTTTTGTTTTAGTTCGAGAGCCTTATGAGCGAAACATCCAGCAACAATCCTTGACTGGCGAGGATCGCGCGCGGCCCTTAACTACTGTTAACGCAATGCGGTCTCAGCCAGTTGGCTAATGCCGCTCCGAGTCCGGACGGGTCAGGAGAGCTTTTATGGATGGATTGCCCGGACACTATGCCGAGATTGCCGCGCCCGCCCTGTCGCGCACTCTGCGTGAGGCGATCGATTGCGTCGGCGTCGGCCTGCATAGCGGTCGCCGGGCTCATCTGACGCTGCGGCCCGCAGCGGCGGGAACCGGCATTCTGTTCCGGCGCACCGATCTCGGCATCGACATCCCGGCCCGTTACGATCTCGTTTCCGACACTCGGCTTTGCACCCGGCTTTCCACGGAAGACGGGTCGGATGTTAGCGTCGGCACGATCGAGCATCTCATGGCCGCATTGGCGGCAACTGGGATCGACAATCTCCTCGTTGAGGTTGATGGACCCGAACTGCCGATCTTCGACGGCTCCGCCGCGCCCTTCCTCTTCCTGATCGATTGCGCCGGCATCGCGGAACTCGCGGCCGCCCGGCCGGTGATCGAGGTGCTCAAGCGCGTCACGGTGCGGGACGGGGACGCCTCGGCGGTGCTCGAGCCGCTGCCCTCGGGCCGTAGCTGGCATGGTCTCGACATCACCATGTCGATCGATTTCGCCGCTGCCGCCATCGGCCGTCAGGATTGTAGCTTTCGCCTGTCCGAAAGCGCCTTCCGCGCCCAGGTCGCCGAGGCGCGCACTTTCGCGCTATCAGAGGAAATCGACGAGCTTCGCGCGGCCGGTCTCGCGCGCGGCGGCAATCTCGGCAATGCCGTAGTGGTGGAAGGCGAGCGTGTGCTCAATCCCGCCGGTCTGCGCATGCCGGATGAATTCGTCCGGCACAAGGTGGTGGACGCTGTGGGCGATCTGGCGCTTGCCGGTGGCACCCTTTTTGGCCGCTTTACAGGCCACCGGTCGGGCCACCGTCTCAACAACCTCGTGCTCCGCGCGCTTTTCGCCGACCGCCGCGCCTGGCGGATGATCACGGCTGGCGCCATGAGCGCTCGCGGCATCTCGGTTCCCGCCTCCTCCTCGCTCAGCATGGGTTCGCTGGCGGCATAATCGTGGCGGCGATGCGCTTCCATTGCATCATGTGACGCTGCCGCCTTCCTAAAGTCGCGCGTGAGTGCCACATGATCGGCATGAAGAGACGCAGCTTCCTTACCCTCCTGCCTGCCACCGGCCTCGGCCTCCTCGCGCCCGGGATCGCCCGCGCCCAGCTTGCCGCAGCCCCGCCGCGAAGCGCGCGGGACGAAGCCGACATCGCGCGCATCGAGAACTATCTCAACGGCATCCATACGCTGAAGGCGCGCTTCCTGCAGGTCGATGCCAATGGCAACAGCATCGGCGGCGATGCCTGGATGCAGCGGCCAGGCCGCATGCGGTTCCAATACGATGCGCCCGCCAGCATGCTGCTGGTCGCGGGCCATGGCTTGCTCGTCTACTACGATCCGGCAGTGCGGCAGACGAGCAATCTGTTCTTGTCGAGCACGCCCCTAGGTCTGCTCCTGGAAGACAACCTCCGGCTGTCGGGCTCGGTGACCGTCACCGGCCTCGCCCGCGCCAAGGGCCAGATTCAGGTGACCCTGGTGCGCACGCAGCGCCCGAATGACGGCACCATCACCCTCGTCTTCGCCACCGACCCGCTGACCCTGCGGAGCTGGATCATCCGGGATGCCCAGGGGCGCCAGACCCAGGTGAGCCTCTACGACGTGCAATACGGCGGCACCTTCCCGCAGAGTCTTTTCACTTTTGTCGGGCCGCAATTTCAGAAGTGAGGCCACGCGGCGCCGTTTGTGGCGCGGCGGCAAACCGTGCGGCTGCGCGGCTCAGCCCTTCGCGTCCGCCCCGTCTCGCAGATAGGGTTCCACGGGTCCGGTAAGCTTCATCGTCAGCGGCATGCCGTGGCGATCGACGGATTTGCCCACGGCGACGCGCACCCAGCCCTCGCTCACGCAGTATTCCTCGACATTGGTCTTCTCGACACCTTTGAAGCGAATGCCGATGCCACGCTCAAGCAAAGCCTGGTTGTAGTGCGGGCTGCGCGGATTGGTGGAGAGGCGGTCGGGGAGCGTATCGGACATTGGATCAGCCTTCGAAGGAACACGCGGAACCCTTAGCCCCTTCCGGCGCTTCCCCTCAACGCCCCAGCGGGTCACGGCCAGCGGCTCGGAGCACCGGCTGACCCGGCGGGCGGTGGCGATAGGCAAGCGCCTCCGCCACATCCATGCGCCGCACCTCCGCCACGCCAGCCAGATCCGCGATGGTGCTGGAGACCCGGAGCAGGCGCGTGAAGCCCCGCGCGGATAGTCGCAGGCGTTCGGAGGCAGTCTCCGCCAGCAAACGTCCTTCCCCGCTGATGAGAAGGCTACCAATGTCAGCCTCATTGTTGAGCAGCGTCTCGCCGAGGCGGCGCCTTTGCCGAAGGCGCGCCGTGGCGACACGCGCGGCGACGAGGGCGCTCGCTTCGCCTTCCGGCGCGCGGGAGAGTTCGGTGGGCGTGATCGGCGAGACCTGAATGACGAGGTCGATGCGGTCGAGCAGCGGGCCGCTTATGCGTCCCTGATAGTCCTCCGCGCAGCGCGGGGCTCGACCGCATTCGCGCGCCGCATCGCCGAAATGGCCGCAGCGGCAGGGGTTCATCGCCGCGATGAGCTGGAAGCGCGCCGGGTAGGTGATGTGGGCGGCCGCCCGCGCAACGGTGGTGCGCCCGGCTTCGACCGGCTGCCGCAGGGCTTCGAGGGCAGCACGGGGAAACTCCGGCAATTCATCGAGAAACAGCACGCCGCGATGGGCAAGACTGACCTCACCCGGTCGCGCGCGCTGGCCACCACCGGAGAGTGCCGCTTGCGACGCCGAATGATGCGGTTCGCGAAACGGCGGTCGCTTCAGCAGGCGCCCGCCCTCCAGCATGCCGGCAACGCTGTGCACCATGCTGACTTCGAGGGCCTCCAGCGGCGACAGATCCGGCAGCAGCCCCGGCAGACGGCAGGCAAGCATGGATTTGCCCGCTCCCGGCGGCCCGATCATGAGCAGATGATGCCCGCCCGCCGCCGCGATCTCCAAGGCGCGCCGCGCCGTTTCCATGCCTTTTACCTGAGCCAGGTCCGGACCCTCCGGTACTTCCGCCACGCCGCCGGATGCGGGCGGACTGAGAAGCTGGGTGCCGCGGAAATGGTTGATCAGCGACATGAGGTCGGGTGCCGCGAGGATCTCGATATTGCCTGCCCAGGCCGCTTCGGGGCCCTGCGACGCCGGGCAGATAAGCCCCCATTCGCGCGTCGCCGCCGCCATCGCGGCCGGCAGCACGCCCGCCACGGCGGCGATGCTGCCATCCAGCGCAAGTTCTCCCAGCGCCGCGTAACCCGCGAGTTCCTCGTATGGGAGTATGTCCATCGTGCCGAGTACGGCCAGCGCCATGGGCAGATCGAAATGGCTGCCCTCCTTGAGCTGGTCGGCGGGCGCCATATTGATCAGCACGCGCTTCGGCGGCAGCGACAGGCCCATCGCGGAGAGCGCCGCGCGCACCCTTTCCCGCGCTTCGGCGACCGCCTTATCCGGCAAGCCGACGACCAGGAAGTTGGGGATGCCGTTCGAAAGCTGTGCCTGAACCTCGACTGGCACAGCCTCGATGCCCGAGAAGGCGAAGCTGCGCACCCGCACGATCGCCATCGGAAACTTTCGTTGCTAAGTCGCATCAATAAGCGCGCGGCGCATCGGTGTCCATGCTGCCGCTCAACCCGGAAGATTGAATGGTGTAATCACCTGCACCGGGGACAATCCGCTCGCGAACTCCGGCAGCGCGCCATGGGCGACCATGATGTGGCGGCAGGCGGTCCGCATGTCCTGCCTTAGCTCGTGATGCAGCACCGCGCTGATCCGCCGCGCCCGCAACAGCGCCGCATTGTCGGCATCGACGTCGTGGCCCACGAAGACCCGGCAGGCACGGCCCGCCGCCGCGAAGGCAGCGACAATGGCGCGGTTGCCACCGCCGACCGAATAGACCGCCACGATATCGGGCGCCGCCGCCAGCGCCTCCCCGACCAGCGCGCCGGTCTCACGGTCGATCCCACGCCCCTCGCTGACCTCCGAGACGCTTACCCAGGGGTAGTCGTGTCGCAGCGCCTGGCGGAAGCCGACCTCGCGCTCCTCCTCGCCGCGGAAGCGATTGCTGCTAAGGGTGACCAGAACGCGGGACGGCGCCGACCCCAGCCATTCGCCGATTAGGTAAGCCGCGGTTTCTCCCGCCGCCCGGTTGTCGATGCCGACATAAGCGCGCCGCCGGGCATGCGGCAGATCCGTTGCGATCGTCACTACCGGAATGAAAGCCGCTGCCAGCCGATCGACTGCCGCCGCCACCTCCGGCACATCGGGCGCTTTTAGGATAACGCCGTGGCTGCCACGATTGCGGATGCGCTCCAGCGTTTCGATCATCGCGCTTTCGGGCAAAGCCTCCGCGAGATGGAAGCGCGAGCGGAACACCGCCGGCTGGAGCATAGGCAACTCCGCCTCCAATGCCGCCCGCACCTCGGCACTGAACCGCGCCGGCGCCTCCATCACGAGGTCGATGGTGAAGCGGCGGCCGACCAAGGCGCGCTGTCGGGTCTGCGCCGCAAGGTCGCCGATCGCCTCGGTGACGCGTTGCTGCGTCAGGCTCCGCACGCCACCGCGTTGATTGAGCACGCGATCCACGGTCGCGACGCTGACCCCAGCCTGCGCCGCGATCTCCTTGACCAGGAAATCACGCGACATCAGGTGCAGACTTGAACCAGGGATCGTTGAGGGGTTTTTGAGGGATTCCTGCGCTGCTGGTCCATGCAAAGGCTTCTATGCTGTAGGCAGAAACGAACCAAGGGACGTCGCCGTGAAAACCGACAATCTTGCCCCATTGCGCGCTGATCGCGTCTTCCTCGCCCAGGACCGCACCTGGCTCGATGACTTCACACCCCTTCTGGCGCACGAAACGCGGCCGGAGGATTATCCCTTCGCCGCCGAGATCGCCTCTCAGGTTCTCATCTACGATTGCGACCGAGTGCGATCGGCGGCGGCCATGCCCGAAACCCGCCGCGCCCTCCTCGCCGAATGGGCTGAGGCGATGATGACCGGTCCCGGCATCATCGTGCTGCGCCGCGCCTTCACCGATATGGCGGCGATCGACGCCGCGAGCGACGCGTTCCGCGCCATCATCGCCGAGCAACACGCGAACCATACCGGCGGCGGCGACCACTTCGCCAAGCCGGGCGCGAATGACCGCATCTGGAACGCCCTCGAAAAGCTCTGCCTGCGCGAGCCGGAGATCTTCGCGCGCTACTACGGCAATGCGGTGCTCGCCTTGGTCTCGGAGGCCTGGCTCGGCCCGGCCTACCAGATGACGTCGCAGATCAACGTGGTGAATCCGGGCGGCACGGCGCAATCCGCGCATCGCGACTATCATCTCGGCTTCCAGACTCCCGCGATGATGGAGCGCTACCCGGCGCATGTGCACCGCCTGTCGCCCGCGCTCACGCTGCAAGGCGCCGTCGCGCATTGCGACATGCCGCTGGAGAGCGGGCCGACGCTCTACCTGCCCTATTCGCAAACCTACGAGCCCGGTTACCTCGCCGTGACAACGCCGGCCTTCGCGGCCTATTTCGACAAGCATCACGTGCAACTGCCGCTGGCCAAGGGCGACGCGGCTTTCTTCAACCCCGCACTCTTCCATGCCGCCGGCACCAACCGCTCGCGCGACATCTATCGGATGGCAAACCTTCTGCAGGTGTCTTCAGCTTTCGGCCGCGCGATGGAAAGCGTCGACCGCACGCGCATGAGCGCCGCGTTGTTTCCCGCGCTCGCCGCGATGCGCGCGGATGGCCGCATCTCCGAAGCCGAAGCGGCGAACGCCGTCGCTTCCTGCGCGGAGGGCTATTCCTTCCCGACTAATCTCGACCGCGACCCGCCGATTGGCGGTCTCGCGCCCCAGACCCAGCAGGCGCTCATGCTACAGGCGCTGACGGAGAAGTGGACAGGAGCGGCGTTCGAGGAGACGCAGGCGAAGCAGGCGGACAAGCGTCTGACTTGAGGTTTGGGGGACAGTGTGAGCCCCACCTCCGGCCGCGGCTAAGGTCTATACACGTCTCGACGGCTACCCACACGGACATTCGGGACGGCGAGAAGGTCGTCCTGGATATCCACAGAGATTCGGAAATCGCCGACACGGTATCGCCAGAAATCTCCCAGCTCCGACCCCTCCAGAGCCCTCCCAATGCTGCGCAGATCTTCAAGTCTCGCGACCCGAGTTTATAGAAAGCCGAGCACATGTTTCGCTGAGGAAGCGTCAAGCCCGGCAATATCTTTCAGAGCGGCCGGATAGAACTCGATCTTCTATGCCATGCATCTTGATCGAGTCTTCCAGCGGTATGGCTTTGGTATTCCCACCGGCGAAAGGCTTTTTCCTGGTTCCCTTGTCGGAGAGCACAACGGCCGCGGGTCAACTATTTAACCCCCCTTGGACTCTCAACCCCCGAAAAACCGGTTCCCCGGCCGCCTCAACCCCAAATTTTCCCGCAACGTCCGGCCCTCATACGCCGTCCGGAAAATCCCCCGCCGCTGCAACTCCGGCACAACCCTATCGACGAAATCCTCCAAACCCTCCGGCAAAAACGGGAACATGATGTTGAACCCGTCCGACCCATCCTGCCGCAACCAGGCCTCCATCTCGTCGGCGATCATCGCCGGCGTGCCGATCATCTCCAGACTTCCGTAGCTTCCGCCAACATATTGCGCGAGTTGCCGCACAGTCAGATTCTCGCGTCGCGCCTTTTCGACCAACCGCTCACGCGCACTCTTGCTCGCATTGGTTTCCGGAATTTCGGGCAGCGGCCCATCGAGGTCGAAGTGAGACGCATCAGTCCCCAGCTGCACCGAAAGCGAAGCGATCGAACTTTCCGCGTTCACCAAACTATCGAGCCGCGCTTTTTTCTCCCGCGCCTCGCTCTCGGTCGCACCGACCACCACGAAACAACCAGGCAGGATCAGCAGCTGATCCGCCGCCCGGCCATAGCGCGCCATGCGCCCCTTCACGTCGGCGTAGAAGGCGCGGCCCTGCTCGAGCGAGGCCTGACTCGTGAACACCATCTCCGCCGTCTCGGCCGCTATTTCGCGTCCCGCTTCGGAGGAACCCGCCTGCACGATCACCGGCCAGCCCTGGATCGGCCGCGCCACATTCAGCGGGCCGCGCACCGAAAGCTCCGCGCCCTTGTGGTTGAGAACATGCATGCCCTCGGGGCGGAAAAACACGCCGCTCTCCTGGTCGCGCAGAAAGGCGTCATCCGCCCAGCTATCCCAAAGTCCGGTGACGACATCATAGAACTCACGCGCTCGGCGATAGCGGTCCGCATGCGCCACATGCTCGTCCCGGCCGAAATTCATCGCCTCGTTGGGGTTGCCCGAGGTCACCAGATTCCAGCCGGCCCGGCCGTTGCTGATGTGATCGAGCGAGGCGAAGCGGCGCGCCACCTGATAGGGCTCGTTATAGGTGGTCGAGGCGGTGGCGATCAGGCCAAGCCGCTCGGTCACCACGGCCAGCGCCGGCAACAATGTCAGAGGATCGAAGGAGGTCACGGTGGCGCTCCGCTTCAACGCCTCCATCGGCATATTCATGACCGCCTGGTGATCGGCCATGAAGAAGGCGTCGAAGAACCCGCGCTCCAAAGTTTGGGCGAGATACTTCAGGTGGGGAAAACTGAAATTCGCATCCGCCCAGGCGCCGGGATATCGCCAGGCGGCGGTGTGGATGCTGACCGGGCGCATGAAGGCGCCGAGGCGAAGGCGGCGAGGTTCAGGCATGACAGGTCCTTCGGGCTGGGAGACCGACCAAACAGTCTCCACGCTGCCCGAAGGATGGCGCGCCGGCGCGGCAGTGGCCAGCCGCGCCGGCGGCGAGGCTGCTCAGTCGAAATCGGTGGACATGGAAAGGCCGCGCCAGGCGTCGATCTCCGCCTGCAAGGCGAGCAGCTTTGCATCCACCAGCGTCACCGCATCGGGGCCGAGCAGCAGATGGGCCGGCGGATTGTCGCTCGCCACCAGTTTGAGGATGGCTTGCGCGGCCTTGCGGGGATCGCCCGGCTGCTTACCGTCCCGCGCCTGCCGCGCCGCACGCACCGGCTCGAACAGCGCGTCGTAATCGGCGATCACCCGCGGAGCGCGCACCATGGAGCGCCCCGCCCAATCCGTACGAAAGCCGCCGGGCGCCACAGCGGTCACCGCGATGCCGAAATCCTTGACCTCCTTGCCGAGCGTCTCGGAGATGCCCTCCAGCGCGAATTTACTGCCGTGGTAGAAGCCGACCCCCGGAAAGGTCACGATCCCGCCCATCGAGGTGATGTTGATGATATGGCCCGAACGGCGAGCCCGCATGAAAGGCAGCACCGCCTTCAGCACGGCGACGGCGCCAAATACATTCACATCGAACTGGCGGCGCAGATCCTCCATCGAGGATTCCTCAATGATCCCTTCCATGCCGTAGCCGGCATTGTTGACGAGCACATCGATCCCGCCGATTTCCTTCTCGATCTCGCCGACCACGCGGGGAACCGCCTCATAGTCGGTCACGTCAAGCAGCTTGGCGAAGGACCGTCCTTTCTCCAACCGGTCGAAATCAGCCCGCGCCGCCTCATTGCGCACCGTGCCGACGACACGATGGCCCGCCGCAAGCGCCTCCTCCGACAAAGCGAGGCCGAAGCCCGAACTCACGCCGGTGATGAAGAATGTCTTCGCGTTCTCGGTCATTGGCTTAACTCCTATTCCGCTAGGCACAGAATGCCCCAAGGTTATTATAAAGATAATCCGCCCATTTCATCGTAAGCTCCGAAGCCCGACCTTCAGAATGAGGCGGCGATGCGTTCCTACAGTTTCGATGGCCTGCCCCACTTCCTGGCGGTGGCCGAACTCGGCAGCTTCGCGGCTGCGGCACAGAGCCTCGGCGTGTCGCCCTCCGCCGTTAGCCAGGCGGTGCGCGGGCTGGAACAACGCCTCGGCGCCCGCCTCTTCAACCGCACCACGCGCAGCGTCGCGCTGACCGAGGCTGGCGCCCGCTACCTCGAACGCGTGTCTCCCGCGCTCCAGGACATCACGGCGGCCGAGGAGGAAATTGGGAGCGCGGCGCGGCGCCCTCAAGGCAAGCTGCGCCTGAATGTTCTGCGCGCCGGGCATATGATCGTTCTGCAGCCGATCCTCCGCCGCTTTCTCGACGCCTATCCGGAGATCGACCTCGAAATCGTCGTCGAGGCCGGCATGGTCGATGTCGTGCGCGAGGGTTTCGATGCCGGCATCCGCTTCGGGGATGTGGTGGCGCGCGACATGATCGGCGTCAGCGTGGGGCCGCCGCTGACCGCGCATATCCTGGCCGCGCCCGACTACCTCGCAGCACGTGGCGTGCCAAAGCATCCGCGCGACCTGCTCACCCATGACTGCATCTGCTTCCGCCACCGGCCGAGCGGCATGATCGAGCGTTGGGACTTCGCGCGCGGCGGCGAAACGCTCTCCCTGACCGTCACCGGCCGCCTGGTGTTCAACGATTCGGCGGTGCTGGTTCAATCGGCGCTGGACGGCCTCGGCATCGTCTACATGATCAACGGCTATATCGAGCGCTTCCTCGCGGATGGCCGGTTGGTGCGCCTTCTTGCCGATTGGAGCCCGCCACTCGCCGGCTTCAAGCTCTACTACCCGGACCGTCAGCGGGTGCCGCGCAAGCTGCGCGCCTTGATCGATTTCCTCCGCACCGACCTCGCCGCGGAGACGCCCGCGACCGCCGCCGTTCTCGCATGACGAGCCGACGGTTTCTGCCCCGGCGCAAGGCCGCCTAAGATACGGTTTCACCTGATGGGGTTTGGCTCATGGACGAGATCTTCGCGCTCGGCAAAGAAGTCGCGGCGGCGCTCATCGCGCGTGGCGAGACTTTGGCGGTCGCCGAATCCTCGACCGGCGGGCTGATCTCGGGGGCGATTCTGGCGGTCCCGGGCGCGTCGGCCTGCTACCGGGGCGGCGGCGTGATCTACACTGCCGAGGCTCGCTCCGCGCTGCTCGGCCTGCCCGAACGCTCGCCCGACTGGCGGCCATCGACCGAAACGTACGCAGGATTGCTTGCGGAGACGGCTCGGGCGAGGCTCTCGGCCGACTGGGGTCTGGGCGAGAGCGGCGCCGCCGGTCCCACCGGCAACCGCTACGGCGACCCGGCGGGCCATAGCTGCATCGCTTTGGCCGGCCCCACGGCTGTCGCCACGACCCTCCGCACCAGCAGCGACGACCGGCTGGCGAATATGAAGGCTTTCACGGTCGCAAGCCTGCGGCTGCTTCTGAACGCATTGCCGCGATAGCGATGACCCCGCCCATCGCAAGACCCGCTAGACGTCCGAGGAGTTGAAGCCATGAAAGCGCTCGTCTGCGAGGCCCCCGGCCGCCTCGCACTGACTGACCGGCCGGACCCCAGGCCATCGGCGGACGAGGTCCTGCTACACATCCGCCGCATCGGTGTCTGCGGCACGGATTTCCATATCCTCAAAGGGCTGCACCCTTTTCTCGCCTATCCGCGCGTCATGGGCCACGAATTGGCTGGCGAGGTCGTCGCTTCCCCCGCCGGCAGCGGCTTGACGACGGGTCAGCTGGTCTATGTCGTGCCCTATCTCGCTTGCGGCATCTGCCGCGCCTGCCGCCTCGGGCGGCAAAACTGCTGCGTCCGGATAAGCGTGCTCGGCGTGCACCAGGACGGCGGCATGGCCGAATTTCTCGCCGTGCCCGCGCGCAACGTCGTGCCGCTAGACGGCCTCAGCCTCGACGAGGGCGCGATGATCGAGTTCCTGGCGATCGGCGCCCATGGCATCCGGCGCGGCGCGGTGGGCGCGGAGGATCGCGTTCTTGTCGTGGGCGCCGGCCCGATCGGCATCGCCGCGATCCTCGCCGCCAAGGCACGCGGCGCCCATGTCACGGCCATGGATATGCGGCAGGACCGCCTGGATCTGGCACGCAGCGCGCTGGGCGCCGACGAGGTTCTGGTGCCAGGACCCGAGGCCGAGGCGGTTCTCGCAGAGGCAACCCATGGCGAGTTTTTCGATGTCGTCGTGGATGCCACCGGCAATGTCGGCGCGATGCGTCGCGGCCTCGGCTTTCTCGCCCATGCCGGCCGCTACGTGCTGCTGAGCGTGGTGCAGGAGGAGATCGGTTTCGCCGATCCCGAATTCCACAAGCGTGAAACCACCCTTCTCGCGAGCCGCAATGCTCTGCCCGAGGACTTCGCCGAGGTCGTACGATGGATGCGCGCCGGCCAAATCCCGACCGCCGCCTTGCGCACCCATCACGCGCCTCTAGCGGCGGCGGCGGATGCATTCTCGGGCTGGCTGCGGCCGGAAACGGGCGTGATCAAGGCGATGATCGAGGTGTGAGCCCATCTCCGCCGTTGCCAAGCGGCGCCACGATCCCGATATGATTGCGGCGAGGATAGCCATGGCAGATGTCGAACACGCTTCCCTGACGGAAAAGCAATTCGCTTTGATCGCCCGTGCTTTGGCTGAACCCCGGCGCTATCAGATGCTCAAGCAGATCGCCGGTTGTGACGGTTCGATGCCCTGTAGCAGCATGCTTCAGGCCCAGTGCGTCAGCGCCGCGACGATCTCGCATCATATGAAAGAACTTGAGACCGCGGGGCTGATCGAGATTCTCCGCGAAGGCAAATTCGCGAAGCTGGTTCTGCGCCGCGATGTACTCAACGCGTATCTCCGCCAACTTTCCGAAATCTGAACGCTTTGAGGCCCGTCAAGAGCGGGATGTCTTCCAGTTCGAACCGCCCTCAGTCTACCCGTCGGGCTCGGCGAAGCCCTGCCATGACGGATCTCTGGTACGCGGGTCTGACGGGCAGCGGTTCAGCGCTCCCGACTATCGAACTCCAGCCCTTGCAATAGTTCGATGATCATCTAATTGTTGAGTCTTCCAACAGGCTAGGAAGTTCGACATGAGCAAATTGGCAGGCAAGGTCGCCGTCGTGACCGGCGCTTCCAAGGGTATCGGCGCGGCGATCTCGAAGGCCCTCGCGGCCGAGGGCGCCTCCGTCGTTGTCAACTATTCTTCGAGCAAGGAAGGCGCCGACAAGGTCGTCGCCGCCATCACCGGCGCTGGCGGCAAGGCCATCGCCGTTCAGGGCAACGTCTCGAAAGCCGCCGATATCCTGCGGCTTTTCGCGGAGACGAAGAAGGCCTACGGGTCGGTCGACGTGCTGGTGAACAATGCCGGCATCTACCAGTTCGGCGGGATCGGGGACGTGACGGAGGAGGAGTTCCATCGTCAGTTCAACACCAACGTGCTCGGCCTGCTGCTCACCACGCAGGAAGCCGTGAAGCACTTTGGCGAGCAGGGCGGCAGCGTCATTAACATCAGCTCAGCCATCGTGAAACTCACGCCGCCGGGCACGGCGATCTACACCGCGACCAAGGGCGCGGTGGATGCCATCACGCGCGTCCTCTCGAAAGAGCTCGGGCCGCGCAAAATCCGCGTGAACTCCCTCAGCCCCGGTGGCGTGGAAACCGAAGGCACCATCACCGCCGGAGTCATTGGCGGTGATTTCGAGAAGCAGATGGTGGCGCAGACCCCGCTCGGCCGAATCGGCCAGCCGAACGACATCGCGACAGTGGCGGTCTTCCTAGCATCGAGCGATTCGGGCTGGGTGTCCGGCGAGGTTCTAAACGTCGCGGGCGGCATGTAATCGCCGTCGCTTAGCTTAGGCCGTTCAAGGCGGCCGCCACTCGCTCCATCCCCAACCTTCCAGGGGAGGTCAGAGCGGGTGGCGGTGCGCGGGCTAACGCTCCACCTGACTCACATCCCGCACCGCGCCGCGTGACGCGCTGGTCGTCATTGCCGCATAGGCGCGCAGCGCTGGCGATACATGGCGCTCCCGCGATTCCGGTTTCCACGCGCCCGCGCCCTTTGAGACCATCGCCTCCCGGCGATGCGCGAATTCCTCATCCGTCAGAACCGCGTGGATGATGCGGTTGGGAATGTCGATCTCGATGCGGTCGCCGTCCCGGATCAGGCCGATGGCACCACCCTCCGCCGCCTCGGGCGAGACGTGGCCGATCGACAGCCCCGAGGTGCCGCCGGAGAACCGCCCATCCGTTACCAGGGCACAGAGTTTGCCGAGCCCCTTCGATTTTAGATAGCTCGTCGGGTACAGCATCTCCTGCATCCCCGGTCCGCCCTTCGGCCCCTCGTAGCGGATGATGACGACATCGCCCGCCTTGACCTGATTGCCCAGGATGCCGGCCACTGCATCGTCCTGGCTCTCGAAGATGCGCGCCGGCCCCGCGAAGACCAGGTTCGCCGCATCGACCCCGGCGGTCTTCACGATGGCACCGTCGAGCGCGATGTTGCCGTACAGCACCGCGAGACCGCCATCCTTGCTGAAGGCATGCTCCACGTCCCGGATCACGCCTGTCGCGCGGTCGGTGTCCAGATCCTGGAAGCGCTGATCCTGACTGAAGGCGACAATGGTCCGCACGCCGCCCGGCGCCGCGCGATACATCATGCCCGCCGTGCCGTTAGGGTCCGCACCTGCCACGTCCCAACGATCCAGCGCCGCCGCGACGGTCGGCGCATGCACGGTCGGCAGATCGGTATGCAGCAGCCCCGCACGGTTGAGCTCGCCCAGCAGCGCCATGATGCCGCCGGCACGATGCACATCCTCCATATGGACGTTCGCGACCGAGGGCGAGACCTTGCAGAGGTTCGGCACCCGCCGTGACAGCCGGTCGATATCGGCCATGGTGAAGTTCAGCCCCGCCTCGTGCGCCGCCGCGAGAAGATGCAGCACGGTATTAGTCGAGCCGCCCATAGCGATGTCGAGCGACATGGCATTCTCGAAGGCGCCCATGCTGGCGATCGTGCGCGGCAAGGCCGAGGCATCGTCCTGCTCATACCAGCGGCGGGCGAGATCGACGACGGTCCAGCCCGCCTCGACGAAAAGCTCCCGCCGGTCGGCATGGGTCGCGAGCAGGCTGCCATTGCCGGGCAGGCTGAGGCCGAGCGCCTCGGTGAGGCAATTCATCGAATTGGCCGTGAACATGCCGGAACAGGAGCCGCAGGTCGGGCAAGCCGAGCGTTCCTGCTCCGCCGCCTCGGCATCGGAAACCGAGGGATCGGCCGCCGCGACCATCGCCGTGATGAGATCCGCGCGCTTGACCACCGCGGCGCCGCCGGTGCCGTCCGACCGGATCTTGCCAGCCTCCATCGGGCCGCCAGAGACGAAGATGGTGGGGATATTGAGCCGCAGCGCCGCCATCAGCATGCCGGGCGTGATCTTGTCGCAGTTGGAGATGCAGACCAGTGCATCGGCGCAATGCGCCTCAACCATGTACTCGACCGCATCGGCGATCAACTCGCGGGAGGGCAGGCTGTAGAGCATGCCGGCATGACCCATGGCGATGCCGTCATCGACCGCGATGGTGTTGAATTCCTTGGCGACGCCGCCCGCCTTCTGCACCTCGCCGGCCACCAACTGGCCCATGTCCTTGAGATGGACGTGACCGGGGACGAATTGCGTAAAGGAATTGGCGACGGCGATAATCGGCTTGCCGAAATCGCCATCAGTCATCCCAGTCGCCCGCCAGAGCGCGCGAGCGCCCGCCATGTTGCGACCATGGGTAGAGGTGCGTGAGCGATAGGCGGGCATCGGCGGGTCCTCGTGCCTAACAGGGTCCCGGCGCAAGACGCCGGAAACTTCCTAGATACGCCGGGCTCCGCCGATAGGCGAGACTCTGCGCACGCGCGGGGCGAAGATCAGCCCTCCGCTCCCGCGCGCGCGTTTCGGCTCAGGGTTGCAGGTGGACGTGCTCATCCTCGATCGAGAAGCCGATCTTGAGAGTCACCTGGTAGTAGTGGACCTTGCCGTTCTCGACCTGGCCCCGGGTCTCGATGACCTCGAACCAGCGGATATGCCGGATCGTGGCGGAGGCTTTCGTAACGGCGGATTGGATAGCGTCCTCGATGCTCGTCTCGGAAGAGCCGACGACTTCGATGAGGCGATAGACGTGGTCGGTCATGAGGGCACTCCTGGCGCTGGTCCGTTCGCATTTAATTTGGGTGTCGCGAGCAATGCTCAAGCGCCACTGTTAGACACAATCTCCGATCGGGCTTCTGTAGCATAGCTGAATGCGGAGAAAAGCTATTCCGTCAGGTTGGGCCATGTCCTACGACATGTCGCTTTCGATGAGGGTAGCACCTTTGATTCCAAATCAAATCGAAATCTAGCCGAAATGAATCGGCTTGCCGTTTTTCGGATTCGTTTACTGAACCAACCTAGATCTGGTTCTGACTAGCAACCAAGGAAAGTCAGGCCGATGCCCAAGATCGAAAATGTCGACAAAGTACGTATGTTGCGGCTGAAGCCGCAAGACGTGCCGCACGCCCAGATGTTCGGCCTAGCGCTCGAGAATGCTCGTCAACTCGGCCCAAACCTGACACACGAGCAGAGATTTAAGCTGGAGCAGAACAATCGCCGGTTTGCCTATATGGTCGAAATCCCCAACAACGTCATCCGCCCATACAAGCCACGGGGCCCTGTGTCCAGCACTACAGGTCTAATCACGAAAGCCCGTGGGTTTCTCGGAGTCTAATTTCGTCCGAGCGGTTATGCGGCGGGCTACCGCTACTACGGCGGTCCGCCGATTTCCGGGTGAAGCAACCTGTAAACAGCCTACTTCACGCAATTCCTCTCGCGGGACTACGGGCGCCCCTCAGTTCGTCGCCTCGATCATCGCGCGCACCTTGGGGTAAATCTCCCGCGCCCAGTGGCTGCCGCTGAAGACGCCGTAGTGACCGACGCCCGTCTGCAGGTGGTGGCTTTTCATCGTTGCCGGCAGGCCGCTGCACAGATCCAGCGCGGACATCGTCTGGCCGATACCGCAGATATCGTCCCGCTCGCCCTCCACCGTCAGCACGGCGGTGCGGCGGATCGCCCCAGGATCGACGAGCTCTCCCCGGTGGGTGAGACAGCCGCGCGCCAGGTCATGGTCCTGGAACACCCGCTTCACGGTCTCCAAAAAAAACTCCGCCGGAAGATCCATAACGGAGAGATACTCGTCGTAGAAATGCCGATGCATTTCGGCCTTTGGAACGTCGCCGCCCACGATATTGCGACACTGGGTAACTTGAGCCCGTAGATGGCGGTCGAAATTCATCGCGATGAACGACCCGAGCTGCAGGAACCCTGGATAGACATGCCGGTTGGCGCCTTTGAACTTCCAGGGCACCACGCCGATGAGCTTCTCCTCGAACCATTCGATCGGATGCTGCTTGGCGAGGTGATCCACCTTCGTTGGTGACACCCGCGTATCCACGGGTCCCGCCATCAACGTCATGCTGCGTGGCGCCGCGATATTGTCCTGCTGCGCCATCACCGCCACGGCGGCCAGCACCGGCACGGCGGGCTGACACACACCGAGCACATGCGCGCCCGGACCGATCGCTTCCAGGCTGTCGATCACGTGATCCGTATAGTCGTCGAAGCCAAAGGCTCCGGCGGCGAGCGGAACCTCCCGCGCGTTCTTCCAATCGGTGATGAACACATCGTGATCAGCGAGGAGCGTCTGGACCGTATTGCGCAGCAGAGTGGCGAAGTGGCCAGACATCGGTGCCACGACCAATACACGCGGCTGCCGCGGCGCGCCTTCCTTGCGGAAATGGAGCAGCGAGTAGAAGGGCGTTTCCCGCAGAACCTCCTCGGTCACCGTGAAAGCCTGGTTGCCCACCGTCACCGGCCGAAAACCGAAAGCCGGGCGCTCATGCAGGACCTCGGTCCGCCACATCGTTTCGCAGACGGCCGCCGCCTGTCGCCAGCCAAGAGCATAGGGCGAGGCAAGATTCATCTGATGCAACAGCGTATCTGCGAATTTCGCCATCTGGCGCATCGGCGCCATGGCATCCGCCTGCGCCTGGTAGAGCTGATAGATCATTGGCGTGCCGGCAGCCGCCACCACGTCCGAAAACGGCAGACCCGCTACGGGACGCGCCATGTCGTAGAAAATCGACTTGCCAGAATCTTCCATTCTCTGCGCGCGATCGTTTCGCCCCAGACCAGCGTACTGGTAGGGTATCGACGCCTTCCCCCGCGAAAGGGCTTCGCCCATGACAGAGGCCACGCTTCTCATCAGCAGCAAGAACTATTCCTCCTGGTCACTGCGAGGCTGGCTCATCATGCGCCTCTCCGGCCTGCCATTTCACGAGGAAACGGCATCGCCCGACGATCCGGTCGCGCGCGCGGAGCTGCTTCTGCAATCATCGTCCATTCGACTACCGATGCTCATCCACGGCGAGATATCCATATGGGACACGCTCGCGATAGCCGAATACCTCAATGAGCTGAGACCAGATGCGCGCATGCTGCCTGAGGAACCCAAGGCACGCGCGCTGTGCCGCGCTATCAGCGGCGAAATGCATTCGGGCTTTTCGGCTCTGCGCAACTCGCTGCCCATGAATCTCCACGCCCATCGCCCCGGCTTCAAACTCTGGTCCGCGGCGCGCAGCGACATCGATCGAATCCTGGAAATCTGGGAAGAATGCCTCAATGAATGGGGTGGCCCCTTCCTATTCGGAGCACGCCCCTCGGTCGCAGACGCAATGTATGCGCCCGTCGTCACTCGCCTGCAGACCTACGATGTCGCGGTGGGAGGGCGTTCGGCCGGGTATTGCCGCACCATCCTGGCGTGGCCCGAGATGGTCGAATGGGTGGCCGCCGCACAGGAAGAACCTCAGGAAATTACCGAATTGGAGCTCGATTTCTGACGCCGGACCATCAACCTAGTTCCGGAACATGTCAAAGACATGAACGGGCGGAAAGTCTTTCTGTGGGACAATCTGACAGATATGTGACTTCCGGGCATCACCCGAGCAAGCGTCCCACAACCCGGGCGGTGTAATCCACAACCGGTATCACCCGTCCGTAATTGAGACGGGTCGGCCCGATCACCCCGATGGCGCCCACGATCCGGTCCCGCGCGTTGCGGGCCGGCGCCACGATCATCGAGACGCCGGCGCTGCCGAACAAGCCGCTTTCGGCGCCGATGAAGATCCGCACCCCGTCCGAGGTCTCGGCGAGTTCCAGCAGGCGCAGCATCGTCTCCTGCGTCTCAAGGCGCTCAAACAGTGTCTGGATCGAGGCGAGCTTCTCGATCTGATCGACATCGGCGAGCAGCCGCGCCTGACCCCGTACAATGAGGTTGCCGCCCCGCCCCTCTCCGCCCCAGGTAGCAAGCCCGGCCTCGATAATGCTGGCGGCCAGTTCGTTGAGGGTGGTGCGGTCCTGCGCCATCTCATCCCGCACATCCAGCTTGAACTCCGCCAGAGTTCGCCCGGCGAGGCGCGCGTTGAGAAAGTTGCTCGCCTCCTGCAAAGCTGAGGGCGGCACGCCCAGCGGGATGTCGATCACCCGATTCTCGACCTGTCCGTCGGACGAGACCAAGACCACCAGCGCCCGGCCCGAGGCGAGCGGCACGAATTCGATGTGCTTCAGCGCGCCTTCCGCCTTCGGCGCCAGAACGAGCCCGGCGGCCGAGGAGAGGCCCGAGAGCAGCAGCGAGGCTTCCGCCAGCGTGTCCTGCAGGCTGCGGCCATGGCTGAGCAAAGCCACATCGATGGCGTCGCGATCCTCCTCCGCCAGTTCGCCGAATTGCAGCAGCCCGTCCACGAACAGCCGCAGACCGCGATCGGTCGGCAATCGTCCGGCTGAGACGTGCGGCGAGTAAAGTAGGCCTGCCTCGGTCAGATCCGCCATGACGTTGCGGATGGTGGCGGGGGACAGCGAGACTGGGAGGCGTCGTGACAAGGTGCGGCTGCCCATGGGCTCCCCGGTCTCGACATATTGCTCAACGATCTCCCGCAATACCGCCGCCGACCGCGGATCGAGTCCGGGCGGCAAAGGTGGCGAGGTCGGTGGCCAGGCACGGCCGCGGGACTCCATGGTGATAAGAACGATCCTCCAACGACTGATGACGTGCCAAACTACAGGATAGCACGCGACCTCGGGACAAGCCTCCGCCATGATACGACTGCAGCGCAGGTCACGCGCGCTCATGGAACGCTTCGGCCGGCTCCCGCCGGTGCTCGCGCAGCATTCCGGGCTTCTGCTGGTTCTCGGCGCTTACTCCGCCTTTGCGGCTCATGATGCGCTGGTCAAGGCGCTGGTCGCTCATTACGCCTCCGGCGAAATCCTCTTCATGCGCAGCCTGACGGTCGTCGTTCTCTGCCTCTCGCTCGGTGGGCGCGGGGTGATTACCCGCGGGCTCTTCTCTCCGGTGCGCAACAAGCTGCTCGTCCGCTCCTTCCTCACCCTCACGGCTTGGCTGCTTTATTATTCTTCGGCGCGCTATCTCGGCCTCGCCCAGCTGATCACGATCTACTTCGCAAGCCCGCTGATCGTCGCCGTGCTGGCCGGGCCAATGCTCGGCGAGCGGGTCACACTGGTTCGTTGGTTCGCGCTAGGCATCGGCTTTGTCGGTGTTGTGCTGGCGGCGCATCCGCGCGGGTCCAGCCCGCTGCTGCCGGTGCTTTGCGTCGGCGCGGCAGCCATAATCTGGGCCTATACGATGATTCTGATGCGCCAGATCGCGGCGCAGATTCGGGGCTACGACCAGATCTTCTTGATCGGCGTGATCTTCGTGGTGGTCTGCGGCGGCACGCTGCCCTTTGTCTGGCGCACGCCGACACTCCCCGCTTCCGCCCTCATGCTGAGCCTCGGCCTCATCTCGACCACCGCGCAACTGCTGCTCATCGAGGGCGTCAAGCGCGCCCAGGCGAGTGTCGTGGCGCCCATGGAATTCAGCGGACTGCTGTGGAGCTTCGTCTTCGGCTACCTGCTGTTCGGCGACATCCCGGCGGTCGGCGTTTTCCTCGGCGCGGGCCTCATTCTGCTGAGCGGCGGCATGGTGGTGACGAGCGAGATCCGCCAGGCGCGCCGCGACAGAATGGCGCGCGAGGTGTCGCCGCTGGGTTGAGGCTTGGGAACTCCGCGTCACGTCCACTCAGCCTGAAATATTACCGCCGCAAAGTCATGGCCTCCCCCGTCATGGCACGCGGAGGCGTGCCATCCACGCCTTACCCGAACCGGCCGCATGCCCAAGGAAGGCGTGGATGGCATGCCTTCGCATGCCATGACGCTCGGAACATTGGGCGCGACTCGCCCATGCGCAGCCGTCGCGGGTCACACACATCCAAACCTACCTCAACAACGCCGCCAGCAGCGGATCCAGCCGCAGCCGTCCCTCTAAGGTCGCTCGTAACCGATCGCCCGACCAGACCAGGTACCCCTCCCCGATCGCCGTCTCGAGAATCTCGGGATCGACCGCCTCTTCCAGTGTCCGCCCAGTCCGCGCCGCGAAGGCGCTCGCCGGCACGCCTTCCGTCAGGCGCAGCCCCATGAGCAGCATCTCCCGCCCGCGATCCTCGGTGCCGACCGTAAGCTCCTCGCCGGAGCCATGCCCCTGCGCCTCGACCCGAGCCGCCCAGATCTCCGGCGCCCGATGCCGCCGCGTCGCGACAAGCCGGTCGCCCAGCATGATCCGGCCATGCGCGCCGGGGCCGATGCCCACGTAATCGCCATAGCGCCAGTAAGCGAGGTTGTGCCGGCTTTCAGAACCCGGTCGCGCGTAATTCGACACCTCGTAAGGCAGCAGCCCGAATCGGGCCGCCTCCTCGCCGGTCGCGTTGTAGAGCGCCGCCGCGAGGTCCCCCTCGGGCAGAATGATTTCCCCGCGCCGGTGCCGCGCCTCGAAGCCGGTGCCAGGCTCGATCGTCAGTTGGTACAGAGAGAGGTGATCCGCCGCGAGGTCCAGCGCCTGGCGCAGCTCGGTACGCCAGGCCGCCTCGGTCTGGTCCGGCCTCGCATAGATAAGATCGAAGGAGATACGCGGGAAAAGCCGCCTCCCGATTTCCAGCGCCGCCACCGCCTGGGTCGCCGAATGCTCCCGCCCCAGCATCCGCAGCGCTGCCTCATCCAGGCTCTGCACACCAATCGAGACGCGGTTGACGCCAGCCCCCCGGAAACCCGCGAAACGCCCTGCCTCGATGCTGGTCGGATTGGCCTCCAGCGTAATCTCCAGATCCGCCACCGGCACGAATAGCTCCAGCGCGCGGGCGATCAGCGCGGCGACCGTCTCCGGTTCCATGAGGCTCGGCGTGCCGCCGCCGAAAAAGATGGAGCGCAGCGGGCGCGGGCCGAGGCGTTCGGCCTCCCATTCCAGTTCACGCACCAGGGCCGCGCGGAACCGTGCCTGCGGAATGACATCCCGCACATGGCTGTTGAAGTCGCAGTATGGGCATTTCGCGAGGCAGAAGGGCCAGTGGATATAGAGGGCGAGCGGTTCCAACGTGGCTATAACCGCTCGACCATTGCGCGCATCTGCGCCTCGGTCGGCTGCCGCCCGCGAGACCAGGTCACACCCTCCCGCACCACCCGCGCGGGCGTGCCGACGGCGGCGACCCGCGCCGGAATGTCCTGCGCCACGACCGCTCCTAAGCCGATGATGCTGCCGGCACCGATTGTCACGCCTCGCGAGATGCGGACCCCCTGTCCCAGCCAGACATGGGCGCCGAGCACGAGGTCCCTTGCCGGGTTGATCAAGGCGAGGCTCGCGATATCGAAGATTCCGTGCGAGTCGGAATTCCGGCACCACACATCCCAGGAGACCATGCTGTCGTCCCCGGCCATCACGCAGCAGGGACCTGACGCATCTTCCTCCACCAGCCACTGGCTGCCGACTGACGTGAAACCGGGCGCGAAATAGGCCGCGCAGCCCGCATTGATGGTCAATGCGATGCGCGAGCCGTGCATGGTGCCGCAGCCGCCGAAACCCGCCAGGCCGCCGGGCCCCCAGAAGTTAACCTCGCCGGCCAGCGGGCCACCCATACCGATGATGACGGTGCAGTCGTCATGACCCCGAAAGCCGATCCCAAGCTCCAGCCCCGTCAACCGCGCATCGACAATGACGACGCACCCCACCCCGGCCGAACCGTTCACGGTTACGCCGCGTTCCAGTAGCCGCCCCCGCGTCGCCTCTTCGACGGGCAGGACCAACGGATCGCCAAGGCGAGGCGGCTCGTAGCCGCGCTCCCCAACTTTCGGCACACGCGCGAAGCCCGGATGCCGCTGAAGGCGCTCGATCGCCGGTGCCGCAAGATCGGTCATGACAGGCTCACAAAAACTCCACGGATCGACAGTGGCTTAGTTCATGCCATCTATAGGTGAGATGAACCACGGCGGAGCGAGAATGGCCGACGAGAGCCCGGCGGAGGTGGAGCAAGTGCGCGACGCGTTGCGCGCGGCTGGCCACCCCGACACCATCAAGACGTTCGACCAAAGCACCCACACGGCCGCCGAGGCCGCGGCCGCCATCGGCTGCAGCCCGAGGCAGATCGCGAAATCCATCGTCTTCCGCATCGGCGATACCCCGGTGCTTGTCATCGCCTCGGGACCCAACCGTATCAGCCTGCCCCGAATCTCGAAGGAACTGGGCCAAGGCGTGAGCCGCGCAGATCCTGACTTCGTGCGCGAGAAAACCGGCTTCGCGCCGGGCGGCGTGCCACCCATCGCCCATGCCACGGCACCCGTCACCCTGTTGGATGAAGATCTGCTCGCCTTCGACACAATCTGGGCAGCGGCGGGCAGCCCCGCCCATGTCTTCCAAACCACCGCCGCCGAACTTATGCGGCTTTCCGCCGCACGCAGCGCCACCGTGAAGGATTAGCCACAACGTGCTCGGCTCCACCAAGATCGCCGCCGCCGACCTTTCGATCCGCAACACGCTGGTCTGGGGCATCGGTCTCATTCTCGCCGGCATCGTGCTCTGGCTGCTCCATGGCGAGTTGCTGCTGGTGCTGCTCGCCACCCTGCTCGCCGTCTCCCTGCGCGGCGCGGCCGAGCGGGTAGCGCGCCATTCCCCGCTCTCGACGCATTGGGCCCTCGCGATCATCAGCCTGCTGATCCTGCTGCTCATCGTCGGCTTCTGCGTTTGGGTCGGACCGCAGCTGCTCCAGCAGGGTCAGGACCTTGTGAAGCACCTCATCCAGGAGGGCACCGACCTCAAGAACCGCTACGGCCAGACCAGCTGGGGCCGCATGATCATGCAAAAGGCCTCCTCGGGCGCGCCGGACCCGAAGTCGCTCGCCGCTCCCGCGGCGGCCGCCGCCGGGGCCTCGATCGAGGGCGTGGCCTCCTTCCTCGTGCTGATCGTGACGATGCTCTATTTCTCGGCCAATCCCGACCTCTACACCAAAGGTCTGGTCAAGCTGGTGCCTGAGCCGCGCCGTGTCCGCATCCGCGAGGTGATGGGCAAAGTCGCCCATGCCTGGCGCTGGTGGTTCATGGGCCAGCTCGTGGACATGCTGGTGGTCGGCGTCCTGACCACCATCGGCCTGATGCTGGTCGGCATGCCTCTCGCTTTGGCTTTGGGCGTGCTGGCGGGTCTGCTGACCTTCGTGCCCTATTTCGGCGCCATCCTGGCGGCGATCCCGGCACTTGCCATAGCCCTCGGCTCCGGCTGGCACATGGTGCTGATGACGCTGCTTGTCTTCGGCGTCTGTCATCTCGTCGAGGGCTATGTCGTCTCGCCCCTGGTGCAGGACCGAATGGTGAAGCTGCCGCCCGCTTTGCTGATCCTGTCGATGACCTTCATGGGCACCGTCTTCGGCCCGATGGGCATCATCATGGCGAGCCCCCTGGCCGCCGCCGCCCTGGTGCTGGTGTCGGAGCTTTACGTGGTGGATGTGCTCGGTGACGAGAGCGGCCGGGACGTCACAACACGGAAATAATCGGCTTGCGGCAATCACACCCAATCATGATGATTGGGTGTGATTAGTGGAGTGTCCTCATGGAGACGAGAGTCCTGACGACCCTCGTCCGTTGCCGCTCGCGGAGAAGGTCGATCTGCTCGCGGCCCGGCTGGAGCGTTCGCGCGGCTGGATCGTCAAGCAGGCCCTGACCGCCTGGATCGAGCAGGACGAAGAGCGGCGGCGGCTAACGCTGGAAGCGATGGCCGAGGTCGATGCAGGGCAGGTTATAGACCACCAGGCCGTGCAAGCCTGGGCCGATAGCCTCGGCAGCGATGCGCCGCTTCCGGCCCCTACCGTTACGCCCTGAATCTACGGTGGACGGGCCGCGCCTTATCCGACCTGTCACGCCTCCATGACTTCCTAGCCTCGGTCAATGCCAAGGCCGCCGGGGAGATCGTGCGTTCACTGACCGCCGCGCCGTTATGGCTAACCAAACACCCGCATCTTGGCGAAAAGCTCGACGAGTTCAGCCCATATCACATCCGCCGGATCTTCGTCGGCCACTACTAGATTCGCTACGAGGTCTGCGACGGGACAATCTTCGTCCTGCGACTAAGGCACACACGTGAGGACAGGTAGACGTCCTCAGACCATCACGACACGGAAATAAACGCAGCACGGCGTTGGAGCGATTGACATCACCCGCGTGTTGGAGTAATTTCCAACATGAAAGCTCGGCTCCTGCTTCATGAGCGCCTCCAGCTCCGGGTCGATGCCTTTGTGGAGTTGCGGGTTTGGCAGGTGCCGCGACCGGTAGCCGGATCAGCGCATAGCTACAAACATGCCTTGGCCTATGTCGTCGCTAAGCTCTGTGTGTTCCGCTACGACAATGAAGCCGTGAAAGGCGACCATCGCCATATCGGCGGTCTTGAGGCGCCCTACGACTTCAGGACGCCCGATGAACTTCTCGGGGATTTTTGGCAGGATGTGGACCGATGGAGACCCGAATGAACAACGTGACACTTTCGGTCGCTACGCGCGAGGATGTCGGCCCCCGCGCCCGCGCCGCTTTCAAGGGCGAGCATCAAGGCGCTTACATTTCTTTCGGCTCCTTTGAGTTGCTTGTGCAGACGCTCACCGTGAAGCGTTGGGAGATCCTGCAAGCGCTGACTGGGCAGAGCGAAATGTCGATCCGCGAGGTCGCGCGCCGCGTCAGGCGAGACGTCAAAGCCGTTCACGGAGATGTAACGGCGCTTATCCAGGCCGGAGTGATCGACCGCACCGATGGCGGTGTGGTCTTCCCCTATGACTCAGTGCATGTCGATTTCACGCTGACCAAGACGACCAAGCCGCGGCAAGCGGCTTGATCCCTCCGGGCGCTAAACCTTCCGCCCCCGGATGTCTCGCAGGATCTCGCGCGCCGCATTGTGCCCGGGAATACCCGACACGCCACCACCCGGATGGGTCGAGGCGCCGCAGAGGTAAAGACCCTTCACCGGCGTGCGATAATCGGCATAGCCGGAAACCGGGCGCTGGAAGAAAAGCTGGTCGGCTGAAAGCTCGCCATGGAAGATATGGCCCTGCGGCACGCCGATCATCGCCTCTAGATCGGGCGGCACCAATGTCTGCGCCGCGATGACGTCATTTGAGAAGCCCGGCGCGTAGTTGTCGATCGTCTTCAGCACGATCGACTTGAACTTCTCCTTCTCGACGCCCCAGTCACCGTTCTTGAGCTTATAGGGCGCGTGGCCACCGAAAACATTCACCACATGCTTGCCCGGCGGCGACAGCGTGTCATCAACGATGGTCGGCGTGCAAAGCGTCATGAAGGGCTCGGACGAATACCAGCCGTGCTTCGCATCATCATAGGCGCGTTCGAGATAATCGATATCCGGCGCGATGTGGCAGTATGTTGGGTAGGGGAAATTGCCCAATGAACCGTCGGCCCGAGCCTTCTCCAGGATGCGATATTGCGGCGGCCGCTCGCAGGCGATGTTCATCTTGAAGGCAGTGGAGAAAGTCCGGTAGCCGCGCACCTCTCGCAGCACCTCCGGCGGCACGTGTTTCTCGTCCAGCATGTCGAGATAGACCGCCTTGGCATTGGCGCCCGAAGCCACGACGCGGGCGCGGAAAACATCGCCCTTCGTCGTCACCACTTCGCTCGCGCGGCCATTGGTCACGCGAATTTCGGCGACCGCGGTCTCAGTGAAGATCTCGACGCCCATCTCCCGCCCGGCCGCGGCGAGCGCCTGGGTGATCGAACCCATGCCGCCCTTGATGAAGCCCCAGCCGCCGGCGCCCTCATGCTCTCCCATGATGTGATGCATGATGACATACGCGGTCCCTGGACTCTTCGGCCCCGCGAAGGTTCCGATCGAGGCGTAATAGGCGAGGCATGCCATCACGCGGTCGTCGTCGAACCATTCCTTGAGATAGTCATAGGCGCTCATCGTGAGGAGATCGACGAGGCGATACATCTTCTTGCCGATGCGGCGGTACTTCCACAGCAGACCAGCGCCTTCGCGGAAATTCTTCCAATTCGCCTTGGACGGATCGATCGGCGTTTCCCACAAGAGGGACTGCACGACCTTGGTCGCCTCCTTCAGATAGGCGTCGAAAGCCGGATAGATCTCGGCATCGTGCAGCGAAAACTTGGCGAAGCTTGCCTGGGTTTTCGCCATATCCTCGGAAAACAGGATGTAGTCGTCATAGGACACCGACGAGATCATGTCCGAGCAGGGCAATACCGTCAGCCCATGCCGCTTGAGGTCGAAGTCCTTAATGATGCGAGGATGCAGCAGACTCATCAGATACGAGAAGATCGAGGCGCGAAAACCGGGCGCGATCTCCTCCGTCACCGCCGCACCGCCGATCACGTGGCGGCGCTCCAACACCGCGACCTTCAATCCCTTGCGGGCAAGATAATTGGCGCAGACAAGACCGTTATGGCCGCTGCCGATGATGACGGCATCATAGGTCTTGGCGGCCGTCTGCGCGGCCTGGCCGGGGGCGATAGCGTCAAGCATCCGGATCAGCCTTCCAGGCCGGGCATGGCGGCGCGCACCATATTCTGGAAGGCGCCGACCGCGCGCTCCTGCTTCGGCGAAAGAATGCCGCGATCATAGACGCCGATTTCCAAGTTGCGCTGCACGGTCACGTTCATATCCATATCCTCGGCGACGATTTGCGCCGACCATTCAGCCGAGCGCCGGTTCTCCTCAGCCTTCTCCGGGCTAAGGTCGGAGAACAAATACCAATTGATGTGACGCAGCCGCCCCGCACCCAGTGGCTCCACGGTCGCGATCGAGCTGCCCCATTGGTAGAAGTTCAGCATCAGGAATGGGAACCGATAGAAATACAGACCATCCGTGAAGCCGCCATCACGCTTGGGGCCATACAGATGGAAAAACCCATCCTCCGGATAAGAATCGATCGTGTATTTCGAGATGTCGAGCGATTCGCAAAGGCCCGGATGCATATTCGGGCAGTGGTAGCATTCCAGATAGTTCTCGCCGTAGACTTTCCAGTCGATCGCGACCTCCTGGTTCTTCTCCATGAAGAAGCGCTGGTCCTGCAGCGGATATTGCGCCGCCATCGGCACGATGGGACCGAGCCATTCCACGAGCGTCGGACCCGCTGTCGCGATCCGCACGAAGACAAGGCCGCGCCACTCGTCAGCGGAAATCGGAAAGAGCGACCACTGCGCAGGATCGATCGCGCCTTTCTCGGCACCGAAGCCCGGCGAGCGGTTGAGGCAGCCATTCAGCTCATAGGTCCAGCTATGATAGGGACAGCGGATCATGCCGCCGGAAAACGCGCCTTCCGGATTCTGTGCCAGCGCCGCAGCGCGATGACGGCACACGTTGTGGAAACCCTTCAGCGTGCCGTCCTTCTGGCGGACGACGACGACCGGATAACCGACGATGGTGAGCGCGAGATAGTCGCCGGGCTTCGCGAGCTGGTCGCTGCGGCCATACAGCAGCCATTCCTTGGTGAAGATCGCCTGCCGCTCGCGCTCGAACTGCGCGGGATCGCGATAGAGCGACGCGGGCAGCGTCGGCACGGGGTTCGCGACATTCGGCCGCTCCAGGATCATCGACATCGGGCTGTCCCCCTGCTTTTCGGGCGCATGACACCCGACACGCGACCATTAACAGATGCTGAACGATCGCTCAACACTGAGCCTGCACTGAATAATATCATGGCGCGTTGCGCCGCTTCGCGAATTCGCCCAGCACCTTCATGACTCGTCATTTTTGATCTAGCCTCCCGACAAACAGCGTCAGGAAACGCGCGCCAATGCCCCGCTTCGCGGCCAATCTCAGTATGATGTTCACGGAGCATCCCTTCCTCGACCGCTTCGCCGCGGCCTCGGAGGCCGGCTTCACGGCGGTGGAATTCCTTTTTCCCTACGATCACACGCCGGAAGCCGTGGGAGACGCCCTTCGCCGTAACGGCCTGACCCAGGCCCTGTTCAACCTGCCGCCCGGCGACTTCGCGCTCGGCGAACGCGGCCTCGCGGCACTCCCTGCCCGTGCGGACGAGTTGGCCGCCGGCGTGGACACCGCATTGCGCTACACCGCGGCGACGGGCTGCAAGACGCTCCACCTCATGGCCGGGAACGCCTCGCGCGAAAACACCTCAGCGGTGGCGGCCTATCGGGCAGGCGTCCGGATGGTGGCGGAACGTCTCGCGCCGAAGGGCATCACGCTGGTGATCGAGCCGATCAATGGCCGCGACATGCCCGCCTATTTCCTCAACGACTTCGCCTGGGCTGCCGCGCTCATCACGGAACTCAAGTTGCCGAACCTGAAGCTGCAATTCGACATCTACCACCGCCAGATCATGCATGGCGACGTGACGAAAGCGCTGGAAGCCATGATGCCCCTGATCGCCCATGTGCAGATCGCCGGCGTTCCCGATCGGCACGAGCCGGATAGCGGCGAGCTAGACGCAGCCTATGTCTTCGCCGCTCTGGACCGGCTCGGCTATGACGGTTTCGTCGGCTGCGAATACCGCCCGGCGGGAGACACCGTAGCCGGCCTCGGCTGGTTCGCGCCGTGGAGGGGTCGCGCGTGACCCTCGTCCTCGGCTGCATCGCCGACGACTATACCGGTGCCTCCGACCTTGCGAATACGCTGACGCGCCAAGGTCTGCGCACCATCCAGACCATCGGCCTTCCCGCCCCCGGCCTCGACCTGCCGGAGGTCGATGCGATGGTGATTGCCTTCAAAAGCCGTTCGATCCCGGCGGAGGAAGCCATCGCTTTGTCGCGCTTGGCCGACCGCTGGTTGCGCACCGCCGGGGCGAGCCATGTGCTGTTCAAGATCTGCTCGACCTTCGATTCGACCGATGCCGGCAATATCGGACCGGTAACGGATGCGCTACGGGCGGATTGCGGCGCGTCGATCGTCGCCGTCACGCCCGCTTTCCCCGGCACCAACCGGACCGTGTTCCAGGGCAACCTCTATGTCGGCTCCGTCCCGCTGAACGAGAGTCCGCTGAAGGACCACCCGCTCAACCCGATGCGCGACGCCAATCTCGTCCGCGTCCTCGCGCGCCAGAGCAGCAGCACTGTCGGCCTCGTGCCGATCGCCACCGTCGAAGCGGGAGTCGAGGCTTTGCGGGAAGCGCTCGCGGCCTTGGCCGCCGAGGGCTATGGCGACGCCATCATCGACGCCATCTTCGATCGCCATCTGGAGACCATCGGCGAGGCTGTGCTCGACAACCCGCTTTCGACCGGCGCCTCAGGTCTCGGCCTCGGTCTCGCCCGCGCCCTGGTGGCTCGGGGCCGGGTGACGGCAGCGTCGGCAAGCGGCGATCAACGCGCGGCGCCACCTGGTCATGCCGCCATCATCGCCGGCAGTTGCTCCCGCGCCACGCTGGAGCAGATCGCCGTCGCCGAACACGCGATGCCGGTGCGCCACCTCTCGCCCGAGCGCCTGGTGACTGAGGGCGCGACCGAGGCAGTGGAAGCGCTCGCCTGGGCCAAGTCGCGCCTTGCACTTGGCCCGGTGCTGATCGCGAGCAGTGCCATGCCAGAGGATGTGACAGCGCTGCAAGCCAA
Source organism: Acidisoma sp. S159 (assembly GCF_009766125.1). NCBI lineage: Bacteria > Pseudomonadati > Pseudomonadota > Alphaproteobacteria > Acetobacterales > Acidocellaceae > Acidisoma > Acidisoma sp. S159. The sequence goes on from NZ_LMUG01000032.1 coordinate 367,986, forward strand.
GCATGGCGGCGCCGCTGCCGGACATGCCATCGAGCAGGCGCTGGCGACCATCGCCGAGGGCCTGGTCCATGCCGGTGTCGGGCGGCTGGTGGTCGCAGGGGGCGAGACCTCCGGCGCCGTGGTCGACCGGCTCGGGCTGGCCGCGTTCCTGCTCGGTCCCGAGATCGCACCCGGCGTGCCGGTGCTGCGGACCATTGGCGACAGGGACCTCGTGCTCGCCCTGAAGTCCGGCAATTTCGGCGGACCCGATTTCTTCGCCCGCGCCCTCACCGCCATGGAGCAGCCGCTGTGAGCCATGCCGCGGCGCGCGAGGCCATCTGCCGCCTCGGCCACAGCCTCTATGCGCGGGGCCTGACCTTTGGCAGTTCGGGCAATATCAGCGTCGCGGTGCCGGATGGCTGGCTGATGACACCAACCAATGTGACGCTGGGGGACCTCGACCCCGCCCGCCTCTCTCATATCGCCACTGACGGAAGCCTCATCGCCGGCGAGCCGCCGACCAAGGAGGCCTTTCTGCATCGCGTGATGTATGAGGGTCGGCCCGATGCTGGCGCCGTGGTGCATCTGCATTCGACGCATTCCGTCGCGGTCTCCGTGCTCGCCGACATCGATCCGGAGGACGTGCTGCCGCCGATCACCGCCTATTACGTGATGCGCGTCGGCCGCCTGCCGCTGGTGCCTTATTTCCCGCCCGGCGACACCGCGCTGGCCGAGGCGGTGCGGCCATTGGTAGGCAAGCATCATGCGGTGCTGCTGGCCAATCACGGGCCGGTGGTGGCGGGCACTTCCCTCTCGGCGGCAGCGGCGGCGATCGAGGAGTTGGAGGAGACCGCGAAGCTTCATTTAATGTTAGAAGGACACCGGATTCGCCCGCTCACCCCTGAGCAGGTGGCAGTGCTGCGACATCGTTTCGGCTGAATATTAAATAAAAGAGGATTCCATCCATGAAATTCGCCCGCGTTCCTTGGGTGCTCGGCGCCCTTTTGCTTGCGGCGCCGATGCTGCCCCGACATGCACTGGCTCAGGCCTCGGCCATGGGCGGCGCCGGCAGCAGCCAGACCGTGACGATCCGCGCCTTGGTGGTGATGGCCAATCCAACGTCGCATTTGCTCGAAGTGCGGGACGCCTCGGGCGCACCGCTGTTCGTGACCTATGACCCGACGATTTCCGGAGCTGAGCGGCTGAAGCAGGGCGATGTCATCGTGCTGCATTACCATCAGGCCGTATCCTTCGTACTGTCCGGCCGCGGCACGCCGCTGCCGCCCGATTCGCTGACCACCAAGTCGAAAACCTCAGCGCCAGGCGCGGCAGATCCGACGATCGCCGCGCATGCGCGGCTGGTGGTGACGGGCCTCGTCGTTGGTGTCGACCCTTCGGCGAATACGATCTCGCTGGCACCGCCGGACGGCGGCCGTGTCGAGGTGCTGCCGGTAACCGACCCACAGATGCAGGCGCGCCTCCCCAACGTAAAAGTGGGCGACACGCTAACGGCGATCTTTACGCGCGGCGCGGCGGTGGGGATCGAACGAGGGCAGTAATGTTTACGGCGGAATGCGCCGCAACGCGCATTCCGCCGTATCGAGGTGTGACCAAATTACTTGGGATCTGAGTCGTCGTCCTCGACAGCGCGGGTCAGCAGGAAGGAAGGAATGGTTGGGCTGATGAGCGCGCTGCGCTTGAGGTAGAACCAGCCGATCGCGAGCGCCGCCGCCACGAAGGGGATGGCAACGATCGTGAAGGTACCATCGGGATAGTCGAAGCCCATCAGAACCAGCACACCGAACAGGAAGGCGAGGGTGAGCCACGATGTCAGTGGCGCGAAGGGCATGCGGAAATCCACCCCTTGCAGTTCGCCACGATTCACGGCGCGGCGAAACATCATCTGGCAGATGATGATGAAGCCCCAGGTGCTTACGATACCGAGCGAGGCGATGTTCAGCACGATCTCAAACACGCTGGACGGCACTATATAGTTCAGCACGACACCGATGAGATAGATCGCGACTGTCACAAGGATGCCGCCATAGGGCACCTTATGCACGTTCATCTTCGCGACGAAGGGCGGCGCGGAACCGCCCATGGCCAGCGAGCGCAAGACGCGGCCTGTGGAATACAATCCCGAATTCAGGCTGGAGAGCGCCGCCGTAAGCACGACCACGTTCATTACGGAGCCAATACCCGGCACGCCGAGCGCACCGAAGAAGGTGACGAAGGGGCTCACGCCCGCCTTGTATGCGGTCCAAGGCAGCAGCAGCACCAGCAACACCACGGAGCCGACATAGAAAAGGGCGATGCGCCACATCACGCTGTTGATGGCGCGCGGCAAGACCCGGCGCGCATCCTGCGCCTCGCCTGCCGCCGTGCCGATCAGCTCCACGCCCGCATAGGCAAAGACGACGCCTTGCACGATGATGATGGCGGGCAGCAGACCATGCGGGAAAATGCCGCCATGATCGGCGATCAGATGCAGTCCCGTGGTGTGGCCGGCGATGTGATGGCCGCTGATCAGGAAAACCACGCCGATAATCAGGAACAGCACCAGCGCCGTCACCTTCACCAGCGAGAACCAGAACTCCATCTCCCCGAACCAGCTCACGGCGATCATATTCATGACCGTGACGAGCGCAAGCGCCGCCAGGGCAAAGAGCCATTGCGGCACATCCGAGAAGGTGCCCCAATATTTCATGTAAAGCGCGACGGCGGTGATATCGACAATGCCGGTCATCGCCCAGTTCAAGTAATAGAGCCAACCGGCGACGAAGGATCCGCGTTCGCCTAGAAATTCCCGTGCATAGGATACGAAACTACCTGACGTCGGGCGATGCATCACAAGCTCGCCGAGAGCGCGCAGGATGAGGAACGAGAAAACACCGCAGACCAGATACACCAGCGCCAGTGCAGGTCCGGCGCTCTGAAGCCGCCCGCCGGCGCCGAGGAATAGACCGGTGCCGATCGCGCCGCCGATCGCGATCATGGTGACCTGACGGGGTTTGAGGCCTTTGTCGTAGCCATGTTCGTGCGAGTCGAGCCAGGCGCGCTTCGCATGGGCGCGAGCGGCATGATGCTCGGAGAGCGCCGGTCTGGTCTGATCGCTCACAATCGCCACTCCTTGCTGAAATGTTTCGATAATCCAGCAAATCGTGTGCCAAGCGGCAAAGGTTCTCGTTTTGGGATGTAACAATCCCGTTACGTGCGGCCTTTGAGTGACATCTTAAACAACCCGTCTTGCGCGCAGAGCCGTCGCCAGTGTGCCGTCATCCAGCACCTCCAGCGCGCCCCCAATCGGGACGCCCTGGGCAACTCGCGACACTTCCACCGGCAGTGCCGCCAGACGATCCATCAGCCAATGCGCCGTCGCGGCACCATCCACTGTCGCGCCCAAAGCCAGAATGACCTCGCGCGCCTCGCCCTCCGCTATGCGGCGCAGCAGCGGGGTCAGGCTGAGGTCCTCGGGTCCCACCCCTGCCAGCGGCGACAAAGTGCCGCCGAGCACATGGTACAGCCCGCGATGCGCTTGCGCGCGTTCCAGAGCCCAGAGATCGCCGACACCCTCGACCACGCAGATCAGCGAGCGGTCGCGCTCAGGATTGGCGCAGATGGCGCAGGGGTCCTGGCTGTCGAGGTTGCCGCAAAGCTCGCAGGGCCGCACCGCGCGGGCGGCCTCCACCAGCGCTTGCGCCAAAGGCACCATACGGGCCTCGGGCTGTTGCAGCATGCGGAGCGCCGCTCGGCGGGCGCTGCGCGGGCCGAGGCCGGGCAAGCGTGCCAGCAGCCCGATCAGCCGCTCGACTTCCGGGCCGCCCATTAGCCGATACGCCTAGAAGGGCAGCTTCATCCCGGCTGGAAGCTGCAAACCACCCGTCGCCTTCTGCATTTCCTCGGCGGCCAGCGCCTCGACCTTGCGCTTGGCGTCGGTATGGGCGGCGAGGATCAGATCCTCAAGCATCTCCATCTCGGCCGGATCGGCGAGCTTGGGGTCGATCTTGACCCGGCGCATGTCGCCCTTGCCGCTCAGCGTCACGACCACCATGCCGGCGCCGGCCTGCCCCTCGACCTCGCGGCTTTCCAGCAATTCCTGCATTTCCTGCATTTTCTGCTGCATCTGCGACGCCTGCTTCATCAGCCCGGCCAGGTTCTTCATCGATCTTCCTCCAACGCCATCTCGGCCTCGTAATCCAGGTCCGGGTTCATCGAGCCGACCAGCTCCGCCTCCGGCGGCGCGAAATCCGGCATGTCCGGCGGCATCTCTAGCCCGGCTTCGGCGGCCGGCATAACCGGAGCGGGCGGCGCTGGGAATTCCTCGGCCAGCGGATCGCGCACGGCTTGCAACTTGGCGCCGGGGAAACTCGTCAGGATGGCGCGGACCAGCGGGTGCTCACCAGCCTCGGCCAGCAGCGATTGCTCGGCGGTCTGGCGCTGTTCGTCGATGGTGGGGTCGCCAGGAGCAGCGGAGAGCGCGATGGTCCAGCGGGTGCCGGTGGCCTCACCGAGCAGGGCGGCGAGTTTCGAGGCGAGGTCGCGCGGCGCCTCGGGCTGCGGCCGCAACTCGATGACCGGAGGCGCGAAGCGGACCAGATGGACCGAGTGCAGTAGGTGGCCGTAGAGGCGGACTTCCTTCAGGTCGCGCACCAGCATCACCACGTCGCGGAAGCTCGCGGGCAAGGCGGGGGGGGCGTCCGGCGAAGGAGTTTCGGGCGGAGGCGCTTCGGCGAGTGGCTGCGGAGCCGGAGCCATGGCGGCCTGGGTTTTGGTATTGCCGTAGCTCGCGAAGGCGCGGGGCGTGTCCGCTCGAGGCTGTTCCACGCGGGTCGGTTCAACCGCGAAGGGCGGTGCTGCGACAGCGGTTGCTACTGCGACGGGCGTGGGGGACGGCGCGGCGGCGGGTGCGGGCAGGCGGGGCGCGCTGGGTTCGCCTGAAGTCAGACGGCGAACCAGCTCACCCGGCGGGGGCTGGTCGGCGAGGTAGCAGAGGCGGATGAGCACCATCTCGGTGGCGGCGCGGCGATCGGGCGCCGCCTCGACCTCCTGCACGCCGCGCAGCAGCATCTGCCAGGCGCGGCCGAGGATGGGGATGCTGAGGCGGTCGGCGAGCGCCGCGCCACGGGAACGCTCGGCCTCGGGCAGGTCGGGGCTTTGGCGCAGGTCGGGCGAGGCTTTAAGGCGGCTCAGCACATGGGCCAGCGCCAGCATGTCCTGCAGCACCAGCCCGGCATCGGCGCCGCGCTCATGGGCCTGGTCCAGCGCCGCCAGGGCCGCCGCCGGCTGGCCGCCCATGACGCCTTCCATGAGGTCGAGGACGAGGCCGCGATCGGCGAGGCCCAGCATGTCCGCCACCGCATCGGCGCTGACGGTGGCCCCGTCGTCGCCCGGCCCCATGGCGATGGCCTGGTCGAGGAGAGAAAGACCGTCGCGCACGGAACCGTCCGCCGCGCGGGCGATCAGGGCGATGGCTTCGGGGGAGACGGCGACGCGCTCGATCTCGGCGATACGGGTGAAGTGGGCGGCGAGTTCGGCGGCCGGGACGCGGCGGAGGTCGAATTTCTGGCAACGGGACAGAACGGTGACGGGAACCTTGCGCAACTCGGTCGTCGCGAAGACGAACTTCACATGCGGCGGCGGCTCCTCCAGCGTCTTCAGCAGCGCGTTGAAGGCGTTGCGCGACAGCATGTGCACTTCATCGATGATGAAGACCTTGGTGCGGGCCTCCATGGGGCGGAAGCGCGTGGCCTCGATGATTTCGCGTACGTCGTCGACGCCGGTGTTGCTGGCGGCGTCCATCTCGATGACGTCGGGGTGGCGGTCGGCGATGATGGCACGGCAGTTGGAACAGACGCCGCAGGGCTCGGCCGTGGGGCCGCCGGCGCCGTCGGGGCCGGTGCAGTTGAGGCAGCGGGCGATGATGCGGGCGGTGGTGGTTTTGCCGGTGCCGCGCACGCCGGTGAGCATGAAGGCATGGGCGATGCGGCCGGTGGCAAAGGCGCGGCGCAGAATGCGGACCATCGCCTCCTGCCCGATCAAATCCTCGAAGCGCGTCGGGCGATAGGCGCGGGCGAGGACTCGGTAGGAGGCCTGGCGGGATGAAGGCGCGGGCGTCGCCGCATCGCCGAACAGGCCGGGGCCTTCGGGTATCGGCAGGGTGTCGTCGGGGGAATCGAGATCGGCCACACGACCTCTCTAGCGGATATGGACCGTGGCCGGGAGAGGGCGCTGAGTGCGGGCGCCTGGAGAAGCGGGGGGCCGGACGATGACCCGAGCGGAAACTCGTTGCGGCTGCTTCCTTCCGGACCTGACCGGGTTGGCGAGGTGCCCGTCCACCGCCGACCCCCCTACGCGGTATTATCGCGTGGCAGCCTTCCCGCTGCAAGTGTCGCGCTGGGTTGTCCGCTCGCGGCGGCCATGCGACCAAGACCCATGAACGCTATCAGACCCTCCCGCAAAAATATGTACACCGGCAGCCCGCTTGACCGCATGGCGGAGCGACGCCCGGATGCGGAGTGGATTGCGGATGCGATCGCGGCGGAGACCGCCCTGGTGGTGCCGCTGTGGCGCACCAAGAGTCTGCTGCGAAGCGAACAGGCGCCGGCGGCGGTTTTTGTCGAGCCGACCGCGGCATTGCGCGGCGCGGTTGAGCCAGCGGAGTGGGTTTTCCTTGGCATGTGGAGCGGGCGGCCTATCTTCACGGTCGATCTCAGCGCGACCGAGGAGCCGGCGGCGCTGCTGCCGCCCGATCATGGCGCGTTTGGCGATTTACGCGGGATCGCGAGCCTGTTGCCGGCAGGCGAGGCATCGATCCTCGCTCATGCGCGCGGGCTGCTGCACTGGCGTAGCCGGACCCGGTTCTGCAGTGTTTGTGGCGCGCCCTGTGAGCCGACGGGCGGAGGGCATGTCATGCACTGCACCGGCTGCGGCACGGATCACTTTCCGCGCACGGATCCGGCGGTGATCATGCTGGTGACGCGCGGCGATTCCATTTTACTCGGCCACGCCTCGCGTTTCCCGACGGCGATGTATTCGACGCTGGCGGGTTTCGTGGAGCCGGGGGAAAGCCTGGAAGAAGCGGTCGCGCGCGAGGTCTATGAGGAAACCGGCATCCGGGTCGGCCATGTCGCCTATCATTCGAGCCAGCCCTGGCCGTTTCCGGCGTCGCTGATGCTGGGCTTTTACGCGGAGGGGCTGACCGAGGAGATCACCCTGCACGACGCGGAACTGGCGGATGCCCGCTGGTTCACCCGCGCGATGTGCCTGTCACCCGAGGAGCATGGTTTCCAATTGCCGGGCGGCGACAGCATCGCGCGTCGGCTGGTCGAGGACTGGCTGGCGCATCCGGCTGATTAAGCGCGCCAACACGTCATGTTCGGCGAAGGCCGAGCATCCACGCCTTCGCTTGCGCGACGAAGCAAGGCGTGGGTGGCACGCCTTCGCGTGCCATGACGGATTTTTCTGGTCGCCCTTCGATACAAGATCACGCCCTCAGAGCACGTGGAAGATCAGCAGCAAAATGATGATCGGGATAGGGATCCCCAGCAGCCATAATAGAATTGCCGGCATCGCGGCCTCCTTCGTCTTGATGATGAACCGATCTCCGACTTGGGAATCGGCCGCGGTTCCTCAAGCCGGGCGGTCGATCACGGATTAGTCGGGTCGCGTGCGAAGCGTGTCGCGAGGCGCGACCGTAAGGCGGCGAAGCGGCGGCCGGAGCTGACGGCGCCGTGGTTGCCGCGCAGAAGCCGCGCTACGCCCGCGCGGACCCTCCGCCAGCTCGGCCCCACGATGCTGGTCGCCCAGCGGCGGCTCGCCTCAACCTTGCCATGCAACCATGCGAACCAGCCAATCGTCATGAGAGCAGGGCGGCAGGCTTGGTAAATCCAGAGGGCGATGATCACCCCCACTCCCTTGATGAGCACCACGACGGCGGTCGCCGCGGCGTATTGCTTGTGGGCGAAGAGGAAGGCGGCATAGAAGCCGCCGACATGGCTCATTGCCTCCGGGATGAGAAACAGCGGAAGGATCGCCCAAGGCGGCAGCCGGGCCAGACGCGCCTCAAGATGGCGAACCGGCGTCCAGCGCCGCAGCACGCGCGACCCCGAGCGCAGCATCGCCTCGCCGAGCACGAGCATAAGCGCGAAAGGCAACAGGAGGGCATCGACGAGTCGCCGCCGCCAGCGGGCGCGGCCTTGGCCGAGGAAGGGTTGAGGCATGGCGACCTTCTACGCCACTTCGCCCATTCCCCGCACCTTAACTCCCCCCAAGGTAGGGCCGCCCAAAAACAGGGACGGCCGGGGCTTTTGTGAATTCCGGCCCCCTCCATTAGAACCGGCGCCTCCCGACCCGGGACGCTGCCGCGCCGCCGACGAGGACAGGATACGACACGCAGATATGGCGACCGCCTCCCCCTTCCGGTCCGGGTTCACGCGCCTGGACCGCTATATCTTCAAGCAGGTGCTGACGGCGCTGATCGCCGTCACCGTGGCACTCGTCGCCCTCATCTGGCTCACCCAGTCGCTGCGTTTCGTCGAGCTCATCGTCAATCGCGGCCTGTCGCCCTTCGTCTTCCTCCGGCTGACTGTGCTGCTGATCCCGAGCTTTATCGCGGTGATACTGCCCATCACGACCTTCGTGGTGGTGCAATTCGTCTACCAGCGGCTGGCCGGCGACCGCGAATTGACCGTGATGCGAGCGGCCGGCCAGTCGCCACTGGCGCTCGCCAAGCCTACCTTGCTGCTGACCCTGCTCGTCACGCTGTTCTGCTACTGGCTCAACCTCTCGGTGGTGCCGGCGAGTTTCGCCGCCTTCCGGGAGTTCCAGTTCGAAATTCGCAACCGCATCGCCGCCTTCCTGCTGCAGGAGGGCGTGTTCACGCCGATTGCCCCGAACCTCACCGTCTATGTCCGCAAACGGGACCAGGACGGCACGCTGCACGGCATCCTGGTCGATGACGAGCGCAGCGGAACCGACCCCACCACCATCCTCGCCGAAGGCGGCCGGATCATTCCCGGCCCGCTCGGTCCGCGCGTGGTGCTGTTCAAGGGCGTGCGGCAGGAGGTTGATGCCAAGACCGGGCGCCTCAACCTGCTGAGCTTCAGCGAAAACGTCATTAACCTCGCCGAAAGCGCCGGCGGACAGGATGCCCGCTTCCGCGACGATTCCGAGGTTTCCCTGCATGATTTGCTCAACCCGCCGCCCGGCGAGATCAGGCCGCAGGATATCCCGAAATGGCGGGCCGAGGCGCATCGGCGGCTCGCGGCGCCGCTCACCATCATCTCCTACGCAATGGTCGCCCTCGCTTCGGTTCTTACCGGCGCTTTCCGGCGGCATGGCGGTTTGCTGCGGCCGCTGATCGGCGTCGCCATCACGGTGGGATTGGTGGCGCTGGGGCTAACGGTCAACAATATCGCTGCACGCGACAGCGCTTGGCTGCCTCTTGTCTGGGCCCATGCGGTGCTGCCCGGGCTGATCGCCGGATGGCTGCTACTACGGCCTGAGCGCTTCCGGGTTCCGGCACCACCCGAGTCTCTCGTCTCCGCGCGTCCCGACACCGTTAGCGGGCCGGGCTGAGCCGATGTTCCCGTCTCCCATCCTGACGATCTACATCAGCCGGCAGTTCTCCGTCGCGGTGGCTTCGGTCCTTGCCGCCCTTACCGGGCTGGTCTCGCTCTTCGATTTCCTGGAGTTGCTGCGTCGCTCGGCCTCCCGCCCCGACGCGACCTTCAACCTCATTGTCGAGATGGCGCTGCTGCGGACGCCCTGGGTGGTCATGACGATCCTGCCCTTCGCCATCCTGCTTGGGGGCATCTGGGCCTTCTGGCGGCTTACCCGCTCTTCTGAACTGGTAGTGGCGCGGGCAGCCGGGCTTTCAGCCTGGCAGTTTCTGGGCGGCCCGGTGCTGTGTGCCCTCGCCCTCGGGCTCTTTGCCGTCGGGGGGCTGAGCCCGGTCTCGGCGGCGCTGTTTGCCCAGGCGGAGCGGCTGCAGGAAAGCTTCCTCGACGCCGGCGGCGGTCCGCTCGCGTTGAATGGCGGCCAGCTCTGGCTACGCCAGGCGGACAATACCGGGAGTGTCCAGGGTGTCGCCATCATGCATGCGCGTGGCGTGATGATGAGGGCTAACGTGCTAACCGCCTCGCAAGTCAGCATCTTCCGTCTCGGTCCCAACGATCACATGATCGACCGCATCGAAGCGATGCAGGCGCGGCTCATTCCCCACAGCTGGCTACTCGCCAATGCCCGCGTCCTCGTGCCAGGAAAGCTGCCCTCACCACCGAGCGCGATGGCGATGCCGACAGACCTGACTATCGACCGCATCCAGCAGAGCTTCGCGGCGCCCGAGGCGCTTTCCTTCTGGCGCCTGCCGGGCTTCATCCATGTGCTGGAGCGCGCGGGCTTTTCGGCGGTGGGTCACCGCTTGCGATTCCAGGCTTTGCTGGCACTTCCGCTGCTCTGTGCCACGATGTCCCTGGTGGCGGCCGGATTCTCGATGCAGAGCAGCCGGAGAGGCGGCGTGGGGCGGATGATCGGCGGCGGAGTCGCAGCCGGCTTCGCCCTTTTCATGCTCTCGAATATCGCTGAGCAGTTTGGGCAATCAGGGGCGCTCCCTGTGGTATTGGCGGCTTGGGCGCCGGCCGCCGCCGGCCTCATGCTCGCGCTGTCGCTTCTTCTCCATCTCGAAGACGGCTAAGGATCGGCGATGTCCAAGACGAGTTACGGGATCGGCCTGATCGCCCTCGCCGCCACAGTCGCAGCGGTCGTCGCCGTACCGCGCGTCCAGCACGCCCATGCCCAGATCGCCGGGCTTACGGGCGGCGAGACGGCATCCGACGCGAAGCAGCCAGTGACGTTTCGGGCCGATCGGATCGAATACAACCAGAAGTCGAACATCGTCACGCTGAGCGGACATGTGGAGGCGTGGCAGGCTGGCCACGTCCTATTCGCTGATCACGTGCTGTATGACCGCAACACCAATATTTCCGATGCGATTGGTCACGTGGTGCTCATCTCCCCCGACGGGCAGGTGGTTTACTCGGATTACGCCGAGCTCAGCCGCGACATGACCAACGGCATCATGAAGTCGATGAACGTGACCTTGCCGAGCAACGCCAAGCTCGCGGCGAATGGCGCGAGGCGGACCGAGGGCAAGCTCAACGAACTCAGCCATGCGGTCTACACGGCCTGCGAGGTCTGCCTGAAGCATCCCAAAAGTTATCCGCTTTGGCAGATTCGCGCGCGATCGGGCGTGCAGGATCTGCAGCATCACGTGATCGAATACAAAGACGCGACGATGCAGATCTACGGCGTTCCGGTCGCGTATTTTCCCTATTTCTGGCATCCCGACCCGACGGCCAAGCGGATGAGTGGCCTGCTCATTCCCAGCATCGGCGTCAATAGCCATCTCGGTGGGTTCCTCGACCTTCCCTATTATATTGTGCTCGACGACCAGTCCGATGCGACGGTCACGCCGATCCTGACGACGCATAACGGCGCCGCCGGTGACCTCAAGTATCGCCGCGCCTTCAATTTTGGTCAGGTAAATGCGGATGTTTCGGGCGGCTACGATGAGGGCAAGCTGGAGGGCGCTCTCTTCGCCCATGGCACCTTCGACCTCAATGACACCTGGCGCGCGGGCTTCGATTTCGAACGCGCATCCTCGGTCAGCTACCTCAACGACTACTCCATCCTGCCGAGTGTCAACGAACTGACAAGCGACGCTTATCTCGAAGGTTTCGGCAACGGCTCCTATGCCCGCATCGACAGCCGCTGGTATCAGGGCCTCACCGACAGCGTGACCGACAGCGAGTTGCCGGTGGTGCTGCCGCATGCCGAGTATTCCTTCACCGGCACGCCCGATACCCTCGGCGGCCGTGTCAATTTCGATGCCAGCTTCTTTAATATCCTGCGCAGCACCGGCACGAACACGCTACGCGGCGCCGCGACGACCGAATACGAACTGCCCTTCCACGACAATCTCGGCGGCCAGTGGAGCACCGTCTTCCACCTTGACGCCGCAGGCTATTCCGCGCGCGACCTGAGCCAGTTCCCGAACTTCTCGACCGGCGCGAATGACGCGCAGACCGCGCGGGCCCTGCCGCAGATCGCGCTGAATTATCGCTGGCCGTTGATCAACGATAGCGGGCGCTGGGGTTCCGAATTGATCGAGCCGATTTTCCAGCTCATCGCCGCGCCGATCGTGGGCAACAGCGTCGACAAGACCAATATCCCGAACGAGGACAGCTTCGACTTCAATTTCACCGACGCCAACCTGTTCGGTTTCAACAAATACCCAGGCCTTGATCGGCTGGAGAGCGGCATGCGCGCCAATCTTGCGCTTCATGGGGCTTGGTATCTGAACAATGGTAGCGTGATCGACGCGCTGGTCGGCCAGTCCTATCGCGCCCACAAGGATGACACCTTCCCTGTCGGCTCCGGCCTTGAGGACAATATCTCGGATATCGTGGCGAAGATTTCCTATACGCCGAATCAGTATGTCGATTTCACCTATCGCACGCGACTCAGCCACGTTTCGCTGCAAAATGAATTCATCGATGCCTTCGCGACGGCGGGCGTTCCGATACTGCGGGTCTCGGCGGGCTATCTATATTCCTCCACCGATCCCTACTTCTTCTACGACGGCGTGCCGCCGCCGGCGTCCTATTTTACGCCCCGCAACGAAGCAACGCTGGGCATTAGCACGCAGCTCCAGCAGTGGACGCTGAACGCCTCCGCGCAGCGCAACCTGCAAACCGGGCAATTCGACGCGACCAATCTTGACGCGACCTGGCAGAATGACTGTCTCGCGCTTAGTGCCAGCTTCAGCCGCCGTTACACCTCGGTCGCGGATGACGACGGTTCGACCACGTTGCTGTTCCGCGTGGTCTTCAAGACCCTCGGCGGCATCGGCTTCAACGCCCTCTAATGCAACAACAAGAAACTCGAGCGAAGGTAGCGTATATGTCCCTCCGCCTGAAAATGGCCTGTCTGCTGGTGCTCTCAGTTTGGCTGGCCGTCGCGACGCTTCATCCCGCCCGCGCGCAAGACGCCTCGATCGCCGCGGTGGTCAATGGAGATGTCGTGACCCAGGCCGATGTGGAGAATCGCGCGCGCTTCTTCGCGTTGGCAACCGGTCAGCGGGTCTCACCCGATGTGCTGCAACATCTCAAGCCGCAGATCCTGCAGCAGCTCATCAATGAGCGGCTGGAGATTCAGGAAGCCGAGAAACGTGGCGTGGTGGTGCCCGACCGGTCAGTCGCCCAGGCGATCACCGAGATCGAGCATTCGAACAACATGGGGCCGGGTGTGCTCCATCAGAAGCTGACCGAACTCGGCATCGGCTTCGATACGTTGGTCAACCAGGTGCGCACGCAGCTCGCCTGGACGCAGGTGCTGCATCAGGTTCTCGGCGATGCGGGACGCCCGAGTGCCGCCGATATCGACCGTCGTATTCTCATTGAGAAGAACAAGGGCGCGCAGCCACAATATAACGTCGGCGAAATCTTCATCCGGGTCGCCAATCAGGCGGCTCAGATGGACGCGCAGAACTTCGCCAATACCGTGATCGCTCAGCTGCGCAGCGGCGCGCCCTTCCCGATCATCGCGGCGCAGTTCAGCCAAGGCGAGACGGCGCTGCAGGGCGGCTCGCTCGGCTGGGTTGGACCGGATCAGCTCGATCCCGCGGTCCTCGCCTTGGTGTCGCAAATGCCGATCGGCGCCATCAGCAATCCGGTGCAGGTGGCGGGCGGGCTGGTGATCGTGCAGCTGCGCGGCCGGCAAGGCCCCGGGATGGCGGGCCCGGACGCCGGCGGTGATGCGGGTGCCAATGTCATGCTCAGCGTGCGGCAGATTTTCCTGCCGTTCACCACGCCGCTCGATCCGAAAAATCCTACCGAGCAGCAGCGGCAGACGATGGTGACTTTCCACAAGATCGCGACCTCAGTGCATAGCTGCGACGATATGGAGGCCGCGAACCGCGCCGATGGCGGCACGAAGCCTGCGGACCCTGGGCCGGTCAACCTCGCCCAGGTCACGCCACCGCAGTTCCAGAGGCTTCTCGCCAGTCTGCCGGTCGGCAAGCCGAGTCCGCCGCTTATCGCCAATAACGGTGTGACCCTTGTCATGGTTTGCGGCCATGCGGCGGCCACCGCACAGGTGGCAGACAACTCCCGGGAGGCGGTGGCGCAACAGATCTTCGAGCGCCGGATCGATCTCACGGCGGAGCAGACCCTGGACGATCTGCGGCGGCGTGCTTCGATCCAGATCATGCATTGAACGCGCTTCCGCCGCTGCGGGATGTCATCGTCCGGCACAATTTCCGGGCGCGTCACTCGCTCGGGCAGCATTTCCTGCTCGACCTCAACCTCACGGCGCGGATCGCGGGGCTGGCCGGGGACTTGAGTGGGCGGCATGTGGTGGAGGTCGGGCCGGGTCCAGGCGGGTTGACGCGGGCGCTGCTCGACACCGCGGCGGTCGATGTGACGGCGATCGAGATCGATCCGCGGGGCGTGGCGGCGCTGGAGGAGCTGGCGCCGCATTATCCTGGACGGCTCGCGATCGTCGCAGGGGATGCCATGCGGGTCGATATTCCGGGGCTGGTGCCGGCGCCGCGCCAGATCGTCGCGAACCTGCCGTATAATGTGGGCACGCCGCTGCTGATCGGGTGGCTGCGGCAGGCTGCGGCTTTCGAGCGGATGATTCTGATGTTCCAGGAGGAGGTGGCGCAGCGCATAGCGGCGGCGCCGGACACGCCGGCTTATGGTCGGCTGTCGATCCTCGCACAATGGACCTGCCGGGCCGATATCGCGATGCGGCTGCCGGCGGAGGCGTTTACGCCGCCACCCAAGGTCGCCTCGAATATCGTGCGGCTGACGCCACATGCAGAGCAGCCCGAGCCCGCGCTTTTCACGATCATGGAACGGCTGACGGCGGCGGCTTTCGGACAGCGGCGCAAAATGCTGCGGGCGGCGCTTAAGCCGCTCGGCGGCGAGGCGCTGTTGCGACGAGCCGAGATCGAGCCGACGCGGCGGGCGGAGACGCTCTCCGTGGCGGAGTTCGATCGCTTGGCGCGACTTTTGGCGATCGAAGCCATGACTAGTGTTGCGGAGGTTGTGCCGCAGTCGTGAAAAAGGCCTGCGAGCACGCAGGCCTTTTCGTCGACGGCTTAGGGAAGGCGATCGGGGCCAGAGCAGGATGTCTCTGGTTTCAACCGCTCGTTTCCCCTTCGTCATGCTCGGCGAAGGCAGAGCATCCACGTCTTCCTTGCTCGACGAAGGCGAGACGTGGATGGCACGCCTTCGCGTGCCATGACGGATCTTTGGGTCGCACCCAGTATCAGGTCGTCACAACACCTAGGACGGGTTGGCGGGCGCTCCGGGCGACGGGGTCGGGGGCGCCATCGGGGCGGGGTTCGGCGGTGCCATCATGGGGGTCGCGGGGGCCATTGTGGAGCCCGGCGCCATCGGCATCGCCGAGCTCGGCGCCGACATCGGGCTCATGTTGTTCTTAAGCTGCTCAGCGTTGAGCATGTCGGCCGAGTGATCCGCGTCCGAAGGGCCGCTCATGGCCGTGCCGTGCTTCATCCAATGCTTGTGCTTCATGCCCATACCCATGGGCTTCGCCATGCTAGAGCCGCTGGCACTCGGCGCGGCCATCGGGGTGGTGCTGGTCGATTGCGCCCATGCGGAGGCGCTTCCCATGATCGCCACGCTACAAATCGTCGAGAGAAGGAAGGTCTTTTTCATGTCGGTCTCCATGCCTTTTGAGTTCAATCAGCTTTAGGCGCCGGCTAATCAGTACGGGTACAGCCCTTCGCGAAGCCCCTATGGCGCCGTGATCGTAGCCCGACATGGGGTTGCTCGCCAGAAGCGGAAGGGGTTGCTCAGCCCCGGCGCTCAGTCCAAAACCCCTCCATTCCGCCATACACCCTTCGTTCCAGAGGGCCGGACGGTTGCAGGAGGTTCGGTGACTCGTCTGGCGGATATCTTTTCCCGCAGACCCCCCGTCACGACAGATGCGACACCGCTTGCCCAGGCACGCCAGCCGGAGCGTCGGCAGCGCATGGTCGAGGCCCTGCGGCTGACCGCCCTGCGCAACTGGGCGGATGCCCATTCCGATGCGATCCGGCATGAGGGCAACGGCAAGGCGCCCGGCGCTAACGCCGCTCCACCCGCTTTCGCCATGGCGGACGTCGTGACGACGCTCTGGACACGCGTGCTGCGGATCGATGCCGCCGATAGTTCATGGCCGGACCGCGACCGCATCATCGTCGCGACACGGCAGGATGCGCGGCTGATGCGCGCGGTGCTGGAACTGTCGGGCCTCGATCCCGCTGACCTGTCGCATGGCCTGCCGGGGATCGAGGCGGTCATCGGCCAAGCCGGTGAGGCGCTCTCCTTCGCCGTGGGCTGCGTGCTCAGCGAGCGCATGCTCGCGGCGCGTTTCGGCAAGAGCCTGGTCGATCACCGCGCCTGGCTCTTCGCGACACCGGCGGACATCACCGGCGGCATCGGTTATGAGGCCGCGAGCCTTGCGGGTGAGCTGAAGCTATCGAAGCTCGCCATCCTGCTGGAGGAACCGGCGCATCCCGAGCCGGATGAGACGCCGGCGGCGGAGTTGCTCGAGCGTTTCGCCTCCTGGGGCTGGGCGACCAAGCGCATCGCGGGCCATGACGCGGCAGCTATCGCTTCAGCGCTGTCCTTCACACTCAGGGCGCGCAAGCCTGTTCTGCTGGTGTGCAAGACCTCGGCGCCCGCTCCGCCTCGCACGGACCGCGCAATCTCCGAGGATGTCTCTGAAGCCTGGCGCGGCGCGGGGGCGCGTGCCACGGCGGCGCGGCGCGGCTGGCTCAAGCGCCTGGCGCGTCATGCTTTGGCCGCCGACTTCGAACGGGTTCTCAATGGCCGCCTGCCGGATGGCTGGCGCGATGCGGCCCGCGTCAATCGCAGCGCGCTGGCGGAAGAAGGCGCCGCCCTCTCCGGCCCGGAAGCGAGCCGCCGCGTCATCGAAGCGCTCGGGACCGCGGTGCCGGAGATGATCCGGGCCTCCCTCGGCGCGGCAGGACGGCCGGCGGGACTTGCACCGCTGGGGCAGGAGCCCGTCGAAAATGGCGATTTCGCGCGGCGGCATATCCAGTTCGGCAGCCGTCAGGTCAGCATGGCCGTCACCCTAGCCGGCGTCGTCGGGCATGGCGGCCTGATCCCGGCCGGCGGCCTCGCCATGTCTTGCGGACACACGCTGTTTCCGGCGATCCGCACGGTCGGCCGCCACCGCCGCCGCATCGTCTTCACATTGCTGGAGGAAGCGGCTGAAACCGCGTCCGCCGACTATCTCGCGACGTTCCGCGCCTTGCCCGAGCTGCTGGTCTTCCGCCCCGCCGGCGCGGTCGAGACCTCCGAATGCTGGGAGCTCGCTCTGCACAAGGAGGATGGGCCGAGCGTCCTGGTGCAGACGCCGCAGCCCGTCCCGCCGTGGCGCACCGATACAGTCGAAAATTCCTCGGCGCGCGGCGCCTATCTGACCGCGCCGGAAGAGGGTCCCCGCGCGGCCACCCTCATCGCAAGCGGTGCCGAGGTCGGGCCCGCGCTGGCGGCGCAAGCGGCCCTGGCGCAGGCCGGCATTACCGTGGCGGTGGTCTCCATGCCCTGCTGGTCACTTTTCGCGGCGCAAGACGAGGCGTATCAGACGCAAACCCTGGGCGATGCGCCGCGGATCGGCGTCGAGCCGGGAACCGGATTTGGCTGGGAGCGTTGGCTTGGCTCGGGTGGCCACTTCGTGAGCAGCGATGTGAGTCTTCCGGGCCAGACGCATACCGCGCAGACTGTCGAGACCCTGACCGAGGCGCTGATTATCGCGGTCAAGAAGAAGCTTTGAAGAAGGAAGAGAGAACCATGGCTGTGAAGGTTGCGATCAATGGCTTCGGGCGCATTGGCCGCCTCGTTTTGCGCGCGATGGTCGAGAGCGGCCGCACGGATCTGGAGCCCGTCCTGATCAACGACCTAGGCAGCGTCGAGGCCAATGCGCATATGTTCCGCTACGACAGCGTCCATGGCCGCTTCCCCGGCACCGTCGAGGTGAATGGCGACGCCATCACCATCAAGCTGAACGGCCGCACCTACGGCCCGATCCGCGTTTCGGCCGAGCGCGATCCGTCCAAAGTGCCGCTCGCCGGCGTCGATGTCGCGATGGAATGCACCGGCCTCTTCACCAGCAAGGACGCGGCGTCCAAGCTGATCGAGGCGGGCGCGCGCAAGGTTCTGGTATCGGCGCCGGCCGATGGGGTGGATGCGACGATCGTTTTCGGCGTGAACGACAAAACCATCACCAAGGAGATGACGGTCATCTCCAACGCCTCCTGCACCACCAACTGCCTGGCGCCGATGGCGAAGATACTGCACGAGAAGTTCCATATCCTGCGCGGCTATATGGTGACGATCCATTCCTACACGGGCGACCAGAAGACGGTCGACACGCTGCACAAGGACCTGCATCGCGCCCGTGCCGCTGCCCTGTCGGCGATCCCGACCTCGACCGGTGCGGCCCGTGCCGTCGGCCTCGTGCTGCCGGAGCTGAAGGGCAAGCTGGATGGAACCGCCATTCGCGTGCCGACGCCCAATGTCTCGCTCGTTTCGCTCGATGTGAACCTGCGCACGCACGCGACCAAGGAGCAGATCAACGCGGCGATGAAGGAAGCCTCGGAAGGCGCGCTGAAGGGCATCATCGACTACAACACCGAGCCGCTGGTGAGTTCGGACTTCAACCACAACGCGGCCTCCTGCACCTTCGACGCGCCCCAGACGGCGGTTGTCGATGGCGAGTTGGCCCGTGTGCTGGGTTGGTATGACAACGAGTGGGGCTTCTCGAACCGCATGGGTGATACCGCGGCGGCTTTCGGGGCGCTGTAGGTCCAGCACACTCTGCCTCGTCATGCTCGGCGAAGGCCGAGCATCCAGGCCTTGCCTGCGTAAAGAAAGCAAGGCGTGGATGGCATGCCTTCGCATGCCATGACGGTGTGAAAAGGGGAACGACACGATGACCTTCCGCACGCTGGATGACGCCGATCTCAAGGGCAAGCGCGTGCTGCTGCGCGCCGACCTCAACGTGCCTGTGCGCGATGGCCGCATCACCGATCTCACGCGCGTCGAGCGGGTGGTGCCGACCATCCGCGAGATCGCGGAGAAAGGCGGCCGGGTCATCGTCTGCTCGCATTTCGAGCGGCCGAAGGGAAAGCGCGTGCCGGAAATGTCGCTGCGGCCGCTGGCCGACGCGATCGGCAAAGTACTCGGCTCGCCGGTCGGTTTTGTCGATGACTGTATCGGGCCGGAGGTCGAGGCCGGCGTCGCCAAGATGAAGGACGGCGATGTTCTGCTGCTCGAAAACACCCGCTTCCATTCGGGCGAGGAAGCGAACCACGTCGAGATGGCGAAAAGCCTCGCCAAGCTCGCCGATCTCTATGTGAACGACGCCTTCTCCGCCGCCCATCGCGCCCATGCCAGTACCGAGGGCGTGGCGGGCCACCTGCCCTCCCATGCCGGGCGGCTGATGCAGGCCGAACTGGAGGCACTGGAGAGCGCGCTGACCGACCCGGATCGGCCGGTCATGGCGATTGTTGGCGGCTCGAAGGTTTCCACGAAGCTCGACCTGCTCGGCAATCTGCTGGGCAAAGTCGATGTCCTGGTCATCGTCGGAGCCATGGCGAATACCTTCCTCGCCGCCAAGGGGCTGCCGGTGGGCAAGTCGCTGCAGGAGAAAGACCTCCATGACACCGCGCGCGAGATCATGAAGCGCGCCGAGGGCGGGCGATGCGAAATCCTGCTGCCGGTGGACGGCACGGTCGCGCAGGAGTTCAAAGCCAATGCCGCCACCCGCACGCTTGCGGTGGATGCCGAGCATGACGGCATGGCGCTGGATGTCGGGCCGGAGACCGCGAAGCTCATTATCGCGCGGCTCAAGACGGTAAAGACGCTGGTCTGGAATGGCCCGCTCGGCGCTTTCGAGACGCCACCCTTTGAGGCTTCAACGATGGCGGTCGCAAAGGTCGTCGCGGAACTTACGCGCGCCGGAAAGCTGCGCAGCGTGGCGGGCGGCGGCGATACGGTATCGGCGCTGCGTGAAGCAGGCGTCACCGATGAGCTGACCTATGTGTCCTCGGCGGGCGGCGCCTTCCTGGAGTGGCTGGAAGGCAAGACGCTTCCGGGCGTCGCGGCGCTGCACGCATGAGCGAGTTTGTGATTCCGGCGCCTCCTGTCCCGGCTGTGCCGGTGCGCGGTGGCGGCTTATTCCCGGTGCGCCGGATCTTCTGCGTGGGCCGCAACTATGCGGCGCATGCGCGGGAGATGGGGCATGATCCCGATCGCGAGCCGCCCTTCTTCTTCACCAAGCCGGCGGATGCGATCGTCACCGGCGGCGAGATGCCCTACCCCGCGGCGACGAGCGAGCTGCATCACGAGGTCGAGCTGGTCGTCGCCATCGGCGCCGGCGGCCGCGACATCGCCGAGACGGATGCGAAAGCCCATATCTGGGGCTACGCAATCGGCATCGACATGACGCGGCGCGACCTGCAGGCGGAAGCCAAGAAGCTCGGACGGCCCTGGGACATGGCGAAGGGCTTCGACCATTCGGCGCCAATCGGCGAGATCGTGCCGGTGGGCAATTTCGGCAGGTTCGAAAGCGGCCACATCCTCCTGAACGTCAATGGCGCCGAGCGGCAGGAAGGCGACTTGCTGGATATGATCTGGAGCGTGCCCGAGGTGATCGCGGCGCTGTCCCGGCTGGTGGAATTGCAACCCGGCGACCTCATCTTCACCGGCACGCCAGAGGGCGTGGCCGAAGTGAAGCGCGGCGATGAGTTGGAGGCGATGATCTCGGGGCTGCCACCGCTGAGGGTGAGGGTGGTTTAGCTCAGCATCGAGTTCATGCCCCGTCCGCTTCGTATCGTTACCTGGAACATCAATTCGATTCGCTTGCGGCAGGTGCTGCTGCGCGATGTCGTGACCGCGCTCGACCCCGATGTCGTGTGCCTACAGGAAACGAAATGCCCGGACGAATTTTTTCCGCTGGAACTGCCGGCGGTGCTCGGCCTGCCGCATGTCCAGTTTCGCGGGATGAAAGGCTATAACGGCGTCGCCACCTTCTCGAAGCTGCCGATGCGGCGGCACGGCACGACACAAGATTGGTGCGGGCGTGAGGATTGCCGTCACCTCTCCGTCGAGATCGACGCGCCCGGCGGCCCGCTGGTTGTCCACAACTTTTATGTGCCGGCCGGCGGCGATATTCCCGACCCCGAGGTCAATCCGAAATTCGCGCATAAGCTCGATTTCGTGGCCGCCGCGCGGGATCATTTCGCGCCGACGCCTGAGCTGAAACGTACCGTGCTCGTCGGCGATCTCAACATCGCGCCGCTGGAGCATGATGTCTGGAGCCACAAGCAGCTTCTCAAAATCGTCTCACACACGCCGGTCGAAACCGCTTTGCATACGGAGTGGCAGCGCACCTGCTTTCATGACGCGTTGCGCCACTTCGTGCCGGACGATCAGAAGCTCTACACTTGGTGGTCGTATCGAGCACGAGACTGGGAAGCGGCGGACAAGGGACGCAGGCTCGACCATATCTGGGTCACGCATGACCTGACGGGGCGGCTTGTCCGTCATGCCATCCTGAAGCAGGCGCGCGGCTGGACGCAAGCGTCGGACCATGTGCCGGTGCTGCTGGAAATGAGACTTTGAACCAAACGCTTACGGCGAGCCGGCGAGCGCTTGGGTGATCGCCTCCACCACCTCGTCCCAGCGTCGTGCCGCGCTTTGCCGGAATAGCGTGATGCTTGGGTACCATGGCGAGTCCGAGCGCTCCTGGAGCCAGCGCCAGTCGGCGGCATAGGGCAGCATCACCCAGCACGGCCGGCCCATGCCGCCCGCGAGATGGGCGACGGAGGTATCGACCGTCACCACCAGATCAAGAGCACCGATAACGGCGGCGGTGTCCTCGAAGTCGATGATTTCGGCGCCGGCATCGATGAGTGGCGCATGACCCTGATAGTTCACGAGCTGCCCGGCCGCCTCGCCCTTCTGCAGACTGACCAGCGCGATGCCCCGCACCGCCGCGAGCGGGTTGAGCGCCGACAGCGGCATCGAGCGGTTGCGGTCGTTGCGATGGGTGGCGCGTCCCGCCCAGACCACGCCGATGCGGCGCAGACCGCTCGGAACCTGACGATCAAGCCGTGCCTTCCAGAGGATCGCGCGGCCCGCATCCGGCTCGATCGCCGGCGGCGGCGGAATAGTGTCGAGCCTTGTGCCATGCAGCCGGGGAAGGCCAGAGATCGGGCAGAAGGTCGCGAACGCGGGGCATTCGGACCAATTCGTGAAAATGTGGAGCCGGGGGAAAAGCCGCCGGAAGAGCGGCGCCATTTCGATGCTGGTCGCCATGACGATGCGCGGGCATCGTGCCGCCGCCCATCGGATATAGCGGCTGAACTGGATGACGTCGCCGAAGCCTTGGTCACCGATCAACAGCAATAGGCCACCGCCAAGATCGCCGCCCCATTGCGGGCGGCCCTGTTGCAGCGCTGGCGGCATCAGGCGCGGGAAGCCGGCCAGCCGAAAGCGCCACTCGTACTCCTCCCAGCCCTCCGCGTAATTGCCGAGCAGGAGCTGCGCCTCGGCGATGGCGAAATGCGGCCCGGGCATCATCGGCTTCAGCGCGATGGCCTGACGGGCACAATTGACGACCTGTTCGGGCTCGCCTCTCTCCTGGTGGATGATCGCCTGGTTGTGCAGGGCCAGCGGGTCCGCCGGCTGCAAGTCGAGACCCCGGCTGGATGCGGCAAGCGCATCATCCAGCCGTCCCGCCACGCGATACATCTCGCTGAGGTTGCGCAGGTAAACGGCGTTTTGCGGTGCGGCGAGAATGGCATGCTCGACCAGCGCGACAGCCTGATCGACGCGCTCGCGCCGGAAGGCGACAACGCCTGCGAGATGCAGCGCGTCGGGCTCCTCCGGCGCGGCGCGCAGGATATGCACGGCGAGTTGCTCGGCGTCGTCGATGCGGCCACTTTCTTCGGCACGGACGGCCATTGCCAACAGCGATCGGAACGGCACCGGAATGAGCCGCTCGAGCTCTGAACGCCAGTCCGCGTCGAGCGGGACCTCAAGCTTGTCCTGGCTCAAGCTGGCTCCTTCGCCCCTATCCTTCAGGTGTTCGGGAAATGCATCCTGGCTGGTCACAGGGCCGGTTTCAGTCGAGCTGGTAGCCTAACTTCTCAATCCAGGGCTCGAGGATCGGCAAAGCCGGGGCGAGTTCGTCTCGGTAGTGGCGATAGCGGTAGCGCGACCGGTCATAGAGCGGTTCCTTAACCTGCGCGTAGCTTGCCGTGCGCGAATGATGGCGGCTCTCATGGAAGACGAGGGACGCCGGCTCGTAGGCCACGGACAGGAAGCCGCACAGCGCCCTCAAGGTTTCTTCTGGCTCCGTCAAAAGGTCCTCGTAGCGCAGAGTGTGCAGAGACAGGTCGATCTCGGCCCTGTAATGTGCGACGAGCTGCATGATGCGCGCGTAATGCGTCGCCGCCGAGACCAGGCTGCTGGCGCAATGAAAACCATGGGTCAGCATATTGCCCATGATCGAAACCATGACATCCAGCGGATGCCGGACGACATGGATCAAAGGCGCTTTCGGGAAGATCAGCGAGATGAGACCGAGATGAGTCTCGTTGAGCGGCATCTTGTCGGTGAAAAGATCCTTGTCCGGCTTGAACACGCCCATTTGGGCGGCGCGGTGCAGATAGACATCCCGCAAGTCATTCAAACCTTGCTGACGATCGCCCATCCATAACTCGCTCAAAGCCTCTGGGTAGCTGAGCGGACTCTCGAGAAGGCGCTGGAGGGTCGCGGCGATATCGCTCACGAAAGGCAATTCGTCACCCGCCGCGATGCGCGAATGACGGGACAGCATCTGTTCGAGAAGCGTGGTGCCGGAACGCGGAAAGCCGAGGATAAAGATCGGTTGCGGCCCAGGGGCGACATCCGCGCGCGGTAGCAGCGCCAACCGGCCGCGCGTGAAGAAGCCACGCAGCCGGCGTATCATCTCGCTGACCGCCTCGTCCTGATAGATCTGGCCCAATTCGTCCCGCACGCGCCGCTTGCTTTCGAGGAAGACCTCGAAGGCCGCCGCATATTCGCCGGTCTGGTCGAGCAGGCGGCCTTTTTCCGCAAGTTCGGCAGGGGTGAGTTTGCCCAGTCGCACCTGCTGCTCCAGGCGATCGAGCACCGCGAAGGCGCGGTCATTGTCGTGTAGACGGGTGTGTAGAACAGCGCGGGTCAAAAGGCTGTCGGGATCGTCGGGAAAGAGCCGGTCGATGATATCGAGCAAAGAACCCGCTGCCTCGAACCGGCCATCCGCCTCTTCCAGCCGGGCCCAGCCGAGCAGGCTTTGCCGCACCCGCGGATTGGCACTGACCGATTCCTGATAGAGGCGTCTCGCCTCATCGAACCTGCCCTGCTTCTTGAGGTTCCAGGCAAGATTCGCGATCACGATGGGGTCGCGCTTGCCCGTCAGGCTCAGGACGCGGCGGTAGTGGAATTCCCCCGGTTGCGGGCGGTGCACGCCGGTTAGCACCATGGCGAGCAGGTTGTGACTTTTCGGATCCTCCGGCGCGATGCGCACGGCATTCCGCGCATGGACCTCAGCCTCTTCCAGGGCGCCGCGCGCGAGAAGCGCCATGGCAAGCGCCTGGGTGGCGGGTAAATCGTTGGGATTCGCCGCGACCCGCTTGGCCGACTCCTTTTCAGAGGCGGTGGCAGGGGATGCCGGCAGGCCCGCGAATTCAACCGATGACTGAGAAGAACCGACCGAGACGTTCATTCCGATGATAGAACGTCATGCCCGTCCGTTCGTCAACCGGAATGAGATGAGCGCGAATCCGCTCAGTTCGCGCGCGCCTGAACCTTCTTCCCGGTTTCCGGCTTGGCCGGCTGGGCGTCTCGCCGCAGCCGGTTCTCGCCGAGCAACAACAGGATCGGGGCGGCGATGAAGATCGAGGAGGAGGTGCCGACGACGATGCCGAACAGCATGACGATGGCGAAGGCTTTCACGGAAGCGCCGAAGATCGCCAGCGGCAGCGCCGCGAGGAACACCGTCATCGAGGTGCCGAGTGTCCGGTTCAGCGTCTCGTTGATCGACTGGTCGATCAATTGGCGCAGCGGCATGGTCTTGTACTTGCGCAGGTTCTCGCGCATCCGGTCGTAGACCACGACCTTGTCGTTGGTGGAGTAGCCGAGGATCGTCAGGATCGCGGCGACCATCACCAGGTCGAATTGCAGGCGAGTAACGACGAGGAAGCCGATGGTTTTGGTGATGTCGAGAATGAGCGTCACCACGGCACCAACCGCGAACTGCCACTCGAACCGGAACCAGATATAGACCAGGATCATGAGCAAGCTGAGGCCGAGTGCCAGCAGGCCCTGGCGAAAGAGTTCCTGCGATACCGAGGCACCGACCGCGCTGGTGCTGAGGACCTTGTTGCCCGGCGCCACCTGATCGAGTGCCGCATGAACCCGCGCCACCGCCAGGTCGGTCGCCGCGGCATTGGCCCGGCTTTCGAGGCGGATCATGAACTCGTTGGCGGAAGCGGAGCCCACGCGCTGCAGCCCGGCATCGCTGAGGTTATGGGCGGCCAGCGCGGCGCGGAGATGGGCAAAATCGGCGGGTTGCGGTGTGCGGGCTTCCATCACCACGCCGCCCTTGAAGTCGATGCCTAGCCGCAGGCCGGGATAGAAGAACAGCCCGACCGAGGCGAGCGACAACACGGCCGAAACGATAAGGCCCGCGAAGCGTCCCTTCATGAACTGAATGCGGGTACCATCCGGAACCAGGCGGAACAGCGGCTTGTAAAAAAAGCGCATCTTCATGCCGTCCTTTGGGGCGCCTGGACCGGCGCGGCCGGGCCATTGCCGTCAGGCGAAAACTCGCGTCGGTCGAGCAACATATTGCCCGCCTATACCGGCAAAGCCGACGGGCGGCGCCGGATATACCATCTCGATGTCAGCAACCGGGCGAAGACGGTGGCGGTGAAAAGCGTGGTGACGATGCCGACGGTGATCGTCACGGCGAAGCCGCGCACCGGACCCGAACCAAAGATGAACAGCATCACATGCGCCAGCAGCGCCGTCACGTTGCTGTCGATGATAGTGCCATAGGCGCGGCGATACCCGGCTTCGAGCGCCTGCAAGGGAGACCGCCCGTTGCGCACCTCTTCCCGCACCCGCTCGTTGATGAGGATATTCGCGTCCACCGCCATGCCGAGGGTGAGCAGAATGCCCGCCATGCCCGGCAGCGTGAGTGTCGCCTGGAGCAGCGACAGAATGCCCATCAGCATGATGAGATTGACGACGAGGGCGAGATTCGCGAACCAGCCGAACAGGCCGTAGAAGGCGCCCATGAAGAAGATGACGAGCACGAAGCCGACCATCAGCGAGATGGCGCCGGCCCGGATCGAATCCGCGCCAAGCTCGGGTCCGACGCTCTGCTCCTCGATCACCGTCAGCGGCGCGGGCAAGGCGCCGGCACGCAGCAGCAACGCGAGGTCGGTTGCGGCCTGAGCATTGGCGCTGCCGCTGATCTGGCCGCGCCCGCCGGTGATCGCCTCGCGGATGACCGGGTCGCTGATCACCTGGTTGTCGAGCACGATGGCGAAGGGATGGCCTACATTGGCCGAGGTCACATCGCCGAACTGACGCGCGCCTAGGCTATCGAATTCGATATTGACCACCCAGCCGCCGGTCTGGGGATCCTGGCCGGCCTGGGCATTGGTTAGGTTGGCACCGTCAACCATGACGGCCTGGCGGATGGCGACCTTTTGGTTCGGGCTACCCTGAAGCGGCAGGAAGGCGTCGCCCAGCGGCGGCGGCTCGCCGGAATTCGCGTTGGCGCTCTCATCGACCAGGTGGAAGGTCATATGCGCGGTCTCGCCCAGCAGCGTCTTGATGCGCTGCGGGTCAGAGATGCCGGGCAGCTGGACCATGATGCGGTCGGTGCCCTGACGCGCGATCTGCGGATCGACGATGCCGGTGCTGTCGATGCGGCGGCGAATGATCTCGATCGACTGGGTCACGGCGGCCGTGGCGCGAGCGATAAGGGCGGGCCGCGATAGCGTGAGGATCAGATTGGCGCCGTCGCCGCTGGCATCGAAATCGGCAAGGCTGGTGGTGCCGAGGGACGGCGTGAGCAGGTCGCTGAGCGCCTTGATCGCCGCTTGTCGCTGGTTGGGGTCGAGTAGCGTGATCTCGACGCGGTTGGCCGCCTGATCGGCCGCGAGGCGGGTATAGCCGATGCCCGGCGCGCGGAAATCCTGTCGCACCTGGTCAACGGTGCTGCCGAGCTTCTCCTTGGCGACCGCGCCCATATCGACCTGCATCAGCAGGTAGCTGCCGCCGCGCAGGTCGAGGCCGAGATGGATCTGCCGCCAGGGCAGCCAGCCATTCGGCGCGCGCATCAGATTGGGTATGCAGAAGAGGACGCCGAGCAGGCAAGCCCCGATGATCGCGGCAGCCTTGAGTCGGCTGAAATAGAGCATGGGGGCGGACGGCCTTAGCGGTTCATGATTTGGCGCGGAGGTATGGCGGCGCGTTTGTCTGAAGGCAAGCCTCGGGGCCTGGGCAGGTCCCAGGCGCCAGAAGGTTGACGCCTCGCCACGTCCTGGTAACGCTGCCGCGCGTTCCGATAGGTCCAGAATTTGGCAACATCACACAGCGGCATCGTTAGAGTTGGAGTGGCCGGTGTTGGTCACTTCGGCCGCATCCATGCCTTGAAGGCCGCCGCCTCCCTCCGCGCCCGCCTGGTCGGTGTCTATGACCTGGATGCCGAGCGGGCGCGCGCCGTGGGCTGGGAGGCCGGCGTGCCGCCCATGGACTTCGCGGCCTTGCTCGCCGCCTCGGACGCGATAGTCGTTTCCGCCCCGGCGGAGGCGCATCACGACCTGGCCGCCGCCGCCATCCGCGCGGGCCGCCATGTGCTGATCGAAAAGCCGATCGCCTCCACGCTCGCGGAGGCCGAGGATCTCGCGGCTTTGGCGAAGGCGGCGGGTGCCGTGCTGCAGGTCGGGCATCTGGAACGGTTTTCCGCGGCCCATGGCGCGGTCGCAGCGCGGATGGGACGGCCGCTTTATATCGAGGCGGTGCGCGTCGCCCCCTTCAAGATCCGGGGTACGGATGTTTCCGTCATCCTCGACCTCATGATCCACGACCTCGACCTTGTGCTGGCGCTGGTGGATGCGCCGATCGCCCATGTCGATGCCGTGGGCGCGGCGGTGGCGAGTGCGCATGAGGATATCGCCAATGCCCGCGTGCGCTTCGCCAATGGCTGCGTCGCGACGATCACCGCGAGCCGCATCTCGCTCAAGACCGAGCGGCGGATGCGGATCTTTTCCCAGAGTGGCTATCTCGCGGTCGATTTCGCCAATCGGCGCCTGACGGCCATCGGGCGCGGCGGCGGAATGCCGGTGCCGGGAATGCCGGAATTCTCGATCGAGGAGTCTTCCTGGGAAGATCATGACGCGCTGGCCGCCGAACAGGGCGCCTTCTTCGCCTCGATCCTCGATGGCGCGCCGGTGCTGGTGGATGCGGAGGCCGGGCGGCGCGCGCTGGAGGCGGCGCTGGCCGTTACCACGGCGATGGAACATTCTCGCCAGGAGGTTTCAGACTCCGGGCTTTTCGTCGAGCAAGGCGAGAACGGCGGCAGCGGCGGCCTCTGAGGGCAAGCCGGCGGCAGGCCGCAGGCTGTCGGTAATCCGCGCGAAGGCGGCCTTCTGCAAGGCGGCGGCGGGGCCTTCCTGCAACAGGCGGCCTAGTTCCTCGGCAAGGCGTTCGGGGCGGCAGGCCTGCTGGATCAGCTCCGGCACCACTTCACGCCCGGCGAGAAGATTGACCATGGCGGCATGTTTGACCCGGACCACGCGCCTGACGAGCGCGGCGGTGATCGGGTTGACGCGATAGGCCACCACCATGGGCACCCCAGCGACGGCAAGCTCCAGGGTCGATGTGCCGGATTTGGTGAGGGCGGCGCGGGCAGCGGCGAAAGCGTCGTGCTTCTCGGTGAGGGTGGTGACGAGGATGGGTTTTTGCGGCCAAGCGGCGGCCGCAGCGGTCACGGCCGCCGCCACCGGCGCGGCCACAGGCACCACGGGCAGCAGTTTGGGAAAGCGCGGTGCCAATTGCCGCAGGGTCTCGCCGAAGATCGGCAGGAGCCGGGAAACCTCCGTGGAGCGGCTGCCCGGCATCAGGATGACGGGCATGCTGTCAGGTGCCAGGCCGTGCGCGGCGCGGAAGCGGGCGGCGTCGCCGGTGCCGGCGCCGGATTCCAGGACGGGATGACCGACGAATTCGGCGGTGAGGCCGTGGCTGGCGAAGAACTCGACCTCGAAGGGCAGCAGGCAAAGCAGGCGGTCCCAAAGCCCGGGGTATTTCCGCACCCGTTTCTCGCGCCAGGCCCACACCTGGGGTGCCACGTAGTGAATGCGCGGGATGCCGAGCGGGATGACGCGGCGGAGCAGCCTCAGTGAAAAGCCGGGGCTGTCGATGGTGACGACCACATCGGGGCGCCGCGCCGCGATATCGGCCACGGTCTCGGCCATGCGGCGACGCAGGGCGGGGATACGCGGCAGGATCTCGGCGAGACCCATCAGCGCCAGCTCCTCCATGGGGAAGAGGCTGACGAAGCCGTGCTGCGCCATGAGAGGGCCGCCGATACCGGCGAAAGACAGCTCCGGCCGTTGCTCGCGGAGCGCCTGGATGAGCCGGGCGCCGAGAACGTCGCCGCTCGCCTCACCGGCCACGAGGTAGATGAGGGTCACGATAGGGCTGCCCCGGTGAGGCTTTTCCACCAGAAGTTCAGGCGGTGCGGGGTCTCGGCTGTGGCGCCGACTTCGCGCCAGGACATGGTGCAGCCCATGCCAGTGGCCTGGGCGAAGCCCCGATTGCGCCAGAAAGCGTCGAGCGGGACGTAGCCGACAGGGCGCGCCGGGTGATTGACAGAGCGCTCGACGGCGCAGAAGGCGGCGATGTCGCAGGTGGAGACGCGGCGCGCATGCGCCTCCCGCTCGGCGAAGAAGCGGCGGCCGAGGCCATGGCCTCGCCAGGGATGCAGCAGGATCGATTCGCCGAAGTAGAAGACGCGCGCTGGGTCGATGCGCTGGGCGACGAAGGGCGCCTGGATGTTCGCTGTTTCGTCGGTGAGCGGCAGGCAGGTGGAAGCGCCGACGACCTCGTCGCCCGCAATCGCCAAAACGACACCGGCGCGCGGGCTGTCGACGTAGCTGCGCAAGTACCGCTCCTCATAGGCGGGGTCGCCGTCATAGAGGTAGGGCCAGTCCCGGAACACCGTGATTCGCAGCTGCGCGAGCGCCGGGACATAGGGCAGCAAGCCATCGCCGCTGACGGTAAGAATCTCGGGCGAAGGCCCGATGCGCGCGCCGCTCATACGCATGGGGCGTGATGGCGAGCGGTTATGGAATGAGTGGGGAGCATCCGGCTTAGGCTACATGAAAAGCGTGAGCCGGAAAGCCATCGGCTGTCACGCTTTGGCGAACCCGGTGCGCATCGGAAACAAGGCGTCGCTTTCAGTCGGGGTCGGGCGGGGAGGGCAGCCACTGCACCTGATCGATGCGGTCGGCGCCGGCGGCGATCATCGCCAGACGGTCGAAGCCCAGAGCAATGCCGGCGGCTGGCGGCATGCCATGGGCGAGCGCTGCGAGAAAATCCTCGTCCAGCGGCCAGTCGGGGCCGCCATAAAGGGCGTGACGGCGGGCGCGGTCCGCCATGAAACGACCGCGCTGCTCCTCCGCATCGGTAAGTTCCACGAAGGCGTTGGCGAGTTCCATGCCGCAGAGGAAAAGCTCGAAGCGTTCGGCGACGCGGTGATCGGCGGGGTCGCGGCGCGCAAGGGCTGCCTGAGCGGCCGGCCAGTGGGTGAGGAAGGTCGGATGCCGCTGACCGAGCTTCGGCTCGATGCGGCCGAGGATGAGGCGGAAGAACAGATCTTCCCAATCCTCGCCTTCCCGCAGCCGCTCGCCAGCGGCGGCGGCGAGCGCCGGGGCGTCGCCGGCGGTTGCCAGCAGGTCGGCGCCCACATCCCGCGCGAAGGCTTCGGCCAGGGTCAGGCGCTCGACGGCGGCCAGGGAGGTGGTGATCCCTTGGCTCGTCACCAGGGGCGACAGGACGGCGCGGAGGAAGGCGGTGGTCTCTTCGATGAGGTCGTCCAGGGTGGCGACGGGGCGATACCATTCGAGCATGGTGAATTCGGCGGCGTGGCGCGCGCTACCCTCGCCGTTCCGCCAGACGCGCGCGAGCTGGAAGATGGGGCCCGCCCCCGCCACCAGCAGGCGCTTCATCGCGAATTCGGGGCTGGTGTGGAGACGCAGGGGATGGCGCATGCCGTCCGTGCCGATGCGCTCGGTGGCGAAGGTGGCGAGATGCACCTCCTCCCCCGGCGCAGCCACCGCATAGGGCGTCTCGACCTCGGTATAGCCGCGCGCGGTGAAGAAGGCGCGGGTGGCGGCGGTCAGGAGATTGCGCCGGCGGAGGAAGGGTAGCCGTGCCTCCAGACTTTCGGGACGCCAGGGCGGCAGGGGATAGGAGGACATCGGACGAAGCCTAGAACGGGCGCGAGGGAATGAGAACTCGCGCTCGTTCTGAAGGGCGCTCGATGCCACCGCGTTCAGGCAGGAGTGACGGGTATGGCTTGGAGGGGCACCACTTCAGGGGTCGGTGCAGCCTGTGGCGATGGTTGTTGCGTGAAATACTGGTAGAGCCAGCGGCCACCCAGGAATACCGGCACGGCGAACAGCGCGATGCCGCCGAGGACAGCTGCTTGCACGGGAATGCATGAACCCGGGCATTCCTGCGAGCCACCCGAAGGGAGATTCGGCAAGCCTAGCGGCGATACATCGGTCCAATTATGGAGTGCACTGGTCTGAGTGGTGAGATAACCGAGCGTGGCCGCGCCGCTGTAAGGATTGAAAAAGTCGATAGCTCCCCTGGTAGCGTTCATAGCCGCCCCCGCAAAGTCGTACGCACTCCTCGTTACTGAGTCCACCATGTAGTCAGATTTGGAGAAGATAACGCCGGGAACGCCATCATCCCGGGATCGCATAAAACAAATCTTGTTCTTGCAATTCCAAATATTCTTGTGCGGAAGCTGATTTCTGGGGCGCGCCCCGTCCTTGCGATCGCCTACAAGGCGCTCGAAGCGGCCCGGGTCTCCCTGGGTCATAGAGGGAGCGCGCGTGGGAGGCGAATGGACGGGTACTAAGGCCATGATGAACACTCCCAAAATTTCAGAGGGAGCAAACTGCTTGGTTATTGTTTTCGAAATGTTTAACGGACGCCGCCACATCGCTTGCAACAACATGAAGTCTAGTGGCAGCGCGTAGCCCAAGGCGTAGCGATCATCCCGCTCCCTTGCCCCGAGAGAGAAGATTGCGCGATCCGGACCCGAGCAGGCTTGATCCAGCCACTCACACTTGTGCGTTTCAATAGTCTCTAAGACACCGGGCCGATCACCGTCATGCTCAGCCATAAGACCGACCAGACCTATATGACGTATCGGCTCACTCTCTAGCCGCCCATCCCAGTCTGGCGCTCCATATAGCGGTTCGCGCGCAAACGAAGTTCCTGCAAGCTGCTGACCTTGTGGATCGGTTTCGTCAGGTCAATAGCGCCGCCATTGCAGATCGTTTCGAGCACATGCGCGCCAAGCGCCCGATAGGCCTCGAACTGCGATTCGGAATACCACTGGTCGAGCGTGCTCTCATGCGGAAAGTCCCGATGAGCCATCGCGTAGCTGCGGATATCGAGCCGCTCATCGCCATGATAGCCGGGCTTGATGTAGAGCAGCCAACCAAGTTTCGACGATCCGGGATAAGTGATCGTACCGATTGCGCAATAGGCTCCGGCCGCCGGAGGTTCTTGCCGCGGATGAATTTCGAATCTCTCGAACTCTATCCCCACGCCTTGATCGATGAAAATCTTGCGCACGGCATTGCCGAAATCCTCGAAGGCGCCTTCGGCATCCGCACCCGCATCACTTACGACGATGAAGCGGCAGCGCCGCCGCACCATCTCATAGAGACCGAGGTTCTCAAAATGCCCGCCATCGGATAGATAGATCCATTTGCGATCGTCGGTCGTGGCACCTGCCAGCTCCATCAATGCCGGAACGAGGCCAGGCTGCGGCCCCTTCTTACGGTATTGCGCGCGCGCGGGATTGCCGAGCCACCAGCCAAGGCGGACGTTGAAAAGCATCAGAAGGAAACTCACGATAGCCGAGGAGTGATAGCCCATATTCGGACTGACGGCGGCACCCGACACTGCCATTGCAGTGCCGAGCGAAAGTCCGTGGCGGCCGCCATAATGCTCCGTCCGCCGATAGCCGACGATGGGGTTGCCGCAAGCCATATCGGTGACCGTGAAGACCTCGGCCTTACGCTCCTGCCAGGCAAGCTTTTTCGTGGAGACCACATTGAGAGTCATGTTGATGACGTGCAAGAGGCGTGCGCTGTCCTTAGGCTCAGGCCGGACCTCGAACATGCGCGGATTGTCGTCGCTGTCGAAGCTGGTGAAAGGATCCGGGCTTCGTGGTTTGCCCGCTCCGGCCCGCGCGGAACCGAGAAAGGCGCGCACCAGCCGGTTGCGATAGATGCCGTGCAGCGTGAAGCGGTTGATATTGACGAGACAGGACGCGCCGAAAGCGACCGCGATGAGAATAGTTGCGGTTCCCAGTTCGACCAGGCCCGCGCCATTCAGCGGCAGAAGCTTCATCCAGGGCGCGTTTTTCACCTTGAAGACGTCGGTCAGCACATCACGGAGCTTCGCATCGATCGCCGACAGGACCGCCACAAGGCAGATCGCGAAGACGACGCTCGCGACGGTGACCAGGTTGTTGAGGGAGAGCAGCCCCGATTTCGCCTGTCCGGGCAATGCGGCTGTTTTACCGCTGGAGCCGATGATTAGCGTGATGAAGCCGAAGGCGCCGGTGATAGTGACCGTGCCGAATAAGGTCCAAGCGGAGTACAGGCTCCACTTCAACAACCAGGGTCCGTGAAGATCAATGCCGGCAATGATGCTCCAGCTGATGGCCGTGGCCATACAAAGGCCGCTTGCCCGGGCGAGCCACTCCCGGTCCATGTCACTGCGCGGCAGAAAGCTCGACACAGCGACATAGACGATATCACCGACGAGGATGGACATCAGCGTCCACAACACGCCGAAGACGACCAGGCCTTTGCTGTCCACCAGCGTGGCGAAATCGACCCCGACCAGGAGAATGGCGCCGACGACGGCGCCCGTCAGCGCGGCGGCCAGAAGTTCGAGTGCGGCGCATCCAGCCGTCGTTTTCTGGTGGAAGAAGACAATCAGGCGCGCGGCCATCCAAGCGACGACATAGAGCGCGGCGCCTCCGAGGATCCATCGCCAGTCGATGACGCCTGAGCCCGGGCCCGCGTTGACGCCGACGGCGGCGGCCAAGGTGAAGCAAGCACTCGCGATCGTGGCAGGTATCAAAGCGAGACGGATGAAGCGGCCGGTCGTCAACCATTTGTTAGTCATGCGGAGCCTACCCACGAAAGCGACGATCGACGCGAAGAGGGCGAAAGCGGCGCCGATCCAGGCAAAGAGTACACCAAGCGGCGGCGGTTGCAGGCAATGGGGCGCGGGACAGTATTTGGCACGGAGCGAGACGAGCAGTGCGTCAGAGAATAGCGGGATGAACAACAAGCCCAGGAAAAGCGGCCCGAAGACCAGCCAGTTGAGAACGAGGTTCCGCACAGTAAGCGCCACGACGGCCCAAGTGTCGGGCGAAAGCAGCCCCAGCCTTGGGGTCAGGTAATTGCTGTCGGCCCTGATTCCGGCGATCTCGGCGGCTTCCTGGCCGGTCCGGCGCAGTTGATCGAGGCCGGCGAAGACCTTGGCATCGCTTTTCGCGTGATGCCGCCAGGCGGTCAGCCAGCCACCTATATAGCCGCCGCCTGACACGGTCGAAAGATAATGGAAATGTTCCAAGGCGCCGCAGCGTGCCAGCGCCTGCAACGCGCCGAGGGCGAAGGCCGCACTGCGAATTCCGCCGCCCGATAGGCAAAGTGCGGAGAGAGGTTCAGGCAGATTGTCAATCGTCGATTGTGTGGTTCGTTCGAACTCGTCCCATCTCGCTTGTTTAGTGGTTCGATCCTCACCTAGTCCAATTGTAGGAGGCGGCGTCGGTGTCTCGATCCCTGGGAAGAGTCGCTTAAGTTCGTCACAGATAACTTCTCCGACACCACGTCCGGCGTTGCTCGGATCTTCGGAGGTGTTAGGCATCGGAAGGCCCTCTCATGCGAGTTAGGCGATGGTCGGCGGCCAACGCCCCGATGCTCCGTCGCTCGTGCGGCGTCGGCGTGAATTGAGAAGGCGCAATGCGAGACTAGCGGATCCGATCTATAAAGACTATCATTGCGTGCAACAAATTTGGCCGCACTCGCGTGGACCATGTGATGGCTCCCTGTAAGAGAGGCGAGACGATGGCGTATGACGTCGATCAACTGCTCCGCATGTCGCAAGCGGAACTCGATGCGCTGTTCAGCTCGCTAGAGGCTGGACCGATTCCGGATGGCGAGGGCGACGGCACCGCGATCATCGCGCCGGGCACGGTGTTCACCCGCGAAATCGCGGCGTTCGTCAATCATTTCGCGTGGCAGGGCAAAGTCTTTGACGCTAAGGCTGGGCTTCTGAAGAATCGCATCCTGCCGTTCGGCCTGAACGCGATTGTCGCACGTGTTTACAAGCAGGCGAGTTGGCTGGATGGGAAGGAATGCATCGTCCTCGATTATTCGGAGACATCGATGGTGGCGCATTGGGTCCGTGATGAGATCAGGCTGATCTCGCCTGGGTCCTATCTGGGCATCGTCTATTGGGACAAGACGCGGCTGATCGACTTCGCTTTGCGTTTCTGACCTAAAGTCGGCAGGCAGATGACCCCGCAAGGGAATTTCATGGTCGCGGCCTCGGTCCTCCCCGTTGAGGTTCCGGGCTTGCGGGTTTTGCTGGAGACCATGAACCTGCGGCCGGGTTTCGCCGATCCGGACAATACGCTGGTGACCTTTGGCGCTTTCGACCGGCTGCACTTCGCGCGGTTTGTTATCCTGGAGGACCAGACGCTCGGCGATCTCACCGCTTATGGCGTGGCGTTTCCCGATGCGCCGATCTGGCTGGTGTTTCTGGGCGACTGCGACGGTGATGGGCGAGAGATGGTCGAGGCTTTCGCGAGAGATGCCGCTCCGGGATTGCGGCGGATCTTCGCGCATTGCACGGATTTCGCGCCGACGACCGATTTGCGGCAGTGGATGCATTCGCATTCGGTTTCTCCGGCGACGCAGTATGTGAATTGGGTCGGGCGCACGGTTCTTGATGTGTGTCAGGAGGCGGCGTTGCATGCAGCGCTGAGGGCGGCACTGCCTGTCGAGGCGGGACCGCAACCGGCGATCGCGCTGCGCAACACGCTGATCGCGGAGGTCGCGCGGCATGGGCCGCTGCCTTCGCCTCGCCCTCCGACGCCTTTGGCCTGGCGATTGGCTCAGCTTGGCCGGGCGGGTTTGGGCGTGCTGGCATTTCTGATCGCCATTCCCGTTGGGTTGCTCATCGCGATTCCGTTCCTGGCGATTTTGCGGCGGCGGGAGACCCGTGACGCTGTCATAGCGCCACGGCCGACGCCCGCGCATGTCGCGGAGCTTGCGCTGCGGGAAGACTATGACGTTACCAACCAGTTCAGCGCTTTTGGCAACGTCAAGCCTGGGCGGTTCCGGCTCTGGACTCTGGTTGTGCTGCTTTGGGTGGTCAATCTCACGACCCAGTTGATCTATACGCGCGGGCGGTTGGCTCGCGTGGGCACCATACATTTCGCGCGTTGGGTGTTTTTCGATGACCGAAGGCGGTTGCTGTTTCTGAGTAATTATGACGGCAGCCTGGACAGCTACATGGATGATTTCATCAACAAGGTTGCCTATGGACTGAACCTCGTCTTCAGCAATGGGATTGGCTATCCGCGAACACGGTTCCTCATTCTGGGCGGAGCGGAGGATGAGCAGGGATTCAAGAATTACCTTCGTCGCCATCAATTGCCGACCGAGGTTTGGTACAAAGCCTATCCTGGCCTCACCACATCCGATCTCGACCGCAATACCCGCATTCGCGAGGGTTTCGAGCGCAGCGCCATGAGTGACGAGGAGGCTCGGGCATGGCTGGCGCTGATCTGACCGTGCCCGGCGATGTCACTGAGCGCGATGATGTGCAGGCCTTGCTGCGATCTGGCTTCGGGCCGCTCACCGAAGCGTGTTTCCTGTTGTTGCGGGTGGCGGATGTCGTGGCGGCGCGGGCTTGGCTTGCGCGGGTCCATGTGACGAGCATGGCGGATTTGGACACCAAGCAAGAGACAGTTCTGCAAGTCGCGCTGACGGCGGCGGGGATGCGGGCGCTCGGGACTGACCCGAAGGTGATCGACGGGTTTTCCGCGGAGTTCGTCGCGGGCATGGCGGGGGATGCGGCGCGCAGCCGGCGGCTTGGCGATGTCGGGCCGGACGCGCCCGAGCATTGGGATTGGGGCTGGGCCGAGCGAGAGCCGCATGCGCTTGTCATGCTCTATGCGCAGCCGGGCGCTTTGGCGGTGTTTCGCGAGGAGGTCGTGGGGTCGATCGGAGCGGGTTTCGATGTGCTGACGAGCCTCGAGACGTCGGACATGAAAGGCCACGAGCCTTTCGGCTTTCTCGATGGCGTCAGCCAGCCAAGTATTGACTGGAATGGCGAACGCGCACCGGGAAGCGCCGCTGATCTGGACTACGGCAATCTCATCGCGGCCGGCGAGTTCGTGCTGGGGTATCGCAATGAATATGGGCGGCTTACCGAGCGGCCAATTGTCGATGGCGCGCAGGATGAGCGGGCGGCGGCCTTGCTGCCTCGGGCCGCCGATCGGCCGAATGCCTATGATTCGGGGCGCAACGGGACCTATCTGGTGCTGCGGCAGTTGGAGCAGGATGTGCCGGGTTTCTGGCGCACGATGAGCGCGGCGGCCCCGGCGAATCCGATTCCGCTGGCTGAAGCGGTTGTTGGGCGGCGTCTCGATGGGTCGCCACTTGTGCCGTTGCAGCCTCAGAGGATTCCGGGGGTCGGCGAGGATGCGGGTGACAGGGTGCGCAACCAGTTCACCTATACGCGGGATCCGCAGGGGCTCGCTTGTCCCATCGGCGCGCATGTGCGGCGGGCCAATCCGCGTAACGGGGATATGGCGGAGGGCCGCACCGGGCTGGTGGGTCAGCTGCTCTGCACGCTGGGCTTCGCGGCGGATACCGATGCCGATCGCATCGCGCCGAGCCGCTTCCATCGACTGCTGCGCCGAGGCCGAGAATATGGGCGCCTCCTCTCGATCCGCGAGGCGCAGGCCTCGGTCGAGCATCCGCCGGCCGGCATCCATTTTCTTTGCCTGAACGCGAATATCAGCCGGCAATTCGAGTTCGTGCAGAATGCTTGGCTGCAGGGGACCACGTTTGGTGGCCTCACCGGTGAGGCGGATCCGCTGACGGGCAATCGCGCGCCGCTGATGACGGGCGCTGCGACCGATGAGTTTAGTATGCCGCAGGGTGGTGGGGTGGCGAAGCGTGTCGCCGCGCTGCCGCGTTTTGTGACGGTGCGCGGGGGTGGGTATTTCTTTCTTCCGGGGGTGCGGGCGCTGCGGTATTTGGCGGGGTAGTAGTGTGAGCTTAGCCGGGATCAAAAACTGGATGGCATGACACCTTCATGATAGCGTTTCCCGATGGCCAGAAAATCAACAAAGGTCTCACTTACGCCCCTCGAGAAAGCCGTAGTCAAGGCATTGCTTGACGACGGTTGGCGCAATCAAGATGTTCAAGCGCTCATCAACACCGGGCGGACAGCTTCAATTAACTCCGGTCGAATTTCCGGGATCAAGGCCAATGCCTCGATCGCCCCGGCAACCAGGCAGCAAGTCGAAGCCTTCCAGCATAAGAAGCTCGTCTTCGATCACGTGACGGGCCTTTGTCCCATTGACAACGAACGGCTGGTCCGCGCACGGGAGGCGATGATCCTGGCAGTCGAACTGTTCAATACGCCGCGTATCGCCTTCAAAGCCGGGGTCTTCTCGATGCTCGCAAATGTCGC
Organism: Acidisoma sp. S159; assembly: GCF_009766125.1. Lineage (NCBI taxonomy): Bacteria > Pseudomonadati > Pseudomonadota > Alphaproteobacteria > Acetobacterales > Acidocellaceae > Acidisoma > Acidisoma sp. S159. The sequence goes on from NZ_LMUG01000032.1 coordinate 407,144, forward strand.
CTGGACTTACCTATTGCATGAGCATTATGAATCCAACGGCGTTACGATTGTCAATAGAGACGGCTTCAGCCTGCTACTCTCGCAAATGATTGACCGACATGATTGTCCCATTTCCAAGGGCTGTAAGCAGAATCTTCTGGCAATCAAGGAGATCCGAGATGTGGTCGAGCACCGAACTATCGGGTCGTTCGATCTGGAGTGGCTACCTCTCTTTCAATCAACATGCCTTAATTTCGAAAAGACACTGACTGACCTGTTCGGCCACCGGCTTACCCTCGGTCGCGAGCTCGGTTTTTCACTTCAGTTTGCCAAACTGTCCACGGAGGAAATCGCAAAGCTTCAGGCGCAGGAACTGCCCGAGCACATCGCCGCGCTAGATGCTAGTCTAGCTGCTAAGCTGGGCGAGGGCGACGCGGACAATCTCGAGTATCAGTTTAGGGTTGTCTACACACTTACGAATGCCTCGAAGACTAAGGCACATTTCCAATTCGTCCAGCCAGATTCCGCTGAAGGAAAGGAAATCCAGAATGTTCTGATCAAATACAAGCCGGCCGAAGATATCTGGCCACTGAAACCTAACGAAGTTGTCAAGCTCGTCGCCCGCGCTAGCGGGCGACAAGCACCAACGGGCTTGGAAAATGTATAGTGCTCGTCCCAAAACGGGAGCGGCAGATCCCGCAGCTACTAACAAGGACTACTGCTGTTATCATCCGCCGTATAAATCGTATACCTATTCCCAAGCGTGGGTCAGTTACCTCGTCAAGCAGATTGCCGACGACAAACGGTGGGAGGAGCTCTCGGCTTATGGCCCATAACGTGAAGATAGCGCACTAACCTAATGATGGGTCAGATCAGGTCAATTCGCCATCGGCGCCAGTTGCAAGATGACTTGGTAGGTTTTGGTCATAGGGCCTGGCGAGCGGCCCTGGCAGCTAACTTCCAGGTGAGTAGATAAGTCTCTCCGTCCGCCGCCCTCCGTAACCCACCCCTAACCCCTCCCTTCCAGGGAGGGGAACCCGCGCCGTACACAATCGCGCATCAAAGTCACCACACCCTCAGCCGCATCCCCTCACCCAAAGACCTCATCCCCCGTAGGCTCCACATGCGGCGTCGCGTTCATCTCCTGCCGCAATCGCGACAACTCCTCGTAGCTCACCAACCGCGCGCGGTTCTGGTTGCCGAGAGGCCGGTGTGCGGGCAGCGCGTGCCAAGGATTAAACGAAAGACTACTCGCAAACCCCAACTGCGCCGCGCTGTCGAAGATTTGGCGCGGCAGAATGAGCCGTGCCACCGGAATCGATGGCGACAAGCGTTCCGGCCAGATGACGGAGGCACACTCGATCGGCATGCGGCTCGGGACGGTCTGGCGTTGGATGCGGAAGTCGAAGGTGGCGTCGCGTTCAGCGAGAGTCGCGACCATGGCCTCGCGCAGGTAGTTGTCGGGCGGACGTAACGGGAGACGCGGCACTTTGCTGTGTGGCGCATTCACCGGGACGAGCGAGTAGCGCATCGCCTGGCCCTCGCCGAGGAGATACGGCACGCAGCTCCAATATGGCGTTTCCAGCGGACTCGTCTGCGTGCGGGCCCAGAGGCCCTGCATGATGGCGTCGAACAGATGGGGGTCACGCGGGTCGAGGAAATAAAACAGCGGCAAGCGGCGTGCTATGGCGCGTTGCAGCTTGGCGTTCTCTCGGACATTCGGCGTGGTGAAGGTCGGTGTGCTGATGCCGGTGAAGTCCTGAGTGAAACGCTCGTCGGCGAGCAGTTTCTCGCCAGGAACGCCCATGACTTTGATGCCGAAACTGAGGACGCCGATATCCTCGATATCCGGCGGACTGTCCGGTCCTGGCCCCGCGAAGCGGATCCAGGCGGGGTAGTCGCCCGGCTCCGCGAAGAGGCCGTGGCGCAGGGCGGGCGGAAGATCTGGCGAGACGATGAAGCGGCCGCGCAACACGGCGTGGGTTTTGGTATTGCCGGCGCGCTGGAAGCCGCCGGGCGCGTACATCGATCGCATATAGGCGGCCATCGTGGCGATGATGGAGGCGGCGATGGCGGCCTCGTCGGGCAGTGGAGTTTCGCGCGCGGGCTCGTCGGGCTCGGGCATGCGCGTGCGGTTGATGAGCGATTGGGTCAAGGCGGCGAGCCAGGGGCGGAACAGGCTGTCGAGCGCGGGTCGGATGAAGGGATCGATGCGGCGCTCGGCATGCAGAAGGCTGACCGCGGCGGCGTGGAGGCGTTGCGCGATCATTGTTTCTGATCCTGCTGCCAGATCACCTCGGCGGCCTTTTCGGCGATCATGTAGATGGCGCTGGCGATGAAGAAGCCGGGGATACGGGGAAAAACCGAGGCGTCCACGACGCGCAGACCGCGCAGGCCATGGACCGCGAAATCCGCGCCCAGGACGCCGCCGTCTTCCGGCGCACCGATTGGGCAGGAGCAGGAGGCGTGGTGGCCCCAGGCATTGTCTCGAACGTATTGGGCGAGGTCTTCGTCGGATTGCAGTCGCGGGCCGGGGAGTTCTTCCTCGGCGACCAGTCCAGCAGCGCGCATTCCCTCGGTCATCTTTCGGGCGAGGCGGATGCCGGAGACGACCGCGTTGAGATCGTGGCCGCCGGGATCGCTGCGCTCGTCGAAGTAGTTGAATTCCACGAGGGGTGTGTCGCGGGGATTGGCGGAGCGTAGCCGGACCGTGCCGGTGCGGTTGGCGGTATGGGCTTTGAGGAGGACCCAGCTCAGGCAGTCGTGGTGTTTGGCGAGGTCTTGGGCATAGCCCGGATAGTACCCGGTAAAGCGCGCGACCAGGCCCATGCAGAAGAGATCCGGGGCGGTCACGTGCGGTTCGGAGCGGCGGGACAGAGCGAGCGCGGCGCCGTTGGAGCCATACATGCCTCGGCCGCCTTGGGTCCATTCGCGGTAGAGCGGATCGCCCGCCTCGAAACGCGCGCCGGCGAGGACGCACCATGGCTCGGCCATGCGGTTGACGACCGAGATTTCGTAGCGGTCCTGCAGATTGCGGCCGACCCCGGGGCGGGCGAGCTGCAGCGGGATGCCATGAGGTGCCAGTTCCTCGGGCGCGCCGATACCGGACAGCATGAGGAGTTGTGGCGTGTTGAAGGCGCCGCCCGCGAGGATGACGCCGTGGCGCGCGCGGATGGTGCACTGTTCACCGGGCGCGGTTGAGGGCGTGGGATGGGCGCCATAGAGGCGCTCGCCTTTGAGGTAGGTGACGCCGGTGGCGCGGCCCTCCTCCAGCAGTACTTGCGTCGCGAGGGCGTGGAGTTCGATGTGGAGGCGATCGGGGCGTCGCGCCTGGGCCCGCAACACGCGTTCGCGGGTGCCGAAGCGATGGTGGCCCTGGGTGGAGAGCGGCGTATAGCAGAGGCCGTCGCGCGCCTTGTGCAGGGTGCGGCGGTCATTCGGATCGGCCTGGCTCTCGAAGAGGCGCCAGAGGCGGTCGAGGAAGCGCGGGCCACGCAGGGCAGCGAGCGCGCTGCCGAGCACCGTCTCCATGAGGGCGCGATCGTGGAAGACCTCGTTGGGTTTCGAGCGTTCGACCGGCAGCCAGCCGTCCCAGCCATGACCGGTGGCGTCGAGGCCGAGACGGGCGAGAAACCGCCAGAAGGGGCGATGGTGGCAGGCTTCCAGGCGATGCGCGTAACCCCGCATGTGCTCGGCGCGCCAGGAGGGGTCGGCCGTGAGGGCGGCGATGGCATTCCAGTCGGCGTCGTCGGGGTAGACGAAGATCATCGCGTTATGAGCCGTGCAGCCGCCTAGCGTGCCGGCGCGCGGATAGTAGATGCCCTCTGGCTGGCATTTTGGGTCGGCGCGCTGGAGCGCATCATCGGCGTAGTGGCGAACGAAGAAGTCCCAGGCCATGGCTGGGTTTTCGGCGGCGAAGGGATGGAAGGCCGGAACGTCATAATCGGACGGCATGCGGGGCGCCGCGTCCCTCGGGTCGCCGCCGGCTTCGAGGAGAACCACATGCGCGCCGAACTCCGCGAGACGTGCGGCGACCGTGCCGCCGCCGGCGCCGGAACCGACGACGATATAATCGCAGGTCGCCTCATCCGGCATGGCGCTCAGAAGGTCTTCAGGAAGGCGATCAGTGCGTTCTTGTCGGCATCGCTGAGGCCGGGCTCGTCACCTAGGCTGGTTCCGAAGTAGTGGCCGCGATTGACGACGAAGTCGGGGCATTTGCTGAGGCTGAGGAGCGGCTTGGCGAGATCGGCGAATTGCGCGCGGGCCTGCTCGTCCGTCGAACCTTTCGGCAGGTTCGCGAGATCGATCTGAAGCCGCAGCAACAGATTCACGAGTTTGGCGCTGTGATCGGCGATGGTGATGGGATTGCTGCTCTCGGGCAGCGGCTGGAGATTGGCGAGAAGATCGATGGGCACGCCCGCCGGGATGGGGCCAAGGGTGATGTCGCCCTGTGGGTTGATCAGGCCCGGCAGCAAGTGGTGGAACGAGTCTCGCAGCGGCTTGAGCAAGGCGGGCTGAAAACCGGCGGGAATGAAGATCCAGCTCCGCGCCGTGGTGCGATCGATGACGCCGGGCACTTTGTCCCCCAGGACGGCATCTTTGGCTCGCCGCACAGGCCAGAGAAGCTGCTCGATCGACGCTTGGAACACGGTCATGCGCGACTTGACGGAAGGATCCTCGCTGAAGGGGCCGATGCCGTTGTTGAGCAGGAACGGCGCGGTCGACCAGACGCTGACCAGCGAAGGCGGCCGCGTGTAGCCTCGGCCGCCGGCGGGCATCTTGTAGGAGCTTGGGGCACCCGTGAACGGATCGTAGACCGTGACCGAACCGACGGATGGCAACGTCTTGTAGCTCTGCGAGGAAAAGTTGTCCCAGATATTGCCGGCGAGTGCATTCGTCGCGAGCGGGCTGCAAGCGTTGGTCTGCAAAAGCGTGACGGGCACACGGAGGTCGGTCGAGAGGTAGTTGCCGTCGAGGAAGTCGGGGGCATGGACGATTGCCCGCATCTGGGCTTTGTATTCCTCCGTCTTCGTCCAGCTCCAATACTTGTTCCAGCACGTAAGATAGCCGGGGCCGGCGCAGCCACTTGGGTTGAAGGCCGGTATCTGTTGCGGTTGTTTGCTTGAGTGGCATCGCGCGCAGGTCTGCGCGAAAACGGTTTTGCCCTGGTCGAGCTGCGCGGCGCTTGCGGTGAGGTAGCTGGCGCCGCCTGGTGCCGCGGAAAGATGATCCGGTTTCGCGGCCTCCAGGAAGAACTCCGCGGTGTCGGGCGTGGCGGCTTCGGTGGCGCGCCAATAGGCGGAGTTGCGCTCGGCCACGGCGATTTGGATCGGCGTGATGGGCTTGCCGCCCACGACCGGGTTGAAGTGCCGCAGCCACTCCTCGCTGAACAATCCGATATTCAGATAGACGCGGTTGAGCGCACCGAGGACGCCCACAGAATCGGAGCCGTCCTTCAAAACGCGCGGCGTCCAGACGGTCTTTGGCGGTGTGTAGAAGGCCGTGAGCGGGCCGCTTTTGATATAGTCATTGAGCTGCTTGTTGTTCCGCTCGCCGCCCGCAAGCGTCTCCTTCCCGAAGCGCAAAGCGAAGTTCAGCCGATCGCTGAGGTTGTAAATCGCGTTCATCGTGCGCGGATTGTTGATATTGTCCGTCGAGACCAGCGAGGTGTCCATGCTGCCGGGGCGGTAGGTATGCACGAGCTGATACATGAAGTTGTTGGGCTGGGCGGAATAAACGAACAGGCGATCGACCCACATATATTGCGCGCCGACGGTCGAGCTTAGATTCTTCCATTCGGGATGGGCGGGATCAGCCGGCGGATTGATCGGGCTCGGCCCGATATGGCAGAAGCCGCAGGACATGCCGACGCGATAGGGGCGGATCAGGCTCTTGTCGTTATAGTAGGTGGGATCCGTGTAGTAGCGCTCGGGGTCCCAACGCTTGCGGGCCGCTTCGTCGAAGGCGGGGTTTGGGAAGAGGCGCAGGCCGATGACGCCGGAGGATTCGCCGAAATACGAGCCGACCGGCACGGTCTTACCGCGTGCGCCGATCGCGACGCCGGGATATTTCTGCGCGTTGGCGAAGGGATCGGGCGGACAAGCAGTGTTGCGGGTATCAAGCCACAATCCGTAACGCTTGGGATCCGGGCCGGTTGCCTTGTCGAAACATGGCTCGTTGATCAAACCGAGATAGCGCCAGCGCCCGTCGCGGTCGGTGTGTTGCCCGGGATGCGATGTCACGATCTTCAGCAGGTCGAAAGCCCCGAAGGTCTCAGCGGTAAGGCCGGTCCAGAACCGATCATTGCCGCCGGTCCAGACATTCCACATGTTTCGGCCACGGATCGCCGCCGGGCTCAAAGCGAGCCCACCGTCCATATCCTTGAAGTAATCCTCATCCGCCTGGGGAAATGAGTCGGCGCTGCGATGAGCGGCGGTCGCCTCATCGACCACCGGCGCGGCCTGCACCGAGGATCCGCCGTTTCCTGCAAACGCGAGGCCGAAGGCAAGCACAACTGCCAGGCTCGGAAGCCGGGGAAAGGCCATCATAATCCTCCGGAACATCAAATTCTTCTCGCGCTTTCGGCCATATTGCAGTGGTACAGGCGGAAAAGCGAGGACGATACCTGTCGCAGCAGCAGTGAATGACGGCAGGTTTTCTAGGATCGATGCCGAAAACGACAATAGGGTTCAAAAACCGCGCCTCTGTCGGACGGGAGCTTTGCTGGCTGCCACGCCGGTTGCGGAACGACTCGCGCCGGTGCATCTGCTAGCCTCCGCTTGCGTCATCGAGAGGCATTGGCATGCACGAAAACACCCCCAAGACGCCGGAGACGATCGAGCGCTTGCAGGCCAGCGTGCCGGCAGCCTTTGCCCTGCTGGCGGGGATGCAGCTCGATATTTTCACTCGCCTCGCCGAAAGACCCCGTAGCGCCGGCGACCTCGCGGCGGACTTGGGGGTCGCCGAGGATCGGCTATCACGTCTGCTCTATGCACTGGTCGTCGCCGGCCTGTTGGACCGGCACGGGAGCGAATTCGGCAATGTGCCGGAGGCGGCAGCGTTTCTGGTGAGAGGGCGCGAAGGCTTCCTGGGTGACACGCATGACTTGCTGGCCCAGCTTTGGCGTGCTGACCTTCACACGGCTCAGTCGATCCGCACTGGCGCCCCGTTGGCGCTGCACGACTTCGCCGCGTCGTCCGATGAGGAAATGAAGGCGATGCTGCGGGGGATGCATTCCTTCGCAATCGCCTCCGGCCGCGACCTCGCCCGGCGCTTCGACTTTTCCGGATATCGGTCGCTCATCGACATCGGCGGTGGCTCGGGCGGTCTGCTGATCGCGCTGCGCGAGGCCAATCCGGCGTTGCACGGGACGCTTTTCGAACTGCCGCGCAATGCGGCACTCGCCGCCGGTATTCTGGCGACAACACCCGGCGGCGATGCGGTGACGGTCGAGCAGGGTGACATTCTCGCGGTCCCGCCACACGGAACATTCGATGCGGCGGTGTTGCGCGCTTTGCTTCAGGTGCTGTCACCCTCCGATGCGGCGGGGGCCATCGCGAATGCCGCATCGGCGATACGGCCAGGCGGCTCGATCTTCATCCTGGGCGGCGGGATTCTCGACGACGACCGGATCGGGCCGCCGCTGGCCGTGTTCCTGAATGTGACCTTCATGAACATCTACCCGGCCGGCGCCTCCCATACCGTGGCCGAGCATGCGGCCTGGCTGACCGCGGCCGGATGCGGAGAGATAGAGCGGATCATTCTGCCCTCCGGCGGCAGCATCATCCGCGCGACAAGGCTCGATTGACGTGTGGCCGCTTCCCGAAGGTCCGGCGCGGCGCGATGGGCCTTTTAGCCACGCAGGATAGACCAATGGCTAGCTAGGCTCGCCTCTCCCAGGCGGGATACCCAACAAGCGACGGCAAGATCCGAGTCCTTTCGCCGTAGCGGGAGAGGCGGAGACCGACGCCGCAGCCTCATGCCTCAAAGGCCAGGAGCGAGCAAAATGGGCGGACTGACGGTGACCGTTGTCCCCGTCGCAGATGGCCACTACGCGGTAGTGTTGGTTGATCCCGCGACGGCGAAGCTGAAACGAGCGCAGGGCCGTGACTGCGACCCCCATGGCTATACGGAGGCGGAGCTGCGACCGATCCTCTCCGACTGCTACGGCCTTCCCCCGGAAGAGGTCGAAGCCCGCATCGCGGGCGCGAAAGGCTAGGCCGCTTCGCGCGCTGCGACGGCGCAATTCGGGCCGCGGACCGCCTCAAGCGACGCCGTTGAAGACCTTGTGGTCGAGCCCTTCAAGCGTCACGACCGTGCCGTCATTCAGAGCGATGACATCCGAACCATTCTGAACCGCTTCGGAAACGATCGGCCCACTGCCGTAACCGCCGAAGACGATGGTGTCGGTGCTCTTGAGGCCGCCGATTAGCTCGGTGCCGCCCGCGTGGCCCTTGATGAAGCCGTAGACATCCGTCCCTGCCCCGCCGACGACGGTCGCGGCACCGGCGCCACCGACCACGGTATCCGCCGCCCCGTTCAGCGCGACCACGGTTTTGCCGCCGACGACTTGAACGGTTTCAGCGCCGCTGCCGCCCGTACCATTGATCGCCGAGGCGCCAGCCGCGCCGACGAGGAGCGCTGGACCGGCGCCGTCGGTGAATTCCAGCGCATTGCCCGTGCCACCGATCAAAGTCGATGCGCCCATCCCGCCAACCAGGGTATTGTTGCCCGATCCCCCGATAAGGACCGAATTCGCGTCGCTGGTCGCGCCGAACATCGTCGTATTGCCCGAGCCGCCCATAACCGAGACCGCGCCAGTGCCGCCCACGAAGTGGAGCGGGGCGGCGCCGCCGGTGATCGTGGCACCAGAGTCACCGCCGAAAACGTCTCCGGAGCTTGTGGCGGCGCTGCCGGTCTGGCTGAGCGTCTGCGAGTTGTTGGTCGCCCCAGGGCTGGTGCCAGACGTCCCGGCCGCGCCGCTTTTGAACAGGCTGGAAAAAATCGCGGCTGCCGCGGCTTCTCCGTCGCCCAGAGCGCCTGAGGAAAGATCGCCATTGGCGAGAGGCGGAACGCCCAGGCTCTCCGCGTAGGTGCCGAGGAGGTGGAATGGGAGAGCGACAGCCAGCGCGGCGATGGCGGCTGAATAATCGCCCGCGTCATAGGCGACGGCGGCCGTCGTTAGAGGGACGATGCCGAGGTAGGAGCCGGTCCAGTCGACCGTTCCATAGTGAACGATATTGTCACTTTGGACGATGTTGCCTTCGTAGCCGCCTTGCGCGTAGTTGCCGACCGGATCGCCGTATTCCACGTAGTTGGTGAGGTCTTGCGTCGCGCCCGAGGGGATGTCGCCCGCCGGGATTCCCGGTGCGCCGAAGGTGGTTCCAGGAATCCCGAGCTGGCTCGCGACATATTCGACATCGGCGCCGCCCAGCGAATGACCATCGAGATAGATGTCGCTCGCGTTGTAGCCTTGCGCCTCGGCATCCGTAACCGCGGATTGCGTGAAATTGAGAGCTGTCTGGTAAGACGGCGCGTCGATTCCGGCTGTGATGGCGGCATCGTCCAGCACCTGGGCGGCGGTAAACTCCGCGCTGCCGGTAAAGAAATTAGTGCCCTCGAAGGTGACCATCACCTGGCCCGTCGATGCCACGAGTGCCGCGCCGTAGAAACCGGTGGACGCGTTGTAGAGCGTGACCGGCTGGCCGCCGTCCATGAGGTAGCGGAAGCCAGCAGGGAGTGCCGCACTTCCTTGGCTGTAGCTCCAATTCGCCGCGTTGAGGTTTTGGGCGTTGTTGGGCGTCAGGGTCTGGATGCTGGACATTGCCTAGTCTTTTTGATTTGGAACGGCTGGAAATCAAACGGCGCCCTAGCTGGAACCGGGGGGCCTGCAATGTCAACAATAGGTTGCCTCGCGGTGGACAATACCCTTCCGTCGGGCACATCATTCAAACGAACTAGCAAATCGGCGCGCCTCCCTCCACGATTTCCTCTGGCGACCTTGAATGGTGCATCATGCGGCATTGAATTGCTTGAGATTGTGAGGCGCCTTCATGAGTGACGCGGTTGGTGATGTGCTGTCCGACGGCCCCCCGCCCGTCAGCGATGCCGAAGCGGTTCGGATTATCCGGCGGCATTGGGGCATTTCAGCGCATGTCGAACCGCTTGTCAGCGAGCGCGATCATAATTTCCGCGTCCAGGCTGAGGGCTTTCGCGAGAGCGTGCTGAAGATCGCCCATCCGGCGGAACCTCGTTCGGTGACGAATTTCCAGACGGCGGCGCTGCGCCATATCGCGCTGGTCGACCCGACGCTGGCAGTGCCCGCGGTCATTCCGAGTCTGGGCGGAGCGGAAGAGCTTGACCTGGAAGTGGGTGATGGCCCTAGGCGGGTCGTGCGCCTCCTTACTTTCCTGCCGGGCACGCTGCTCAAGGACGCGCCGCGTTCGGCCACCCAGGATGTGCGGCTGGGCGCCTTCCTGGCTCGGCTGAACCGGGCGCTGCGAGGCTTTTTCCATCCGGCGGCCGGCGGTGACGGGTTGCTGTGGGATCTTCGGCAAATTCCGGCGGTGCGCGACCGCACCAGCCTCATCGGGGATCCGTCCCGCCGGCATCTGGCCGAGCGGGTCATGGATGAGGCCGCCGCAGAGCTGCTCCCTCGGCTTCCCGCGTTTCGGGCACAGGTGGTTCATAATGACTTCAACCTGTCCAATGTGGTGGTGGACGAGGACCCGGACGTCATCGCCGGGGCGCTCGATTTCGGCGATATGCTGCATGCGCCGCTCATCTGCGACATCGCGACGGCCGCCGCCTATCGTTGGACGCCGGGGGAGCATCCGCTCGAAGGCGTGGCGCGTTTCGCCCGAGGGTTTGACAGCGTGACGCAGCTGGAAGACGAGGAGATCGAGAACTTGTTCATCCTGGTCGGCTGCCGCCTGGCGCTGACCTTGGTCCTGTCGAATTGGCAGGCGATACGGTTTCCGGAAAAGATCGATTACGTGCTGCGCGGCAACGAGGATCTGTGGTCTTTTCTCGACTCAATCGCGGGTATTTCGAACGCACAGGCAACGCGGATGTTTCGCGCCGCATTGGAACGGAGATGACACAGGTGAATGATGCTTCCTCCAACCTGATCGCTCGTCGCCGGCGATTGCTTGGTCCGTCCTATGAGCTGTTCTACGATCGCCCGGTGCATCTCGTTCGGGGCGAAGGTGTCTGGCTGTTTGATGCCGAGGGCGAGCGATATCTCGACGCCTACAACAACGTCGTTTCGGTCGGCCATTGCCACCCGCATGTCGTCGCGGCGCTGGCGCGGCAGGCCGCGACACTGAATACTCATACGCGCTACCTCGATGAGACGATTCTGGACTATGCCGAGCGGCTGCTGGCGACGGCGCCCCCGCACCTCGGCCACGCACTGTTCACCTGCACTGGCAGCGAGGCGAACGATCTGGCTATCCGCATCGCGCGCCACGCGACCGGCGGCCATGGGGTGATCGTGACCGACTGCTCCTATCATGGCGCGACGATCGCCACTGCCGCGCTATCGACCTCGGCAGGCGGTCTAGCGGTGCTCGGCGAGTTCAATGCGGCGGTTCCTCGGCCGAATACGTTTCATGATGATGGCGCTGGTGCGCGGCAGTTTCTGGGCGCGTTGCAGGCGGAGGTCGATCGGCTTTGCGCGGGCGGGAAGCGCCCCGCCGCGCTGCTACTCGATTCCGCTTTCTCCAGCGACGGGATCTTTTTCCCAGCGGCAGAATTGATTCAAGGTGCTGGCGATATCATTCACCGGGCCGGCGGCCTGCTGATTGCCGATGAGGTGCAGTCAGGGTTTGGCAGGCTCGGGACCGGCATGTGGGGTTTCGCGCGTTACGGGCTTGTGCCCGATCTCCTCACGCTCGGGAAGCCGATGGGCGATGGGCATCCCGTCGCGGGTGTCATGGCTCGGCCGGAATTGTTGGAGGGCTTTGCCGCGGCGGAAGGTTATTTCAATACCTTCGGCGGCAATCCGGTTTCCGCGGCTGTCGGCATCGCGGTGCTGGATGTGGTTCAGGGGGAAAGCCTGGTCGAGAATGCGCGGCGGGTCGGGGATTATCTGCGGGAAGAAATCCTCACGCTGAAATCGCGACACGCGTGCATCGTCGACGTGCGGGGCGCCGGGCTTTACTGCGGTGTCGAACTGGTGGGAGAGACTTTGCCTGCGGGCAGCATGGCGCGGAGAGTTGCCAATGCGATGCGGCAGCGCCGCGTTCTTGTCAGCAACTGCGGTCCAGGGGGAACTGTTCTGAAGATTCGCCCGCCGCTGGTCTTCGCGCGCGAACATGTCGATCAGCTTGTCGAAGCGCTTGATGCGGCCTGCACTGAACGGGCTTGAGGGCCAGCCGGCGCGGGCCGGTCAACGCACGAATTGCGTCACATAATCCTCGCCGAGGCCGACTTCGCGATAGTGCTTGCGGCACATATCGAGTTTGGTGAAGACGTCCTCGTAGCCCGTGTGATTTCCCCAAGGATCGACGTAGTACATGACGCCATTGACCTGGAAATAGGTGATCATCTCCTCGACATCCTCATCGACGACCAGGGTGTGCGTTTCGCCCGGCGGCTCGAACACATAGGAGCCTTCGGTGGCGATCCAGTCATGTTCCAGATAGCGCCAACGACCTTTCAGGACGAAGCCATGAACGGGGCCCGGATGACGGTGACGGCTCAGCACGCCTGACTTGCGGACCTTCAGCAGGTTCATCCAGTAGCCGGACGAGACGTTCAAACAAAGCGGCCGAAACCAGACATTCTCCGCCTGGGGCACCCAGATGCGCTCATCCTCGGGAATCGCGTTGGCGACGACAATGTCGGCGAGTGCTTCCTTCGGCTGCGGGTATTGATACGGCATCCGCCGCAGGGTCTCGGCATCCAAACCGTCGCCGGAACGCGCGCCACTATCGGTCGTCATGAGATACCTCGTCCTCCGAATGCGGCACTCTATCCCCCGCCGTCGCGAGGCGCCAAATCGAGGAGGAGCGCCAGTTGCGCTTGGGGTGGATGCTCGCGCGCCTCCAAACTGGAAATCGTGACGCCGAGAAGCCGGATGCCGCGGCGCGGAGGGAAGCAGGGCCTCAGCAGATCCAACCCGAGGCGCGCCAACTCCTCCTCTGACCCGATCGGCCACAAACCCGATCGGCTTCGCGTGATTTGCTGGAAATCCGCGTATTTGACCTTCACCGTGACGGTTCGCCCGGCATGGCCGCCGCGTGAGCAGGTATCCCAGACCTTGGCGAAAACCGGCTGCAAGACCGGCTCGACCTCCTCCCAGCGCTTGAGGTCCTGCGCGAAAGTGGTTTCGGCGCCGACTGATTTGCGGGGCTGGTCAGCCTCGACTGGCCGGTCATCCTGGCCGCGCGCAACGCCATAGTAATAATCGGCCGCCTTGCCGAAATGCACCGAGAGGAAAGCTCTCGATTGGCGGCGAAGATCGCGCCCGGTCTGGATGCCGAGGGCGTTCATCCTGGCCGCCGTGACCGGGCCAACGCCGTGGAACTTGCCGATCGGCAGATCTTCCACGAAACCCGGTCCCATCCGGGGCGTAATGACAAACAACCCATCCGGTTTGCGGTGATCGGAAGCGAGCTTGGCCAGGAACTTGTTGTAAGAGACGCCGGCCGAGGCTGTGAGGCCCGTTTCCGCGCGGATGGCCGCCCGGATCTCCTCAGCAATCGCGGTCGCCGAGCCGCGGTCGATGAGCGGCGCCGTAACGTCGAGATAGGCCTCGTCCAGGGAGAGCGGCTGGATAACGCCCGTATAGCGGGTGAAAATCGCATGAACCTGTTGCGAAACCGACTTGTAGACGTCGAATCGCGGCGGCACGAAGATCAGTTCCGGACATTTTCGCCGGGCGGTCACCGAGGCCATCGCCGAACGCACGCCGAATTTTCTCGCTTCGTAACTCGCGGCGGCGACCACTCCGCGCTCCCGCGATCCGCCGACGGCCAGAGGCACGCCCCTTAGTTCCGGATTATCGCGCTGCTCAACCGAGGCGTAGAAGGCATCCATGTCGATGTGGATGATTCGCCGAAGCAAATTGGGCTGGGCGGATGGTGAGGAGATCATCGGGACGTTGGGTTCGCCTGTACGGAAAACGCGAGTTTAATAGCCAAGTCGTCGATAATAGCGCGCCGAACCCGGTTGCGGTGGTCGAAAATTTGCCTTAGCTATTCATGCTAACAACGATTTATTTGATGTTCTCGTCACTTTGCCTATCGAGTACTCCTGGAGCTAGATCGTCGCATGCCCCAATACGTCGGAACGCTCGGTAGGTCGATCGCGAGAAAAGCTGGACTGGTGCCGCATCGAAAGCCGGCGCGGATAGGGGGCAGGCTGATGGTATCAGCCCTTCTCGCAATGACCTTCGCAGTTGCGGCATGCAGTTCCTCTAGTGGAGGCGGTTCCTCACCGTCTCGTCCGACCTACATCGTTTTGCCGAACGGCCAGGGGTCGGTTTGCTCAAACGGTACAGCGCCGCCCTGCAAATAACACGACGTCAATTACTTCGCGAAGCTGCATAGGCGCTCGCGATGTCGCTTCCGACTGGGGGGCGGCGGAGCTGATTCATGACCTGGCTGGCGAAGAATAATCCACTCAGATGCATTGGAATTCCTCCATGCCGAAGGGCGGAAGCGGTCCAGCTATTGCAGGTATAGAGCAGGTTGTATCGGTGCGTGGATGCGAAGAACAGGCTGCCAGGCCATGGGCCTTTGGCAATGAGTAGCGGCTGTCCCGCGGCGTCGTGTGCGATGGTCCGCCAGATGAAGTCAGACAAAGCGGTCGCGCCGCCTGAGGACAGCGGAAGCGTCGCGACTTGCAAATCTGGGAAGGCTTGCGCCGCCGTGACCGACACCGCGTCTACCTGAACCGCGGCATCTCCCGGAAATGGACCGATAACCAGATCCGCCACGGAATGCACCGGGGCGATCATGAAGGTGCGCTTTCCGAAGCCGAACATGAGCGTTTTCGCGTTAGGGAACATCGTGCGAAAGACCGCAAGGCCGCCAACAGCCTCATCCGCCGGAAGTGCCACATCCGTGTGCCAGCCGTGATCTATGACCGATACGGTTTTCATGTGATCCGTCGGCACGGAGATGAGCGGCGCCGGACGCGCGCAGCCGATCGGGCCTAGCAGGAGCAGGGGGAGCCAAAGCCGCATTGAAGCCCCAACCTCCGGTCACCGCACGCCCAGAGAAGTCTGATCCGGGCGGCGCCATCGTCGGTCGCGGCGACGCTTAGAACGCGGCTAGAGCGCCCGTAAACAGGAGCGTGGCCCAGGCAAGGGCCAGGCCACCGCGACGGTTCACCTGAGCGGGTTCTTTTTCTTCCCACCGGTCGAGACGAACATAAATGCCATCATATTCCAAACAGACGATGCAGAAGACGTCGTCGGGGCGGGCGAGATGACCGAACTCACGGTTGCCGCAACCGCATTCAGGGCAATGCAACCGCCAGTAACTCGGCGAGGTATCTGCCATGACTCTCTCCGGGTGGCTGACGCCGCCATAGAACAATTGCGTCGAGTCGGGCAAGTCCCCCCGAGCCAGGCGCCTCACCGCGCCTCGATCAAACCGTGCCGACCCTCAGATACGTTCGACATTTCCACAAACGCTGAGCGACTGGCCCGAGATGTTGCGACCGGCAGGCGAAACCAGGAACAGCGCGGCCGCCGCGACATCCGAAGCGGTGACCATGCGGCGCAGGGATATATTTTCGATGTAGGTCTTCTCCATCTCCTCATAGGAGACACCGATCTGAGCCGCACGATCCCGGATAACGCCGGTCATGCGTGGGCCCTCGACAACACCGGGAAGAATGGCGTTCACGCGGATGTTGTCGGGACCAAGCTCCTTGGCGAGGCTCTGGGTCAGGCCGATCACGCCCCACTTCGCGGATGAATAAGGCGTGCGGTAGGCATAGCCAAAGCGTCCCGCCGCCGAGGAAAGGTTGACGATCGAGCCGCCGCCGGCGGCCTTGATCATCGGCACGGCCTCATGCGCGCAGAGGAATTGCCCTGTGAGGCAAATGTCGATCGTCCGTCGCCAATCGATCGGGCTTATTTCCTCGACGCCGCCCGTTGGTCCCGCGATGCCTGCATTGTTGACGAGGATGTCGAGTCCGCCCAGCGTCTCGCGCACCGCCGCGAACATTCGTTTGACATCCGCCTCATCGGAGACATCGGCCTTAGTCGCGGCGGCAGCACCGTGGACCTTGCGGTAAGCGTCGAGCTGTTCGTCGCCAATGTCGCAGACATGCACGCGGGCGCCGTGTTCGGCCAGGATATCGGCGATGGCGCGCCCGATCCCGGAGGCGCCAGCGGTGACGAGGACTCTCTGGCCCTGCACGGCTGTAGATGAGAAGGATGACGTCATGGCAAATTGCCTCCTGCGATGCGACGTTCTGTGGTTTTGACTAACATGATGATGTGCCCAATGGCAGCGGCTTGGCATCGCGGGAGCACGCGCGCATCCTGCGGTGGGGCGGCGCAATGTCACGCCTGGGCGAAACGGCGGATGGGAGAGGAAACGGCAGCGCATGGCCAACTCGGTCATCCTAGGTGCGATAGGCGACGACTTCACGGGTGCGGTCGAATTGGCGGGGATGCTGACCGCCGGCGGCGCGCGTACGCTGTTCGTGACGAGCCCCGGCGGTATTCCGAATCAAATCGACGACATAGAGGCCGTGGTCGTTGCATTGCGATCGCGCGTGGCGCCGCCGGAAGAAGCGCTCAACGAAATAGATCAGGCCGCCTCGGCTTTTCAAAGGCTGCGAACGCGGCAGATCTTCTTCAAATACTGTGCGACTTTCGACAGCACGGATCACGGGAATATCGGCAACTGCGCCGAGGCTCTGATGGAGCGTATGGGCGCCCGCTCTGTGCTGTTCTGTCCGAGCTTTCCCGAGGCTTTTCGCACGGTCTACCAGGGACACCACTTCGTCGGCGACCAGCTGCTCGCCAATTCGCCCAAGCGGCACGATCCGCTCACACCGATGACGCGTTCGGACCTTGTGGAAGTTCTGGCGCCGCAGACTTCAAAGGGGGTCGGGCTTCTGCCTTGGGCGACGGTTCAGGCGGGGGCCTCGGCGATTCGCGCTTTTTCTGAAGCGAAGGCGGCGGAGGGCACCCCCTTTCTTATCGCCGATGCGATCACCGAGGCCGATCTGCGCAGCATCGCGGCGGCGACCTGGGATTGGCCACTGATGACCGGCGGGTCCAGCGTCGCCGCCCACTACCCGGCGCTGTGGCGGAGGCAGGGTCTGATGCCGAACGCCGCCCTCCCTGCCCTCGATACCGTTCGCGGCTCTGGCGCAGTGCTGGCCGGCAGCTGCGCGGATCGGACGCGCGAACAGATCGCGGCATTCGGACGCGACTACCCCGTCCTGAACCTGGATCTGATGGCAGAGGAAGAGGCGGCAGTGACCGGCGCGCTGGATTGGGCCAGGGCGGCGGGACCCTCCAGGCCGTTCTGCATCGCGAGTTCTGCCGATCCGGCCGCGGTCGCCATCGTGCAGAACCGGTTCGGCGTCATCGCTGCGGGGCGCCGGGCGGAGCGGCTGCTGGGGCGCATAGCGCAAGGCCTGGTGGAACTTGGGGTTCGACGCTTCCTGGTGGCCGGAGGGGAGACGTCCGGCGCCGTAGTGCAGGCGCTCGGCGTCGAACGGCTGCATGTTGCGGCCTACACTCGGCTGGGCGTGGGGCGCTGCATGGCGGATATGCCCACACGCCTGTCCTTCTGCCTCAAATCCGGCAAGCTCGGAGATGTCGAAATGTTCGCGAGGGTGCTGGACGAAATGGGAGGCGTTTCTTGAGTGATACGACGGAGAATGTGGCCGCGACCTATCGCGAGATGGGGCGACTCGGGCTGAACTTCGGCAGCGCGGGCAATGTCAGCCGCCGCCGTGGCGAGGGCATGGTGATCACACCGGGGGGTGCCACCATCGATGAGATCACGGAAGACGCCCTCGTCACGATGACGCTGGGTGGCGAGGTGGAGGGTGGCGGCGCACCCTCCAGCGAATGGGCCATGCATGCCGCGATCTATGCGGCCTTCCCGGAGGCCGGTGCGGTTGTCCACAGCCATGCGGACGCCTGCACCGCCCTCGCCTGCCTGCGCGAGCCGCTGCCCGCCTTTCACTACATGGTGGTGGGCTTTGGCGGCGAGGATGTGCGTTGCTCGCCCTACACGACCTTCGGCACGCCCAGGCTGGCGGTCTTGGCCGTAGAGGCCCTTCAAGGCCGCACAGCCTGCCTGCTCGGCAACCATGGCATGATCTGCCATGGCCGTGACCTCAAGCGGGCACTCGCGGCCGCCGTTCGCCTCGAGACACTGGCGCGGCAGTATCTGCTGGCTCGGAGCGCCGGTCAGCCACGGCTACTTACGCCAGAGGAGATCCAGGCGGCGCGCGCGCGCTATCGCGGCTATGGTCAGAGCGCCGTCGCGCCTGCTACGGCGACGGCCTGACTTGCCTTGGATGAAGTCGAGGTCGGGTAGGATTACGGGAAGACGAGTTGCACCTTCATCGCCTGGGACCGATCCGCAGCCAGTGCGAAGGCACTTGTCGCCTCGCCGAAGGGCAGTTGGTGGCTGAGCAGCGAGCGAACGTCCAGCCTGCCGCTGACCAACAGGGCGACTGCCTCCGCGAATTCGCGATCGAACCTGAAGGTGCCGCGGTAGTCGATCTCCCGCACCACGATCTCGCCGAGGGGCGCTGCGATATCGCCACCCAGCATCCCGACCTGGACAAGGATGCCGCAAGCGCGCACGGCCTTGATCGAGGCGGTGACGCCAGAGACATGGCCCGAACACTCGAAGGCGACGTCGAAGCCACCAGTATCCGCGATCAATTCCGACAATTCGGCGGCCTGGGTCGCGACGTTGATGACACGCGCATCCGCTGCCTTCGCGGCGATCCGGAGCGGCGGGTCAGCGACATCCGTCACCACGATTTCGGCCGCGCCGCCGAGTCTCGCCAGCATCGCGACGAGTAGCCCGATCGGCCCCGCCCCTGTGACCAGGACTCGCCGCCCTAGAAGGGAACCGGCACGCGAGACGGCGTGCAGGCAGACGGCGAGAGGCTCGGCGAAAGCCGCGTCTGCCAGATCCATCTCGGCCGGCAGAACGAAAGCCTGGGAGGCGTCGCAGACCAGCAGCTCCCGGAAGCCGCCCTGGGTATGGGGAAAATGCATGGCGCTGCCGAGGAAGCGGATGCTCTTGCAGTGTCGCGACCGACCTTCGCGGCAATGCACACAATGGCCGCAAGGCGCGCTCGGATGGATCGCGACCTTATCGCCCACCGCGACGCCGCGGACATCGGCGCCCGCCTGGGCCACGACTCCGGCGACTTCGTGCCCCAGCACCATCGGTTCCCTCAGCACGATGTTGCCATTGGCGCCATGCTGGAAGTAGTGGAGATCGGAGCCGCAGATGCCTGCGTTGGAGATCCGGACCGCCACTTGCCTTGGCCCCACGACCGGTTGCGGAACGGTCTCGACCCGCAAATCCCTCTTGCCGTGAATCACGACTGCACGCATCTGGACCTCCCCGATAACCTTCGGCATCTCGCCCTTCCTAGCAGAACCCGCGCTTCGGGTCTTGGGCCGCGGCCGGGCGCTTACCGCCTGTTGCGAGGTCGACGCGATTTCGCGCTAGGCCAAAAGCGCCCGCGCGACCTCCTCGATACCCTGCGCGTCGAGCCGATAGTGCCGGTAGAGATGAGTGGGTGGAGCGATCAAGCTGAATTCGTCCTTGATGCCATGCCGGACCAGGCGCGCGCGCGCGCCATGCTCCGCCATCACCTCGGCGACCGCGCCGCCGAGACCTCCCAATATCGTGTGCTCCTCGACCGTCAGTATGATGCGGGAACGGTCGGCCGCGGCGAGGACTGCCTTTTCATCGAGCGGTTTGATCGTGTGCATGTCGATGAGACCGACGGACTTGCCGCCGGCCTGCAGGGCCCGCGTCGCCTCGAGCGCCGGATGAACGCTGGAGCCCGTTGCGATGATCGTGATCTCATCCCCAATGCCGTGGGTGATGGCCTCGCCAAAGGCAAAGGGCGTGTCCTGGTCATAGACGACGGGATCGTGACCACGGCCGATGCGGAAGTAGATCGGCTGCGGGTGGTGAACCGAGGCGCGGATCGCCGCCGCGAATTGCGCGCCATCCGCAGGTGCGACGACTGTAAGATCGGCGATACTGCGCATGATCGCCAGATCCTCCGTCGCATGATGGGAGGTGCCGTAGAAGCCGAGCGAAATGCCGGCATGATGGCCGATCAGCCGTACTGGCTGAGCGCAATAGGCGACATCCATCCGGATTTGTTCGCAACAGAGCAACGCTAGAAACGAAGCGAAGGTCGCGACGAATGGCATGAGTCCCGTCGTGGCGAGGCCGGCCGCCGCCGAAACCATATTCTGCTCGGAAATGCCGAATTGTATGAAGCGCTCGGGGTAGCGCCGCGCGAAGCCGACAAGGCCGTTCGAATATTGCAGATCGGCGCTGCCCGCGACAATGGGATGCCCTTCCTCGGCAAGGGCGATCAGCGTGTCGGACAGTGTCGAGAGAGTAGGCGCGCGGCTGTTCAGTTCGCGATACTGCCACGAACCTGGGTCGAGGGGCCGGTTCATCGGGCGGCTCCCGCCATGATCTCTTCGATCGCGCGCGCCTCATCGGCCGGCGCGAGATAGCCGAGATGCCAGCCCGGCTCCGTCTCCATATAGCTCACGCCCTTGCCCTTGATCGTATGCGCGATGACACATGCGGGTTTGGCGCGTCTCTCGTCGTCACGCAGGCGCCTCAGGCATTCGGCAACGGAAACGACATCGTGCCCATCGACGTCCGAGACGTCCCAGCCAAAGGCTTCCCATTTCTCACGCAAAGGCTCGATCGCCATCGTGTCATCGACGCGGCCATCCAGTTGAAAGCCGTTCCGGTCGATGATCGCGATGAGCCGGCTGAGGCCATGATTGGCCGCGGCGAGCGCCGCCTCCCAGACTTGGCCTTCCTGCATTTCGCCGTCACCCAGCATGACGAAGGTGCGGAAGTCGCGTTTCAGGATGCGGGCGCCGAGCGCCATGCCGAGTCCGGCGGACAAAGCATGACCGATGGAGCCCGAGCTGAAATCCACTCCAGGAACCTTGCGCATATCGGGGTGATCGCCAAGCGGGCTGCCCAGGCGCGTATATTGGTCGAGCCATGCTTTCGGGAAGAAGCCGAGATCCGCAAGAACCGGGAAAAGCGCCACCGCCGCGTGGCCCTTTCCCATGAGAAAGCGGTCACGATCAATCCATGCCGGTTCGTCACGCCTGATGCGCATAGTATCGTAATAGAGCGTTGCAAAGATCTCGGCTGCCGAGAAGGCCGAGGAGTAATGCCCGACTTTCGCAATGCTGATGAGCCGGATTGTCTCCAGGCGGATGAAGCGGGCGCGCTCCTCAAGGCGGGTAATCTCATCCTGTGTCAGCGTCGTGTTCATGCTGTTGCGCCCGTGTTCGAGAGGATGGTAGCCGAGGATGAAGGGGGGACCGGCGCCTTCATACGCTCGATCACCCGCTTCCGCCGCCACCGGGTCTTGCTCGCCAGAGCAGGCTTGCGCGCCCTGTTATTTGTTCTTGAGCCTACTTGGCCGATCCTTTCGCGACTCGCCTTGTCCTGGCAGCCTTGCGCGTTAGACGGCCTTCTTGAGCGTGGGCGAAACCTTGAACCGGACCGTTTTGCCGGCTTTCACCTTCACGGGCTCACCCGTGCGAGGATTGAGCGCCTTGCGAGCCTTTGTCTTGACGACCCGGAAGGTCCCGAAGCTGGGGAGGGTAAAACCCCCGGACTTCTTCAACTCGTTGATGATGGCATGGACTACATCGGTTGCAGCCCGATTCGCGGCCACACCAGTGAGTTCTGCGGATTCCTGGAGGACGGCGGCAATAAAGGCTTTGGACATAAAGCAATTTTCCTTCTGACGCGTGAGCGCAACTTCTGCCCCATCTGGGCTGGGGGGTTCAAGAGCGTTCACCGGCGTCAGGCTATGAATTATCGAGTCGCCACTACCCCGCACCTCGGAATCGCCTCAGGAGCACGTCACCGATCAGGTTTTCGCATGCTCGCTGACCAAATAGGTGTTGATGGTTTTCTCTACGGCGAGGTGGCTGCTCGCTCGATCGAAGGCAAGGAAATGACCGCTGCGCAGATGAAGGTCGAAGGCGCCACGGTCACGATAGAGTTCGTAGAGGAAGACCACTGGCGAAGCCGATTTGTCCGCAGGCACCGAAACATCGAATCGGAGGCACCCCTCCTCCTCCCGGACGGAGTCGGCGGCATTGCGGCGCACCAGGGCGAGAAAGGCCGAAAGCTGGCCATCCGCAATCGTGAAACTGACTGTAACCCCGAACAAGGTTGGAGCCGCAGGGTCGCCCTCCATGATCCTTAGCCCTCCACCCAGCGTTTAGGAACCACCGCGACGCCCCGTTCCGCCGCCAGATATGAGGCATCGACGAGTGCGTAAGTATTGAGGTTATCCGCAATGCTCGTATCAGCCGGCCGACTAGTTCGGAAACTCCTCAGCAGGTGCCGGTTCGTCTCCAATACCGCGACCTGGCTTGCCCGCCAGCGCGGATCGGCCCAGTCGAGCGATGGCAGCTCCACGGTTTCTTCAGTCATCGCGCCGCGGCTGGTGATGACAAGGCGGTTGCCCGCGTGAAGATGGATCGCGCCCTCGTCACCCTCGATCTCGATCAAGGTTTCCGGGAAGGTATCCGGCAGCCTCCGTGATTCGTAGGTGCATTCCACCACCGTTACAGCCGTGGATTCGTGGCGCAACAAAATTGTCGCCGTATCCTCGGCAGCGACGCGCGGATTGCGTCGCTGGGTTTCGGCCAAGACATGCACCACCTCACCACAGAAAAACCGCGCGAGGTCGAGCAGGTGGATGCCGACATCGAGGATGGCGCCGCGCGGCTCCGTCAGAAGATAGGGCTGCGACGCATAGACGTCGAAACCGATACGGAATGAAATACGCGCAAAGGTCGCCTTTCCGATGGTGTTGGTGTCGATGAGTTCCTTCATCCGGGTCATTTGTGGCTGGTAGCGGAAATTCTCATGCACCGCCGCGAACACCTTCGCCCGGGCGGTCGCAGCGGCCATTGCCAGGCAGTCCTCCCAATTTGGCGCGAGCGGCTTCTGGACGATCAGACCGATGCCGTGCCGTGCTACGAGTTCCACCAATGAGCGATGAGCATTCATCTGGGTCACGATATCCACCAGATCGGGCTGCAGCGCGGACAGCATCTTTTCCGCATCAGAGAACCAGGGTACCCCACGCGCGTCACCAGCGGCTTGGGCGCGGCCCTGGTCACTATCACATACGGCGACGAGCACGCCACCTTCATGCTTCAGGTCATCCCAGGCGTTAAGGTGGTTCTGCGCATAGAAACCGCAGCCGATCAGGCCAATGCGCGTCGGCGCCCCGGATTTGTTGGCGTTCGCGATGGCCGTCGAGCTGCTCATGATGTTCGGTCCTGCCTATATGTTTGCGATCTAAGGGCAGTGGTGCCGGTTCAGCTTTCCACCCCAAGCCATGAACGCACACGTGTATGCTTCATCACATCGGGATCTACCACGAAGCGAGGAGGCCGGCCCGACAGAGCTGCATCGATGCCCGAGAGTGCGCTGGTTGCGATGGCACCGAAGCATTCATCCGTCCAGCATAGCGAATGCGGTGTGAGGATCGTATTCTCCATGGTCAGCAACGGGCTGGCCGGATCCACCGGCTCCTGCTCGAACACATCGAGTCCAGCCCCAGCGATCTTGCCTGCCTGGAGTGCCGCGATCAGCGCCGCTTCTTCGACGATGGGGCCTCGCGCGACATTGATCAGATAGGCGGTCGGCTTCATCAATGCGATGCGGGGCCCGTTGATGAGATGCCGCGTCTCATCATTCAACAAGCAGGTGACAACGATGAAGTCGGAGTCACGCATAAGTTGATCAAGCGGCACCAGTTCGGCACCCAACTCGCGCAGAGCCGCCGCATCGCCGAACGGGTCCGCCGCCAGAGCGCTCATGCCGAAGGCACGGGCGAGCCCTATCGTCTCCCGCCCGATACTGCCCGCGCCGACAATTCCGAGGCGTTTCCCCGTCAGTCCTTGGCCCATATGATCCGTACGACGGTTCCATCCGCCGGTGCGGGTCAGCCGGTCCTTGATCAGGAGTTTCTGCGCCAGGGCAAGAACATATGTCATCGCAGCCGTCGCGACAGGGCGACGCACGGCCACAGGTGTATTGGTCACCACGACGCCTGCGGCAGTGAGCGCGGCTACATCGACCGACTCATATCCCACTCCGTGCCTCGCCACGATCCGCAACCGGCAATCGGCACGCGCTACGCTGGAAGCTGGCACGCGCGGGCCATTGACACATAGAGCATCATAGCGCGCGGCAATCTCCGGCGTGATGTCGGTGGTGTTCTCCTCCACCCATTCCCACTCTCTACCACCGAGCGCCGCAAGCGCCGCCTCGCCGAAAGAGGGCGCGCCGCTGCTGGTCAGTAAGTCGCGCGTTATGCCAATACGAAACGAATTTGTCATGTCATCCCTCAGATCGGTTTCGGCACAACGGATGCCGCAGTAGTATCCCGAATCTCCGTGTATTTTCTGCTCGCAAAATCCTGGTATATTTTCTTTCTTTCTGCTTCGGAGGCGCCCCATCGAAAGGCGCGGTTACACGGCCTCACCGGCCGCGCGCGCGACAGTGGCTGCCAACTCTTCGATTCGCTCGTGATCCGCGGTCTTTATGGATGCCGCCAGCCGACCCTGAACAAAGACAAGCACCCGATCCGCCGCTTCGAACACCTCGAGAATTTCGGTACAAAACATGAGGACCCCCGCGCCGTCGTCGGCAAAGTCACGCAGCAGCTGATATATCTCGCGCTTGCTTCCGATATCGACTCCGCGCGTCGGCTCTTCGAGCAGAATAAGCTGCGGTCGTTTCAGAATCGCTTGTGCGATCGCAACCTTCTGCTGATTGCCCCCCGACAAGGTCGTTATGCTTTGGCTCGCCGACTCGGCCTTGACCCAGAAGCGACGAATTTCGACATCCGCCCTCGACTGCATCTCGGCCTTCTTCAGCCGGCCATAGATATTCGCGATCTCGGGTCGTGCCAGACGAGCAAGAATATTGTCGCCCACGGTTAGGTTGTGAAACAAGCTTTCCGAGCGCGATGGCGCGACATAGGCCGTAGCCGAGCGGACATGCGCGACGCCTTCGCGCCCTCGCAGGCGAATATCGCCACGAGAATTTTCGAAACCGGCAATGGATCGCAATACTTCCCGGGCGCCCGATCCTTCCACACCCAAGACCGCGACCACCTCACGCGACGCCAGCGCGAACTCTACATTCGAGAAGGCTTTCGCGGTGTGGCACCACGCGCTTACCTGCAGCAGCGGAGGCTCGCCCGGTTCCTTTCGCGCTCGCCTGGCCGCATCGTTACTCTTCTCATCTGGCTCGAGTCCTCGCACAAGGAGACGGGCTATTGCCTCTTCCGTAAGTCCCGTGCCAGTGAGTTGTCCATCAATCCGTCCGTCTCGGATCAAGGCGACACGTCGTGTGTGCCTGACAAGATCATCGAGCCGATGAGTGACCAGAATAACGATATTGCCCGCCTCGGAGACCTTGTGCAATTCACGGAATAGATCTCTCGACTCATCCGCGCTCAGAGCCGAATTTGGCTCGTCAAACAGGAAGATTTTCGCGTTGCGCGCCAGGGCCCGCCCAATTTCGACACGCTGGCGCGTTGCCAGTCGAACCTTCGATACAGCGTCGTTGGAGTGGACTAGGATTCCCATGGTGGACATGAGTTCCCGATCTGGTTGGCGAATACGCGGCCTGAAAAAGCGCGTTCGTTCACGCCCGACGAGGAGGTTTTCGGCGACTGTGAGATTGGGAAATAGCTGTGGCTCCTGGTGGACGACGGCGACGTGCTTAGCCAGGAACTCACGCGTGCAGTGCCCGTCATCATTCGAAATCTGCCCGGCATCGGCATCTTCCTCGCCCGCTAATATCCTGATCAGCGTGCTTTTCCCGGCGCCATTGGGTCCGGCAATCCCCAGTATCTCGCCCGGCGCGAGATCAAGGTCGAGGCCTTGCAGTGCGCGGGTGTTTCCGTAACTTTTGGCGAGTCCCCGTAAAGCTATACCACCGCCCTTCGACAGGGGCGCGGCACTCACTCCCGGAGTCACGCCGCCCTCCGGGACCGAAATCGGCTGAGGGCGATATCTAAGCCGACTGCTCCCACCGTCACAACCCCGAGAAAAATCTGTTGCGCGTATGGACCCGGCGATAGCACCGCAAGTCCGGTCTGGAGTTCGGCGAGCAGAAACGCGCCGCCTAAGGTGCCGATGATTGTGCCCTTCCCGCCGGAGAGGCTGGCGCCGCCGATGACCACCGCCGCGAAGACCGGGAAGGTCTGTGACAATCCGATATCGGGCTGCGTGGTCTGAACAAACGAGAAATCCAGTATGCCGGCCAGGGCCGCCAAAACGCCCGCCGCAGAGAAAGCAAGGATTTTGTATTTATCGACCGGTAGGCGCGCGAGGCGCGCCGCCGCCGCATTGCCGCCGATGGCGTACAGACGAAAGCCGAAGAGTGAGTAATGCAGAACGAAGCCGACGACCAGCGCGGCGCCGATCATCCAAAAAATCTCTGCTGAGAGCTGATGCGCCCCCAGCTGACGTGTCAGACCAACAAAGAACTTAAGCTGCCCGGCCGCGACATTCGATCCATCCGGAGGGTAGACCGGATTGAAGGTAGTGGCGTTGGTAACAAGCAGCGAAAGGCCATAGAGCAGATTGTAACTGCCTAAAGTGACAATGAAAGACGGGATGCGCGCCCAGGTGCTCAGAATTCCGTTGCACATCCCAACCACGGCGCCGATCACGAGCGTCAGCGGCAAAGCCAGATAAATCGGCAAGCCACCCAAAATCCACGTAACGGCGAGGATGTTCGACGCAAATCCGTACATTGCGCCAACCGACAGATCGATTTCGCCACTTATGATGACGAGCGTCAGGCCAAGACCCAATATCGCGACCGAGCACATCGAGCGGAGAATGGATATCCCGACATCGATGCTCAGGAAAGCCGCGTTGAAAAGGTCAAATACAATCGCGACGATGATGATCGCCGCAACTAACCCGCCAGCCCGCACGACAACGGCGAAGCTCGCCCTGAAGGGGAGCTTGCCTGTCATGTCTCCAGCCCGCCGCGATCCGTCAGGCATGCGCCGTCCCGCCCGCCATCAACAATCTCACTGCTTGTTCGAGAGGAATTTCTCGAACTGCGCGCGCGCGGCTGGCACGCCCGGTTTTAGGACGGGCAAGAGGCTTTGGGTATTCGCCAGGACTTCCCCTTGCGATAGGAAACGGGCGCAGGCAAACGGACCGAAAGCTCCCTGATCGGGCCAGCGCTGATCGAGCAGCGCGATCTGAATGCCCTTGTCAATTGCGTCAAGCTGGCCTTTGCTGACGTTCCAGCCAATTGTGAAAACCTTCCCAGTGCGGTTCAGATCGACGATTGCGCGATCAGCGTATTCGGCCCCGATATCGACATTCACGATGAATTGGACGTTTGGATGGCCCAAAAGGAATGTCCGATAGGTATCGTAGGTCTTTCCTGGATCGAAGGACGTGTTGATGGCATTCGTTTCAGTGGTGAGGAATTTCGTATCGGGAAGGGCTTTCTCGATGGCCTCCCTGAAGCCTTTCAGCCGCCCTTGAGCCCACTGCTGTGACGGGGCACCTCCCGATATCGCGAAGACCTTGGGATTATTACCGGATGTCTTCATCCAATCCAACACCACTTGTGCGGCTGTCGCGCCCTCTTTGAGCGGAATCTGAGTGAAGTTTGTGAATTCATGCCCATGGGTCGGGACGCCAACGGAAAACACCGGAATACCCTTGGCGATCATCTGATTGACCAATGTCGTTGCTGAGTCGAACGTCACCGGCATGACGGACAAGCAATCTATTTCGTTGGTGGCGAGCTTAGCCTGAATCTGGGAAACCTGCTGGTTTGCGTCCTCCTGCACGGGCGCGATCGCGGCGCAATTCATGGGGTAGATGGCTTTTGCTTCCGCGCAGCCGTTCTTGAATCCCATCAATTGTTGCTGGGAATATAGCGGAATGCCGGAGGCCTGGTAAGAATAGACGACATTGATCGGTTCATGCTTGCGAATCTTGTCGGCGATGCGGTCCGCGAGCTTGAACGTGCCCCAGGGCATTTGCATGGTTATTGGAGCGCCGGGCGGTTTCGGCCCGGAGCTCGGAACTTGCGATACGCTCTGAGCCCGGGCCTGTCCCGTGATTGCCAGTGCCGACAGCAAGGCGATGAGGCCGATCTTCTTGTACATCGTTCCATCCTCTTCCGGGCTTCGCCCTTGTATTTTACTGCAGGGCGAAGGAGCCGACGCATCGGAACACTGGATCGCTGAGGAGCCAGCATGCAACGCGGCTATTCCGCAAAGCAATTTTCTCTAGCCTATTGTCGCCGCTATTGACTGTCAACCTGTCTGATAGGCAGAAAGACACGGTCGGCTTCGAAGAAGGTCTGACCAGCGGAGGACGCAATGGGCTTTCAGCCTGTCAGGAAAGCGCGGCTATACGAGCAGGTCACTTCCCAGATCGAGCGGATGATTGTGCAGGGTCAACTCGTCGATGGCGAGTTGCTGCCCGCCGAAAAGGAGTTGATGAGCCGCTTCAACGTGAGCCGCGCGACTCTCAGAGAAGCACTGCTGTCCCTGCAGCAGAAGGGAATTATCGACATCAGGAACGGAGAGAGGGCGCGCGTCACTAAATCCAATATGGACAAGCTGGTTTCCGCCATGAGCGGTGCGGTGAGCATATATCTGTCCGAGGATGAGGGCGTCCATCGATTCCAGGCTTTGCGGAAAACATTGGAGGTCGCGATCGTACGCACTGCTGCGATGACCGCTACCTCAGATGAGCTGGAGCAGATTTCAGCCGCGTTGGAAAAAAATCGAGCGGCCAAAGGGAACAACATCCTGTTCAGCCAGACGGACGTGATCTTTCATCTTGAAATTATACGAGTCTCGCGAAATCCTTTGCTGGTCGGCATCTATCAAGCGCTCACGGGTTGGCTGACGGAGCAGCGCAAGCAGGTTCTCGAAGTTCAGGGAGCGGAGGAGACGGCGTTCACCGCACATTCCAAGATCTTCATGGCTCTGGTTGACCGGAACAAGGATCGTGCAGAGGAGGCCATGGCCGAGCATATCGACACGGTGATTTCTCTATACTGGAGCCAGGTCGAACAATCCCGTGTGGAAGCAGCTTGAGAACGGCCTGGATAGTCCTCAGCCCCCGGCGATACGGCGGTTCCGCTGATATCTCACGATCTGGTCCAAGGCGACGGCTACCACAATGACAGCGCCGGTAACGAAGGTACTCCACGTAGCGTCGATGCCGAAGAATATGATGCCACTGCTGATGACCTGAATGATGAGCATGCCCACCACAGCACCGATCACCGTGCCCGCGCCGCCGGAAAGAGGGGTTCCGCCGATAATGACAGCGGCGATGACAATGAGCGCGAAGTCCGCGCCCTCATTTGGATCGATCGCCCCCCGAAATCCGATGTACATCGACCCTGATAGTCCGCTGATGGCGCCCATGAGCACGAGTGTTTGCAACCGGACCAATGCTATCGGGATGCCCGCCAGACGCGCGGCATCTGGATTGCTGCCGACGGCCTGCACGCGATAGCCGAATCGCGTGCGCCGCAAGACGATATGCAGAATTATCGCGAGCAACACGAAGATGATGGCGACGACGGGAACGACACCAAGGACCTTCGCCGAGATGAAGGTAAAGAAGCTGCTCGATTCGTCCGATGGAACGACGGCTCGGCCTCTGTTCACGACAAGCGACAACCCCTGGAACATGGAATAGGTGCCGAGCGTGATGATGATCGATGGCAGGCGCAAACTGACCGCCAAGGCGCCGTTCATCAGCCCCAGCAGAGCGCCGAAAGCCACGCCGCCCAAGGTCGCGAGCCATGGATTGAAGCCGGCGACCATGAGGGTCGCTGAAAACACGGCCGAAAAATTAAACATCCAGCCGACCGAAAGATCGATCTCGCGGATCGCCAGCAGAAACACCATGCCGAGCGAGAGCATGCCTTGAAAGGTCGTATTGCCCAGAATCGTCAGCAGGTTGAGCGGATTCAGAAAACGCGGCCGTGAGATCCCGATGATCGCCATCAGAACAACGAGTGCCACGACAACACCGACTTCCTCCGGAACCCCAAAACGCCAGCGTGCGCTTCGCGGCGCCGCGGTCGAGGAAGGTCCCGCACTCAGGCCGCGCATATCGCTCACGCCGTCATTTCCTCCAAGGCTGCGTTTCCGAAGGCTTGCCCCAACTTGGAATAGGGGCCTGCAGGCCCCCTTGAATCCACAGGAACCGTCCGCTGACCGTGGCCGCGTCTGGACCCATCAGATCGAGAACCAAGTCAGCCGCTTTTTCGGGATCGTCGCCACCAGTCTGCTCAACCCAGCGTGCCCAATCGCGGTAGGCATTGGCGACCGGACCCAGCCGTTCGGCCGCGTCGCGGATCTCGGCCCACATATCGGTCTTCACGTCACCCGGATGGATGACATTGGCAGTAACGCCTGTGCCCGCGATTTCCGCCGCGAGATGGCGCGTGAATTGGTTCAGCGCGGCTTTGCTTGTACCGTAGGCGCTGTTGATTGGCCCTGGTTCGTGCAAGGAGGCCGCCGATGTGACATTCACGATGCGACCCCAGCCCATATCGATCATGCCCCCCACAAATGCGCGGCAAGTGAGATAGGCGCTGACCGTATTGGCCATGATGGTTTCAATCCAGGCTGCGGGATCGCTGTCTTTGATAAGTTGGATCGGCCCGAAAATCCCGGCGGCGTTGACCAAAATGGAAGGGCGGCCAAGTTCGGCCTCCACGCTGGACTTTATGAGATCAAGTGACTCTGCCCGGCTAAGATCCGCAGGCAAAACATGGGAGCGGCCGCCTAACGCGGCCACCAGCTTCGCCGTCTCCCGGAGTTGCGCTTCTTGCCGCGCGACGAGAGCGACCGTGGCACCCGCCCCGGCCAGCCGCACCGCCACACGCTGGCCCAAACCACGGCTCGCGCCGGTGACGACGGCGATCTTTCCGGTGAGATCTGTCATCGACTGGCTTTCCTATGACTTTCCATCGGCAACGATCACACGGCACGGCTTTTGGCCGCTAGCGCCGGCATCTCGCCCGTATTGATCAGGTGGAGTAGAATTCTATTTTCGATGTCGGCGCCGCTGACGGTTCCTGCCAACCTGCCGCGATAGAGAACCATGACGCGATCGCATAATCCGATGAGTTCCGGCAGTTCCGTCGAACTAAAGAGCACGATCCGGCCATCTGCCGACATCTGCCGAATCAGCTCATAGATCTCCCGTTTCGCACCGACATCCACACCGCGCGTCGGATCTTCCAGGAGGATCACGTTGGGTGCGATCTCCAGCCATTTGCCGACGACGACCTTCTGTTGGTTTCCACCGGAAAGCTGATTGGCCAAGGTATTGGATGATTTCGTTTTGATCCTGAGCTTATCGATCTGACGCTGGGCTCGCGTCTGCGCGCTGCGATGGCCGAACCAGGGACTCCCGGTGTTCAAGGCGCCGACAAGAACGTTACTGATGTTGAAGAGAATACTCTTGTCGAGCATAAGGCCCTGATGACGACGGTCCGCCGGAACCAGGCAAATGCCTCTCCGTGCCGCCTCTGTCGGGTTGCGGGGCAGGCCCTTCATATCCGGATAGCGAACCTCGCCTGATTTCGCTTTTTGTGTTCCGAAGAGCATTCCCAACAGCGTAGACACGCCTGAACCCTCCAAGCCGGCCAGGCCCACGACCTCGCCCGAAGTGACGTCGAAAGAAATCCCCGCCAGTTCCTGGCCGCTCAAGCCGCTAACATTCAGCCGTGCCGGCGTCGCGGTGGTCTGATTTGGCAAAGGTGGTGGGAACAGTTCGCGTGCCTGTGTCCCAATCATGCCCTCGATGACTTCCGATATCGTGAGGTCAGATGTAGCTTTTGTCAGAACGTCATGTCCGTTGCGGGTAATCGTTACCCGGTCGGCGATAGCGAAGACTTCTTCAAGGCGGTGCGACACGTAGAGCATGGTGATACCCCCGGAACGCAGCCGCCTCAGAACCTCGAATAGCCGTTTCGTCTCCCGCTCGTTTAGGGCCGAATTTGGTTCATCGAGAATGAGCAGCCGTGGCTCCTCCAGAAGAACCCGACAGAGTTCCACAAGTTGCTGCTCGCCTATGCTCAGTGCGCTGATAGGCGCATGGACGTCGACATGCAGGCCCAATTGTCCCAAAAGCGCTCTGCTGCGATCCTCCATGTCTCGCAACGAGACCAGACCCGCGCGCACCGGCTCGCGATTGACGAAGAGATTGGCGAGAACGGAGCGCTGCGGGAAAAGGCTGAGCTCTTGATTGACGATGCCGATTCCGGCGGCGCGAGCGGCGGTGGGAGAACCAATCGTGGCGGCCTGGCCCTCGATCAACACTTCCCCGCCGTCAGGGCGCACGGCGCCAGCCAATACCTTCATCAGCGTGGATTTCCCGGCGCCGTTTTCACCGACGACGGCGTGAACGGTGCCCCGTGCCACTTCGAGGTTCATGCCGCTCAGCGCGACAACGCCGCCGTAGCGCTTGGTCAGACTGCGAACGGAAAGCAGTGGGTTTGCCACCGCCGGGCTCGCCGCAGCACGAGCGCGCGTTAGGTCCCGGCCATCGTCGCGCTCGCCCTGCATGCCGTCTACTGGGATTCGGCGGAGATGGGCTGCATTCCGTTGAGCGCGTCAGCGCCTGCAACAGTCTTCGCCCAGGGCTTGTAGAATTCCACTGTGGCATCAGGGGAGGCTGATATCGTCTGGAGTTGCTCGAAGGTGATCTTCGGCAGATTGTTGCCCATATCAACACTGCTGGCCGTCACGACCTGGGTGCCGGCATTGAAGAAGCCGACAGGCAGAGGCTTTTTCGTCTTGATCGCTTGCACCACCAGAGCTACGGGCAGGTACCCTTGGACATAAGCGCTCTGTCCGAGCGTGACATAGGCGTGACCGTCCTTCACTGCCTTGAGATTTTGCGGCGTAAGGTCGTAGCCGCCCGCGATGAACTTATCGCCATTCGCGGCATTCAGTTTGCCAAGACTCGCGACATCAGGTGCGCAGAGGCCAACGAGCGCGACCGCATCCGGATTGGCCGCGTAAAGCTGCTCCCAATGGTTGTAGTTCTCGACTGCGCTGACCTTCACGTCGAAAGGTCCGAGAATCGTCAGCCCTGGCGCCGCTTTGAGCGATTCCTCGACACCCCGCCCGCGATTTTCGAGAACCGTGAGTCCCGGGAAGCAGTTGCCCAGGATGACCTTGCCTTTTGCGGAGGCGCCACCGAGCTTGTCGAAGATCATCTTGCCGAGGATACGGCCGCTTTCCGTCGAACGCTCTCCGACGTAAGGCCCCTTCACTGCCCTGCTGAGCAAGTTGTATTGGGCCAGCGGAACGCCGCTTTCGATGATATCATCCAGGCTTCTTGCCATGGACTCGCCCGGCACTGAAGTCGCGACGCCCTGTGCGCCGGCATTGACGATGTTCTGCACAAGCTTCAACTGGCCGTCCGGATCGCTGCCGGATTGCTGGGCAACCTTGAGGTCGACACCCAGATCCTTCGCCGCCGATTGGGCACCTTCGATAATCTGTTGGATGAAGGAGTCACCCTGCGAATGGGTCACGAAGCCGACCGTGGTCTTGTCCTGCGCTTGAGCAAGCGGCGAAAGTAAACTGACCGAACTCGCGGCGAGCAGGATCATTGGAATGCGGTTCTGCCACATGGGCATATTGTTTGCTCCCTAAGAGTAGATCTTGGCGGCCTGCCGTCGATCCTCGCTCCCTGGCTCACGCTTTGGGTGCAATGGGTCTTCCCGCCCATACCGCGCTATATTCTAGACATGAGCGGTTATGATCGGTCAAGACCGATCATAACGCGCCACGCAAAATCGACCGTTTGTTCATCTACAGATCGAAATTCGGTCAAAATCCCTCAGAACCAGTCGGCCGGAACTTGGCGCTCATTCGGCTAGACCCGCCGCCCGCGCATCCTGTCGCTCCAAGCGAGCCAACAGGTAGTTGACCTCGGCTTTGGCAAGGGCCGTCATGCCGCCGGCGGGTTTGCGCTGGGCATCCGAGGCGAGGATGCCGCGCTTGGCCATCACGTATTTGCGGATGGCCAAGCCGATGCCGGGCTGCTGCTCGTAGCGCAGCAAAGGCAAATGGGCGTCGAATAAATCATGCGCCGCGTCACGCTGCCCAATGGTCTGCAAGCGCACAACATCGACAAGCATGTCGGGGAAGGCGTAGCCCGTCATGGCGCCATCCGCGCCGCGCTCGGTTTCGAAATCCAGGAACAATCCGCCATTGCCGCACAGGATGGAGATGGGACGCATCGCCCCCTCAGCCTGCCAGCCGCGCAAGGTGGAGATCTTTTCCAGCCCCGGCCAATCCTCGTGCTTGAGCATGACGCAGGACTTGTTTTCTGTAACGATCCGCCGGATGACGCCGGGAGTCATCACGACCGTGAAGTTCAGCGGATAGTCCTGGATCACCCAGGGCACGTCATCGCCGATCGCTTCAATTGCCTGGCTATAGTAGGTCGCAATCTGGTCATCGGTGCGCAGTGTGTTCGGCGGCGCAATCATCACCCCGGCTGCACCGGCCTCCATGGAGGCCAGGGCCAGGCTGCGCATGATGGCGAAGCCCGGTGCGGAGACCCCCACGATTACCGGCAGGTTTTCGGCACGGCGGATGAAGCGCGTGGCGACTTCCACCGCCTCCTCATTGTCCAACTTCGGCGCCTCCCCCATCACGCCGAGCACCGTCATGCCCGTACTGCCGACCTCGCGATAAAACTCCGTCATGCGGTCGATCGAGGCGAAGTCGATGCGGCCATCCGCGCTGAAAGGCGTGGGCGCGATTGGGTAAACGCCCTTGGCAGTGTGATCCAGTTTCATGGCTTGTCCTTGGAATCGGTCGGAACCGGAATACTGCAATCCTTCGCGCCGATAAATGCCGCAGGTGGGACAACCGGGGCATTTGGGCGGTGCGTTGAGGGCGCAACGAGGAAGACCTGTGGACAGGCGCGGCGATGTGGCAGACAATCAGTCGGAAGACAGTCGCGCGCGCTGATCCTCGCCTATCCGGTTCGATTGCTAATTCCGGACGGCGGCACAAGGGTCCTTCGCTCGGCTAAGTGGTGAGGCCAGCAGCGTATAACATTCCCGGACTTAAAGAGGAAAGAGAGATCCGATGAGGAAGCGTCTTGCTAATAGTATTATCACGACGGTGGCTACACTGCTTTTCGGGACGGGCTATGCCTATGCAAACAGTGATCCGATCCTGGTTGGTTTGATTGCCGGAACAACCGGCGCTTATGGATCGACGGGTGTCGCCACGGTTCAGGGTGCACAACTCGCAATCGAGAAGATCAATGCGAGCGGTGGTGTGCTCGGCCGGCCGCTCAAGCTGGAATGGCACAATGATGACGCTTCTGCCACGCTCGCGGGTCAGTTGTTCAAGAAGCTTGTGAGCAATG
The DNA here is from genome assembly GCF_009766125.1 of Acidisoma sp. S159. Taxonomy (NCBI): domain Bacteria; kingdom Pseudomonadati; phylum Pseudomonadota; class Alphaproteobacteria; order Acetobacterales; family Acidocellaceae; genus Acidisoma; species Acidisoma sp. S159. Next base: position 442,821 of record NZ_LMUG01000032.1, read on the forward strand.
GGGCGGTTGCGATCGCTGGCTCGCCAGATACCGGGCCTGTGACGGCGCAGCTGGCCAATCGGTACAAGATTCCGGATATCGGCGTGGTCGATGACGGCGGGCTGACGGTTTACACCCAAGGGCCAGATGGCGCGCCGAACCCTTGGGTTTTCGATTTCGGATTGAACACCTTCGCATGGGGTGCGAAAATCGCGGAATATGCGTTGAAGCATTGCCCGTCCGGTCTCGCCGTCCTGCATGACCCGACGACCTATGGCGAGGGCGGTTATTACGGGATCAAGCAGGTCTACGACAAGGCCGGCAAACTCATCGCCAGCAATCAAACGATTACCGAGAATTGGTCGACCGGCGCGACGACCGGTCTGATCCCGGAGATCAACGCGATCAAAGCGACCGGGGCGACCTGCGTTGACGTGTGGCTTACGCCTCAGGATCAGGCGGCATTTGCTCAGGATCTCCATTCTCTCGGGCTAAAGTACACCGTCTTCGGCAATGACGAGACTAATGCGGACGATACCTACTCCAAGCTGGCTGGTGATCAGGCGGACGGCACGATCAGCGCGGCGCTTACTTCCGCGCTGCATCCGAGCGCCGACCTGCAAGCTTTTGCCGCGGACTATAAAAAGAAGTTCAACGAGGACCCTACGCCTTTCGCTGAGACGAGCTACGACAGTATCATGATGCTCGCTCAGGCCATCACGAACGCGAAGTCGACTGAGCCGAAAGCGCTCCAGGCGGCATTCAACTCGATCTCGCATTTTGGTGGCATTACCGGCGATCTTGGCTTCAGCCCGCAGAACCACGTTACCATTACGGCCGCCGAACTAACCCTGGTCAAATACGACGCGGCGACCAAGACATGGGTAGAAGTTACCGACTAAACTCCTGATTGGTAGGATGCACCGAAGCTTATATTTGGTGCATCCCGGGCGGGGGATCGGCTAGCCCAGATACTTATTGATCATTCCGATGCCTTCATGGCCGATCGTATCCGGATTCATCTCGTCGACAATTTCACCGTGCGTCATGATATACAGACGGTCGCAAATCCGCACCGCCACATCGATGCGCTGCTCGACGAGCAGTAGTGAGGCGCCTCTTTTCCGCAGTTCCAGAAGCGCCTTCACGACGATGTCCACAGCAACTGGCGACAGCGCCACTGAGGGCTCATCCAAAAGCAGCACCTGCGGATCGCTCATCAGCATCCGCCCGATCGCGACCATCTGCTGCTCCCCGCCACTGAGGAAAGCCGAGCGGCGGCGGCGGTAATCCAGCAATACCGGAAAAAGTTCGTAGACCGACTCGATGAGCGCCTGAACCCGCGCCTTGTCCCGGCGTAGATGTAAGGCGCCGAGCATCAGGTTGTCTTCCACCGACTGATCGAGAAAAAGCCGGCGACCTTCGGGAGCGATCGCGGCATATCCGCTGGCGATCCGATGCGTGGGAAGCGCGGAAATCTCTGTTCCGAACACCTGGATCGTGCCTCTCCGGTGTTTCACCAGACCCATGATCGCGCGCAAGACCGTTGTCTTCCCGGCACCATTCGGACCGAGCAGCGCGACGGCTTCGCCCTCCTCGATCCGCAGGCTAATGTCGCGAACGACGTCAAAACGCCCGTATCCAGCGAATAGCGATGAAATCCGCAATGCCTGGTTTGGTTCGGTTTTCATTCGCCCAGATATACCTGCCTGACGACGGAGTTTGCCCTAACCTCATCCGCCGTGCCGGTGAGGATGACCTCGCCCGCATTTAAGACCGTCACTTGATCACAGAGTGGAAATAGGAAACGCGTCTGGTGCTCGATGATGATCATGGTGACGCCCTGAGCCTTCAGACCGCTGAGAATACGCGCCAGATGATCAACCTCCCGCGTTGACAGACCGGTTGCCGGTTCATCTAGAATGATAATGTCCGGACCCGCCACGCATACCGATGCGAGCTGCGTTAGTTGCTCGATCCCATGCGGGACACCACCGACCCGCCGATTGGTCCAATCCCCGGCGCCGGCCGAAAGCAGAGCTTCGGCGGCCCGTGTTTGCATCTGTTTCATGTCGCGCCGGCCGGACGGGAGCAAAGGCCAGACTGCCGCTCTTCGCACGATACCGGGCACACTGCTATATAAGCCGACCAGAACATTCTGCCGCGTGGTCAATTCGCGCACCAATTCGGCGGCCTGAAAGGTTCGCCGCAGGCCGAGCCGCGCGCGATCGCTCGGGGCAAAACGATCGACCCGCGATCCCCTAACGGTCGTCGTTCCCGACGATGGTCGCAAACGGCCGGCGATGACATTCGCAAGCGTGCTTTTGCCGGATCCGTTCGGGCCGATAAGGCCGTGGATATGGCCGCGCTTCACAATGAGATCCACGTTGCGCAGGACTTTGGGACCGGATCCATAGCCGAATTCGATGCCACGGCATTCGACCATAATTTCATCAACGGCCGGTCCATGCTGCATCAAGGCCTGGTTTGGACGTGACAGGGGAACAGGAGCGGCCTCCTGTTGATCCGCACGCCCGATGGTCTCGCTCCTGCCGTCCCGAAACACGTAGCGTTTGATTATTCCCACCACACCCTCGGGGAAGACGGTGATAGCGAAGATGGAGAGTGCTCCGTAGATGATCTCTTGGAGCCAAGGGTTGATATTGACGACGGCCGGGAATGCGCTGACGAAAGCGGCGCCCACAAGCGGGCCTAGCGTAGTATTGATTCCGCCCAGCAGCACCATGACGAGGATGTTCAGCGAGACCGCCCAGTCGAACTGACCAGGAGATACGACGCCAAGGAAGGAAAAGAGCCATCCCGCGAATCCCGCCAAGGAAGCTGACAGGCCGAAGACGCCGATTTTGATAAGCGCCGTACGCGCTCCAGCGGCCTCAGCGAAGGGCTCGGCATCCCTGATCGCGAGCAGCACTGGATACAGTGGCGATTTCCGTATGTTCCAGACCAGAGCAGTGGCAGCGAAAAGCGAGAGCATGGCGCACCAGGCAACCGATGAGCCGAGCACGGTGAGGCTTTGCGGGAAGTCCGGGAAAGGCGGGCCAAGCAAACCTTGTGTGCCACCCGTAATCTGTAGATCTGTCGCCAGAACCGTGATTATGAGGGTAAAAATGAATGTCGTGATGGCGAAATACAGGCCGCTGACGCGAAGAGACATCGCGCCGATCATCATGCCGCTCAGGCCGGTGATTGCGAGAATAACGGGCAACAGAACGAAGACATTGATGTTCAAATCCGTGGCCGCCAGTGTCGTGGCATAGGCGCCGATCGCGAAGAAACCACCCTGGCCTAGCGAGTAGAGTCCAAGCGTGCCCGCGACCAAATCGAGGCTGATCGCCAAAATTCCAAAGACCGCGGCAACCAGGACGAGGCTTTGGAGGTTCAGATTTAAATTCGCGACAATATAGGTGAGGAGAACATATCCCACCACTACGAGCAGACCTGCCGCTTGCTTCAATCGGGCCGCGATTTGCCCCATCCGACCGACTGGCGTTGAGACTTGCACCGGCTTTCCATTCATCGCGGCGTTTCCTCGGCAGCGCGATCAATGTGCCGGGCGGAGACGGAGCAAGAAATTTCCGGAACTAAAAAGACCTCGCGGCGTGAAAATCAAAATCACCACGAGCACGAGGAACGGAAACCAGTCGGATGCCTGCGAGTTGATCAGTGCATTGGCGCCCTCGGACAGAATGCCCAGAAGCAGGCCGCCGAACATGGCGGCAACGGGCTTTTCGGTTCCCCCGCCGATCATCATCGCGATGAAGCCATAGGTTCCGTAGGTGTCACCGAGATAGGGGTTCGCGAAGGTCAGCGGCCCGATCAGGATGCCTGCGATGCCTGCGAAAAGCCCCGAGATAGCGAAGGCCACGACCGCAACCACCGTGATATTCGCCCCGATGGCGGAGGCCATTTCCGGATCGGCCGCGATTGCCATGCCAAGCTTGCCAAACAGCGTATGCCTGCGCACCAACTCGAATACGGCGGCAAGGCCAATTGCTGCGACAATTGCCAGAAGCTGCTGCTGCGTGAGAATGGCGCCTCCGATGTGGAGGCTGGAACTGTTCAGAAGCGGAGGAAAAGGCCGCGACGTCGGACCCCAGATATAAGCGGCGGCATTCTCGACCACCACGGCGAAGCCCAAGGTGCTCACTAGCCAGCCGAAGCTGAAGCGATCGAAGGCGAGGATCGGCCGCACCGCCACCACATAGGACAGGACCCCGATGACGCAGGAGGCGGCGAGTCCCGCGAGAACCGCTATCCAAGGGGAACACCCGGCGGACGAAATCGCCGCCACGACCATAATGGCGATCATCAACAACTGTCCCTGGGCAAAATTGATGACGCGGGTGACGTAGTAGGAAATCGCCAGTGCCATCCCGATCAGGCCGTAAATCGCGCCGATCGCAAGCCCACTGAGTATGACCTGGAACAATGTAATCATGCCCTTATTTTTCTTGCTTACACCTAGCCGCGGGCCGCCACTCACAATCAAGGACCGGCTGCCGAGCAGCGTCCCCCATCCAGCTTTAGCACTCAAAGCCGGTCGGCCGACCCTATCACGCTGGGCATAGCTGTTAGCACTTGTGCAGCGCACAAAAGGAATTGCCCGTCGATGCATCCGACATCATTGTCCCGTCCGCAGCACGGCTAAGGCCCGCTGCAGGTTCCCTCCCTAAACTTGGCGGCGCTCTTACAGCGTCGTCTTTTTTTTCGGGGAGTGATTGCGGCCACAGCCCGGCAGCTTGGCTTCGCCACGAATTTGAGCCGAGCTAAGCCAGATAGGGATATGCGACATGCCCAGATCGAATCGCACGGCTTAAGCGCGCTATGGGAAAATCAGGCAAGAAGTCCACACTCGGCATCACGCTTGTGAAAGCGAGATTTCATGTCGGAAAAGATAAATCCTCTGGTGTCGTGCGATTTCGCTGGTCGGATCGATCGGTGACGGAGCGATCGGTATCCTCTGTCTCCGAGTATCTCGAATTCCTCAACCAAATCCATCGCGCCGATCTGCAGAAACCCGCCGGGATGTAGATCAGTTCGAGGCGAGGCATCGCAGCCGCCCCGCGCCCCGACGGTTTCAGCAGTGCGGCACGCGAGCCGACGAGGTCAGGCCTGGCTTTTCAGAAACGCGAGGCGCTGTGCGAGTGCGCTCTGAAACAGCACATGATCCGGCCCGACGCCGATCATGCGAAATCCGTGCTCCCAATATTCCGTCGCCCATTTGTCGTCAGGCACAAGAAAACCCGCGACCTTCTTGCTGGCCTTTGCCGCCTCCACGATGCGCTTGACGGCGCTTAAGTAGATTGGGTTTTGGAACTGACCGGGTATCCCCAGAAAATTCGTGAGATCGAAATGGCCGAGCCAAATCACGTCGACGCCTTCTGCCGCCGCGATTTCCTCGACATTTTCCAGGCCCGTCGCGGTTTCGATCTGAGCGATGACCAGCGTGCGTTCGCGCGCTATTTCCATCGTCGCGATTGGCTGAGCCCGGTAACCATCATGCGCGACACCGAATGCCGCTCCGCGCCTGCCGAAAGGGGGGTAATGCGCGCAGGCAGCGATATGCTCGGCCTGGGCGCGGCTCTCGACCATCGGGACCATGATGCCATGTGCGCCAAGATCGAGTGCTCGGGCGATGAAGTGGTATTCGCTGGTGGGCACACGAACCAGCGGTGCCACGTCCAGGCCTCTGCAACCGGCAATCATGTGTTTCAGGGTCTCATAGCCGAGGCCGGTGTGTTCCATATCGAATAGAATAAAATCCGCGCCGGATCCGGCAACGATCGCCGGCATTCCCGGCGAGAAGAATTCGAATATCATAGGGCCGAACACCTTCCCATCTCGGCGAAGGCGTTCTTTAAGGCTGCGGGTGACGCTCATGACGCGATCCTTGGTTTCGTTCCTGCCGCACTGTTATCGTCGCCCCGGACAATCGCCAGGAAGGCGCCCATGCGTCGTTGTTGTGTGCGAAAGCACGCAGGATGGCATCATGTGCGACAAGGCGCGGGGGCGCAAATGCTGGGTTTAGTGCCCGGTCCCGGGCGGATCCGCGGCCTTGTTTGAGGCCTCGTAACGCGCCTTCGTCTCCGCATTCATCGGATAGAGACCCGGCAAAGGCGCGTCTCGGCCAATTTCCTCCATGATCCAGGCTTCCATCCGCTCCTGTTCGGGTGCTTCAGCCAGAACGACATCCAACAGCGCTGCTGGGATGACAACCGCCCCGTCAGTATCAGCCACGATCACGTCGTCAGGAAAAATGGCGACGCCGCCGCAGCCGATCGGCTCCTGCCAGCCGACAAAGGTAAGAGCAGCAACGGATGGCGGTGGCGCGACGCCCTGGCACCAGACTGGGAGTCCGGTTCCGAGCACACCGGCGACGTCCCGCACGGCACCGTCGGTCACCAGCGCTGCGACGCCTCGGCGGGCCATTCGCGCCGTCAGGATATCACCGAAGATGCCGGCATCGGTGGCGCCGCCCGCATCCACCACCGAGATGCAGCCACTCGGCATGGCCTCGATCGCCGCGCGGGTGGAAATCGGCGAACTCCAGGACGCGGGCGTCGCGAGATCCTCGCGCGCGGGCACGAAACGCAAAGTGAACGCTCGCCCGGCGCAACGGGGCTGCCCCTTCTCAAGAGGGCGCGCGCCGCGGATCCACAGGTTGCGCAGACCCCTCTTCAGCAAGATGGTCGTGATCGTCGCGGTGGAAACAGAGGTGAGGACCTCACTGGTCGAGGGATCAAGTGACATGGCTAGGCTAGCCTCCGCCTGCTGGTAGCCGAGGTAAACACTTTAGCGATTGGGTGGGAATGAGCTGCCACCGCCGCCTCTCACTTCGGCGGGGCGTCGCGCGCCGCGAGCACGCGCATCAAGCCCGCGTCCCGTTCCGCCTCGAGTTCGGTGATGGAGCGGCCGGCCGCCTCCGCCGTAACCCCCGCGATGAGTTTGGCGCAAATATCCGGCGTCAAGCTGGGGGAGCCAAGGCTTGCCCAGCGAGCCTCCTGGCTGGGGCCGAGATGTTTCAAGTAGTGCTCGATCCCGCCGGAACCACCGCCGAGATGATAAGCCATGTGCGCACCGACGACGGACCATCGCAGCCCTGGACCATGCACAAGGGCCGCATCGATCTCGGCGACATCGGCGATGCCCTCGGCGACCATGTTGACCGCTTCGCGCCAGAGCGCGGAGGAAAGCCGGTTCGCAATATGCCCGGCGGCCTCCTTTTTCAATCGAACGGTTTTGCGGCCAAGTGTTTGGTAGAACGATTCTGCGAACGACAAAGCGGCCGGGTCGTTTCCGTAAAGCTCGACTAGGGGCATGAGGTGCGGTGGGTTGAAAGGATGCGCGGTTATGAAGCGTTGCGGGTAGCGTAACTGGGTCGCCAATTCCGACCAGATCAGCGATGATGTGCTGCTTGCGATGATCGTCTCAGGCGAAGCGGCTGTTTCGATTTCGGCATAGATCGCCTGCTTTACGGGCACCGATTCCGGCGCGTTTTCCTGGATCCAGAACACGTCACGCACAGCCCCTGCAATCGACGGCTCAACTACGAGGGTTCCGCGTGACAGTCCCTCGCCGGACTTCATCTCCGCCAACTGGGCGCAAATGCCTTGGACACGAGCAGCAAGGTCCGCGCGAATTTCGGCGGAGGGATCCCACGTCTTTACGTTGAAGCCGTGCGACAGAAAGAGGCCGGACCAACTCGCCCCGATCAGACCACACCCCACCACCGCGACCGACTTGGGGAGCAAATTATACTGCGCGGCATGAGCGATCATAGCCAAGCATCCTCGGTTGCTCGTCGATAGTCTATTGCAGGCGCTCCAGACCGCGTAGCGTCACACTTTCTGCGACGATTGTTGACCCAGCCTAGCGGCCGCCACCAAAAAAGGCATCGCGAGCATTTCCATGGAATTTCCAGGAAATCGATGGACGATTCATAGAAAGACGTTCATTTTCGGGAAAATTCTCTCAAGACGCGATGGGTGCGTGACCTGGACGCTTCGATGCACGCTGAATTCGCTGCCAAATTGCGCCTGACGGCCGCAGTGCTGGGAAACGCGACGCATAAGGGCCTCTGTGCGCGGTTCAGGGCAGTGAACCCGAACACACCCTGTGATATCGACCGGCTGCATAAGTGGATCCAGGGGCGGGCGTTGCCGCGCTCGCCCCAGCTTTATGAGGATTGGGCCAAGGTTCTCGGGACGCACCGACCCGGCACTTGGCTCGCGACCTGCAGCATGAACGAGTTTCGCGACGAGATCGCTCTGCTCTTTGGCGCCAGCCTCGAAGACATGCACCGCACCGAAACGCCACGCGCCCGTTCCGAGGCTGTCAACGGAACACCTTCCGATCCGGGCGGGCTGCGCACCCTGTACGGCACCTTCGCCTGTTACTCGCTCGCCTGGTCGCCCCATTATGCCGGGCAACTGATCCGTGGCGCGCTGCGTCTCGAGCCGGGAAAGGGATCAACGCTCAGGGCAACCTATACCGAGGCGCTGATCGGAGGCCCGGTTCAGATGATTGGCGATGTCGTGCTCAGCGGCGGGACGTTGCACATGTTGCTGAGGAATCCGGATACAGGCTTGCCCGCGTCGATGATCCTGATCATGCCGGGACCGCCGGCCAGCGTGCTTTGCGGCATATTATCGTCCCAGGCCTTTGTCGCACACCACGCGCTGCCATCGGCCTCTCGGATGCTTGTCGTGCGTGTTCCCAGCGCCGCGCGGCTCGACACCTCCAACAGGTATTTGGATTTTAGCCCTTCCTGCGTCTCGGACGATCTTGATGGATTGGGACTAAAACTCGACGCGCCGGGACCGTTGAATGCTTTGGTCGCCGCTTTCCTCGGGCGAGGGATCGACCAGGTCTCCCCGATCGATCAGGCCAGCTTCTCCAGTGCCTTGGACCCCCTGTATTTCCTGCCGGCCGCTGGGAAAGCCGCGCTCAGGATTGATCCAGCACCGCCAGAGCCTGGGTGAGGTCAGCAACCAGATCGTCCTCGTTCTCCAGCCCGATACTGAGACGGATCAAGCCGTCTGTGACACCGATGCGGGCCCGCACGTCCTTAGGCACGCCGGAATGCGTGGTGGAGGCGGGATGGCACACGAGCGATTCCGTGCCGCCCAGGCTGACCGCCAGCTTGAAGATGCGCAGCCGATTCAACACACGGAACGCCTCGGCCTCACCACCCGCGATCTCGATGCTGAAGGTCGAGCCCGGACCCGTGCATTGTCTGGCGTAGATCCCACGCGTGGCCTCGCTGCCGCGTTCACCGCCGAGGGCATGCACCGCTGTAACCTTCGGGTGAAGTTCCATCGCGCGGATAACGGTCTCGGCGTTGCGGGCGGCGGCGCGAACGCGCACCGCCAAGGTCTCCAGCGAGCGGCCCAGCATCCAGCAGGAATGCGGATCGAGCTGCGTGCCGATCGCCCCGCGCAGTAGCCGCACCGGCTGCAACAGCGCGCGGCTGCCAATCACCGCGCCACCGATAAGGTCGCTGTGGCCGCCTATGTATTTTGTGAGCGACGCTGCCACGAGATCGGCGCCGTGAAGGAGCGGCTGCTGGAACACAGGGCTCAGCATGGTGTTGTCGCAGATCACGAGCGGCCGCAGGCCGGTGGTTTCGCCGACCCGATCGGCCGCCGCACGCACAGCCGCGATATCGACCAGCGTGTCGAGCGGATTCGAAGGGGTTTCGATCATCACCAGGCTGAGGCGCCCGAGCTTGCAGGCTTCCTCGGCAGCGGCTTGGATGGCGGCGGGATCGGTTCCGTCGGCGAAGCCATGTGCCTTGATGCCGAAATTGGCGAGGGTGCGGCTGAGCAAGGTCTCCGTGCCGCCATACAGGGGCTGGCTATGAAGGATGACGTCGCCAGGCCGCGCGGTCGCCAGTATGGCGGTCGTGATCGCCGCCATTCCCGAACTGAACGCCAGAGCGCCTTCTCCGGCCTCGTAGATGGCCAGCCGCTCCTCGATGATCTCGCTGTTCGGGTGGTTAAAGCGGGAATAGACCAGCCCGGCGCCACCCTCTGGCGCGGGCTTGCGCCCGGCCACGACATCGAAGAAGTCTCGCCCTTCCTCGGCGGATCTGAAGACGAAGGTCGAGGTGAGAAAGACCGGCGGCTTGACCGAACCCTCGGAAAGCGCCGGATCATAGCCGTAGCCGAGCATCAGCGTTTCCGGCGCCAAAACGCGATTCCCGATGGTTCGGTTGTGGCTGCGATCCTTCATGGAGTCCCCCAGGGTCCCGGCCCATTTGGCCGGCCCGGCGGGGAGGATGCACGCGTCTCAGGTGTTTTGCACGCCGAGCTTTAGCCCGCTCGCCCGCCTATAGGCGCGCTGTTCTCAAGCCGCCAGGCGTTGTTCGGGACCCTTGAACAGGAACTCCACATCGTCGATTTCGACACCCGCGAAATCGCCCTCCTCGCTGAGCGCGATATTGGCGAGATCGGCCTTGCGGCGCTGGAGTTCGACGATCCTGTCCTCGACGGTATCGGCCGCGATCATTTTGTATACGAAGACCGGCTTGGTCTGGCCGATACGATGCGTCCGGTCCGACGCCTGATCCTCGGCCGCCGGATTCCACCAGGGGTCATAATGAATGACGGTATCGGCGGAGGTGAGGTTCAGTCCCCTACCCCCAGCCTTCAGGCTGATGAGGAACAGCGCGACCTCGCCGCTTTCGAAGACGCGCACGGGCTCCGCCCGGTCGCGCGTATCGCCGCGCAACTCGACGAACTTGATACCAGCCTCCACCAGGCGCGGCTTGATGAGGTCGAGCATCGTCGTGAACTGCGAGAACAGCAGGATACGCCGGCCCTCGGGGATCATCTCGCTGATCATCTCCAGGAGCTCATCGAGCTTGCTTGAGGATTCGACCGAACGGGCCGAGGCGAGCTTAACCAGCCGCGGATCGCAGCAGACTTGGCGCAGTTTGAGGAGCGCATCCAGCACCACGATGCGGCTCTGCGCGGCGCTCAGTTCGGCGACCTGTTCGCGAACCTTGTCGTACAGCGTCGCGCGGATGGTCTCGTAGAGTTCGCGCTGGTCGGTGGCCAGGTTGATGCGGCGCAGGATGGTGTGTTTCGGCGGAAGGTCGGTGGCCACTTCCGCCTTCGTGCGGCGCAGCAGAAACGGCTTGATCCGGCGGATCAGTTGAATGCGCCGAGTGGTGTCGTTGTTCTTCTCGATCGGCGTGCGGAAGCGCTTGGCGAAGCCTTTGCGGTCGCCAAGGAGGCCGGGCATCAGGAAAGCGAATTCCGACCAAAGTTCCTGAAGGTTGTTCTCGATCGGCGTGCCCGAGAGGCAAAGCCGGTGGCGCGTATCGAGCTGGCAGACGGCGCGGGTTGCCTTGGCGTCCGGACTCTTGATGACCTGCGCCTCGTCCAAGACAACCAAATGCCAAGGCAGCAGCTTCATCTCCTCGATATCGCGGGCGAGCACGGTGTACGTGGTGATCACTACATGGATGCCAGCGAGTTCCGTGCGACGCTCATGGCGGTCCAGACCATGCAGAACGGCGACCCGCAGATGTGGCGCGAACTTAACGAGCTCGGCGGTCCAATTGGTGACCAGGCTGGTCGGAACGACGATCAAAGCCGGCCGGTCCAGCCGTCCCTCCGTTTGCTCGATGACGATATGCGCGATGGTCTGCGCGGTTTTGCCCAGGCCCATGTCATCGGCAAGGAAGCCGTTGAGGCCAACGGTGCGCAGGTGCTGCAACCAGTCAACACCCTGCTGCTGGTATGGCCGCAGCGTCGCGGTGAAGCTCGTGGGGATTGCGACCCTCGGGATTGCCATCTCGCCGCGAAAGTGGCGGGCATAAGCTTCGATGGCGCTCGCATTCTCCCACCGCGTGCTGAGCAGATCTTCGAGGTCCAATACGCCAGGGGCCTCGGCCTCCGGCAGCAGCAGGCGGCCTTCGCCTGTGCGCCGCGCGGCCTCGATGAGATCGGTCATCACCGCGAGAAGGCGCCGTATTTTCTCTGCCGGCAGCTTGAGGATGCGGCCATCCTCAAGGCTGGTGATCAGCTCGCCATCGACGATTTTGGCCGCGTCGATGCCGCCACGGTCGAGGAGGCGGGAGAGAATGGGCAGCAAAGGAATGCGGGTGCCATCCACCTCGATACCGAAATCGAGTGAGAACTTGCCGGCCTCGGCATCCTCGACCCGCACATCGTAGTCACCGACCGATTTGACCAGAGTCGGGCCGAAGTCGCGGTCGATCTGGTTGCGCCACCCCTGCGCCTCCAGCAACGGAACGCGATCGCCGACGAAACCCTGCCAGCGCTCGGAGGCATCGCGGCCACGATAGACGAAGACCATGCGCCCTCTGGCGGAAAGGCCCTCGGCGATCCGCATCTGGGCGAGCCCCTCCTTGCGGAGAGCCTCGAGAGCAGCCGCCTCAGCGACCCGGTCGCGGCGAACAAAGCTTGGGCCACCGGCGTCGCCGGGGCGGATCAGGCGGAGAAACTGGCGCTCGTCGTCTCCCGACGTGAGGATCCCTTCATAATCGAAGTCGATCGTCAGCGCGTCGATGCTCTGCATATGGCCGAAGTCGTCGGGGCAATCGATCTTGCGCAGACGGAGAATGGGAACGGGAGGCCGCTCCAGAATCACCGGCTCCGCCGCGGCGACGATCACCGGTTCAGCGCGGAGTTCACTGTCCCGGCTGCGACTGGAGCGCGAGGGTGCCGGACGGCTAGCGCCAAAGCGAGGCGGCTCGCCCCGGCGAAAGGTTGGGCTTTGCGGTTTCGCCGCCGGGCGAAACAGGCGTTGCGGCGTCAGCTCCGTGCGGGGTTGCGGCACGGATGCCGGGCGAAGTCTCACGCGGCCCACGGCACCGGTTGCCGCATCGACATACCAGGGGCCGGTGTCGCCGAGGATGACCGCGGATTTCGGCGGCAATTTGGGCGGAACATTGGAGGGGAAACTGCGTTCCTCGCCCAAAATGAGCGGCTTTCCCGTCGCATGCCAGCGCGCCTTGCCCAGCCTCGGCAATAGCCCGAGCACTGCTGGAACCGAGGAAGGCGCGATTGGAACCCGGCTGACGGTTCCACCGCCAAGGAGCTTGGCCATGATGCGGGTGGACCCGCTCGATAGGTGATCGGCCAGGATCCGCGCCGGGGTCGTGATCCCCGGCGCGCCAGTACGCTCCCCGACAAGGAGCGTGGAGACGAAGCAGGCATGGGGCATTTCGCCCGGCGACAGCTCGAAAACGAGACGCTGACGCTCCTCGCCCACCGGCTCCAGCTTTTCCAGCAAACTGGTCGGCTCCGGCTTGCGCAACGCGGGGTAGCGATCGAGAGCCGCGAGGGCTCCCGCCGCGAGATGCGCACAGGCGGACTGGCCGCAGCTGCATTTGTTCAGAAAGCCTACCCGGCTGCCGCGCGCCGAGGGCGTGATGGTGGCCGTGTGACGCTGGCCGAGTTGATCGACCACGACCGCGATCGCCGCATCCCCGAGGGTGACGCTCACCGATTCGAGCAAAATTAGAGACCGGCCCCTTCTGAGCACGCTCGCGTCGAAAACATGGGAAAGATCTTCGGGCGAGAACGGCGTCAGCATCGGAGCAGGGAAACCTTCGGCTCTAGACTCACTGCTTCCGGCGGCGGCAAGCGGGCGGGACTGGGGGGAATTGGTTGTAGCAGAGCTGGTGGATGCCGTCAGCTATCCGTCCTGCAGCTCGGGCAGCCGCCGAACGGGTAGGATGTAGGAGACACGCGCGGAGAACTCAAACCCGCCGGGAGGGCAGTGGGCTTGGCGTCTCAATAAGTCGCTCGGCCGCCTGAAACGTCGAACACGGCGCCGGTGCTGAACGAGGCTTCGGCACTCGCCAGCCAGCAGACGAGGGAGGCGACCTCGCTTATGCCGCCGAAGCGCCCGATGGGGATCTTCGACAACATGAAGTCGATGTGCTGCTGCGTCATCTGATCGAAGATCGCGGTTTTCACCGCCGCCGGCGTGACGCAGTTCACCCTGATCTCGGTCTTCGCCAATTCCTTGCCGAGCGATTTGGTGAGGCCAATGACCCCGGCCTTCGACGCGCTATAGGCCGAGGCATTCGGGTTGCCCTCCTTGCCCGCCACGGACGCGATATTGACGATGCGCCCGTAGCCGTTCTTCACCATGAACGGCACCACGAATTTATTGCAGTAAAACAGCCCGTTGAGATTGACGTCGATGACCTCTCGCCAATCCGCGACGGGATAGTCGGCGACCGTCGTGTTGGGTCCGGTGATGCCCGCGCTGCAGACCAGAATGTCAATCTTGCCCAAATCCACCGCTGTTGCCTCGGCAGCTGTCGCGACCTGATCGGCATCCGAGATATCAAGCCTGTGGCTATGGGCCGCCCCGCTTTCCACACGTGCCGCATCGAGCCTTGCGGTGTCGCGGTCCCAAAGGCTCACCCGGCCACCTTCGCGGGTAATGCGCGCCGCTATCTCCAGGCCGATGCCAGCCGCACCCCCCGTCACGATCGCGACTCGTCCGGCAAACCTCCCGGCTAGTGTGAGATCGCTCATGTCTCGGCTCCGCTCAATGCGTTTTGGGGTCGTCTCTTCTTAAGCTGACTGAACCGTAAAAGGGTCGGCGCGGCAATTCGTCCTCAGTTTCGGCCGCCGGACTTTGCCTGCGCCCTAAGCGCCGGGGCAAGGTCCCCGCGGCGAGCAATCTCCACCCGGTCCAGACCAAGCCAAGCGGCAAGGGAGGACAGCTCGGTGGTCAGTGCCTCCGCCACAGCCCTAAGATCCGCGGCCTCCTCCATATGGGCGGCGAGAACATGGAGCGCGCCCGCTTGCCGGTCGGCCTTGAGATCGACCCGGGCGACAAATTTGTCGCCCAGCAGAAACGGCAAAACGTAGTAGCCGTGCAGGCGATTTTCGGCCCGTACGTAAATCTCGATCCGGTAGTGGAAGCCAAAGACTCGCTCGGCACGATCACGCTCCCAAAGCAGCGGATCGAAGGGGGAGACCAGCGCCTGGGCCGCTATCCTGCGGGGAATGACCGCATCCCGGTGGAGATAGGCCGAGCGCCCCCAGCCGGTAACTTCGACCGGGATCAACTCGCCAGCCTCCGCCAACTCAGCGACTCGGTCCCCGGCCGCCGGACCCAACCGGAAATAGCGGCCGAAATCGCCGGCTGTGCCAATGCCCAGGGCGCGAGCGGCAATCGCGACCAAGGCGCGTTGTGCATCCGCCTCGTCAGGGGTGGGTATGGCGAGAATCGAAACCGGCAAAACGCGTTCCGGCAAGTCATAGAGGCGTTCGAAGTTGCCGCGCCGACCGGCCACGGCGAGCTGGCCGCTCCAGAACAGGTATTCGAAGGCCTTCTTGCCGTCGCTCCAACCCCACCAGGCTGATTGCGAGGCGCCGCCATCGGTGAGATCGGCGGCCGCCATTACGCCGTTGTTGCGGATTTCGGCCATGGCCGCCGCTACCTGCCGCTTATGCTCGGCGGCGAATCGGGCGAGGCCAGACCACAGCCCCTGCCCGCGTTCAGCGCGCGCCATGCGCCAGCGGAACAAGGGCTGCATGGCGAAGGGCAGCAGCGATGCCTCGTGACCCCAATATTCGAACAGCGCCCGCTCACGCTTGTTTCCCCAGGCCAGGGTTTCCAGTGCCGCTCGGGGATAGGCGCCTAGCCGCGAAAAGGCGGGCATGTAGTGGGCGCGCGTCAGGACATTGACGCTGTCGATCTGCAGCGCGCCCAGCCGCTGAACCATTCCAAGAACGTGCCGGCGGGCCGGCGCATCGGGCCGGGCACGACCGATTCCTTGGGCCGCCAGCGCGATCCGCCGGGCCATGAGTGCCGAAATTCTCTCCATGGCCTTATCAAGCCGGTTCGCGGTCAAGGGGGCAACCTTCGATCACTCACGATGGGTGAACGGGCATCCTTCCAGCCTCGGGGCCGTTCCCCCACCAAGGGCAGGCATTGGCGGCCTTTCCTGCTCGCCGTCCGTTCCCGGTTGCTGTCATAATCCCCGCTTGAGCGTGGGAGGGCGGCTATGCCGACCACGGATGTGCATTTATGAGGACCCTTCATGCTGATGCACTTCTTCCGCTCCCTGATGCCGCGCGATCAGAAGTTCATCGAACGTTTCACTGAGCATTCGAAGTTGATTGTTCCCGCCGCGGAAGAGTTTCGTGCCCTTATGTCCGGAGACGGGAACGCCGAGCGGCATGCGGTAGAAATCAACCGGCTTGAAGATGCGGCCGATCAGATCACGCGCGAGACGATACTGGCTATTCACCGCACCTTCGTTACTCCGTTCGATCGCTCGCAGATCCTCGATCTCATAACGGCGCTCGATGACACGATCGACCTCATGAAGGATACCGGCCGCCGCATGATTCGCTACGGTGTCGGCTTCACGGCCGAAATGCAGGGCATGGCCGATTGCGCCGTGCGCGCCACAACCGAGATTCGGGATGCAATGCCGCTCCTGCGTTCGATCGGCGAGTTCGAGCAACAATTGACGACCATGTCGGTGGCCGTTCGGGGCATAGAAAGCGAGGCCGATGAATTACTCGACAGAGGATTGCGACGGCTGTTCGCGGGTGATCAATCCGCTGGCTACAAGCTGACGGTCGAGAAAGTCTATGACCTTGTCGAGGCCGTAGTCGATCGCTGCGAGGATGTAGTGGATGTCATCGACGGCATCGTGGTCGAGCAGGTCTAGCGGCCATGAGCAGCATGATTGTCGGCATGCCCGTGCTCGTGTTTCTCATCGTTACGGCCTTGGCATTCGACTTCCTCAATGGACTGCACGACAGCGCGAACTCTATCGCGACCATTGTGTCGACGCGCGTGCTGCGTCCGATCACGGCAGTAATTTGGGCGGCTTTTTTCAATTTCATCGCTTTCACCGTGTTCGGGCTTCATGTCGCCGCGACGATGGGCAATGGTGTGGTTCACGCGAGCATCGTTGACCCTCTTGTGATTTTCGCGGCGCTCGCGGGCGCGATCTTCTGGAATGTTTTGACCTGGCGTCTCGGCATACCCTCCAGCAGCAGTCACGCGCTGGTCGGTGGTCTTATCGGCGCGGGGGTCGCGAAGGTCGGGCCGGAAGCAGTCGTTTGGGGCGGATTGGCGAAGATTGGCTCGGCAATCATCCTTTCTCCAGTGACAGGCCTGCTCATAGCGATGGCGCTGGTATTGGGCGTGTCCTGGCTAGCCTTCCGCTCCACGCCCTTCGCCGTGGATAAACGCTTTCGCTACTTGCAACTCATCTCATCGGCGCTGCTGAGCCTCGCGCATGGCGGCAACGACGCGCAAAAGACGATGGGGATCATCACCGTCCTGCTATTCTCTCAGAGGCGCTTGTCCGGTGGGTTTCATGTGCCGATGTGGGTCGTTCTGAGCTGTCAGGCCGCGATGGCGCTTGGGACATTGTGCGGCGGCTGGCGAATCGTGCGTACGGTCGGGTCGCGCATAACGCATCTTACGCCCGTGCAAGGTTTTTGCGCGGAGACTGGCGGCGCCGCGGCGCTTTTCGGTGCGACATGGCTCGGGATTCCCGTTTCCACAACGCATACCGTCACGGGTTCCGTAATCGGCGTAGGCACCGCGCGTCGCGTTTCGGCGGTGCGCTGGGGTGTAGCGCGCGGCATTGTTGTCGCTTGGGGAATCACCGTGCCGGCCTCTGCCTTGGTGGCCGCGGCCTGCTATTGGCTCGGCATTTTGGCGATGCGGCTGACCTCTTCTTCATAGACCCTCGGTTGCACTGCGGGAGAGACCGGAGGATTGTCGCGCGCTGAGATCGGATAGCTCTGGAAGGAACCGAACTGATGCTGATCGCTGGCGATATCGGCGGCACGACGACGCGGCTGGCCCTCGTCTCCCTGGAAGGCGGCCCCCGCAAGTTCCTGGCCGAGGAGGAATTTCCGAGCGGCAAGTTCGACGGGCTGCAGCCGATCGTGGAGACCTTTCTGGCGCATCACGGCGGAACCGCCACCTCTGCCTGTTTCGATGTTGCCGGCCCGGTTGTCGGTGGCCGCGCGCGGCTGACCAATCTGCCCTGGAACCTCGAGGAAGCGGCCCTGGCCAAAGGCCTCGGGCTGAAACGCGTCACTCTGCTCAACGATCTCAGGGCGATCGCGCATGCGGTTCCGCAGTTGCGGTCCGAGGAACTGGCGGAGATCAATCCGGGTAAGGCGATCGACCATGGCCCGATCGCGGTCATGGCGCCTGGAACTGGGCTCGGCGAATCCTTCCTGATCTGGAGCGGCACGGAATACATCGCCTGTGCGTCCGAAGGCGGCCATGTCGATTTCGCGCCGATCAATCAGATTCAGGCGGGGCTATGGGCCTACCTGACTGATCGCTTCCGGCACGCGGCCTATGAGCGGGTCTGCGCCGGCTCGGGTATTCCGAACGTCTATGATTACGTGAGGTCGCTCGATCCCCTGTCGGAAACTCCCGCCTTCGCGGCCGTCCTACATGCCGCGCATGACCGCACACCCGCGATCCTCGATGCCGCGCTGAATGACCCGAACAACAATCCTCTGGCCGCTCAAACGCTGCGTATCGTGATTGATGTCTGGGGCGCGGAAGCCGGCAACCTGGCCATGAAGGTGATGGCGACTGGCGGTGTCTATCTTGCGGGCGGCTTGCCCCCACGCCTTGTGCCGCAGCTTCAGGACGGCGCTTTCATGCAAACCTTCGCCGCCAAGGGCCGCTTCGCGAATCTGCTGCGCTCGATCCCGGTGCGAATCATCACGATGAACGCGGCACTACTCGGAGCGTCGATGTACGGGCTGGAGCAGGAGGCACGCGGGTGAATTTCGGAAGTCATCCGTGATAGAGAGTAGTCTTTGCAAGGATACTCCGGCGTAAAGGCAAGGCGAGGATGCTCGGCCTTCGCCGAGCATGACGAAGAGTCCGCTGAACAGGTCGATGACAACCCCCGGCGCGACTACTTCGCCGAGGCTCGCTTCGCCTTTTGGACGCTCATAGGCTCCGCCTGCGGGCGTCCGATCAGGTAGCCTTGCAACTCGTCGATCCCGAGACGGTGGGCGATCGCGAGATGCTGCTCCGTCTCGATTCCCTCGGCGGTCACACGGATGCCGAGTTCCTGAGCAAGCGACATCAGGTTCCGCACGATGCTTTCCGTCTGCCTCTGATGCGGCACAGACCGCAGCACGCCACCTTCGATCTTGATCCGGTCGAAGGGGAACCAGTCAAGCGCGGCGAGACTTGAATAGCCGGTCGGGAAATCATCCAGCGCGATGCGCACACCCATCTGCCGAATGGCGTTGAGATCGTCGAAGACCTCCGGCGTGCGCGCCAAGGGAGAGGTCTCGCCCAACTCGATTTCGAGGCGTGCGGCGGGCAAGCCAGACTGGGCAAGTGCGTCGGCGATCGCTTCCGTTATTCCACGGCCACCCAGCTGGCGCGGCGAAACATTCACGGCGACGGTGGCGCCGTCGGTCCAGGTCGCCGCATCCCGGCAGGCGCGATGGAGCGCCCATTCTCCAAGCGGCACGATCAGCCGGCTTTGCTCGGCGACGGGGATGAATTCGGACGGGGGCAGCATGCCCATGCGGGGATGGCGCCAGCGGATCAGGGCCTCGCGCGAGACCACTTCGCCGGTCTGGCTGCTGATAATCGGCTGGTATTGCAGAATGAGCTGGTCCGGATTCCCGATGGCCTCCTTCAACTCGCTTTGGAGATCGCGGCGGTCCAGCCCCGGCTGGAACAGGCAGACCAGGCCTTTTCCACTCGCCTTGGCCGAATAGAGCGCCGCATCGGCGCGCGAGAGCAGGATTGTCGGGTCGTGCCCATGCTCCGGCACGCTGACGATCCCGACACTCACCCCTACGCGGATCGGCCAGGCAGCCCCGAATTCGATGGGCTGCGAAACCGCCTCGATAATCTTGGCCGCAAGCGCCTCCGCCGTGCTGATCGTGGACGCGGGGAGGAGGACCGCGAATTCGTCGCCGCTGAGCCGGGCGGCAAAAGCATCTTGGCCGACCTGTTGCGTCAGGCGTTCGGAAACGGCGCGCAACACCATGTCCCCCGCCGCATGGCCCAGCGTGTCATTGACGCCCTTGAAGCCGTCGAGGTCGAGATACAGCATCGCGAACCACGGCTCGGCGCGACCATTGCGCTCCAGCATGCGGGACAGATGATCGTTAAAGCCGGCGCGATTGGGCAGGCCCGTCAGACTGTCGTGATTGGCGAGGAAGGCATTCTCCCGCTCCGCGACTATGAGGTTGAGAACCTGTTCATGCAGCCGCCCGGTGAGGGCGATCATGCCGAGGATACTCGCCGGCACCAGTATGCAGAGGATGATTTCCCAGCGCTGGAAGTTGAGCGCGATCCCCAACATGTAGGGCAGACTGCAAAGTAGAAGCTGCAGGATGGCGGTGCGTGGGATAGGCGAATTGCGGGCGGTGATGCCGCCGATGATGCCGACTACCATAAGCGCCGCCATCAGCACCACGATGGGATCCGGACTGAGGGCGCAGCCGAAGGCGGCGATACCGATCATCGCCGCCCAGGCGCAGCCGCTCGCGATATAGACCAGCACCGGCCCCTCCCGCCGGTGCCGATGCGCCCGGCGCGCATTGACGATGAGGACGCAGCGCAGGACGAGGAACACGGCTTCCAGTCCCAGCCAGATCAGCGGCCAGATGGCCTGGGTACGCAACCAGATCTCCAGCGCCACGAGCGAGGAGCAGATCGAGGCTGCAACCAGGGAGGTGGTGCGGGTGAGCACCATCCCGGTCATGAGCAGCACCTGTTCGGTGGATGACGACCTCTTGTGTCGTACCAGCCACCGCAGGAGCCGGATCAGACTCTGCGCTTGCGCCCGCATGCCATTCGCTCCCTGGCGGCAAAACTTGCCCTGTATACAAGGCATTGCCAGGAGTCGGCACAGAAAATCGCGCGACTGGTGGGCGGGCGGGCCCTAGACGACGGCAGTTGGCAAGGCGCGGCCGGCGAAGAATGCCTCGAGATTGTCGAGCATCAGGCGGCCCATCGCCTCTCGCGTCTCGGTTGTGGCGCTGCCGATATGGGGGGTGAGAAGCACCTGCGGCAATGCGAACAGGGCTTGCGGAACCTTCGGCTCGTCCTCGAAGACATCGAGCCCTGCTCCGGCGATCCGGCCCTCCACTAGCGCCTGCACCATCGCGCTCTCATCGATCAGCGAGCCGCGGGCCACGTTGATCACCACGCCGTTCGGACCAAGCGCATCAAGCACGGCGCGGCTGATGAGGCCCTTGGTCGCGGGCGACGCCGCCGTTGCGACGAAGAGCACGTCGGAGGCCGATGCCAGCGACGTGGCATCGGGAAAATAATCATAGGCGCCGGTTTTAGGCGTAGGGCCGGTATAGGCGATGCTGCCGCCGAAGCCGGCGAGCCGCGCCGCGATCGCTCGGCCGATCCGCCCAAGTCCGACGATGCCGTAGCGCAAGCCAGAGGCCCGGCGGGCGAGCGGAGGTTGCGACTGAGGCCATAAACCATCCCGCACGTGCCGGTCGACGGACGCGAAATTCCGCATCGCGCCAATCATCAGGCCGATCGCGAGATCCGCGACATCATCGGTCAACACGTCGGGCGTATTGGTGACGCGAAAGCCGGCTTGCCGTGCGGCGGCCAAGTCGATGCGATCGTAACCCACACCGTTGATCGCAACGATGCCGAGATTGGGCAGGCGCGCCGCTAGTGCTGTATCGATGCCAACATGACCGCCGGTGACGACAGCGCGTGTTTCCGCGGCGTAGTCACGCAGCCACGCCTCGCGCAGCGCTGGCTCGGGCCAATGATGCACTTCATAAAGCGCATCGAGCGTCGCCTGGGTCGAGGGCATCAGCGTGCAAAGTTGGAGCAGGCGAGGCTTCACATTGATCTCCCTTGTCGCGTCTCGGCAGTCGTTTCACACCAGCGCAATTCACGTCAACGCAAAGGGCGTGCCAGGTGATCCGGTGGCACCGACAATCGGCAGCGGCGCGAAGACATAGGCGAAACGCCAAGCCTGCTTTTCCGCGAGTTCGTCAAGCTTCATGCCCTCGTGAAGATAGATGCCGTGTTTCATGATGAGGTGCTGGTGGACGGGATGGAAGACCTCCGGGTCCACGGGCGGCACAACATCGACCGCGAAATTGTCCGCGCCCACCACGCAGGGCGCCTTCTTCGCAAGCCATTCGGCGGCCGGTAGACCCAGCCCCGGCGCGCCGTCGTAGAAAGTCGCCGCTTCCGTGCGGAAACGCGAGCCATGGCCCGTCCTGATCAGGACAGCGTCGCCGGGCGAGAACGCGGCCCCATCCAGCCCCTGCCGTTCAAGGCAAGCCTGTAGATCGGCGGGTGTGATTTCCTCGCCCGGATCCATCACGCGGCCCTTCAGCCCCTGCACGTCGAGCAATAGGCCAGGGGTGAAGAAGATGGGCGCGTTCTCGATCCCGAGCCGGGTCAGCCCATAGGGCGACCAGATTTCGGAGAGCGGGTTACCATTGTAGAACCGGATATTGCCGTGATCTGCCTTGTCGCCGATCTGCCGCCCGAGATGGCCGAGCGCATCCATATGCGTGCCGATCTGGCCGATCTCGGTCGCGAGGAATTCATCGTTCCACACGGTTTTGCTTCGCCCGCCATGGGGTCCGCCGGTCGGCCCGCCGGGCATGCGCAGGCCGAAGATACGGCCGGGCGCGAGGGGAATCCGGGAATCGTATTCATGGCCGAGCCGGATGATTTCGTTGCGTTGAACAAGTGTCAGCGCCTCGCGGATCTTCTCCGGACCCATGAGATTGCCATTGCCGCGCTGATCCTCCGCACCCCACCGCGACGGGTACCATTCCGCGCCTAAAGCCGGGCTTTGATCCGGATCGTCATTCCGTTGTTCAGGCACAGGCTTTTCTCACTTGCTGGCGGGAATGGTCGCGGCGCTGAGCTTAACCCGTCGCTTCGCGGCGGTCACCGCGAGGCCGACGGCCAGGATGAGCATGGCGCCATCAAAGATCGGCTCGACGAAGAATGGCGCGCCCAGCTGGTTGAGCCCTGCCACAGTCACCGCCAGAACGGCGACCGCGAGGATGGTGCCCCATACATTGACGCGGCCCGGACGGATGGAGGTCGCGCCCAGCAGTGCCGCGGTGAAAGCGGGCAGCAAATACTCCTGCCCCACGGAGCTTTGACCGACCTGAAGCTGCGACTGCAGCACGATGCCCGCGAAGGCGGCGGTCACTCCGGCTGCGACGAAAGCCACCGTCACATAGCGCTTGGCGGAGATGCCGTTGAGTTCGGCCGCACGGGGATTGGCACCAAGCACGTAAAGATGCCGGCCCGCCGGGAGGAATTCGAACACGATCCACAATGCGAGGCTGAGGACGAGGACATAGATCGCGGGAAGAGGAATGCCGAAGAGAACGCCGGACAGGCCGATGAAACTCTCCGGCAGCCTGGCGACGACTTGTTGGCCGCCGGTGTACCACTCGTTGAATCCATAGAGCAGCGTGCCGGTTCCGAGTGTCGCGATAAAGCTGTCGATGCCGACCACCGTGACCAGCACGCCGTTGCACAATCCGACGAGCGCTCCCAGCAGCAGCACGACGCCTGCCGCTTCCGGCCAGCTCAGCCCTTGGCCTTGCAGACCGATTACCAGAACCTGAGCGATGCCCAGGAGGAATCCGACCGAGAGGTCGAAATGATTCGCCGTCATCGGCAAGAACACGGCCAAAGCCAGCAGCGCGGAAATCGCTCTGTTGTTGATGATCGAACGGAAATTGAAATAGGTCGGGAAGGTATCAGGCTTCAGCGCGGAGAACACCGCGATCAACACAACCAGCAGAACCAGCAAGCCCCAAACGGAGATGGCCTGCGAGAAAGCCCGTCCTCCTGAGCCGCGCACCCGGGGACTCAAGCGGCAATCTCCGAGGAAGGTTCCGGGCCGGCGGCGAGAGCTGTGAGCTTCGCGACGGTGATGTCGGGGCGCAGGATCTCGGCCGTGACCTGGCCGCGATTGAAGACAAGCGCGCGGTGGCAGACCTTCTCGACCTCCTCGAAATCGGACGAGATCAGGAGAACGGCGCGGCCCCGCTTATGTGCCAGCTCGAGATCCCGATAGATTTCCGCCTTGGAACCGACATCGACGCCGATGGTCGGTTCCTCAAGAACGAGAAGCTCGACATCCGATTCCATCCAGCGCGCGACCACGACCTTCTGCTGGTTCCCGCCGCTCAAGGTGACGATTGGGGGTGTAGGATCGGGAGGCCGCACCGAGAAGCGTGCCAGAGCCTTTCGGCAGGCTTCCAACTCCCCTGCGCGGCCGACTGGTCGGAACGGCGAAATGCCCCTGGCACGCGAGTTGACATAAAGGTTCTCCAGCACGCTCAGCCCGCCGGCGAGGCTTTCCTCGGCACGGCGGCTCGACACGAAACCGATCCCGCTGCGGATTGCCTCGCCTGAATTTGCGCTCGCGATCGCATGGCCCTTGAAGTTCACGCTGCCTGCATGGACGCGCAGCGCTCCGAACAACGCCCGCCCCAGCGCATGATGGCCGGCGCCCCGTAAACCAACGAGGCCAAGCGTCTCTCCCCTGCGAACATTTAGGCTGACAGGTCCCACGAAGCCGGAACCGTCTTCCTGACCGACGACCACACCATCCAGTGTCAGCAATACTTCGTCGGACGAAGGAACCGTTGCGAATTCGGTCTGCGCGAGCGCGCCTCCCACAATCCAATCGACAAGACCGGGTGGCGAGGTCGCGGCGATGTCACGCGTCGCAATGCGGCGGCCATCGCGCAGAACCGTCACCCGATCCGCGATGCGAAACACCTCATCGAGCCTGTGCGTGACATACAACAAACCAATGCCGCTCGCCTTCAGCCGCTGCAATGTGCCGAGCAGAAGATCGACATCGGCTGCGGGAAGAGCGGCTGTCGGCTCGTCGAGCACGAGCAGATCACACCGCGTGGCGAGCGCACGGGCAATGGCGACGATGGATTTCTCGGCTGCCGAAAGCGCGCCAACCCGCGTTTGCGGATCGATCGCGCTATCCATGCGTCCCAGTGCCTCACGCGCAGCCGATGCTGCACCGCGCCAATCGATGATGCCGCGGCGCCTCGGATAGCCAGCCAGGATCGCGACATTCTCGGCCACCGTCATGAAATCGACGAGGCCGAGATCCTGGTGAATGAAGGTAATCGGCAAATGCGCCGATGCCGGATCCACCACCTCGCCATTCCAGCGTATGAGCCCGGCCGTCGGCGGATAGATGCCAGCCAGGATCTTGATCAGCGTCGATTTCCCGGCGCCGTTCTGGCCGAGCAAGGCGTGTATCTCGCCCCTGCGAACGTCGAAATCGACGCCATCAAGGGCGAGCGTACCGGTAAATTGCTTGGCGACGCCTTCCAGCGCGAGAAGCGGTTGCTCCTGTGCCGGTCTGGCGCCGCCTTCGCTCAAGGCGACACGCCCCAAAGCTTGAGGTAGTGGTTCTTGTAGTCATTGGACGGAACAAAGATATCCTTGTCGCCGCCTTCCGTTCCGACATTCTCCGCCGTTACGAGGTAGGGCGGCTGCACGAAGCCGCTCGGCGGCGCTTTGTTGAAGGCCCGGTTGAACTCATCAATCGCCTGATAGGCCTGCAGCTCGATGGGCTCCGAGACCGTCACCGTCTGATACTGATCGCCCTTGCGAATCCGCTCATAGGCCGAACGATTGCCGTCCGCGCCGATAAGCTTCGCTTGTGCGGGAGGAACGCCGGCGCTGCGCAAAGAGGGAATGGCGAAGTCGAGATCATTGTCGCCGACCGATGTAACGTAAATCGGAACGCCGAAACGCTGAACCCAGCTCGTGGTTAGCTGCGGCATCCGCTGAGCGGCCTCAGACGCCGGGAAATTCACATAATCGAGCATCTTGCAGCCGGGGCATGCCTGGAAAGTGTCGCGCGTCTGGCCGGATTTCGTCGCGGCGATCTGATACTCGTTGTGCGTGACAACCACGGCGCGGGCCTTGCCGTCACTATCCGCGATAGCCCAGTCGGCTTCGGCCTTGCCGATTTCGCGTGGGTCTTCCTGAATATTCACGAAAAGGTGCAGGTCAGGCTGAGGCCCCGGCAGTGAGGCCGCGTGCAGACCTATCACGGTAATATTCCGGCCGACCGCCGTGCGGATTGGATCCTGCAGGCTCTTGGCATCCGCGAAGATCGCGATCCCGTCTGGATTCAGGGCGATTGCCTGGTTGAAACCGGCGACCCAGTTCGATGGGCTGCCCTTGCCATCGATCACGGTCAGCTTCCACCCAAGCTTGGCCGCGGCCTGCTTCATGTAGAGGCCATATTCGCGCGAAATGTCGTTCTGCTCATCCCCGGACAAATACACGATGGACTTGCCCGCTGCCGGTTTGGGCGCCGAGGTTGGCCCCTGCCAAACGGTTTGCGGTCCCGCGTAACGGGCCACCGCCGCCTTGGCCGCAGCGACCGTGTCATCCGCCGCGAAAGCGCCCTGGCAGATCAAAGCGAGCCCGGCACCCGCGACGGCACTCAAAGCCAGATTTCCTAATCGCATCGCTCTCTCCCTCATCGCGCTCTTCAGGTGGCGCATCGATTTCCGGCCACTCTCCCCCAAAGCGGGCAAAGCGGTCAACGTATTTTAGATCGATCTAAATTCTGTCGACAGTGGCGGCTTGCCTTCCTATGGTCCGCGAGTTTTGAACCGGTCGGCACGTTGAACTCCGAACTCAGCCCTGTCGCGGAGCGGCGCGACGCGACGCTCAAAGAAGTGGCGGCGGAAGCCGGCGTTTCGCGCGCCACGGTCTCGCTCGTCTTGCGTCAAAGCCCATTGGTCGCCGCGGCCACGAGAGAACGCGTCGAGAGCGCGATCCTGACTGTGGGCTACGTCTATAATCGCGGCGCGGCACGGCTGCGAACGGGAACCTCCGGAACGATCGGGCTCATCGTTCCGGAAATAACCAATCCATTTTACGCGGAACTCACAGCCGGGATCGATGAGGTTCTTGATGTCGAGGGGCGCCTCACCTACCTCGCCACCTCGAATGACCGGCCGGAGCGGCAGGAGCGTTTCATCCGTCGCATCCGGGAACAAGGCGTGGATGGCATCATCTTGAGCGCGGCCGAGGGAAGCTCGCCCTGGCTTCTCAGGCAGCTCCGGGAGTGGCGGGTTCCCGTGGTGCAGATCCTGCGGTCGATCGCCGGGATCGACGCCGATTTCGTCTCGCCGGATTTCTCGCGCGGCACATGGGCCGCCATCGACCATCTCGTTGCCGCCGGGCATCGGCATATCGCTCTTATGCCGAGCGCCAAGAATACCTCCGCCGCACGAGAGCGCATCGATACTTTCCTGTCGGCGCTTCGCCATCATGGGCTTGGCCCCGGTATGGTGACACCCGGAGCCTCCTCCCGGTCCGAGGCCGCCGACCGTATCGGAGAAACGCTGATTTCCGCCTCACCGCCGAGCGCCGTCCTCTGCCACAATGACCTTCTGGCTTTGGGGGTAATCGCCGAGTTGCGGCGGCGGGGGATGACACCCGGACGGGACCTGAGCGTCATAGGATTCGATGACATTCCCGAGGCGGCCAGTTCCGTTCCGGCGCTCACCACCGTTGCGACCTTGCCGGTCGAGGTCGGCATTCAGGCCGCCCGGCTGTTGTTGCGGCGGATCGCCATGCCCGACGGAGCGCCGGAACGCATTCTGATCGCCCCGAGGCTGATCCTTCGCGAAACATGACGGATGCGCGCCCGCCCTGGCCGATCGCGCTCGTTACCGGATATCTGGGCAGCGGGAAGACGACCCTGATTACCCGGCTGCTTCGCCATCCCGATATGGCGGATACGATGGTGATCGTGAATGAGTTCGGCGAAATCGGCCTGGATCACCACCTCATCAAGGCTGTCACCGACAACGTCATTCTGCTGCCGAATGGCTGTTTGTGCTGCATGATTCGCCAGGACGTTGTGCAGACCCTCCGCGAACTCCATCGGGCCTGGTTGATGGGGTCGATCCCCGATTTCGGCCGCATCCTCATCGAGACCACTGGACTGGCGGAGCCAGCTCCTCTGGTTGCGTCGATCACGTCGCATCCGATGTTGTCAGATGCCTTCGCGCTGCAGAGCATCACGACGCTGGTCGATGCCGAATATGCGCCCAGCCAGATCGCAGGGGCGACGTGCCGCAACCAGATTCGCGTCGCGGACTATATTGCTGTTTCAAAATGCGATCTTGTAACGCCTACCGAGGTCTCAGATCTCCACGATCGATTGATCGCAATGAACCCGCTGGCGAGCATCCGGCAAAGCGATGCCGTGATCGAACCGGATCACCTGTTCCGCCGAACAGCCAGTCGGCCGTTGCCCCCTTCGATATCCTGCGACAGTGGCTCGGACCATCTGGCAGGAACGACAACGCTCGTTTTACGGCCGGAACGTCCGCTAACCTGGACTGCTTTCCAAACCTTGATCAACGACGTTTTGAATGAGTTTGGTCCGCGGCTTCTCCGGCTAAAAGGTCGACTGAGCTTTGACGCACACAAGGCGCCTGTGATCATCCAAGCCGTTCATCACACCTTCTACCCGATTGTCGAGGCGCCTCCCGGCAGCGGCCATGATGAGGATTTCTTGATATTGATTTTCGATGACGCGGTTCCGGCGAGCATCGTGGATCAATTTGCCTGCACTGGATTGGTCGTTCTGCCATGGCCAGATCAAGGAGCCGCCGAATGAATTATCTGCGTGATCGTCTCGCCCTCACGCTCGCTAGCATGACTATTCTAGCCTGCGGAGCGCTCGATTCCGCCTGGTGCGCCGAGGCATCGGCCCAGACTGGAACAGTAATCGTCACGGGGCCTGGCGTCGCTGTCGATTTCTCGGCGGAGACTCTCGCGCGGCTTCCCGCGATCAAAGTCGGCGTTTCGATCGGGACGATGAACGGAGCACTTCGAGGCACCTTCGAAGGCCCTCTGCTGTGGACGATCCTCGAAAATGCGGAAGCCGTCGATCCGAAGAAACCCCACAAGCAGGTCAGCGAGACCATTCTCGTGACCGGGAGCGACGGATATACCGCCGTATTCGGAGCCGGAGAGATCGCGCCGGAATTCGAGGGTAAACAGATCCTCCTGGCGGAGCGGCTGGATGGTAAGCCGCTCGGGCCGGATCATCTCCGTGTTGTGGTGCCGGGGGATCGCCGCGGAGGCCGAAGCGTTCGGGATGTGGTCCGCATCGCGGTCGTGGAGGCGCCGTCGCTGGAAAAGTGACGGGCCCTTACGCCCTACCTCCGAGGAGGAAGGATCGACGTGCTCGCCGCTTGCCTATGGGCCAAGATGTCTCGTCGCAGCCGTTCGTCAGCCAAATATTCGTAAGCTTCGCTGACCGAAATGCCCAGCGTCGCCGCAGCCTTTTTCATCGAGCCGCCCTCGCCATGGACTAGTCTCCATACATCAAGTCCGGTCGGCCGCGCCCGCGGAGAGCCCATGATTTTGAATCATCCTTAGTCATCAAGACGAATGAGTTGATACCTGACAGTCACCGAGATGCCTACTCATTGTTGTTCCTCGGAACGAGTTTCCTCAATGTGAGGTAGGGCGATCAGGTTACAGGGCAACTCTTTGATATTTGGTCGATTCTTCTCCAAAAGCTGAGGTTTCCCGAAGGCAAATCTTTTGATTCGCTGCTCTGGAGCGAGAAATCGATGCTCAACGTTCGCTGTCAAGGCAGTCGATCTGCGCGGCAGCATCGCGGCCGCCGGCGGGTGCCCTTGGCACCGTCGCCTCGATCACTGTCCTTCGGCCCCACCGATCTCATGGCCTTCGCCGCGTTGAGACGCCTGCCGGAATAGTGCCTTTGCTCTCACCCCCCGCGATGGACAGGGTTTGAACCCCGACAGTGGCCGGAAGGCGAGGATTCGTAGTCGCGCCACGCAAACGGGTGACGCCGATCATCCCTGCGGCGAATCCCCCGTCTTTGCTACAGCTCACAGCAACTGTTCGAAGGGATGAGATCATCTCCCGATTTCCACTACGTTGACCGACGACAACTTACAATCGAGATTGGTTATTGCGCCCGAACATACCGCGACTTCGGTCCAAGCACTAACGGCCGCCTACCTATTGGGGATTATCTTGCCAGAGACCAGAGTTAGACTTCATGCTTTGGACGCCCTGCGCGGTCTCGCGGCGCTCGCCGTTGTTCTGTGGCACTGGCAGCATTTCCAATTGCTCGGCACACACCAACTGACCTGGTCGAACACCGCGCCACCGCTGGATCACTCCCATCAGCCGTTCTTTTGGGCCCTGAGTTTGTTCTATTCGAGCGGCTACATCGCTGTTGATCTCTTTTTCCTGATCTCCGGTTTCATATTTTTCTGGCTCTACGCGGACAGGCTTGGGGACAGGTCCTTGTCGGTGATCGATTTTTGGGTGCTGCGAATCACCCGGCTCTATCCGCTGCATCTCGTGACACTGCTGGTCGTCGCCGCGCTTGAGCTAACGTTCCGTCGCGAAACCGGGCAGTTTTTCATATACGGCGCCAATGACCTCTCGCATTTCCTGCGGGGTTTGCTGTTTTTTCAGTCCAATGGTGCAGGTGCATCCTTCAATGGGCCGACCTGGTCAATCACCATAGAGCTGATCATGTACGGCCTGTTCTGCGCCGTGGCCTGGTTCGGCCTGCTCAGATACGCGTTGGTTCCATTCGTGATCTTCCTGCTCGGGCTGTTCATTTACTCGAAGCACCAGAACATCGCGATGGGCATCTGCGGCTTCTTCGAGGGCGGGTTGGTGTATTATCTTTTCCTGCGGGTGCGCAACTCGGTTCACCGGCCGAAGATCTTCTTGATGACGATGTTCGCCTGCGTGGCCGGCTGGCTCGCCGTCCTGGCGGGCAATTACGCCCCGCTGATGGCGCATGGCGATTTCGCGAGATTCATCCTGCCGGTCAATGGCATCGCGCTGAGATTGAGCGTGGCCTACATCCTGTTCCCATTGACCATCCTGCTTTTGGCCATGCACGAAACCACAGCGACAACGACCTTCAGATACCGCTACCTTTCGTGGCTGGGCGAGATTTCCTATTCGAGTTATCTTTTGCATTTCCCGCTTCAGCTCATCTTCGCGCTCGCCATCATGCGGGGTTTCCTGTCTCTCAAAACCGAGAACTCCGATGTCTTCCTCCTAGTCTACGGCGGCATCTTGATAGCCCTCTCGCTTGTCGTTTTCCGCGGTTTCGAGCTGCCTGTGCAGCGAAAGCTTCGGGAAAGCTGGAAGCGCATGGTTCACCTCTCAAGCTCTTCGCGGAAGCAACCCGCTTGACTTGACGATGAGGTGGCGGAATGTTACGATTTCAAATATATTAGGCTCCTAGCGAATTTGAGTGCATCGAAATGCATCAGTTACATTAGCCGTTTAACCTATTGATTGATCTCAATAAACTGTCTGGGGCGCCAATGGCCAGCTGGAAACGGCAAATCGTAGAGGTTCTGAGCAAGCCCCTGGGCGTCACTTTCACGCGCAAAGGCGCGGCCTGGGAGCTTATAGAGCCTGAACAGCTCGAACGTTTCCTGGCGGTCTTTCGGATCGATTGTGTGTTCGACGTCGGCGCGAATATCGGCCAATACGCGGCGCGGCTGCGGGAAATCGGTTTCAAGGGTCTGATCGTCTCCTTCGAACCCAACCCCGACGTCGCTCAGGTTTTGCGGAACGCGGCACGCGGTGACGACAAATGGGTCGTCGAAGAACTGGCTCTTGACGAGATCAGTCGCCCACTGACCTTCAACGTCATGAAGAGCTCGCAGTTCAGCTCATTGCACGAACCAGACCACACTGGTGTCGCAACTTTCGTCGAACTAAATGCGGTGGAGCGGCGGATCGATGTCACAACGCAGACACTTGACACCGTGTTCCCAGCTTTGCACGCGAAATACAAGTTCAGCCGTCCATTTTTGAAGATGGACACGCAAGGTCACGATGTCGCTGTCGCCAAGGGCGCAGGACCCTACCTGGTCCGATTTGCCGGCCTTCAAAGTGAACTTGCCCTGACCAACCTGTACAAGGACCAGCCCGGTTTCGCGGAGGTTCTCGAATTCTACAAAAACGCTGGCTTCAGACTCTCCGCCCTCGTTCCGAACAATGCCGGACATTTCCCCGACTTAAATGAAGTCGACTGCATTATGTATAATCCGTCATTTTACGAGCCGCCGGCATCATGACTTCGTTCATATGCCCCCCACATTTGGTGGCATTGAGCCGCATGCCCCGTTCCGGTATCGTCGTCCCTATGAGAGACGCGCGCGGACATCCGCGGAACCCTCTCGAACCCGTCGCAAGGATACTGGCTCGCCAGCGACGAAAACGGCCGATCGTCCCGTATTCGAGTGAGCTTTGAGAGAAACGAACCGATGAATCGCACAAAGGTCACGGTCTACTTCTACGGCGCCTTCACGCCTGAATCGGATGGGTGTCACGCGCGCGTCTGCTCGCTGGTTGACCGGCTGAGCGAGACATACAAGGACGTCGCGGTCTATTCCTACGACAACCACCCCGACTTCCCCTGGACACCGGCCAATATCGCTGCGTTCCGGAAGCGCTGGCCCAATGTCGAGCTGGTGCTGGAACCCTATACGTCGAAGCTCAAAATCCTCACACGGGTCAAGAATCTCCTCATCTCGGTTTTCCCCGGCTCGGCGGATCGCCTTCTTCGTCTCTCGGTCCATGGCTGGAGCCCCGAATTCGACAGGCTGAAATCCGAGTCACAAGCTGTTTTCGTGAACTACGCCCATGGGCTCAACCAGCTCAACGGGGTCGATCCCGCACGCTGCCTAGTGGACACGCATGACATCAACTTCGCCAAATGGGCGAAACTCACGAATTCGAGCTCGGTCTCGACGACATCCCTGCGCAAGCTCAGGGGCGAAATCGCGGCGCTGCAAACCGCGAGCTCCGTCATCGCGATTTCGCCACCCGAGGCGGCCTTCTTCCGGATGATGCTGAACGGGGACGATGTCTTCTACGTGTCATCCTGGGCCGCGCCGCGTATCCTCGCCGAGGAAGTCGAGCGGGCTGTGCCCGACATCGATCTGGTCTTCGTGGGGTCCGGCTACAGCATGAATGCGCGCGGCTTCTGTGACATGTTGGAGAAACACGGAAGCTGGCTGTCGCGCTACAAGATCGCGGTCTGCGGCCTTGTCTGCAATGACCCGGATGTCATCGCCGCGGCGGAGCGGTTCCCCAATGTCAGCCTATTGGGCTATGTGGAGCGCCCTGCCGATATCTATGCCCGCAGCAAGGCGGCTCTTTCGCCGGTCGATGGCACCGGGCTGAAGATGAAGATCATGGCGGCCCTGGAGGCCGGGATTCCAGCCTTTGCCTCGAAACAGGCTTTCGACGGCCTTCCGCCGGGTTACGAGCAAGCCGTCTTCCCGATCAGCGAGGCGAGTGTCGCCAACCTACTCGGCAACGAGCAAAAACTCGCGGCGGCACGGATAGCGGCGCGCAACTACCACGCGACCTTCAATCGGACTGGGGAAGCGAAGGCGGTGCTGGACCGGCTGAGACTGTCTGAGATGCCCGCCTTTTGATGATCCCATGGCGGCTGCGCGAAGCTCTCTGAGCATCTAAAGCGCGACGGCTCTAACTTGAACCGTGCTCCAACGATCCGTCATGGCACGCGAAGGCGTGCGGGGCACCCCGTGCCATCCACGCCTTGCCTTCGTCGAGGGAGGAAGGCGTGGATGCCCGGCCTGCGCCGAGCATGACGTGGTGGGTTGAGGCCGGTTCAAACCAAAGACATCCCGCATCTAAACCGGAAGCTCCTCTCCCCGCCGCCGCAACCTACTGCGGTGCGAGGAGAGGAGCTTCCGTTTTCCATGGGGTCCCATCAGGCCGAGCGCGACCCCCGGCACGACCCTCAGGTCGCCACGTTCGGCAAGGCGAAGCGCTGTTTCGGCGGCCGGATGACGTTTCTCGCCGTCAGCAGTTGCTTCCGGAGCTTCGGCCCGACCATCTCGACCAGGTGAGACGAGAACGCCGTCTTCAAACGCGCCGCGCTCTTGATCATCGAAACGTCAAAGCGGCGATGGGGCAGCAAACCGAAGCGCGAGAGGAAAATTCCCGCATTCGGAGTGGCATAGCCATCCATGTCGAAAATCAGACCCGCCTTTTGCGCAAATTCAACCGCGTTCCAGATCAGAACACTATTCGCCGTGTAGTCGTTCGATTCCGGGTTGCGGCAATTCAGCCAGTAGTAGAGGTGGCGGTTGTCCCAAATCAGTATCGCACTCGCGATGTCCTGCCCCTGGGCATCAACGCAGGACAGGATCGTGGCCTGTTTCCGGCTAAAGCAAGCTTCCCAGATCCGGGTGATGGCGCCGTAATCGACGATGTCGGTGAATGCCCTGTCTTTAATGAACAGGCTCGACAGCTTTATGTACCGGGCAATGTCGTCGTGAAATTCGACGCCCATGCGTTTGGAGCCGGTCTTGATATTGTAGCGAACCTTCTGATCCATCTCTACCCAGGGATCATGGCCACCGCTGGGATCGGTGCGAAAGGTATAGTTCGCGGATACAGTGTATCCGGCAAGACAGAAGGCGATGTCCATCTTCGAGTCGGGCGGGAGGCTATATTTAAACTGATCATGTTTCGGCAACAGATCAGCCAATCCTTTGAGCGCTTTCACGCTGTAGGAAAGATCCTCTTTCGGCTTGGCCGCCCCAAGATGAATAATTGGTTGCATCACACGCGCGAGCGTCGGCATGCCGATGACCGTTAGGCCCCGATACCTATGTTCCGCGAAAATCAGCTTTGCTGTGAGATTCTTCCCGTCATTGTATTCGACTTGCTTCCATTTTCCGTCTGTTGCAGCCTGATACCACCACTCTTGCTCAAAAATCGGCGCGTGATCCAACATATCCTAATACCCAATTTATAATCCCGAAAATACGATAGCAGCCCGAGCGTGTTTGAACCATTGACCTGATTCGGTAGATGAAGATGCAAGAT
Organism: Acidisoma sp. S159; assembly: GCF_009766125.1. Taxonomy (NCBI): domain Bacteria; kingdom Pseudomonadati; phylum Pseudomonadota; class Alphaproteobacteria; order Acetobacterales; family Acidocellaceae; genus Acidisoma; species Acidisoma sp. S159. The sequence continues at coordinate 477,768 of NZ_LMUG01000032.1, forward strand.
AGCTAATTTTCCACCATCGATTGCGAGCGTTACCAGCCGGATACGTTTTGCGGCCTCGCCGCGAAGGTTGGCGACGTCGAAACTCCGGGCGGGCCTCGTCATAACGCGCTTCCTCAAGTCACTTCCTATTCAAATTGATGCGGAGTGCCCACCTTGGTCCTCCGCCTTTTCGACCTTGGCTAATCTGAGTATTGAAGCGTAATACCTTCTGAATAGCAAATGCAGACAGGGATTCACTTGCCTTGGACCGGCGTGACTGTGCATGAGGGGCCATGGAAGACGCCATACACCTCGTTCCGCGGCCCGGTCCGGCGCGCGAGCGGACAGCACGGCCGGGCTGAGCACAATGGGCGTCGCCCGGACTGTGGCATCAGCGTATAGTAGCCGCTGGACTTGGCTGACTGCGGCGCGGCCTGGGATCGCGTACCCCTCGTGAGGCAAATTACCACACCATGCAGATAACGCAGCTCGGCATCGTTCTGATACCGCTCAGCTTGCTCTGGGCTTACAACCCGGTGCGGCTTCTGCAGCTGGCACTGCTATCGGCCGTGTTCGAAGCGGCTTCGGCGCTGACCTTTGGCAGCTTCGGCCTGCAGCCGGCCATGGTGCCGGGCCTGCTCTTTATCATCTATATCATCTCCCAATACGCGCTTGGCATGCGCTACCCGGGTGAGGGCACCGTGTTCCGCGCCATGGCCCCTTTGCTGTTGCTACTGGTCTACGCGGTTATCTCGGCCTGGCTGCTGCCGGATACCTTCGCCGGCCGCATCTTCGTTTCGCCGCAGAAGCCGGATCCGCTGGCTTTCGGCGCGCTCGTGCCGCTTGAATTCACCTTCGGCAATATCACGCAAGTGCTGTACCTGGGCATGAACGTTCTCTTCGCCCTGACGGCGGCGATTTATGTCACGCGCGGCTCGGTGCCTTACGAGCGCATCATCGCGGGATATATGTTCGGCGGCTATATCGTGGTCGCGCTGGTTTTCTGGCAGTTCGCCAATCGTCTTGGCGGGATTTGGTATCCCGAGGATCTCCTGCACTCCAACCCCGGCTTCGCCATCGTGACGCAAAGCTTCGGCGCGGTTCCGCGGATGCAGGGGCCGTTCTCTGAGCCCGCGGCGCTGGCCTTCTACCTGTCCGGCGTAGCCCTGTGCTGCTTGTGGCTGTCCATTCGCGGATACCGGCTTATGAAGCCCAATCTGCTGCTGGCCCTGTCGATCCTCTGCGTGCTGCTTTCGACATCGACGACCGGAATCGTCACGCTCGTCGTCGGCCTTCCGCTGGTCCTGGGGTTGGCCTCGGTGGGTGGCGATCTCAGCTCGCTGAAACGGGCATTCAGGACCATGGGGGTCTTGCTAATCGGTGCGGTGCTGGTGCTCGGGCCGCTTTTCGTGATCAAGCCCGGTCTGATCGACTCGGTAGACACCGTCGTCACCGCGACGCTGACCAAGGGCGACAGCGACTCCTATGAGGCACGGTCAAGCCTCGACTCCGGTGCGATCGAAGCTCTGGCGGCTTCCGACGGGCTGGGGGTCGGCTGGGGAAGCTATCGCAGTTCCAGTCTGATACCCGGCCTCCTCGCGAATGGCGGCGTGTTCGGGCTGGTGATGGTGTCCTGGCTTATCTGGGGTCTCTACCGCCTCAGCCGGCGGGCACGCGTCGCCTCACCAACCCATCCCGGGCAGGTGCTGGCCGCGGGCTTCACCGCCTCGATGTGCGGCCAATTCGGCGCGGCCTTGATCTCGGGACCGATGATAACCTCGCTCGCGTTTTTCCTTCAGCTCGGCTGCGTGGTGGGCGTGCTCGCGCGCATGTCGATCGAACCGCGCCTCCTCGGTCTCCGCAGCGCAAGCCTGCCGGGGCAAGCCGTGTTGAGGGCCGGCACAGGCTACTCGCAGACAGCGTCTTAGCCTGTCTTTGATCCGAGACGCGCGATCGCCGCATCGATGGCGCGGTTGATGCCGACAGGAAAGACGAAGCCCGCGGCGCGCAGCTTGGTGCCAGAGAGCTTGAGCATCCCGAGCGGAAAGCGGATCCCCGGGTTGCGGTAGCGCGCGAAATCCTTCCCCATATCGAGCAACACGGGGACATCCAGTGACACCTTGAAGCGATCGTCCCCGGTCGCTCGATAGGCATTGGCGAGCAGCGAGCGATAGGTGCCCCCATCATCGTCGACGATGTTGTATGCCTCGATCGTCTTTCGCGGTGCTGGCGAAACCGAGAGGCCGCGCTCCATCAGATGCGTAATGGCGGCGGCCGTATCGAACGCGGTGATGAACTGGTTGCGGCGATAGGCGGCGAAGGTCTTCCGCGCCTTGCTCCAATTCCCGGCGTTCAGCAGATCGGCATCCTCCGTGACCACGCCCGGCCGGTAGAAATCGACGGTCATCCTCGGCGCCAGTGCTTCGATGGCGGCCTCCCCGGCAGCCTTGGTCCGGGCATAGTCGAGCATATAGGGCTCGGCGTAATATTGTTTGGTCATGGGGGCGGAGGGGTCGAGGCGAGGCGTTTGCTCGTCCACCAATCTCGTGCGGGGTGATCCGTAGATCACGATCGAACTCGCATGACCGAAATAACGGATGCCGCGTTCCTCGGACAAGGCGACGAGCCGCCGGGTCGCCTCGACATTGACCGCATCCATCACGCGCTGGTCGCGCAGCTCCGCCGCCAGGTGAATGACGGCGTCGCAGTTGTCGAGAATGGGCGCGAGGGCCTCGGGCTGGCTCAGGTCCACTTGGTGCCAGATTACGGCGGAATTCGCGCCGGGAGCGCTTCGGTAGAGGCCGTGGACCTCGTGCCCTCGCCCCACGAGGCTCGAGATAACGTGGCCGCCGCTCCTCCCCGTCGCTCCTGTGACAAGGACCTTAGCCATTGCAGTCTCCTAGGGACGGAGAAGCTGTAACTTGATCGTGTCCGCGAGGCGAATTGCAAGCGATAGAATCATCAGTGTCGGATTGGCGTGGCCGCTGGTCGGGAAGGTCGAGCCGCCAGCGATGTACAGGCCGTGGACGCCATGCACCTGGCAGTTCTTGTCCACCACCCCGGACCTTGGATCGTCCGACATCCGCGTGGCACCGAGCGTGTGTGCCATGTCGATGATGACGCTGTCGTCGGCACGGTTCTCGGTAATCCAGGGCTCCAGCTCCGGCCTCGGGAGGCCAGCCTGAGGGAAGATCTCCTGAGCAAGCTGAGCGATCCGCACCAGCCCTCGGCGATCATGGTCACCGATCCGCCAATCCACCTTCGCCTTCGGAACGCCAAGCCGGTCGGTCGTGCCAGAGAGCATGACGCGGCTGTCGGGATTGGGACGCTGCTCGGTTATCGCGTCGATCGAGATCCCGGTGAGCTTGTGCGGCACGCCGCCGTTCTGAAATTCCTCGGCGACGAAATTCGGATTGTAGCGAATCGCCGTATTGACGATGAGATCCTTAAGCGCCTTTGGCGTCGCGTCGCTGGCAAGCACCTTCATGCCGGCGCCCTTTACCAGCAGCCCGCCGCCCGAGGTGAGAGACAGCAGATCTTGAAACGGTTTGTCGCTCTTCCGTCGAAGCAGCCGCTTCAGCGCGTCCCAAGGATCGTCGGGGGAGCGTTCCATCATGAAGTAGATCGCGGAGTTGGGCAGCTCTTCCTGCTCCTGAACGGCGGGGGTCAAAGCGAGGCCGTGCATGAACATGTCCATGCGCCCATCACTCTTGACGCCGTAGAAGCCGAATTTCTTGACGATCGGCGCCATGGTTTCGGGGCTGAACCGCCCGACCCGCGCACCAGGATGGTCCATCAGAAAACGCCCCACCTGGTCATACGTGTTGCCGATGCCATTGGCATGAACCGTATTGGACGCCAGCAGAAGACGGGGATTTTCGATGCCGCTGGCGGCGATCACCGCGGCCTTCGCCTTCACCCGCGAGCGCACGCCGTCGAGGGTCGAGATCTCGATTTCACTGAAGCTGCCACCATCTTCGGCGAGGTCGATGCGTGTCGCGGTGGCATTCAGAAGTACCCGGACATTCTCCGCCTCGAAGGTCACGAATTCCGGGCCGAAACGCATGATATCGAGGTGGTCAAGACGCGACCGCGCGAATTGCCAATAGAAGGATTGGAGCCTTTCGGAGTCGAACCTCGGTTCCGGCTGCTTGAGGCCGAGGTTCATGATATGTGTCGCGCGATCCAGATACGGCTGCAGGCTGTCACGCTCGATTGGCCAGCCCGAGTTGGGGATCCAGGAGCGCTCGGCGAAATCGATGCGATCGAAAGGCGCCGACTTACCGGCCCAGGCATGGCTTGAGCCGCCCAACGCCCGGCAGCGGACACCGTAGGGCTGCCCCTCATGCGACCAGGTGGCGGCGCTCGCGCCGTGGAAGGCCAGGCGCTTGTCCCTCTGAGCCTCTGTACGAGGCTCCCCGACGCTTTCGAGTTCGGCAAGTACCGCATGATCCGGCGTCTGATCGAGCAGACCGCTTTCGAGGATGAGAACCCTGACCGGCGTGCCAAAAAACTCGCGTGCGATTGTGAGGCCCGCAGGTCCTCCGCCCACGATGACCAGATCAGTCTCGAACAACGAGCCCGCTTCAAAAGTAGAAAGGTTTTCGACCTTCATTCCGGCACACCACAACTTGTAGCGTTGTGGGTAACGGCGTTGTTAGTGAAGAGAAAGTCGTCCGAAGTAGTAGTGGCTTACCACTATTGCAGGCTGAATTGCCTGTGCAGTGGCTTTGAGGCCTAGCTGGATCGCAAGCGGCCTCTCCAGCCCGTGTAGAGTTGCATGAAACGCGTGGGCGCACTCAGCACCGCGAGGCATGCGTTAGTCGTGAACTCGCGTTCCCGCCGGACGAGGAACGCGACGCAGCCGAGCGTGACGAGAACCTCCGTGGTGATCAAAGCTATGGCGGCACCCAGAGCACCGACCTCGCGTCCGAGCAGAAACAACAACACCAGGTAGATCGCGGTGCAGGTAAGCGTGATCCGGGAGACGGCTTGGCGATAGCCGAGCGGGATCATGAACTGTCTCGACAGAGTGCTGCCGACGCCGGTGAGGAGCGGCAAAACCGCGAGGCAACGAAGCACCTCGGCGGCGGCACTGAACCGGGAGCCCAGCACCAGGACGGCGATCGGCCTGGCAGCCAAGAGGAAGAACGCCGACAGCGCCAAGCCGAAAAGCACTTGGGCGGCCAGCAGCAAGCCAGCCACATTGGCCGCCGCTTCCCGCGATTCGGAGACCAACGCGTTCACGTGAGGATAGATCGCGGTGCTGAGCGGATAGATCATCGACATGGCGACGCGGGTGATGCGCTCTGCTCCGGCGAAAAGGCCGACCGCTACCGAGCCCGAGACGATCGTGAGCAACAGCGGCGCCGCCGTCGAATAGGCAATCCAGCTACTCTGCGACAGAAAGTAGTGACGGTAATCCCAGATTTGCCGGGCCGCCAAACGGAACGGGAAAACGGGCCGGCCCATCTTGAAGTACCGCCGGACAATCATGAAGCTCGCGGAGCTTGCGACCAGGCTGCCGAAGGTTTGCAAACAGCAGGCGATCCAGGTGTCTTGCGGACCGTGGACCAGAATGAACGTCATGGCGACAACGAAGGCTCGCCCGCCGATGGAATAGAGCGTGAAAAGCCCCATGCGCTGAAGGCCCTGGACCAGCCAGTCCACGGTCAGAATCGCGCTCAATATGTTCAGCGCGCCAGGCAGGAAGATAATGTAGAATACATCAGGAACTTTATCGAGAGCGGCGACACCGACCAGCGCCACCAATGCCACCACTGACAGAATGGCCTTCGCCGTCATGGTCCGCCAGAAGATCTCACGGATCTTATTCTCATCACCTTGAGCCTGGGCGATATCCCGCGTCGCGCCGAGCGAAAAACCCCAATCCATCACCAGCCAAAGATAAGCATTCACGCTCATCGTGAAGGCGAGTACGCCGTAATCCGCCACACCCAAAACACGGGTGAGGTAAGGCACGTTCAACATTGCTAGAATGTAACCGCTCGCCTGGAAGACTGTGATTGAGGCGATATTTTTAAAAAGTCGGCGCGTGGTTGAGCGGTCAGCCATAAAAGCCCTCGTTTAGGGAAATAGTTTGGTGGTTGATGCCAAGCAGTTCAATTTCCCCGACTAAAATTCGCTCGATATACGCTGGCCGGCCGACTTAGCATGCGGATGCCGGCCGCATGCGTCATCAATCCGTACGCGGTTATAGCGTGAATCCTCAGCCATAGAGTCCTCGGAATAGGGCGCACCCCCCAAACCCGCGCGTCGCAGATCGAGCAGGAAGGGCACGGCAGTCCGGGCGCATAATCTTGTTTATGCCGCAGGGCACAATAGCCGCAAAACGGCTGACTTCATCCCTCTCCCCGCCAAAAGGCGGAGATCAGCCAGCGTTCAAAATAAAAGGAGTGACGGCACGGGCCTCGGGCCAATCGCCCAGAAATGGACCTCGCACGGCTCGCGGAGGCTTAGGTTTCCACCGGCGCCCGGCGGGCCTGCGAATAGATCGCCACGGCGCCCAGCGTAAGAAAGCCGATGAACCAGTATTGCCACGCCTGGGAGAGGCCGAGGAAGGATGTCGCCGAATTGATCTCCTGGATCAGCAGCGCTCCAAACAGCACGCCGATGAAGGAACCCCTGCCCCCGAACAGGCTCGCCCCGCCCAGCACCACGACGGCGACGCTGCTCAGCGTGTACCCTATACCTTGGTTCGGATCGCCAATGCCGAGCTGGGCCATCACCATGATGCCGCCCAGGATCGTCAGCAGGCAGCACGCCACATAGGCGCCCACGATCGACCAGTTCGTTCTCACGCCGATGCGCGAGGCGGCCTGCTCGTTCGAACCCACGGCGCGCAGGCTGAGACCCCAACGAGTGTAACGAAGCGCCACTTCGAGGGCGATCGCCAGGAGGATTGCCAGGAGGAAGGCGATTGGGATGCCGTGGATGTCCGTCTGGATCACCGATATCACGCCCGAGCTTATGGCCCCTCCGGGATAAGGCCGCAGCAGCACCGAGATGCCCTGGATGATGATGTAGACACCGAGGGTCGCGGCGACCGAGGTGAAGTTTCCGAACCGCACGAGAGAGCCGTTGGAGAGGCCCACCACCGCCCCCGCTCCGAACATGGCGAGAAGGCCGACGACAAGGATCCAGGCTGGCGCCCCGTCGCCGAAGAAAAACGACGCGATGACCACGCTGAGCCCGACCAGCGGCCCGACGGAAAGATCGATGCCGCCAGTGAACACGGCGCACATCTGGCCGAGCCCGACAAAGGACAGCGCCGTGCAGAGCAACAGCATCTTCCCCACGTTGAAGGACGAGACGAAGCGCATGTTGTGGCTGGCCGTGAGCACACCGAGGATCAGGATCAGAACCGCCAAGACCAGGCTCGGCGCATAGTCACCGGCCGCGAACTGGCGCAGCCGGGCGCCCAATGTCGGGGAGCCTTCACGGGCCCGCCGCCTGACCGTCTGATCCGACTTCCGGTGCGTCGTGGCATTCACCATGACGCGGCCGATCTTCTCCTCCGTCACATCGCGACCGGACAGCTCGCCGACAACATGGCCGCGCGAAAAGACGAGAACGCGGTCGCAGAGACCCTCAAGCTCCAGCACGTCGGAAGACACAATGACGACGGGCGTCCCGCTGTTGGAGACCTCCCTCAGGATGCGATAGATCTCGGCACGCGCGCCCACATCGACACCCGCCGTCGGCTCCTCCGCCAGCACAAGCGAGGCTTGGGCAAGCAGCGCACGCGCCAGAATGACCTTCTGTTGGTTGCCGCCCGAAAGGCTCGCCACATTGGTATCAACTGTGGGTGTCCGGATACCGAGATCCTCGCGCTGTTCCTCGACCCCCGCATATTCGGCCTGGCGCCGAATCACGCCAAAACGGGCAAAGCGTGACAGCGCCGAAAGCGCCGCGTTCTCGCGCACCGAGAGGCTCATGAAGAGCCCCTCCTTCTGCCGGTCGGAGGAAAGATAGCTGATTCCCGCCTTATGAGCCGCCTCCGGATGCCCGAGCCGCAGGGACGTACCCCCAAGCATCACCTCGCCGGACGCACTGACCAGCCCGGCCAGCGCGCTCAGGAATTCGCTTTGCCCGTTGCCCGTAATCCCGGCGATGCCGACGATTTCGCCGCCCGAAGCGGCCATGCTCACATCGTGGAAGTTACGCCCGGACAGGTTGGTGACCGAGAGGCTGCGGCGCCCCTCCGCCACCCCGGAACCCTTTGGCGGATAGGCGCTCGTCAGGGTCCTGCCGATGATGAGCTGAAGAATCTCTTCGTCCGAAATCTCGTTGACCCGCGCGTGGCCCTTCACCTCGCCGTCCCGCATGATGGTGACACGATCTGCGATCTGACGAATTTCTTGCAGCCGGTGCGATATGTAGATGATGGCGGCGCCCCGAGCGGCCGCCGCCCGCACCTGCTCGAACAACAGGTCAACGAGATCAGCTGTCAGCGCCGCCGTCGGCTCGTCGAGAATGAGCACCTTCGGCTCGATCGCGAGCGCCTTGGCGAGTTCGATGAGCTGGCGCTGCGCAATATCGACGTCGATCATCCGCGTCTTCGGATGGACCAGACAGCCGACGCGTTCGAGCTGGTTGGCGACCCATTCCAGGCTGCCAGCGCCGCCCTGCCGCAGCCTTGGCGGCACGGCGAGAATCATGTTCTCCGCCACGGTGAGGTCTGGAAGCACCGCGGGGTGCTGATGGACGATCGCGAGGCCGAGGTCGCGCGCTTGCCCGGCCGTCAGTCGCTCCACGATTTCGCCTTGGATCTCGATCGTGCCGCCGTCGGGGCGCAGGTTCCCCGCGCAAATCCCCATCAGGGTGGATTTGCCAGCGCCGTTTTCGCCCAGAAGCGCATGGACCTCACCGGCCGCCGCCGCGAAGGAAACGTCCTTGACGGCGACGACACCCAGGAAGCGCTTCCAAACGTGTTCCAACCGTAGAGGAACGGCTCCGGTCGCGGAGATCTGGCCCGTAACGGGCGATCGCTCAATCACAGTCACGATTGCTTCCTCTGGCGAAAGGCCCGTCCCGTCGCGTCAAGCCGGATGATAGGCACGCAAGGAGGGAAGGTCCCCTCCTTGCGCCGGTTTCGATTGTCAGAGACCGCCCTTAAGCGCCCCCAGCGTCTGCTCGACGGTGAGGCTGCTGCCATTGCCAGCCGATGCCGGCAGGTTCGGGTTGCAGAACACGACGCCCTTGAGGGAATCATCCATCGTGAAGTTCGTCACGATCTTGTCCCCGGGCTTTGCAACGACATGCTTGCCGCCCTTGGTGTCGACGACCACGAGAGGCTGATCCACCTTCCCGCCAGCCGCCGATGCGATCGCCCATTGGATGGCGAGCCGAACGTTCCACTGCTCCGCGCTGGTCGTCGTGAACTGGAACGAGGACTTCGCGCCATTCGCGTGCAGCTTCTCCCATTCGCAGCCGAAGCCGTTGGCGTCCTCACCCGCCACCAGCGGCAGATCGCGTCCGGCGCGCGGGAAGGCGCCTGACGTCAGAATCGGGATGGAGAGATCGCCGATGATGCCGTCAATTTGCGGATACCGCGCGATCAGCGCGCCCTCGGCCTTCGCGATCAGGCTCGGATCCCAATTCGTCACCTCGAAGGGCTCCTGGCCGATCCACTTGATCCCCGGATGGTCCTTGAACGCGTCGTGCAGGCCCTTGGATTTCTCGGTGCTCTCGCTGGTGCCCGGCGGGCCGCCCAGATAGGCGATGTTGCCCTTACCGTTCAGCGCCTTGACCAGCCAGTTGCCCCAGATCACGCCATGATCATAGAAATTCGTGCCGACGAAGACGGTGTAATCGACACCCTCCTTGCCGCCCACCTTGGCGCGGAAGGGCACCACGGCACTCCCCTGCTTGTAGGCGTCGCGAATGGCCGGCAGCATGACCGGGCCGGCGTCGGGGAAAACCACGATCGCGTTGACGCCGCGCGCCGCCAGGCCCTCAACATCGGAGATCGCCTTCTGGGTATTCCCCTGGCCGTCCGTATGGGTCCAGCTCGTCACGTTGGGGCAGCGGCTCGCTTCGTTGATCGCATTCGCGGTCGTCATCTGGCGCCACGGATTGGCAGCGAATCCATCTGCCAAAGCCACAGAAACCGGCTTCGTGCCGCAGAAATCAGGCGGCGGCGTTTCGGGTTTCGCGCAATAGAGTCCGTTGGCGATCTGCTGGCACCAACCTGGCGCTGCTGCGGCGGGTAGCACTCCTGCCGTCATGAAGGCAGCCGCCATAACTCCCGAAGACAGCCACAGATCAAGTTTCGATTTCATTTCTTTTTCCTCCGACATTTGTTGCTTTACGCCGATCCCGAAGCGCCGCGGCGCCTCGATACCCCGTCTGCTAGTGTGGACCGCTCGCTCCCTAGTGCGCCATTCCCGCCATGCCCGGTTTGCGGAACAATCCTGTCAGCTTGCTGAAGTTGACGCTGTAGACGCCGACACCCACGACAATCGCGCCGCCCTGGAACAGATACTGCACACCGACGCTCAGACCCGTCGTCAGCACAAGCTGCTGAAGCTGGGTCAGAAAGAGCGCCGCGATCACGGTGGCCGCGAGATTCCCCTTGCCGCCGAAAAGCGATGTCCCACCCAAAACCACGGCCGCGATCGACGGCATGAGGTAGCTGTCGCCCTGGAATGCGCTCGGCAGGGACATCAGCCCCGCAAGAAGAACGCCGCCCATCGCATAGAGAACACTCGCTCCGGCATAGGCCAGGATCTGGTATCGGCCGGAGACCACCCCTGCTGCGCGCGCAGCACGCGGACTGGCGCCAACCGCCTCGAACCTGCGGCCAAAGACCGTCTTCTTGACAATGAAGATCACCAGGCAGGCGACAATGACGGCGACATAGGCCAGCGTCGTCACGCCGAAAATCTTGGAATTCGCGAAATGCGACAGAAGATCCGGCACAGCGACGGGCGTGCCGCCCGAGATTTCCACGTCGAGGCCATAGAGGAGAGCGTTCATGCCGATCGTCGCGACGATCGGCGCGACGCGGGCGCGGCTGACAAGAAGGCCGTTGATCGCCCCGGACACCAAGGCGGCGCCAATCACATAGACGATCGCCAGGCCGAAGGCCGAGCTGTTCGGTCCGCCCTGGCTGTTCGAGTAGTAGGAAATGATGACGCCGCTGAGTGAGACGACACCCGGCACCGAGAGATCGATGCCGCCTTGCTGAATGACGAGAGTCTGGCCGAGTGCCACGAGCGCCAGGATCGCGGCGAAGGGCAGCATGCCGCTCAGCGCGCTCCGGCTGAGGCTTTCCGGTTCGACGATGCCGCTCAGCACAAACAGCAAAATAGTCGCGAGGAGGATACCGCGGCTGGAGCGGAAGAGCTCGCCCCTGCTCCGCGAGCGTGCAACCTTGGTGGTTGCCGGCGCGACGTCCTCGTCGCTCGTCATGTCGACTTACCGGCCGGCGCGTTCCGCAGCCTCACGGGCCCACCCCCTGTAGAGTCGTCCATCCCATGCGCCTCCCCTCCAAGCACATTTGTCTGCCGATGCGACAAACCGACAAGTTTCTCAAGCCCTCGCCTGTGGAACGGAGCCTCATCAGTTCAGCCTGACGCAGCTGCTCCATAGCTACCTCCTATGGATGATCTGCCCGGGCCGCGATCTCCATAATGCAGCCTGCGCCATGGGATCGCTACTATCGTTGGAGATGAAGCCGGACCAGGACGCCACGGCGATGCGCGGATATCCTGACTGACCATGTTTCCAAAGAGCCACCGGCCTCAACGGCCGTTCGAGAATGGTCCGCCATGCCTGCCCGCCTCTTTCCCAAGCCATCCATCCAACATTCCGGAGGACGATCGCTCGCCGAAATGGACCCCGCGGACCAAGGCCAATTATTATCCATCCGGTTTCATTTCCAGTACCGGTTCTTGTTCACAAGATACACGCGCCGGGACTTATGTAAACCTTCCCGTGCGTCATCAGATGCTTTTGCCGCCTGCGCCGCGACTTCGTGATCCCATCAACAACTGCTCGAGCGATAAGTCTGGCAAATCGTCGTAGTGGCATCGAAGCTCCGTCAGAAGGGGTAAGGGTTGCAAGGATGCTACCCGCAATGCCATCTCGCCTGCGCCGCTGCACCGCCTCGCCGCGCGCGAAGCCGATATCGTGCCTCGGTGATTGAGCGGGCTTGGCAGAGTGGTTATGCAGTGGTCTTCCCGACCACAGGTATCGGTTTTCGATTCCGGTGGCCCGCTCCATCGACAACAGGAGATCTTGCAGCCGGCGTAAGCGGCTCGCTCTCCAGTTACAGGCCGTTACTTCCGCGCAGCACATTCGACACGATGTTCAGTTTTATTGCTTCGAGCGGCCAGAGGAAATCCCAACGCCCACCCGATCCTTTGGCCGCGCTACCATACTTGGCCGCGTGCACTGGCCACGCCGTTTGACCAAGACAACTCGTTGTAGCAACAAATTTCACTGGCATGTCGCGGCATGTGGTAGCGCCGCCGCTGCTTACCTTCAGGGTAGCAGGGCATCGATCGTTCGGGATTATTCCGTAATCACTAGAGCCGAGCCGCGCCAAGCGCTGAGCTGGCGTAAGTTGACGGAAGTTTCGATGCTCCGATTTCGGAACGAATTGCGAAACTGCCATGATAGATCTAGGGGACGGGCGTCGTGAAGGAAGCCGAGCGTTTGACTACGATACCTGGGCAAGACAATTTTGTTTTGACACTCTGGCCCCGAGGCCGTGCGGATTCGCCCACGCTGCCCGTCTACCTCGCGATTGATTCTCAGCAGGCCGAGGATCTTTCTTCGCTGCTGCAAGGCTGGCTGCAAAACCAGCGCGCGGCCACTCGGCGATTGGACGATTCCTCGAGTCATGCTCCGCGTTTTGATCCGATCGCGCTGCCTCCCGCGCTGACATTTCTATCGCGCGCCCCGCTCCGCTCCGAGACAAAGACGGCGATCGACGCCTAAAACCATTCGATCGTGGCGAGGAGAGCATGATCCGATGATCATGCTCTCGGGAACCGACGGAAGCGCGGCGGCAGAGGTGCTGCCGCCGTTCCGCGGCATCTACCTTAATGACCAGACGTCGGCCCGAGTCTTCTGCTTAGGCGGTGCTAGGGCTCTCCCTCTTCCAATGCATGATGGACGTTGCGAGCTTGGCCATCTGGATGACCAACCTTTGCGCGCCGCCGCGCTCAGTCGAATTCATGCCTATTTCGAACACAGATCCATGGATAGCTTCAGGTCAGCAAACAGAAAAAGAGTTTGCCCCAATGAAGATCATGCTCGCCTTCGCCGTATTGATGATCGCTTTCGGTCTCTGGTCCGTCACCACCCTCCCGATGAGCAACGTCGTGATATGGCTCCTCGCCATCGCCGGCTTCTTCGGCATGCTCGCCCTCGGGCTCATGTGCGTCGAGTATATCGAATGGCGCGCCGCCCATAACGGGCCCGCCCATCGGCCGTCATCCTACCGATGGCATGTCAGCCTATGAACCACGCGTAAGGCGGGGACGCCTCGCCCGGCCTTATCCTACAGGGGTCCGGCGCAAAGCGTCGCCGGGGCCCGGCGGGGCCCGGACTTACCCGCACCACTCGCGGATCCGTGAGGGCAAAAGCTCGCCGGCGAGGTTGGTTGCCGCCCGTGGCGAACCCAAAGCCGCATAATGTGACCTCCAGCGTGCCGCTACAGTCCGAACCTATTGGACACGCATCTTTGCGGCGTGCTTCAGTCTCCTCAAAAGACTAATGTCACTAGAACAAAAGCTGCGGGGAGTCGTGAGATGGGTTTGCGAGACGTCATTGAGACCGTCCACCAGCGCGCGCGAGCGCATGAGGCAACCCAGGCCAGCCTCTCCGAGCGGCGGGAGACAGAGACCGAGACCTATGATGACCTGTTCCGCCGCCTCGACGATTGGCTGAAGCCTCTGGTGGCAGAAGGCAAGATCCAGACCTCCCGCGAGGCCGTGAGGGTGGTTGACGCAAAACTCGGTGAGCTGAAGGTTTGTACCCTGTCGGTGCATCCGTGCCCGAACGTGGGTGTGGGCGTATCCATCACGCCCACCGGCGCGCCTTCGATTACCATCAGAAACGAGATCAAGATGCGCCGCACGGACAACGCGTCGCGCCCTGACCCCTTCTTCATTTACAAGCTCGCCTCTGATGGCGAAGAGGGACCTTGGCGCATCACTCGGCGCACCCACAATCCGGGCAAACCCAAGCCGCTGGTTCTCGAGACGTTTGAAGAAGCCATCTGCACGCTATTTCTAGGCTAGCAGCCACGACTTTGGTCGGATTTGCGGGATAGGCACCCCGTCCGTTTCTTGAGTCCAGACTCTAGGCGGCAACCGCCGAGAGACCGGCGGAAGCGCATGGTCGCAGCCACGGCCTAGTGTTTTCCATTTCCTCTGCACCCGCGAAAGCATAGAGCACGCAAGGCCGCCGTCTGGCTCGGCGGCGACCGGTCACCAGCCGGAGAGTGCGTCACAAGCGCGGCCGATCGAGCTGCCAGGTCAGGTGCGAGCGCACCGCCGGCCATTCCGACGGGACGATGCTGTAGACACAGGTATCGCGCAACGTGCCATCCTTCGCGCGCTGATGGCAGCGAAGAACACCATCCAGCCGGGCCCCAAGCCGCTCGATAGCCCGCCGGCTTTGTTGATTGAGGAAATGGGTCCGGAACTCAACGGCCAGGCAATCCAGAGTGTCAAAGGCATGGGTCAGCAGCAGGAGCTTCGCCTCGGTGTTGAGGCCGGTCTTCTGAACGCTCTGAGCGGTCCAGGTCGAGCCGATCTCCACGCGCGGCCCCACGGTATCAACGTTCATATATGTGGTCATGCCGGCGACGCGGTTACGCGACCGGTCGATCACCGTGAAGGGCAGCATCGTCCCCAGCGCCTGAAGGGCGAGGCGGCGACGGATTTCGCCAGTCATCTCCTCCGGGCTCGGCGCGCTCGTGTACCAGAGCCGCCACAGCTCACCGTCGCGCACGGCATTCTGCAACCCATCGTGATGATCCTCCGACAGGGGAACCAGCTCGACGTAGCGGCCAGCGAGGCTGACTGGCGCGAGGGGTTCAGGCGGTGTCTTGGTCATCCCGGTCAGGCTCCTGCGCGGCGCGGATAAAGGTGCAGCCGGCGAAGGGACTATCGCAAACTGGTCCGGCTACCTAGTACCGGCCGACCTCCTGGATTGGCAGTCGCCCATGACGAAGATGCGGGACCTCGGTAAAGATTCAGACGCTACCTAGCGGCCAATCCGCCGTAGGATGCAGGGCGCGGAAGGGAGGAGACTGATGTGTCGCTTTGCTGAGCTTTTCGGCCTGGTATCCGGCAACTGCGGTCACCCGAACCTGACCGTGGATATCCTGGTCGCGCTCATAGCCTGCGCCGTATTGGTGGAAATCCCATCGCTCTTGCCCCGTCGCGGCAAGCGGTAGGCCGTGGGCAAGGCCCGTTCCGCTAAGACGCCGCCGCCGTTCCCACGTAGAAATTAGACCTACCGTTGAGATGGGCGGTCGCGGAACCCGGGGCACCCACGTCATCGTTGGATGAGCACGCGGCGAGAGCGGCGAGCAGCAGTCCCAGAAGCATTATCTTCATCGAATCATGCCTAGGGGTGGACCCTCTCGGCCGAGCAACGGAACAGACGCCCGCCAAGTCATTGAAGGAAAATGCCGACACTCGGAATTGAACCGAGGACCTACTGATTACGAATCAGTTGCTCTACCCCTGAGCTATGTCGGCGCCGGAGGCGGGTCGTGTATCGTGATCGGAGGGAGGGCGCAACTGCCGGAGATGGGTTAGGATCGCAGGCCCGCCAGCGGCGCGGGGCGTCAGCGGGAGGTTGTGATGGGCTATGCCGAGGATGGCGTCTGGAACACCGGATGGTACGATACTAAGGCCACGGGCGGCCGCTTCCAGCGCACCACCACGCAATTTCGCAACTGGATCACGCCAGACGGAGCCCCAGGTCCAAGCGGCGATGGTGGCTTCGCGGCGGAAGCCGGGCGCTATCACCTCTATGTCTCGCTCGCCTGCCCCTGGGCACATCGCACCCTGATCTATCGCGTGCTGAAGGGCCTCACGGGGCAGATCTCGGTCAGCGTCACCAACTGGGTCATGGCCGAGGCAGGCTGGACCTTCGTGCCCGCCGCAGGCGTGATCGCCGATCCTCTGGGCGCCGAGACCGTTTTCGAAATCTATCGCCGCGCCGTGCCGCGCTACTCCGGGCGGGTCACCGTGCCGGTTCTGTGGGACAAGCAGCGCGAAACCATCGTCAATAATGAGAGCAGCGAGATCATCCGCATGCTCGGCGCCGCCTTCGATGGCATCGGCGCCCGGCCGGGTGACTACTACCCGTCGGCCTTGCGGGAAGAGATCGACGCCCTCAACGCCCGCATCTACGACACCGTCAACAACGGCGTATACAAAGCCGGCTTCGCGACGACCCAGGCGGCTTATGAGGAGGCGGTGTTCCCGCTGTTCGAGACGCTCGATTGGCTCGAAGCGCGTCTCTCGGCGCGCAGCTACCTCTGCGGCGAGCAGGTGACGGAGGCCGATTGGCGGCTGCTGACCACCCTGCTGCGCTTCGACGCCGTCTATGTCGGGCATTTCAAGTGCAACCTGCGGCGGCTCGTCGATTATCCGCAGCTATGGGACTACACGCGTGCCCTCTACCAGACCCCCGGCGTGGCGGAGACAGTCAACTTCCGCCACATCAAAGGCCACTACTATCAGAGCCACGGGACGATCAATCCAACCGGCATCGTCCCCGCCGGACCGCTGCTCGACTTCACCGGGCCGACCGCGCGGCGCAGTCCTTTGACCTGAGCGGGCGGGCACCGCATCGCTCAGCCGCGTTCCACCAGCTCACGCAGCACAGTCTCCAGGGCCGTCTCGCCCTTTCTGGACTCGGCGGCGCCGCCCTCGAAGGCGATCCAGCCTTCGTTGAAGCCGTCGAGCATCTGAATGCGAGGCATCGGATTCTCGGCACCTTGGGATCGGAACAATGTCTCCCAACCATCACGGGGCACGAGTTCCATCCGTATCGGGCGCCCGAGGATCTTGGTGAAAGCGGCGGCGATATCCTGCGCGGCATAGCGTCGCGAGGCTTCAAGCTCGACCACACGCCGGCCCGTCCAATCCTCTTGCAACAGAGCCGCCGCGACACGCCCGATATCCGCCGTCGCGATCATGGGTACCGCATGGTCGAGCGGCTGCAGGAAACTCGGCACAACCCCCTTGTCACGCGCGGGCGCGACATCCCAGGCGGAATTCTCCATGAACCAGGCGGCGCGCAGGAAGGCGATCGGCAACGGCAGATCACCCAGTGCCTTCTCCATGATCCCGAGTTGGGAGAGCAGGTTCGGCCGCGTCACCTGAGCGCCGACCGTGGAAAGGCAGACCACCCGAGGCGGCCGGGCGGCGAGAAGGCCGGCGTGGAGCGTGGCGCTGATCGCCCGGACCTCGGGGAAGCCTTCCGCAGGGTCGAACAACGACGGGATCATCACGAACACGCCTTCAACCTCCGTGAAGGCGGCAGTCAGCGCGCGGACATCGCTGATCTCGGCAAGCGACACCTTACAGCCTTGCTCACTCCAGGCGCGCCCCTTGTCGGCGTCGCGCACAACGGCGCGCACGCCCTTGCCTTGGGCCAGCAATTCGCGCGCAACCGCACCGCCGACCTGGCCGGTGATTCCCATAACTGCATACATCGTCTTCTCCATTTCCTGAGGCGCGCCCGAGCCGGTTCGATGAGCGGAGGATTGCGACGGCTCTCCGGCAATGCGGGCCATCGCTCAACCTCCGCGCCGAGTTCCGCGGAACCTGCCCGTTCGACCCAAATCCGTCATGGCACGCGAAGGCGTGCCATCCACGCCTTGCCTTCGTCACGCGAGCATAGGCGTTGATGCTCGGCCTTCGCCGAGCATGACGTCGGTGGGTTGAGCACGGTTCAAGCCGGTCTTGCGGCTCAGTGTCGCAGGGTTGTGCCACCAATCCGGTTTTGACCTAAGTGCGCTTCCGTCACATCATTGCTGACGAAACCGCACGGATCGACCATGGCTTTCGATGGCCGGCTTCTCGCTGGGGTGAGCGTCCTGTCCGCCGTCATCGAAGGCGGCAGCTTCGTGCGCGCCGGCCTGGCTTTGGGCCTCTCCCCCTCGGGCGTCAGCCGCGCGATTGCCCGGCTGGAAGGCCGCGTCGGCATACGCTTGCTCGACCGCACGACGCGCTCCGTCACGCTGACGGATGAAGGCCGCCGCTTCTACGAGGAGGTCAGCCCCCTGCTCGCAGGTATCGAGGAGGCGGCGACAGTCGCCTCTGGATCCTCCGTCATCGCCAGAGGCAGGTTACGGGTGGATATCGACCCCTTCTTCGCCCGGCTGATGCTCGCGGGTCATCTCGGTGAGTTTCTCGAGCGCCATCCGGAGCTGTCCCTGGAACTGACCACCCGCGAACACCTAGGCGACCTGGTCGCGGACGGCATCGACCTGACCATGCGCTTCGGGGAGCCTCAGCCTTCCTCCTCCATCGCGCGCAAGCTGATCGAGACGCGGATCCTAACGGTCGCCGCGCCGAGCTACCTCTCACGCCACGGACGGCCGAAGCACCCAAGCGATCTCACCGCCCATGCCTGCATCCAGTTCCGCGACCCCGTGACGCAGCAGCCCTTCGCCTGGGAATTCCATCGGGGCCGCGAAGTTCTGCCCGTGAAAACGACGGGCCGGCTACTGGTCGCCGACGTCGGGACCATGCTCGGCGAATGCCTCGCCGGCGCCGGGGTGGCGCAGGTCATGGCGCTTGGCGTCCAGGATTTGCTGGATGAGGGCCGGCTGGTCGAGCTGTTCCCGGACTGGCCGGGCGAGCTGTTCCCGCTCTACGCGCTCCACCCGTCCCGGCATCACCCGCCGGCGAAGGTGCGGGCCTTCATCGAATTCGTGTTGCAGGCGCTCCGTTAGCCGCTAAGGCGCCCCTCCACAGGGTCCGCAGCCCCGCTCGGCCGGATCTGTAGTGCGTAAGGATGATATTTCTCCGCCGCTTATCCCCTTAAGAGCGGTCATCACGCGCTCGCCCTCAATTGCTATCCTTTGGACATCGACCACCACGTTCCTCCGGAGCTTCGCGGGGGGCCAACATCGATCACGAGATCACGTCCCTCAGCTGGGAGCTGACCAGAATGTCTCTAACCGACAACGATATTCTCGCGCAACTGACCGAAATCTTCCGCGACGTCTTTGACGATCAGACGCTCGTTCCGGAGATGGACATGACGGCGGATGATATTCCCGAATGGGATTCGATGTCCCAGGTGACCTTGGCCGTTGAGGTCGAGCACCACTTCAAGGTGAAGTTCAAATCGGCCGAGATGGAAGAGCTCCGCAGCGTTCGTGACCTGGTCGAATTGATCAAGTCGCGCGCGACCGCGGCAGCCGCTTAACACCCCCGAGCGAGCGGCAGCGCATCATGCTGTTTAATTCCTATACCTTCCTGTTCGCCTTCTTGCCGGTGGCGCTGCTGGGGTTCTACCTCGTCAGTCGCCTGGGCCGGCGAGCGGCGGCCGGATGGCTGATCCTCGCATCCTTCACCTTTTACGGCTGGTGGAACCCGCAGTTCGTTATCCTGCTTGTGCTGTCCATCGTCCTCAACTACGCGGCTTCCGAATTGATCGCCGCCTGCAAGAACCGGCCAACACTTCAGGCAAGCTGTCTGACCGTCGCTATCGCGGCGAATGTCGGTGCGCTGGTCTATTACAAGTACCTTGCGGTGATGGTTCACGCGCTGACCGGCCTGGGCGTGATACACGCCGCCACGCCGGATATTGTCCTGCCGCTCGGTATATCGTTCTTCACCTTCACGCAGATCGGCTATCTGGTCGATCGCAAGCAGGATCTGGTCAAGGACCGTGGCGTCCTCGACTACGTTTTGTTCGTCACCTTCTTTCCGCATCTAATCGCCGGCCCGATCCTGCATAACCGCGAGATCATGCCGCAATTCTCGGATACCGCGACCTATCGCTTCTCCGGTGAAAACCTGGCTGTCGGGCTCTCGATCTTCGTCATCGGTCTGGCCAAGAAGTGCCTGCTCGCCGATCCAATTTCGACCTCGATCGGGCCGGGATTCAGCAACGTCGCCCATCTGCCGGCGCTCGCCGCTTGGAACGTCGCGCTGTCCTATTCGCTGCAACTCTACTTCGACTTTTCTGGCTATTCCGACATGGCCATCGGCCTAGCGCGGATGTTCAACATTCGCTTTCCGCTCAACTTCAATTCGCCCTACAAGGCGACCTCGATCATCGACCTTTGGCAGCGCTGGCATATCACTCTCTCGCGCTACCTCGCGCTCTATCTGTACAGTCCGATTTCTCTGGCGGTGGCCCGGTGGCGCAGTAAGCGCGGAATGGGGATCAACCGCGAGGCCCAGTCGAAGCTCGGCGGGTTCGCCGCGATGGTGATGTTCCCGACCATGGTCACCATGGGCCTTGCAGGCATGTGGCATGGCGCCGGCGTTACCTTCCTGATCTTCGGCCTGCTGCATGGATCCTATCTGACCATCAACCACGCCTATCGCATCTTCTGGCCCCACACGAAGAAAGCGGCTGACGAGCGCAGGCTGGTTCGCGGCTTCAATATCCTGCTCACCTACGGTGCGGTGGTGCTTTCACTGATCTTCTTCCGTGCGCCTTCGGTACAAGCCGCAGGACAATTGATCAGCGGCATGATCGGGCTGCACGGCGTCGAGAGCCTGACCTTCCCGGCGCCTTTCCTCGGGCTGCTCGGCCATGTCGGCGCGATCCTGCAAAACCATGGCGTGATCGTGGGTGTTTCCCGGATCGACTTCATGGGGCAGGCGCTGCACTTCGCCTGGCTGATCCTGCTCTTCGTCATCATCTGGGGCATGCCGAATACGCAGCAGATCATGCGTCGCTTCACGCCGGCACTCGGCCGCATCCAGCCGGGGCCATTCGACGCCTATTCCTGGCGGCCGAGCCGCGGCTGGGCCGTGGCGATCGGGGTTGTCGCCTCGATCGGCGTGCTCGCCATCGGCGGCACCGGCGAATTTCTCTACTTCCAGTTCTAGCAACAAATCAGTCGAATGACGGTTAGTAAGGACGGCGGCCGATGATGGATGGGACGCGCGGCGCATCGATGAGCGGAAAGGGCCGCTTAGCGTCGGCAACTATGGCTTCCGGCTATGCCGGTGGCGGCTCGGCTCAGAGTGGCGCCGAGTCACCGGCGGAAAGCCGTTCGGCCACCCGCGCCGCGAAGCGCGTGAGCGCGGTTTCTGCCCGCAGCTTCCTCGTATGGTCCGCGCTGAGCTTCGTCGCATCCTTTGGCCTCATCTGGCTCTATGTCGCGACGATGCCGATGGCCTTCCTCACCGAGGACTATGCGGTTTGGGTCGCCAAGCGAGCGATGCTGAACGAATGCCGGCTCGGCGATGTCTCGGTGTTTGGCGACAGCCGCGCCATGGCCGGCATGGACCCGAGCAAAATGCCGATGCCGGTGGCAAATCTCGCGCTATCCGGAACAAGTCCGATTGAGACCTATTTCGCCGTTTCACGCGCGCTGCGCTGCCCTACGCCGCCCAAGCTAGTGGTGATTTCCCATAGCTCGCCGAAATTCATGGACGACTCGAGCTATTGGGATTTCAGCGCTCGCACCGGCTTTCTGAATTATGCCCAGATGCGCGCCGTCGACGCCGACGCGGCGCGGCTGCACGATAATCAAATCGCCCGCCAGCGCCGCAGCGACGGCCTCGCTTTGGCCCTGCGCGACCGGCTTTTCGCGCTGCGCTTCCCGCCCTTCTATTTCGACAGCCTGGTGAACGGCTATTTCGCCTCGCGCTGGGGCCACAATCGCGGCATCGCGCGTGACATCCAGCAAAACGACGGCCACGGGCTTTTCGGCAAGGATCCCGGCACCTCGGCGATCGCCATCGAAGGCGAACCGGGCTTCGCGCGGAATTATGCGATTTCGCCGCTCATCGACTCGTACTTCTCACGGACCCTCGCACTTCTCGCCGCGCACCACATTCCTGTGGTGGTTCTGACGATGCCGATCAACCAGGCGACCTTCGACAAGACATCGCCGAAGCTGAAGGACCAGCTGACCGCCTATTTCCAGGCCAAAGCCAAGGAATTTCCCGCCGTCCACGTGGTCGGACCCGCGATTCCCTGCTGGCCTGATCAATATTACGGCGATGCATGGCACCTCAACGCCAGCGGAGCCGCCGCCTATAGCGCGGAATTGGGCCCATGGTTGCAGGACATCGCAGCCGGGGGATCGCCTAAGGCACTGCCGAATCACTGCAAACTACCGGGATAGTTGGGGCGAGCCGGCGGTTTGCACTCGGCCAAAGGCAGGAACCGCCGCCTCGCTATCACCCGAACGGCGAGCGTTACAAGCTCCCATCTGATCCCTAGGCTACGTCTATTCCGACTTGGTTCGCTGCAAGACGATCGCAGACCCGTAACACTTATGGATGATGGCAGGACCCCTTGGATTTTCTTCCCGACAACCATCCTGACGCAACCTTGCCCATGCGAGGATCCAAAATGCAGGCGATCACTTTCGGCGATTGCTTCGGCTGGCTCCATGACGGTTCCGCGTCATCCGGCAGCGATATCGGTGTGGTACTCTGCACCGGGTTGGGGCGAGATTCCGCCACCGCTCATCGGTCCTTCCGGCTCCTAGCCGATCGCCTCTGTGCCGACGGCTATCCGACGGTCCGTTTCGACTATCCAGGCACCGGCGACTCCTGCGAAATCGCAACAGCCGATTCCTGGGCCGCTTGGGAGAACGGCGTAAACCTCGCCGCCGACACGCTGCGCGCAACCACGAATGTCCAGCGCATCGTGCTGGTTGGCTTGCGGGCCGGGGCAATGCTCGCGACGCTGACCGCGGCCGCGAGAGAGGATGTCGCGGGGCTGGTGTTGCTCGAGCCCGTGCTGCGCGGCAAATCCTATGTGGCGCAACTCACAGTCGAGGCGCGGCTCCGTAGCAAAGGTGTTGCTGACACCAGCGACAGCCTCGATTTGGACGGGTTGCCGCTCACGCGGGAAACCCTCGATCGCATCACGCAGGTTGATCTGCGACAGGTGGCACTACCGTCTGTTCGTGCAATTTCAGTATTCAGCCGTGCGCCGAGCGCACTCCTCACGGCCTGCGTGGAGACTTGGCAAAATCAGGGCGCCTTAGTCGCCTGCTCAGACTTCGAAGGTCTGGACGCTTTGCTCCGCCCGACCCATTTCGCGGACGAACCTCTCGCTGATTTCACGCCGCTCCTGTCGTGGCTGACGGCCACTTTGCCTGCCCAAAAGGCACTTCCGTTCACCTCTAAGTCACCCGAGGCGACGCCGCTGCGTCCCGATGGATGTGTCGAGACCGTGCTGCGGTTCGGCGGCAATGCCACTCTGGTCGGGATTCTTTGCGAACCCGACGGAGCGAAAACTCATTTCGTGGTTGTCATCGGCAATACCGGCGGCGACCCCCATCACGGCTTCGCCCGCTTCTCAGTTGAACTGGCCCGCAGCCTCGCCGCAGAAGGAATCGCGTCGTTGCGGTTCGACTTCCCCGGCCTCGGCGATAGCAGCAACGCTCAAGACGACGGCGCCGAGGATGTGACTCATGCCTTTGAGGCCGATCGCAGCGCGGATTTCGCGGCTGCCATCACAAAACTGCAACAGCTCGGCTTTCAGCGCTTCGCCGTCAAAGGGCTTTGCTCCGGCGCCTATCACGCATTTCACGCCGCCGTGACGGACGAGCGAATCGATACGCTGCTGACCATCAATCTGCCCTGGTTCAGCCTGCGTCTCGATCGACCGCGGCCAGCAAGCTTCACGCGGCGCGCCATGACCACGCTTTCCGAGCGTCAGGCGAAAACCCTCATGCTCTATTCCGAGGGCGATGCCGGTCTGAAACCGCTCGAAGCGCATTTCGGCACGGACGCTGCTGGCCTGACGGAATTTCCGGGCGCCGAGACATCGACTGTCGCGGGCATCGACCACGACCTGACCGGAAGCGCGATGCGGCAATTGGTCGCGCGCCGCCTGATCGATTTTCTGCAAGATCGGCGCCGGCCGCACCAATCTATCCATTCTGAGTCCGCCGCCTCTCTGGCGCCGGCACATGCATTGACCTCGTGAGGAGGATTTCAAACAATGACCGTGCGTTCAGTCATTTTGGAGCAAATCACCCGGGTCGGGGAGCAGCAGAGACGCCAGCTCGCGCCGCTGACAGACAGCCTGCCGCTGCTGGATTCGGGCCTCGATTCGCTATGCCTCGCCATCATCGTCGCCGGACTGGATGACGAGCTTGGCCTCGACCCTCTTTCGGCGAGTGACGATGTCGAATTCCCCGTCACACTCGGCGAATTCATCAAGCTCTACGAAAATGCTGCAGCCTAGCCGCCGGTCCCTCTGGGATCTGGTAGCGCCCGAGGCGGCATCGCCGACGCGCTTCCTCGCCGATCCGCAAACGCGGATCTTGGTTCGGGACCTCGCTGACAGCACGACTCTCAGCGCGAAGCCTGAAACGCTGCGTGGTCTCTCGGTCATGATTTCGACCGACCGCCAGTTGTTGACGGCGCTTGCGCTGATCGAGCTCGACGGCATCGCACGGCGTATCGTTCTCTGCACGCCCGATCTGTCGCCCGCCTTTGTGCAATCGGCGATGATCGACGGGGAAGTCGATGTCGTCGTCACGGATGGCGGCGGCCCGACCCGGGAGGTTGACCACACCCTCAAGACGATCCGTATCGGCACAAGACTTCGTGAAACCCATGTGACGGCCGATCGCAGCGTCGATACGGAGTGGATACTTTTCACCTCCGGCACCACCGGCCGCCCGAAGCTCGCCATGCATACGCTCACCAGCCTTGTGGGTCCGCTGGTCGATAATCCTGCAGCCGGCCGCATTCCGGTCTGGAGCACTTTCTACGACATTCGTCGCTATGGCGGCCTGCAAATCATGCTGCGCGCCTTGGCCGGTGGTGGTTCGCAGGTTTTCTCCAGCGCCGCCGAGCCCGTCGCCGATTTCCTCAAACGCGCTGGCGAATGCGGCGTCACTCATATTTCCGGCACGCCATCGCACTGGCGGCGGGCTTTGATGAGCGGCGCGACCGCGAGCATGGCACCGGATTACGTGCGACTTTCAGGCGAGGCCTGCGACCAGGCGATTCTCGACAGCCTGCAGCGCGCCTATCCACACGCCAATGTCGCCCACGCCTTTGCGTCAACCGAGGCCGGCGTCGCTTTCGATGTGCGTGATGGCAAGGCCGGCTTCCCGGCAGCGCTCATCGATGCTAAGGGCTCCGGCGTCGAGATGCGGGTCGAGGATGGTTCACTCCGCATCCGATCCTCCCGCACGGCAGCCCGCTATCTCGGCGATGTCGCGCCTGCCCTCTCGAACGAGGTCGGCTTCATCGACACCGGGGATCTGCTCGAACTGCGCGGCGATCGCTATTATTTCATCGGGCGCCGCGAGGGAATCATCAATGTCGGCGGACAGAAGGTGCATCCTGAGGCTGTTGAAGCAGTCATCAACGAGCACCCTGCCGTCAGCGTATCCCGCGTCTCGGCACGGAAAAACCCGATAACGGGCGCGGTCGTCGTTGCCGAAATCGTGCTGAAACCCACAGCTACTCCGGCAAACGCGGAGTTCCAAGCGATCGTCGAGGAGATCCGCAAGCTGTGCCACGACCGGCTGGACCCGCATCAGGTTCCGGTGACATTCCGCGAGGTTCCGTCAATCGAGGTCGCCGCCTCTGGCAAATTGGTCCGACCTCGTGCGTAGCGTCCTGGTCACGGGCGGGAGTCGCGGGCTCGGGCTCGGAATAGCCCGCACCCTCGCCGCTTCCGGCTTTCAGGTCATCGCCATCGCGCGAACCGAAACCGAGCAGTTGACGACCGCAATGGCGGAAGTCGCGGGCGCGGGCCGGGGCACATTGTATTTCCACGCCTGCGATCTCACGGACCTCGCCGGCTTGCCGGCGATGGTGAAAGCCGTGCGAGCCGCCCATGGCCCCATCTATGGCCTGGTCAATAACGCCGGCATCGGTACGCCTGGCGTTCTGGCGAATATGAAAGACGCCGATATCGAGCGGCTGGTGACGCTGAATACCACCGCGCCGATGATGCTGACCAAATACGTCATTCGCACAATGCTCGCCGCGGGCGATGGCCGTATTGTGAATATTTCCTCTGTTGTCGGACTCACTGGATATTCTGGCCTTTCCGTCTATAGCGCGACGAAGGCCGCTCTGCTCGGCTTCACACGGTCACTCGCCAGGGAAGCCGGAAAACTCGGCATAACCGTCAATGCCGTCGCGCCGGGATTCGTCGATACCGAGATGACTCACGGGGTTGGGGAGCCCGAGCGAGAGAAGATCATGCGCCGCAGCGCCCTCCAGCGGATGCCCGAAGTCTCGGACATCGCGAACATGGTCGACTACCTGCTCAGTGACAAAGCCAGAAATATCACTGGAACTGTCATGACTGTGGACGCCGGCAATACCGCTTAATCGGCATTTATGACGCGGCTCCACCCTTTCGGATGAATTGCTTTCAATTCAAGTAACGTGGTCTTTTGTGTCTGTCGCCGTTGGTAGTCAAGCTTGACAAAACGGGCGCCCGAAGACCACTGCAAGCAGGATCCCATTTCCAATGCGGAACGAGACTCTCGCCCTTCACGCAGGCTTCGATATGGACCCGGCGACGAACGCGATCGCCGTGCCGATCTACCAGACCGTCGCCTATGGCTTCGATGACGCCGACCACGCCGCTGCGCTCTTCAACCTCGAAGTGCCCGGCTATCGCTACAGCCGAATCGGCAACCCGACCAATTCCGTGCTCGAACAGCGTGTCGCCGCGCTGGAGGGCGGCCTGGAGGCGCTCGTTGTGAGCACTGGCCAAGCCGCACTCCATTACGCCGTTGCGAATCTGGCGACGCCGGGCACCAACCTGGTTTCCGTGCCGCAGCTCTATGGCACGACCCATTCGATGTTCGCGCATTACCTGCCGGATATCGGCATCACCGTCCGCTTCGCCGAGAGCGACCGCCCCGAGGACATCGAGAAGCTCATCGATGGCCAGACCCGCGCGGTTTATTGCGAGAGTGTCGGCAATCCGGCCGGCAATATCTCGGACATTGGCGCTCTCGCCGAAGTCGCCCACCGCCACGGCGTCCCGCTGATGGTCGACAACACCGTCGCGACGCCGATCCTGCTGCGGCCCATCGAGCATGGCGCCGATATCGTGATCCATTCGCTCACCAAGTTCATGGGTGGGCATGGCACCACGCTCGGTGGCGCGATCGTCGATAGCGGCAAGTTTCCCTGGGCTGACCATCCAGAGCGCTTTCCGATGTTCAGCAAGGCGGACGCCTCCTACCACGGCCTGGTCTACACAAAGCATTTCGGCGCCGCCGCCTATATCGCGCGCTGCCGCAGCGTTCATCTCCGCACCACGGGCGCGGCACTTTCCCCGTTCAACGCCTTCCTGCTTCTCCAGGGCATCGAGACCGTCGCCGTCCGCGTCGATCGACACGTCGAGAACACCAAGCGCGTTGCCCAATTCCTGCGTGACGATCCGCGGGTTGGCTGGGTCAATTACGCCGGCTTCTCCGACAGCCGCTATCACAGCCTGGTCGAGAAGTATCTCGGCGGCCGCGCCTGCTCGCTGCTGACCTTCGGAGTCAAAGGCGGGTTCAGCGCCGGCGTGCGGTTCTATGATGGCCTGCAGATGATTAAGCGGGTCGTCAATCTCGGCGACTCGAAGTCCCTGGCTTGCCATCCTGCTTCCACGACGCATCGCCAGATGTCGGCGGAAGAGCAGCGCAAGGCGGGCGTAACACCCGAAACGATCCGTCTCAGTATCGGCATTGAGCATGTCGATGACATCATCGCCGATCTCGATCAGGCGCTCGCGACAGCCGTTGGCGAAATCTACCTTCCTGACGCCCCGCAGGGCCGGGTGCGCATCCCCGAGGTGGTACGATGAATTGGCTCGGTGAACAGAATCTCGCGACCGATCGCCGATCGAGCGACCGGCCAATCGTAATCGGACTCGTCAACAACACGTCCGACCGCGCGCTGAAGGTGACGGAAACGCAGTTTCTCCGGCTGCTGCTTGCCGCCGCGCCGGATGTTCCCCTGCACCTGAAGCTTTTCACCTTTCCGGAGATCCCGCGAGCCACTCCCCCGCGTGGCTGCATGGATGACGCCTATGCCGATCTGGCGGCGCTGTACGACACCAATGTCGATGCGTTGATCGTGACCGGGATGGAGCCGCAAACGTCGCGGCTCGATCACGAGCCGATGTGGGCGAGCTTCAAGAAGCTCGTGGACTGGGCCGAGGACCGGTCGCTCCCGGTGATGTGGTCCTGCCTCGCCGCTCATGCGGCCGTGCTCCATCTCGATGGTGTGGAGAGAGTGCAAGCCGGCACAAAGGTCTCCGGCGTTTTCGACTGCGAGGTCGCCTCGACCGAGCATCCGCTGATGGCGGGGATCAGCCCGCGCTGGGCGATCCCGCATTCACGCCAGTTTGGTGTTCCCGAGGAATCCCTGGTCGTGAGCGGCTACCGCGTTCTTTCGCGCTGCCCCGAAGTTGGGGTCGATGCATTCGTGAAGGACGGTCTGCCCTTCCTGTTCCTTCAGGGCCATCCGGAATATGACGCGGACACTCTCCTCCGTGAATATACCCGCGATGCGCGCCGCTACCTCATCGGTGAGCGGGACCTGTATCCTTCCGTGCCCTCGCATTACTTTGGTGCGGAAATCGACAGCGAACTCGCGCGTATCCGGCAGCGCGCGCTCGATGGTCAGCGCGATCTTGCTCTGCTGCAAGAAATCACGAATTTGGCGAAGGCCGCTCCTCATTCGGGCTCATGGCAGGCTCCGGCCACCCGCCTCTATGAGAATTGGCTGAACACGGCTGTCCGCCGGGATCACGCCTGCCACCTGAAGCAACTTCTCGGCGATGTCGCCGGCGGGAAGATCCTCGTGCCCGACAACGAAACCGCGACCGTGCGCTGAGCCAATGAGCACTGACTCCATGCAAATCGCCGCGCCCGCGCCGTTGTTCGCCGACCCCGGCGATCGCAAGGTGTGGGAAGATTTCCTGACGAAGGCACTGGCCGAGTCCCTTCAGCGGATCCCCGCGGGAAACGTCAGCCCGGATCTGGACTTCGGCAGGTTTCGCGACAGCCTCAAGTCATTCGACTTCGAGACCCCGCGTTCATTGTCCGAGCTGCTGCCCTGGGTCATCGAGCAGCTTGAGCATGGCATCGTCCATCTCAACCACCCGCGCTATTTCGGCCTTTTCAATCCGCAGCCTTCCTTCGCAGCGGAATGCGCGGAGCGAATCGTCTCCGCCTTCAACCCGCAGCTTGCCAGCGCCACCACATCGCCGGTTCCGGTCGAGATTGAAGCCCACGTCATCCGCGCAATCGCGGCGCGTGTTGGCTTGGCGCCTGGTGCCGGCGGCCACTTCACTTCGGGCGGTTCGGAGGCGAATTTCACGTCGCTGATCTGCGCGCTCACGGAAGCCAATCCTCTTTTCGCCACCGAAGGCGTCCGCGCTTATGCCGGGCCGCCGATGCTGTATGTTTCCGAAGACGCGCATCTCGCCTGGGTAAAAATCGCGCATCTGGCGGGTATCGGCCGCTCCTCGCTCCGTCTCGTGGCGACAGATCGCGATGGCCGCATGGACATGCAGGCACTCGCCGACACCATCCGCGCCGATAAGGCTGAGGGCCGGATTCCCGTGATGATCGTCGCCACCGCTGGCACGACGGGCGCGGGGATGATCGATCCGATCACCGCTTCCGCCGAGATTGCCCGGGCCAATGGCGCCTGGTTCCACGTCGATGCCGCCTGGGGCGGCGCGCTGATCGCTTCCGAAAAGCTGCGCCATCTGCTCGCCGGCATCGAAAGTGCCGACTCGGTCACGATCGATGCGCATAAGTGGTTCGCGACGACCATGGCCTGCGGCATGTTCATTACCAGCCGACCCGAGGTTATGTCGGACGCCTTCCACGTCGCAGTCACCTTCATGCCATCGACGACGCGAACGCTGGATCCTTACCTCAACACGGTCCAATGGTCGCGCCGCTTCCTTGGCCTTCGCCTCTTCCTCTCTCTGGCCTCGGTTGGCTGGGACGGTTACGGCGAACATGTCGAGCGTTCGGTCGCTTTGACCAACCTCCTCAAGCGGGAACTCGTAGCGCAGGGATGGACCTCCGCGAACGACTCACCGCTCGGGGTGCTATGCGTCGATCCGCCGCCGGGCTTCCCGTCCGCGCGTGCGATCACGCGAGAAATCGTCGCGTCACAATCCGCCTGGGTGTCCAGCACTTCGTTCCGCGGGCGTGATGTCGTGCGTATGTGTGTCACGAATGGTCAGACGATGCCTGAAGACGTCCTGGCCTTGGCTCGCTTACTCCAAAAGTTCAAGCAGCCGGCGACCGCAGATTCCTAGTATATTTCATCATCGTTTGGAGCATCTCACCATGACCGTTCTTGAAACCTACAAATTCCGCAAAGTCATCGATGACATCGGAAATCTGCGCTGGACCTCGCTGACGTCCGAGGACATGACGGCCGTCGCCTGGGCCTATTACTACTTCTCGATCCAGTTCCGCGAGAACCTGCAGATCGCTCGCAGCCTCTATCCGAATGACGAGAAGCTGATCCAGCTCGAGCAGGAAGAGTGCGACACTGACAACCTGTCGCCCTGGCCCGGCGTCGTCATGCACGGCGAAAAGGTCAACCACGACGAGTATATGCGCCGCACCCTCGATCTTCTCCCGATCGAGCGCAGCAAGGCCGTTTACTTCGCCAATGTCGGCGCGGCCTATCTGGAAGAAGTCCAGAAGCTCGACAACACCTCGCGCGCGGCTTCCATCGCGAGCTATGAGGACGGCGGTCTCGAGACCGTTTTCCGCGCGATCCTGCAGTACAGCAACTGGGACAACGCTCTCCTGCGGTCCTTCGAGCACTTCCTGGCCGAGCATGTCCGTTTCGACAGCGACCCGGAGCAGGGCCATGGCGCGCTGAGCCGGCACATCAAGCTCGACGACCGCGTGCTGCCGCTTTGGGAAGCCTTCAAGATGCTGCTCGTGACCTGCGTTCCGAGACTGTCGTCCTGAGGCCAGGCTCGCCTCGAGCACCGGTCGCGGCTCATTGTTCGGTTCAGAAAGCTATCTGAGCCGGAGAATGGGCCGCCGGGGCTCCCATAAGGGGATATACCCGCGTGACTGAGGATGCCAAGGCTTCCCGTTCTGCGCTCGAGGATTGGAGCCGCGCGCTTCAATACAGGAAGCAGATCGAGATCAGCGGCCATACAACGCTATTGTCGGCGCTCGGTGATCTGGTCGCCACGAAAGGCGAGAACCTTGCGCTGATCGGGGAAGATGGCGCGCTGACCTATCGCGCGCTGGTTGATTTGTCCCATCGCTATGCGCGCTGGGGATTGGAGCAAGGGCTGGAGCCAGGCGCCACCGTCTGCCTCCTCATGCCGAATTGCCCCGACTATGTGGCGATCTGGCTCGGTCTGTCGCAGATCGGCTGTGCCGTCGCGCTCATCAACACGAACCTCACGGGCGATGCGCTCGCGCATTGCATCCGCCTGGCAAATGCCCAGCAGATTATTGTTGCGAGCTTAATGCTGCCCCGCGTCACCGCGCTTTCCGCGAAACTGCCTGAGGGCATGGACATCTGGCTCCACGGCGAAAGTGACGAGATCCGTTATCCTCGGATTGACCTTGATGTCGCGACCGGCAGCTGCGATCCCTCCGAGACGCCGCGTGCGCGTTTGCCCAAGGCTCATGACCGTGCGTTGCTGATAAATACTTCCGGCACCACGGGCCTGCCCAAGGCGGCGTTTGTCAGCCACGCCAGAATACTCGAATGGAGCTACTGGTTCGCCGGTCTGATGGACGCACGGCCCGAAGACCGGCTGTATAATTGCCTGCCGATGTATCACAGCGTTGGCGGTGTCGTCGCGATCGGCTCGATGCTGACGCAGGGCGCTTCGATCGTGATCCGCACCCGCTTTTCCGCCAGCCGATTCTGGGACGATGTGGTCGATCATGGCTGCACGGTATTCCAGTATATCGGCGAGCTTTGCCGTTACCTGGTTCAGACCCCCGAGCATCCCCGCGAGCGCGCTCACAAACTGCGACTGTGCTGCGGCAATGGTCTTCAGGGCGAGGTCTGGGAGCGTTTCCAGGCGCGCTTCGCCGTGCCCCGCATCCTCGAATTCTACGCGGCGACCGAAGGCAATGTTTCGCTGTACAATTGCGAGGGCAAGCCCGGCGCGATCGGCCGCATCCCGAGTTTCCTGCGGCACAGCTTTCCTGTGGCGCTCGTCAAGATCGATGTCGAGACGGGCGAGCCTTTGCGTGACGAGGCCGGATTCTGCATCCGCTGCGCGGCCGACGAACCCGGCGAGGCTCTCGGGAAACTTCTGTCCGACAGTTCCTCGCCCGCCCGCCGTTTCGATGGCTACACAGACGAGTCGGCTTCAGCTCGCAAGATTTTACGCGATGTCTTCGCGCCGGGGGATCGCTGGTTTCGCACCGGCGATATGATGCGCAAAGACGAGGCCGGCTTTTTCTACTTCGTCGACCGGCTGGGGGACACGTTCCGCTGGAAAGGCGAAAACGTCTCGACCACGGAAGTCGCCGCCGTCATCGGCTCGTGCCATGGCGTGACCGACGCGGTCGTCTACGGCGTGGCGATACCGGGTGTAGAGGGCCGCGTCGGCATGGCCGCCATTGCCGCCGACAAGCGCTTCAACCTCGAAACTCTCAGAACCCATATGCATGCGAGCTTGCCGGACTACGCCCGGCCGCTTTTCGTGCGCCTCACGGACGGCATCGAGATCACCGGCACCTTCAAGACGACGAAGGGTTCGCTTTCCCGCGAGGGTCTGTCGAATGCTGCTCCGGAGTCGGCGGTGTGGTTCGATGACCGGACGCGACAGGCGTTCGTAAAATGCGACCAACCGCTGCTGCGCAAAATCTGCGACGGTGAATTGCGGCTGTAGTAGCTGCTTACTCACGACTAATTCCGAGAGCACTCGTCATGCTCGGCGAGGCCGGGCATCTACGCCTGCCGTCACCGCCAGAAGCAAGGCGTGAATCCCCGGGCTTCGCCGAGGATGACGTCGGGGAATTGTTACGAAGTGCGGCGGGTTAGATCGAGCTAAGCGACAATCCGGTCCACTAGCGCGCAGACTTCCCGCCTGAACCGAGACCGCGAGAAACGCAGAGAATTGGCGCGGCAAGCGTCACTTGTGATCGCCGAACCGATCGCCTCGAACTCCTCAATCGCCGCCGTAACAGACGCCGCATCCTGACGGTCGAACAAAACACCCGTGGGCGGTCCCTCTCCTTCACTCACGACGATGTCGGTCACACCGCCGCGCCGGAAAGCAATTACCGGCGTGCCACAGGCCTGCGCCTCGACCATCGTGATGCCGAAATCCTCCTCGGCCGCGAAAACCGCGGCTTTCGCGGCCTGCATCAGAGCGACAAGATCCTTCTTGGGGATCGCCCCCCGGAACTCGATATTTTTCGCCCCGCGCGCCGCCGCGCGCACGCTCGCCGCCTCTGGTCCGTCACCAACGACGATCAGGCGACGACCAGGCTGCTGCCTGAAGCTTTCCACCACCACTTCCGCACGCTTGTAAGGCACGAAGCGGCAGGCGAGGAGATAGAAATCCTCCTTACCGGCACCCGGCCTGAAACCGTCAACATTGACTGGCGGAAAAATCACGGTGGCCTCGCGCCGGTAGTTCTTCTCGATGCGGCGAGAAATATAAGCAGAATTGGCGATGAAATGATCGACGTGCTGGGCGCTCGCCATATCCCACTGCCGCAGCCGCGCGAAAAGCCAGCGCGCGTAGAGCGCCTTGAGCCCCCAGCGCAGCCGCGCTTGCCTCAGATACTGGTGCTGCAAATCCCAGATATAGCGCATCGGGGAATGGACATAGCTGATATGGATCTGATCCGGCCCAGTGATCACGCCTTTAGCGACGGCATGGCTGCTGGAGATGATGAGATCAAAGCCCGTGAGATCGAACTGCTCGATCGCAAGCGGCATCAGCCCGAGATATTTGCGGAACTGCTTCCGCGCCTGCGGAAGGCGCTGGATGAAGGTCGTATGGACCTTGCGGCCCTGTAGAAAGGCGCGGTCTTCCGTCTTCATGAAGTCGACAACCGCGAACACCTCGGCGGTGGGGAAACAGAGCAGGAGCTGCTCCAACACGCTCTCGGAGCCCGCAAAGGTTTCCAGCCACT
The DNA here is from genome assembly GCF_009766125.1 of Acidisoma sp. S159. Lineage (NCBI taxonomy): Bacteria > Pseudomonadati > Pseudomonadota > Alphaproteobacteria > Acetobacterales > Acidocellaceae > Acidisoma > Acidisoma sp. S159. The sequence continues at coordinate 512,050 of NZ_LMUG01000032.1, forward strand.
CATGGACGATTGCCACGCGCATCCCGATGGTCGCTTGGGACGTCGCGCGCGGTGTCATCACCGGCGACCAGGCCGGGCCGAAATCACCGAAATCCAGATCAAGGCCAGCGTCGAGCTCCCAGTCCTCAGGGGCGTGATGGCCCTCGACTGTGCGGCATTTGGGAGCGTTAGTGAAGCCGGCAGGCGCCTGCTCTCCGACGTACGACATTCATATTCCCCGCGGCAGTCGCGATGATCTCGCGGCGCCGGATGTTAGATTTAGTTCCTGTTAGTTGCGCTGTGACGCCGCCTTTTCGAGGTATGTGACCCCAGCGCCACGCTTCGATTTGGCTAATGGGCAGATTTTCCCCGTCTTCAAGGTCACGGACCCACGGTTGCAGGGCAGGTAACCCCGGGGATCGGCCTCCATCAGGCGCCTTCACTGGGCTTGTCGGTCCAAGGGATAGCAATGTCCTCCTTTGGGCGAACTTTCCTTTTGGGGCCTGAGGCATGCAAAGTGTTGATCGAACAGCGGCAGCTTCGGTTTTGACACTGGTGTGTCTTCTACATCCGCCGCCGGACGAGCTTTCAATAACGTGATGGGACCGCCAATGACCGCCTGGACGCAAGCGTGATGCAGTTGATCATCGAGACCGCCGCTTTCCGGCAAGTCGAACGCGCCCACACGTCTATACAGATCTGCAAGCTATTTGCCGCTTCTGGCTCTACGTCATTGGAACAGCCCGCGCATCTACGCCTCATGGCTAGCTTGCCGCGTACACATCTTCGTGTGACTTCGGCAAATCGACACAGTAACGACAGGAGAACGTCATGGGGTCAGTAGTGGAGGCACTCGCAAATAGCGCCCGCCCTCTGAGCGCCTCGAACAAAGGGCTGAACACCATGAGAGTCGCACTCGTACACGAGTGGCTCACGACCTATGCTGGCTCCGAGAAAGTGCTCGAGGTCATGCTGTCGGAGTTTCCGAACGCCGACCTCTATACGCTGATCGACCGCCTGCCGGAGCAGCATCGCGCTGGCTTCAGCGGCAGGAAGATCAACACGACCTTCCTGCAGAAGGTGCCCTTCGTTCAGCACTTCTACCGGTGGCTCCTGCCGTTCATGCCGATGGCCATCGAGCAGCTCGATATGTCCGGTTATGACGTCGTGATCAGCAACAGCCATGCGGTTGCCAAAGGCATCATCACGGGCCCGGACCAGCTGCATATCTGCTATTGCTACACGCCGATGCGCTATGCCTGGGACCTTCAGGCGCAGTACCTCAAAGAATCGAACATGGAGCGCGGCGTACGCAGCATCCTGTCGCGATATCTCCTGCACAAGATCCGGATGTGGGATTATCGCTCGGCGCAGAGCGTCGACCACTTCATCGCCTGCTCCAACTATATCGGGCGGCGCATCAAGAAGGCGTATAATCGCGATTCCGTCACGATCTATCCGAACGTCGACACCGAGAAATTCGTTCCCGGCCAGGCGAAGGAAGATTTCTACCTAACCTCCTCGCGCATGGTCCCCTACAAAAAGATCCACCTGATCGTGGAAGCCTTCTCGAAGATGCCGGACCGCAAGCTGGTGGTGATCGGCACCGGGCCGCAGTTCAAGCGGATCAAGGCGCTGGCCGGTCCGAACGTGACCATCATGGGCTACCAGCCCTTCTCCGTCCTGCTCGACCATATGCAGCGGGCACGGGCCTTTATCTTCGCGGCCGAGGAGGATTTCGGCATCACGCCGATCGAGGCCCAGGCCTGCGGCACGCCCGTCATCGCCTACGGCCGTGGCGGTGCCGTCGAGACAGTGGCGAACGGCGTCAGCGGCCTGCTGTTCCACGAGCAGAGCGCCGAAGCCATCGCGGCGGCGGTTGTTCAGTTCGAGAAGGCCGAAGGCCAGTTCGATCCCGAGCGGGTCCGCGCGCATGCCCTGCGCTTCTCCACCGAACGCTTCCGTTCGGAATTCACCCGCTTCGTGCGCTCCCGCTGGGAGACCCACGCGAGCAAGCTCCACCGCGGTGGTGTGAGACCCCACATGGTAAATGAGGATGCAGCCTGATGCCCCCTGACACGATGGCCGAACTGACCTCGGAAACCCAGATCGCGTCGCAGCGAACGAAATCCGCCCTGATCACCGGAATTTCCGGCCAGGATGGCGCCTACCTGGCGAAGTTCCTGCTGGGCAAGGGCTATACCGTTCACGGCACCTATCGGCGGACGAGCTCGGTGAATTTCTGGCGCCTGGAAGAGCTCGGGATCCTCAACCACCCCAGGCTCATCCTGTCGGTCAACGATGTGACCGATCCGGTGTCCTGCATCCGCATGCTGGAAGCCGCCCGCCCCAGCGAGGTCTATAACCTCGCCGCGCAGAGCTTCGTCGGCGCGTCCTTCGACCAGCCGGAGACCACGGCGCAGATCACCGGCCTCGGCGCGCTCCACCTTCTCGAAGCGATCCGCACCGTTGATCCGACCATCCGCTACTACCAGGCGTCGACCGCCGAGATGTTCGGCCTGGTGCAGTCTATTCCGCAGTCGGAGGCGACGCCCTTCTATCCGCGCAGCCCCTATGCGGTCGCCAAGCTCTATGCCCATTGGATCACGGTGAACTATCGCGAATCCTATAATATCTTCGGTAGCTGCGGCATCCTCTTCAATCACGAGTCGCCGCTGCGTGGCCTCGAATTCGTGACCCGCAAGATCACCGATGGCGTGGCGGCACTGGCGGTTGGCGGCGAAACACCGATCCGACTCGGCAACATCAATGCCGAACGCGATTGGGGCTATGCGGAGGAATATGTCGAAGGGATGTGGCGGATGCTGCAAGCCGAGGAAGCCGACACCTTCGTCTTCGCCACCAACAAGACGAACACTGTGCGTGACTTCGCTACCTGGGCGTTCCAGGCGGCCGATATCGAGGTCGTTTGGCAGGGCAGCGGTGTCAATGAGCGTGGCACCTGCCGCCGCACCAACCGCCTGCTGGTCGAGATCACGCCGGAGTTCTATCGCCCGGCCGAAGTCGAGTTCCTCATCGGCGATCCGTCCAAAGCCCTTGCCAAGATCGGCTGGGCGCCGGTCATGCCCGTGCGGGAGCTGTGCCAGAAGATGGTGGACGCCGATCTCCTGCGGCATCGCCGGAAGCACGCCACCGCCCGCGCTTTATCCGAGGCGCTGACGCTCGCGTAGGCGGCCTGGCCAAAGGGGGCAGCGGCGGTCCTCCGCCCCTGCCCTCGGCGCGGCCCGGACCGGCTCAGATCATCGCATCTGAGCCGGTTTTCTTTTGCCTGACGGGCGCGGGGGCGGCTTCAGCCACCGCCGGTTGCGGTCAGGCCTTCGCCCATGGCATCAGCCCGCCAGGAATTGAGCGGCGACCGCCACCCAGATGTATGAGCTTTTGACCGTGATCACCGGTGTCGGGGATTCCGCCGCGATGCTGCCGGCCGGGGCTGGCTTGATGCTGTGGCTCGTGATCAACGGCATGAGACGCGACGCGGTCTTACTGTTTGCCGTGCTGGGCGCTGGCGCCGCCGTGGTCCTGGCGACCAAGCTTGCCTTCCTGGGCTGGGGCCTCGGCATCCCCGCCTTGCGGTTCGCCGGCATCAGCGGCCACGCGATGCTCGCCTGCTCCATCATGCCGATTGCCGCCTATTTCATCAGCCGGCGTGCTGGTGTCCGCACGCGGATCGCCGCCGCGCTGCTGGGCTTCGCGGTCGGTGTGGCGATCGGTATTTCGCGGGTCGCGCTCTCGGCGCATTCATGGTCGGAGATCGTCGCCGGCTGCGCTCTAGGCGGCCTTGTGGCGCTGGTTTATTTGCGCTTCGCGTGGCTACCGCTCCGTGCGGCCTTCAACTGGTGGCCGATCATTGGCGCTGGAGCGACTGTGCTGATCGTGGCGCTAGCCGGGGTGCGCGCGCCCTCGGAACATCTGATCGTCCAGATGGCGCTGCATCTGTCGCGCCATGACGAGCCTTACGCTCGGCCAGGCCCGGTGGGCGCGGCGGCCTCGGGGAGTTGATCCCGGGTCGCACCGCGGCCCAGTCGGCCGGTAGCTAGTCTCCCTCGTCATGCTCGGCGAAGGCGGGCCGCCCGCGGCCGAACATCCCCGCCTTCTTCGTATCGCTAGCAAAGCGTGGATCCTCGGCCTTCGGCGAGGATGACGATCGTTAACGTCAGTGGTTCAGACAAGCTTTAGGGAAGTCGCCACCGCCCTCAATTACGCCCGTAGGTATCCTCGATGCGGATGATATCATCCTCGCCAAGATACGCCCCCGACTGCACCTCGATCAGCGCCAGGGGGATGCGGCCGCGATTTTCCAACCGATGCACGCAGCCGAGCGGCAGGTAGATGCTCTCGTTTTCGCGGATCAGGACCTCCTCGTGGTCCCGCGTCACCACGGCGGTGCCATTCACCACCACCCAGTGCTCGGCACGATGAAAGTGCTTCTGCAGGGATAGCTTGTGGCCGGGCTCCACCACGATCCGCTTGACCTGGAAGCGGTCGCCCTGGATCAGGCTCTCGTAGAATCCCCAGGGGCGGTAGCAGCGGTTATGCGACACCGCCTCCGGACGGCCCGCCTTCTTCAGTCGGTCGACGATCTTCTTCACGTCCTGGGCGCGGTTCTTGTGCATCGCGAGCACCGCGTCCTTCGTGACGACCACGACGGCGTCTTCAAGACCGACAACCGCCGTCACGATACCGTCACTCCGCACGTAGCAGTTATCCGCGGTTTCGAGCATGACATCACCGACCGTGACGTTGCCGCGCTCATCCTTCTCGCCCAGCTCCCAAAGCGCGCGCCAGCCGCCGACATCGGACCAGCCGAAATCCGCCGGCACCACCGCCGCGACGCTGGTGTGCTCGGCCACCGCATGATCGACGCTGATATTCGGGCATTCCGCGAAAGTCGCGGGATCGAGCCGCGTGAAGTTGAGATCCTCGCTGCCGGCGTCCATCGCGCGGCGAACCGTCTCCAGCACGCCCGGCGCATGCTCCGTCATTTCGGCCAGCATCGTCTTCGCCATGAAGACGAACATGCCGGCGTTCCACAGGTGCTTGCCCGAAGCGATGAGCTTCGCGGCGACCGCCGCATCCGGCTTCTCGAGGAACGCGCTCACGCCATAAGCGCCCGGCGCCTCTTCGATCTCCTCGCCGCGCTCGATATAGCCGTAGCCCGTCTCGGGCGCGGAGGGCTGCATGCCGAACAACACGATGCGCCCGGCGCGAGCGGCCGCTTCCGCGACATCGATCGCCGCGGCCAGGGTCTCGGTGCGCTGCATGGCGGAATCGGCGGACATCACCCACAGCACGGCCGAAGGATCATCCTTGGCGACCAACAGTGCCGCGGTCGCGATAGCGGGCGCCGTGTTACGGCCGGTCGGCTCCAGAACGATACGTGCATCCTCGATCCCAGCGGCACGCAGCTGCTCGGCGACCACGAAGCGATGCTCGTGATTGCAGATGACGATCGGCGGCGCGAAGCGGACATCCGTGGCGCGCAAAGCGCTCGACTGCAGCAGGGTCCGATCGGAAACGAGCGGCCAGAACTGCTTCGGAAAACTCTCACGCGAGACCGGCCAAAGCCGGGTGCCCGAACCGCCTGAAAGGATGACGGGGACGATCAGCGCGGCGCCGCTTTCGAGGCGTTCAGTCGACCGCACGATGGGGGAAAGAGATGTCATGAATGCTCCACGCGAAATGCGTTGAAAATTAGGAAAGTTAGTGAGCGCCGCTGCGCCCAAGAACGGCTGGAAGAGTCTTCAGCAGCACCGCGATATCGAGCCAAACGGTCCAGTTATTCACGTACCAGACGTCGAGCTGCACGCGCCGGGCATAGGAAGTGTTGCTGCGGCCGCTCACCTGCCAAAGGCCGGTGAGGCCAGGGCGAGTGCCGTAATAATGGGCGATGTCGTCGCCATAGAACCGCGCCTCGCTCTCCACGATGGGGCGCGGCCCCACGAGGCTCATCTGGCGCAGAAGAACGTTGATGAGCTGGGGCAGCTCATCCAGGCTGGTCTTGCGCAGGAACTTGCCGATGCGCGTAACGCGCGGATCGTTCCGCAGCTTGCGCGTGGCTTCCCACTCGGCCGCCAAGGCGGGGTCGGCGGCAACGGCTTCGGCAAGCACCCGCTCGCCATCCACCACCATCGTGCGGAATTTCAGGCAGGGAAAAGACCTGCCACCCGCCCCAAGTCGACGATGAGCGAAGAAGACCGGCCCGCCATCCAGCTTGTTCAGCAAGATGACCACGAGGAAGACCGGGCTCGCGAGAAGCAGCATGACGGCGGCAGCCGATACGTCGATCGTGGCCTTGACCGCTTGGGATAGGCGCCGGGATAGCCCGTGGCGAACCGAAAGCATGACGGCGTCGTGGCTGAAGAAGCGCGTCGCCTCCCAGGCGAAGGCCGGAAAAGCATGGGGCTCCGGCGCAATCGCGAAAGGCACCCGCTCGCGAAGCGCGCAGCCGATGACCTGGCGTTGCAGTTCCTTGTCGCCGTCGAGCGCCAGAAGGAGGCGATCGGCGCGATACCGCTCGACCAGCGGCCAGAGCTTGGGGCCGTTCGTGACCGCCATGACGGAGGCGGGGTCGACCCGGCCGACAACCTCGTAGCCGAGTCCTGGGTCAGAGGCCAAAGCCGCCTCGGCGGCCAGCGCGCTTGCTCCGTCGCCGATCAGAACGATCGACAAGGTCCAGGCGCCGGTCTGCGTCAAAGCGCTCTTGGCGAGCGAATTGGCAACGATCGCGAAGACCGGGAAAAGCCCGAAGATCACGATGGTGGGCGCCCGGCTGATGATATCCCGGTCGAGCGCGCCCAGGACCACTTCGGCCGAAATGGCCCAAAAGGTCGTCGAGAGGATCAGCTTCATCTCGGTCCAGAACGGGATCCGCTCGCTGTAGCGGCCCTTGAAAGCAAGGTAGCCGGTCGTTACGACGTAGAGGATCAGGACGTCGCGTAGCGCCCAAACCCCATTCGGCTGCGCCTGCATGGCCAGCGCGCTGGACAGAAAAGCGCCGCAGCAGGCCACCACGATGACCGAGAGGATGATCGCGATACTATCCGCTGCGAACAGCGAAACGGTGCAGGAGATGGGCGAGGAGCGCGGCCGGTCCGAAGCAAGAACACCGCTTTGCGTCAACGCCAATTCTTCAAGCACTTGTTGACTCTTCAATACTGTCAACGACCTCTCCTCAAGACCACATTTGCGGCGGAGTGCAATCTATGACGCCCGCCTGTCGCTGCCTTGCCGGTACTTCAGGTGCACCCGCATGAGGGATTGGTGCAATTTGCTTAGACGAAACCGGCCAATCATCCGAAGGGAGGTACCCGGATGATAGGCGGGATAGCCGCAAGGACAGGTCGACAAGGACGAACCGAGGCTGCGGAATCGGCAATTGCCGAGGTGGAGCCCGGCCCCCTCTCCGGCCAGGTCCGGCCGGTGACACGGTCGGAGTAAATTTTTCAATTAGCTCCGAGTGTTCTTGCCATCCGACAACATTCACCGTTAGCTTCGTGAAGCTGGGGGTTCCGCCTTCAGCCTTGGACGGTCCGGCGTCCCCACAGCGACGCGCCGCGTCGGTCGGATCGTGTTTGGACAAAGGGCTCGGACGGATTCTCGCGTGATGCAGCTAGTGCCGTTTCGAACCAGCAGCCCTTCAGCCGGGTCATCCCCGCGGAATAGGGTGCTGCTTGGCCTGCTCACCACCACTCTGCTGACGTGGTCCCATCCGCTATGGGCGCAGACGGCGGAGGCGTTTTTTCCCTCTGCCACCTCGGGCTACGACCAGGAACTCGGGGTGACGGTGCTTTCCCGCTTGCGCCCGGAATATGAGGCCCCCGGCATCCAGCTCGGCAGCTTCACCGTTCGCCCCAATTTGGATGAGTCGATCTTCGACAATACGAACGTCAACGGCGGCACCAGCTCGGGCAATAACACCGGGAGCTGGGGCTCGCGGACCTCGGCCAACATTTCCGCCCAGTCGGATTGGAGTCGCGATAGCCTCGCGGCGACGATCGGGATGGACCACTTCCAGTTCTTCGACCTTCCGAGCGAGAACTATACCGATTGGAACGTCGGGCTCGCGGGCGGCTATACGATTGGCGATAGCCAGCTCACGGCGGCCTATTCGCATCAATCCTATCATCTGCTCGGCACGGCGCTCGGCGCGGTGCAGACCGAGACGCCTTCGCTCAATCAAACCGATTCGGCTGAGCTCTCCTACACCTTCAATTTCGGCCGCTTCTCGTTATCGCCCACCCTCGATGTCAGCGCCTATCGCTATGGCGACGTGACCTTGAATGGGATTGAGCAGAACCAGGATTATCTAAACCGGGACGTGGTGGCTGGCGGATTCAACGGCCGCTACGCTCTGACGGATAAAAGCGGCATCATCTTCGTCGCGCGTGCGGTCGATTCGCACTACATCAGCCCGGCCGCAGGACAGCCCAGCAACAACTCGAACAGCTTCCTCGCTCTCGGCGGCCTCGACTATCAGGCGGCGAGCGTCTGGCGGTACAGTCTTCTGGCCGGTGTCGAAACGCGGGTGTTCCAGGCGTCGCAATACGCAAGCCACACGGCGCCGATCGTCGCCGCGACCGCGATCTGGACGCCGACGGGGGTTTTAACCCTTACGGGTGTGCTCTCCCGCGAGATCGAGGACCCCCAATCGGCGGACACGAATGGCTACGTGCTTAGCCAGGCCCGGCTGATCGTCGATTACGAATTGCTGCGCTACGTCTTGCTGCAAGGCCGCGGTGCTTTCGAAAACGCGAATTATCTCCTCGGCGGCAGCCAAAATGCGATAACGGTCGGCGGCGGAGTCACCTGGTTGCTGAACCGGAATCTGCAGCTATCGCTCAGCGACGATTATACCCACCAGACCTCGGCGGGAAATATCGCGCAATCATCCGCCCCCAATGCGCAGCAGACCGGCGCCTTCGACCAGAATCTCCTGGCCCTCACCCTGCACGTGGGACTCTGAGGCGGCGGCTTAGGGTTTTCTCCCGAAGATCGGCGCCCGACTAGGCCCAGGGACAACCGAACAATCCTGGGATATTCGCCCGACACTACGGCGAAGATGACTTTGGTCTGAACCGCGTAGATTCCGCTACGTCATGCTCGGCGAAGGCCGAGCATCCACGCCTTCCTTCCCGACGAAGGCAAGGCGTGGATGGCACGCCTTCGCGTGCCATGATGGGTCTTTGGATCGGCCTTCGCCGATGATGACGTTAGAGGTGCAGGCGGATTTCGCTCGCCCCCGTCTCAAAGCCCTCACCACGCGCTAAGGGCCGGAAGCTTTCCGGCCCTCAGTTCCGCCTAGGTGAGAGCCGCCATCCCTCGGCGCATTGCCGAGGGATGGCATAGCCTTCGATCAGAAATAGCGCTCGAAGACCGTTACGACGTCGCCCGGCTCAAGCGGCGTCCCGCGCATGGCGCGTCCCTCGAAGGAATGACCGTTGATCGTCCGGAGGATCGAGACGTATCCCGTCTGCGCCCGATAGGTGAAGCCACCCGCGATCGCGACCGTGGTCAGGGCCGTCATGCCCGGCTCGTAGGGATACTGGCCTGGCTTGACCACTTCGCCCAAGATGAACACCGGCCGGAAGGTCACGACCTCCACCGAGACGCTGGGACTGACAAGGATCTTCTTGTCTCTCAGCTCTTCCGCGATGTTTGCCTCAAGCTGTGAGGTGGTCAGCCCGCTGGCCGGTATCGGCCCCAGCAGTGGCACAGAGATATTGCCGCGATCATTGACGGTGAACCGCCCGGTCAGCTGCTCCTGGCCAAAGATCACGATTCGCACCTGCTCGCCGGTGCCGAGCCGGTAAGGACCAGCTTGCGTGGCGGGCAACGGTGGCAAATCGGAGCCGGGAGCGCAGGCGGCTAACAATAGACAGGCCGCCGCCGTGGTTGCGGCCGCTTTGCGGAAGGCTAGGAAGACAGAGGTAATACGGTGCCTCTGAAGGGCGTAAAACAATTTCATCACCAACACCTGGAGAGGGTTGCGAGAGCATAACTACAGGAATGACAGCGTGCTAGACGAATTTTGCTGTTAGCGAGCTTCGGTAAGCATAATAGCCCTCCGGTGGCGCCGCCATGGCCGGGCCACGGGCTGGGGTTTGGGTCGCTGCAGGATTGTCCAGGCGCTCGCTGACACTCCTGCCGCGGAGGCGGTTTCGCTCGTATCGAGCGTCGCGCCCCAGGCATCATGCAACAAGGCGAGGACCGTGGGAGGCGGCGGACCAAGCGGCAAGCCGACCCATCCTTTGCCGGTCAAAGCGCGCTCGACCCGGTCGCTATAGGGGTTCGCCAAAGCGAGAGTCTGCGAGTGATAGAAGCCCGCGGCCTGCTTCCAGTCCCCCACCGACGCATGAAGCGAGATGAGGAACCGGGCGGCGTAGTCAGCATTCTGCGCGGGGTCGAAAGCGTCATCGACGGTCTGGAAGGCATGCGGGTGATAGAACAGATTGACCTGCATGCAGCCGGTATCGATCGAGGCGATGCCTTTGGCCTGAGCCTGCTCCACCCACTTAACGGCTTGCGGCTTGGTGTCGAAATAGAAGCTCTGGCCCTGCGACTGTACCGTCCAGGGCCACGGCTCCAGCCGATGGGTCGCGGGGTCCGGGCGTCCAGACTCCACCTCACCGATGGCAAACAGCAGGCCATGCGGCAGGTGATAGCGCAATTCGGCGGCACTTATCGCGCTGGCGCAAGCACCGGCCGAATCGACCGCCGGCTCAAGCCCATCAGCACGCGCTGCTGCCAAAGGAACGGCGGTTGCGAGGACGGCGCAGAAGGCGAGGTCCCGCCAATTGCCACGGATCGCTTTGAGGGCGGCCCTCATCACGCGCTCCGCACAACATCACCCAGGATCCGCGCCGATGCGTCCCAGCTCAGGGAAGCCGCACGCGCCAGCCCCTTCGTTCGGAGTTCGGCCGCGAGCCCTTCCTCGTCCAGCAGCCGTTCGACCGCCGCGATGATTGAGAGCCGGCCGTCACTGGTGAAGTAAAGGGCGCTGTCGCCGCAAATCTCCTCGACGGCGCCGCCGCCCGAGGCAAGCACCGGACAGCCGCAAGCCATTGCCTCGACCGGCGGCAGGCCAAAACCTTCGTAGCGCGACGGGAACAGCAGGCAGGCCGCGTTCTCGTACAGGGCCCGCAATTCGCCATCCGTCGTTCGGCCAAGGCGTTTTTCGCCGAGGTCATTCACCTCGGCATTCTGGAAAACGTCTTTGTTCGAGCCGCCGGCGACCGCGATGACCATGCCGCGCGTCTTGAGCACAGCGGCCACTTCGCGGAGAGCCGTCAAATTCTTATGCGCGACCCTGCTACCGACGACGAGCGCGTATCCTCCCGGCCGCAGCCCATGGCGATTCAGCGTGTCAGGATCGGCTGGAACCCGCAGAACGTGGTCTGCGCCTTCATACATCACCGCGATCCGGGCGGGATCGATGCCGAGCCGCGATGCGATACGGTCCCGCGAGAAGGCCGAAACCGTCACCACTTTGGCGCCGGTCTTGACCAGCATGTGCTGCAAAGTCTTGTACCAAAGCCGGAAACGCAACGAGTAGGATTCGGGTGTGTCGAAGATACCGGCGTCATGAATCACGACCACCTGGCGATGCCCCGCCAAAACCGGTGCGGTATTGCCGAGGCTGACCAGAGTACCGCCACGGGCAGCTTTCGGCAGCTCGATCTGTTCCCAGGCGTGACCGCTCCGGTGCCCGACTTTTCGTGACTGCAACAGCCCATAAGGAGTGGCACCACCACGATCTGCCGGCTCGTCAAGCTGTGGCGTGAGCAGCGTCGTCTCCGGCCACTCGCCCCGCAGCATGAGGCGATCGATCGCGGACACGACTTCCGCCGAGAAACGCTGCACGCCGGTAACGGACTGGCTGCGGAACCTGCCGTTGAGGAAGACAGTCGCGGTCATCGGGCATAGTTCCCTTGCATGCCGACCTTGTCGGGGGCCATGCGGGCCGCCACCATCCGATAGGCGTGGCAGCCCGTGAGCGGCACCAGAACGATGCCAAGGATCGCTAAGTTCATCCGCCGTTACGCTTGGATGGCGTGGTAGCCGTCGTAGTGGCGGAAGGCGTAGGACATCCGGCCGCCCGAGATCGCCGCCGTGCGAAGATCGACCTGCGTCATGACCACGCCCATGATCTGGGCGCCGCTGCCACGCAGCAACCGCACCGCGTCCGACACCGCGCTGCGCGACGTGCTTTCCCAGCGCACGACTGCCAGCGTCGCATCGGCCTGGCGTGCCAGCACGAGCGCGTCGGCAACCGGCAACACTGGCGGCGTGTCGAGGATCACCAGGTCGTATTGCGAGCGAACGGTCGCGAGCAGCGCGCTCATCCGCTTCGATGCCAGCATTTCCTGCGAATCGGCCTTTACACCGCCGGCGAGAATGACGTGCAGATGGCGCTCCGGCTTGCGGATGAGGCTATCCGTACGTCCCAGGCTGCCACCCGAAAGGATCTCGCTAAGCCCAGGCCCAGGCTGCATGCCGAAGTAATCGCCGAGCGACGGGCAACCGAAATCGCATTCGAGAAGGAGCACACGCCAGCCGGCAGCCGCCGTGTTACGCGCCAGCTCGACCGCAAAGACCGACTTGCCTTCCTTCGGCAGAGCCGAAGTCACCATCACGAGTTTCGGACGATCCTCGCCGAGCACCCGCATCTGGCCGCGCAGCCTGTCGAGCGAAGCGCCCATCGCAGCCGCAGCACGGCCCTTGCGGCGGCGGCGCAGCGTATTCACCCGCACCTTCGGCATCAGCGCGAGGAGCGGCAGGCCGAGGATACCCTCGACTTGCTCCGGCAGGCTGAAGCCTCCGCGTAGCCGCTCAATCACGACAGCGAAGATCACACCGAGGGCAAGCGAGAGAGCCGAGGCAAGAGCAAGCAGGCGTGTAACCTTCGGCGCCGATGGAGCGAGCGGCGGCTCGGCGGCCGAAACCAGCGAGGCGTCGGGCTCCTGAATACCCGCGACGTTCGCAAGCTGCGCGGCGCGGCTGAGGAAGCTCTCATAGATGTTCCGTGTCGCCCGTGCCTTCGTCTCAAGAGTCTGGAGGCCAAGCTCGGCGGAATTTTCCTTGCTCACCGCACTGCGCAGCTGCTCCATCCGTTTCGTCAGCGACGTTTCTTGCGAGCGTGCCGCGTCAACCTGGCTCGCGAGACTGCCGGCCACGTTGGACATCTGTTGCGAGGTTTTTGCCTGCATTCTGGCGAGCTGTGCCCGGATCGCGACGAGCTGAGGATTGTTCGGACCCAGCGTCGCGGAGAGCTGCGACTCGCGGCCAGCAATCGATGCCGTCTCGCTGATCAGCCCCGCAACCACGGGAGAGACCAGAACGGAAGGCAGGGTGCTGGTGGTCAACGCGCCGCCACCGCGCAGAGCGAGCTGCGCCTGAATGAGCTCGCCTTCTTTCTCGGCACGGTCACGTGAAACCTGGATGAGTTCATGGCTGAGTTCGTCGAGCTGCTGGCGATTGACGGTCGCCGTCCATCCGCCGCCACTCGCGGCGTCGTTCGGGGACTCTTCGCCCAGTCCATGTCCCAGGCGATAGCTTTCAACCGCGAGATCATCCGCCCGAACCTGGTCGGCAAGGGATGCGACCTGACCCTGAAGCCAATCATGGGCGCGCTGCATCGCCGCGAACTTTTCCTGCACCTTGAACGCGAGGTATTGTTTCGCGATTTCATTGGCGATCATCGCGCTGAGCTTGGGATCATGGGTCGTTACCGCGACGCTCAGCAGGCTCGACCGTACTTCGTTGCCGAAGCTGATCTTGGTGCCGAGGATCGCGGCCGCTATGTCAATGGCGTCTTCGTTCGACGTCTGCGGCGTGGCCCTTGGCGGCTGGTCGGTAATCTGTTGCAGGTAATCCATCGCGCGGGTCATGAGACCAACGTGATGTGGCGCGAACTCCTCATTCTTGGTGAGCTTCAGCGCCTTGACGACGCCCACCGCCAAGGCCGGCGAGCTGAGAATGTCAATCTGCGTTCTCACCAGGCCGCTCACGTCAGTCGAATCGGAGGATATGGCCTGCAGGTCGCTCACCTGAGTCCGCTGGGGCTCGATGATAATCTGCGCCTCGGCCGTGTAGCGTTTGGTCATCCCCTTGACGACCACTCCGGTCAGTCCGACGCCGACGGCGAAGGTCAGAAGGATCACCCAGAAATGGCGACGCAGGATAAGTCCTGCACGCCCGAGAGGAACCGCGGCGGGCTCTAATCTTGCCGTCGCATCCATCGCCGACGCATAGACGTCCGGCGGAGCGGATTCGAAAGGCCGTTGAATCATCCTGTCATTCATGACTTTGCCATACCTTGCCGACGACCGACCGATAGCCGGCGGTTGATAGCTTTCTCACTACCACTCTTGGCTCGCCCCGTTCGATCATTCCTGTGGTCAAGAGCCATACGACTACTACCGAGTTTGGGTGAGGTAATGAGGCCAGCTATAAAATTTTGAGCACGATTCAGCCCGTGGCGTGAGCCGCGGCCGCTCAGGCGCTCCAATTCGCGCCTGAGAATTGCTGTGGGGCAGATTTTCTGACCCGTATTTTGGCTGTGGATCACGCTTTAGGATGCGGCAGCGTATTGCGCAACCGCGCGTTGAGACTCGAACGGAAAGCGCGGCGTCGCGGTAACAACACCGCGATGCGCGGCCGACGCGAGCGCAGCGTAAAATGCCGGCGCTTCCGCCAAACGCCGCAGGCCCTGGGCGGCGGCTTCCAGATCCGGCTCAGCCCAGGTGCTTCCGCTGTAAATGCCGGCAGGATCGCTCACCGCGACGAGCCGATACGGTACCAGTAGTGTATTCGTGGCATCCGCGAATTCGAGGTTTCCCGACCATCCGGTGGCGACAACCGGAATGCCATGCGCCATCGCCTCCAACATCGGCAACCCGAAGCCTTCCGCGCGGTGCAGCGACAGCAGCACATCGGCGCGCCGATAGAGGGCTGCGAGACCGGCCTCATCCAGATAATCCCGGACGACCTCGATATTGTCACCGCGGAGCTCGTGGCCCAGCGCGCCTTCAAAGGTTTTGAGTTCCTCGTCCCTGCCGGACAACTTTAGAATGAGTCGGGCGGAGGGTGAGGTTCCGAAAGCGCGTCGGAAAGCCCGCACCGCGCCCTCAGGATTCTTGCGCGAAAAGCTCGATCGGCTATCCGCCATGGTCAGGACGGTGAATGGCTCGGCGCTGTCCCGCTTCCGCGCGGGGTGCGGCGGCAGATAGTGTGGCACGACATGAACCGGACGCTGCACGATCTTGGCAAGACTGGCCTGGGAGAAAGCGCTGGGCGTCCAGATTTCCTCGACATTGCGGTCGCAGCCGCCCCAATCCTGGGGTGGATCGGGCAATTCCCACGCCCAATAGGCAATGCGATAGGCCGAAGCTGCATGCGGCAGCACACTGCCGACCAGGCTCGCGGTCTGCGGTCCGCCGGTATGGAACACATAGGCCGAGCCCGGCTGATGGCGGATACGGTAAAGCGGATTGCGGAGTGCCGGCGTCGCATCGACCAGTTCGGTCTCAACGCCGATTTGCCGGAGCGCTTCCCACTGCAAATAGGCACCCCGCGTGATGCCGTTGTGCCGCGCGAGTGCCGCCACGATCACGACTCGGCTGAAATCGCGACCGCCAGAGCGTCCGCGCAGCATGCGGCGGATCAGCTCGGCATTGCCGGCGAGATAGCTGTCGGTCAGCGAACGTTTGAGGCCACGGCTAATGGCAAGCATCGTCGCCTCCAATTTGGCACGCTCCAGGCGCGGTTAAAATGCGGCACGTTCAATCGGTCGCGGTCACCCTGATCTCTCGACCGGAGGGGTTGGTCCGGGCCTTGAATGCGGCCTGCGTCCGGTTCGTCGCGCCCATCTTGCGCATGATGTTCCGGACATGGACTTTGACCGTACTCTCGCTCATGCCGAGTTCATGCGCGATAATCTTATTCGCCTTGCCCTGTTGCAGATGCGCGAGGACTGCCATCTGGCGCAGCGTCAGGCGGTCGGAGGGCGCGGCCTCCGGCTCGATTACGCGGACCGGCCGTTCCGTCAGCAGCAGGTCGAGCGGCGCGATCGTTCCTCCGGCCTTCACGAAGCGGAGCGCGGCGAAGGCCATCGATATGCCCGTGGTGCGCGTCGAGATGAAGCCATGCGCGCCACTCTTCAAGGTTTCGCGGATCGTTCTGATCTGGTGCGCGTCATCCGAATCCGACAGGAATATCAGAGGGACCGCCGAAAAGGCGTGATGGAGTGCCGCGATGCTCTGGAGCGACGAGGTATCCAGCGCATGGGAGTGGTAGATGATGAGGTCAAGGCTGGGCGCCGCGTCCGCGATACATTCTTCCGCGGTCGCGTAGGGCATCATCGCCAAAGCGGGCTGAACCTCGATGAAAGCCTTCATGATGCATTCCCGAGTCAGCCGATAAATATCGACCCACGCGACACGAAGGCGCTCGGGATCCGAAGGCGCTGCCTTGGTCGGCAACACATGGAAGGGGGTGTCGAATTTCGAAGTTTGCGTTTCCGTAATCTTCGCTCCCGAATGCGTAAGCCGATCGGACTGGATGAACATGGAGCCATGGGTAGTAGGCACGCTCACAATATCCTTCTGGTGCTTCATTGGTAGCCACTCCCAGGCGCATTGAAGTCAATGCATTTACAGATTAGACCCATGTTCGCGTCGCAGGAAGTGAAGTTAACGCGAATACGACTTAGTGGTTACCGTTGCCACCGCGGTTGGAGAAGTTGCGAGTAGTGGTTGTAAAACTTCTGAACACTGCAATCGCGGCACCTTGCTTGAACGGAGTGTCATTGCATGTCTAGGCGGCGATGCCGGTGACATCGGCTTTCTCCGCAGCTATGGCCACGGCATCGCGCCGCAGCGTCACACTGTCATGGGTATGGACCGCGGCCAGGAAGCGCCGCATATCGGTGGCATCCCGGTATTGCCGGGCGACGTTCAAGCGAAACATGATCTCGTAAGCAATGGGAAATCGCGTTTTCCGAAGGCCGAGCAGTTTCCTGATTCGGTTCAGATGGACGACATCCCTTCTATCGTTGCGGAAAGGCGATACCGGCGTGAACTTTCGCCCACCGCAATAGTGCCTCACCGCGGCCGTCTTCCAGGATCTGGTGAATTTGGTTCCGGCCTGCATGTTGTGTTTGGCCGGAAGCTTCACCCACAAGTTCGCGAAAGTCATATTGATCGCGCATTGATCGACCGATGTGCAGTTGAGTTTGTAGCGGCAGCTCTTTGCGTGCTCCTCGAGCGCCGCAGCATAGGTTTCGAGATACGACGAGCGCCAGTTTCGTGTCGCGAAGACGATCATCCCGGCGTTGAAGTAGTTCCCGATCTCGTCGGTGCCGCTTCGCCCCGTCGCCCAGGTCGAATTGCGGAGCGAGCCGTTGGCACTCAGATCCATATCGACGACGGCGGCGATTGGAGCGAGCCCGAAATTTATGCTCGCGATCTTCAGCTCGTCGAATACCAGGATGTCATTGTCGAGATAGACGATCCGGTCATAGCGATCGACCAGCGTATTGGCGGCCGCCAGTTTCAGGAGGGTCGGAGTCGTCACACGACCACGTGCGGGATGATGCTCCACGGTTGGATCGCTGATGCTGCTGAGCGTCAGTTTCGACCCTAGCTTGTTGAGCGCCGCGCTAAAGAGCGTCGAGGATTTAGGGAGAAACTGGTAGCAAAAGACGTGGATGTCGCAATGCGTGGGCTGCGAAAGCGCGAGCGATACAGCGGAATGCTGTGTCAACTCGTAACCCCGTTTATCAGTGACGAAGATGTAAGCCACTCTCATAGCGAGATGCCGCGCATCGGCATCGAGGCAGCGCGGCACGACTCGTTCCCGAACTGATCAAACCGGCGGCTTCTTGTATCGGTCGTGGTCCAGTCTAGCGTTGCAGGCATATTCCACACTCATTTCGATTGATTCGGTCTCCAGCGTGAACGACAGGACGTCCACCACGCTGATCGCCACAGCCGGAAAGTCGCGCGGTGAACCGAAATGAGCAATATCGCAACTAGTGGAGTGCCGTAGTCTATTTGGCACGAGGGATAGATCACTTTGATAGTGCAGCGTCTTCATTGTCGGGCCGTTTGGCACGGCCCGACTGAATAATACTTAGAAAGCTAAAATACTTTGTAGTGGGGCGGAGACAAGGCCTCTAGTTACCGATGATTGGTGAACTAGAGGTCCTCTCCCTCTCATCTTAGGCGTGGGCCGTCATCGCGCTGTTGGAAAGCTTCAGCGCCTTAAAGGCCGCCTGGGTACGGTTGGTCGCGCCCATCTTCCGCATGATGTTGCGAACATGCACCTTCACGGTGCTCTCGCTCATGCCCAACTCGTGGGCGATGATCTTGTTCGCCTTGCCTTCCTGCAGCTGCGCGAGCACGTCCTTCTGACGCGACGTCAGGCGGCTCGGGGAAGCAGGCTCCGGCGCACTGATCGAGGGCGAGGGCCGATCGGTCAGCAAGCCTTCGAGAGGAGCGAAAGTCCCACCCGACTGGACGAAGCGGATCGCCGCGAGCGCCATCGGCAGGCCCATGGTGCGGGTCGAGATGAACCCGTCCGCACCGCCCTGCAGCGTGTTGCGGATCGCCTTGATCTGATGCGTGTCGTCGGAGTCGGAGAGGATAATCAGGCGAACGGCGCTGAAGGCCTCACGGATCGCCGCGGTGTCCTGCAGGCAACCTTCCGTCGAACGGTGAGAGTAGTAGATGATCAGATCGAGATCGTCGTTCCCGTTGTCGATGCAATCCTGCGCGGAGGCGAAGGAGGTCATGTGGAATTGCGGGTAGAGTTCGGTGAAGGCCTTCGACATGCAGTCGCGTGTGAGGCAATAGCTGTCGATCCAGCCTACGCGGAGCGCCCCGGCCATATCATTGTCCAAATTATGATCGATGGTTTCGAATTTCGGCACATCATCTGAAAAGAGATGCAATGCCTGATCGGCCAATGCCGCATCGGCTAACGCCAGATGCGAAAATTGAGGGGAAGAGAGTTGAAATTCCTGGCTCATATCGGGTCCTTTCGATCAATTGCTCAAATCTTATCCAAACCATAACCCAAATATGCCGAAGTCGAGAAAGAAAGTTTAGACACCTACAACTTTATGTTGAGGTTTACCGCGATAGTGTGCCCGCTTTTTCGCGCTTTTTGGTTCACGTATATCTTAAAAAGGCATTAATGCTTCGTTTATTGGATGGTCGGTTTGGGCAATCGGCATTGTGCATAATTATGGCTATTATCCTAAATTTGGAACATTTTTCGCGACATATTTCGGCTTTTCCCACCTCAGCCCGCTCGATTCTCACGTTTTAGTGAGATCCGGGCATTAATGTCGTTCCGATATCGCTACGGTCTCGTTAGCCCAAGTTCCGTAAACCGTTATTCTTACTCGAAGTTAGCCTTGAAAGCGCGAAACCGGCGCCACGCTACGGAGCAGATCCCGCAGCACGATTTTGCCCGAGAGGATGGCCTCGAATCGCACTTCAGTCGCTGGTACTCGGAGTGCTGCTCGGGCGCGAAAGGTTCTCAAGCGAGCAGGAGGCCGCGGCGATAACGTCAGATGAATTGGTATCCCGTACCGGATTCGAACCGGTGTTATCGCCGTGAGAGGGCGACGTCCTAGGCCTCTAGACGAACGGGACATTCGCGGCCGGCGCCCCGTGGGGCGAACGGCGCCTTCTTACGGGAGCCCAACTCGCGGATCAAGAGGCGGCCCAATGCCCCGGCCCGTACGCCCTTCGGAGAGAAAACTCGGCTTCCGTCAGGAACTTGTTGTCCTGGCTTCGTTGCAGTGCACAATAGCGGCATGCCCGATCATCAGACCTCCGACCCCACCCTCGCTGACCCCGCACTGGGTGCCGACGCCCTTGCCGAGGAACTGCTGAGTCATCTTAGAGAGGCTCTGGAACGCGGCGCCGAGGATCCCTTCAGTAATCCTGTGATGACGATGGCGCTTACGATCTCCCGGCGCATCGACCAGGGGCTGCTGGATGAGCCGACCCTGCATGGCCTTGTATGCTGGCTACGCGATGAGGCGTTCCGCGATCGGGCCAAACGCATTGCCGCCTATGTAGGCCTCACGCCCGGCGCCGACCCCAAGCAGGAGATGGCGCAACTGGCGGCCCGCGTGGTGCGGCCCGATCCCGCCGATAGCGCGATCCCCTTCGCGCAGTTCCGCCGCGCGGTGGAACGCACACGCTTCTCCGCCGTTTTCACGGCCCATCCCACCTTCTCTCTACCAGCCCCGATTTCGGCAACGCTCGCGGAGGCCGCATCCGGCCGCGAAAGCAACGCCTGTTTCACCAGCCATCGCCCTGCGCCCATTACCTTGGAAGAGGAGTTCGCGCAGGCCCACGCCGCCATCGCGCGCGGCCGGGATGCGATCGACACCCTCACGGGCGCGATCCTCGACGTCGCCCAGACCGTGTGGAACGGCCGCTGGCTCGATCTGGCGCCCCGCCCGATCACCCTGGCGACCTGGGTCGGCTACGATACCGACGGCCGCACCGATATCGGCTGGTGGGACACTCTACGTCTGCGCCTGCGGATGAAGCTCTATCAACTCCAGCGCGTGGAGGCAGGGCTTCTCGACCAGCCTGGGGGCCAGGCCATTCTGGAGCGAGCACGCCAGGCAATCACCGCCACCATGGCACAACTCGGCGCTTGTCCAAGCGAGCCGGAGGCGGAGCAGGTCGCCGCCTTCGCGCAATCGCTGGTGGGAGAGCGCGAGGCCGCCCTCACCTCGCCCGAACCGCTTCTCGCGCTGTTTCCCGCTGCCATCGCGGCGGCCGACGAGGCTGGCAAGCGCGCGCTCCTTGTCGTGCGCGCCGGTCTTGTCTCGCATGGCCTCGGCCTCGCCCATACCCATGTCCGGCTGAACTCCGCCCAGTTGCACAATGCGGTCCGCCAGCGCCTCGGCCTCGCCGACCCACCGGCCGACCCCTCGCGTCGCCGCGTGCTGCTCGGCGCCATCAATACGGCACTGGAGACCGTCAAGCCGGAGGCGATCAACTTCGGCACTCTGATGGCCGAGCAGGCCTCCGCGGCGCGCCTGATGATGACCGTCGCCCAGATGGTCAAGCACATCGACGCCGTGAGTCCGGTGCGCTTCCTCATCGCCGAGACCGAGACCGGCTATACCCTCCTCAGCGCCCTCTACTTCGCCCGCCTCTTCGGCATCGAGAAGCATGTCGAGATCAGCCCGCTCTTCGAGACCGCCGAGGCACTCGCGCAGGGCGGCCGGATCATCGAGGAGGCACTGCGCAGCCCGCATTACCGCGCCTATCTGCGCGGTCTCGGCAGGCTCTGCGTCCAGTTCGGCTATTCGGATTCCGGCCGCTATGTCGGCCAGGTCGCGGCGACCTACCTGATCGAGCGGCTGCGCCTCAAGCTCTGCGAGGCGATGGTCAAACACGGCTTGCGCGATGTCGAGATCGTGCTCTTCGACACCCACGGCGAGAGCATCGGCCGCGGCGCCCATCCCGCCTCGATGCATGATCGCCTGTCCTATCTCTCCCCGGCCGTCGGGCGGCGGGCTTTTGAGAGCGCGGGCATCGCCTTCCGCGAGGAATCCGCCTTTCAGGGTGGCGACGGCTATCTGCTGTTCGGCACGCCGGAACTCGCCCATTGCACCATCCTGCGCGTCGCCGAGTTCGCGATGGGCGCCATAGCCGAGGGCGACGATCCGATCTACGCCGACCCCGACTTCGCCGCCGACTTCTTCGCCACCATGCGGTCGAGCATGGAGGAACTGGTCGAGGATCCCGGCTACGCCGCCATGCTCGGTGCCTTCGGCCCGGCGCTGATCGACCGCACGGGTTCCCGCCCGGCTGCCCGGCAAAGCGACGGCGCCTCGGTCGTCAGCGTCATCAGCCACCCGCGCGAATTGCGGGCGATCCCGAACAACGCGATCCTCCAGCAACTTGGCTGGTGCGCGAATACTTTGCAGGGTCTGGGTTTGGCCGTCAGCCGGCATCCCGATGCGGTCGCTGAGCTACGCCGCACCAGCCCGCGCTTCCGCCGCGCGCTCGACCTCGCGACCCATGGCCTTGCCCATTCGCATCTCGACGTGCTGCGCGCGGTGGTCGAGACGCTCGACCCCGGTATCTGGCTCGACCGCGCCGGGCACAGCCGCATTCCAGGGCGGCGGGAGGCATTGATCGCGGTCGCCGGCGGTCTTGAGAGGCTCGGCATCTGGGCCGAGGTCACGGCGATGTTCCGCCGTATCCAAAGCGACCACCTCGCCCTGCGCGCCGCCTGGCCGGAGGCACCCGCGATGGCGGAGCGCGAGTTGCTGCTCCACACCCTCCGCCTCGCCTGCATTCACCGCATCTGGATCCTGACCGCGACGATCCCGGATTTCGCGCCGCGCATGGGGGTGATGCGGGGCGGTCTGCAGCAGCGGCTATTGCGGCTCGACGTCCCGGCCGCCATGGCGACGCTCGAACGCATCTTCCCAAGCGCGCCGGATGACACTTCGGGCACCGATTTCGGCGAACCCGGCACCTCGCCCAATGCCTCCGCCTACGCACGGGAACATGCCGAGATTTTCCGCCCCATCCACCGCTACTTCGCGCTGGTCCGCGAGATCAGCGCGGCGGTGAGCCACGAGGTCGGCGCCTTCGGGTAGGCCGCTCGGCTTTCCTGGATCCGTCATGGCACGCGAAGGCGTGCCATCCACGACTTGCCTTCGTCACGTAAGCAAAGGCGTGGATGCTCGGCCTTCGCCGAGCATGACGTGCCGGTCTACCGCTTCCCTCAATACTCTTCGTCAGCCACGTAAGACCCGATCCGCTGCACCAGGTCCGGCGAACGATGCGCCAGGATGATGCCGTAGAGGATCGAGATCAGCAGCAGCGCCAGCGACAGCCACGGGAAGTAGTTGAACGGCGCCGGCTGACCG
Source organism: Acidisoma sp. S159 (assembly GCF_009766125.1). Lineage (NCBI taxonomy): Bacteria > Pseudomonadati > Pseudomonadota > Alphaproteobacteria > Acetobacterales > Acidocellaceae > Acidisoma > Acidisoma sp. S159. The sequence continues at coordinate 534,968 of NZ_LMUG01000032.1, forward strand.
GGCTCGATAAGGCCCCACAGCGGGAACAGCATCAGCACCGTGCCAAGCACCGGGATGATCAGATGCGTGAGGACGTTGAAATCCTCGCGGTGGTAGCGAAGCATATAGACCGGCAGCGCAATGTTCGTGATCAGATAGGTGATGACGACCGGGATGGTTCCCAGCGTGCCAGTTTCACCGAACAGCGTGACGGGATCCGTTTGCGTGCCGAAGACCAGAACGATCAGGCAGGCGACCGCGATATAGATCCACATCGCGACATGCGGCGTCTTGTGACGCGGATGGATCTTGCCGAAGAACGCCGGCAGTAATCCCTCACGCCCCGAATTGAACAGAATGCGGGACTGGCCATTGGTCAGGCCGATGAGGCAGGAGAAGATGCTGGTGATACCCGCGAGATAAGCGACGATGAGCAAGGCGCCGTACGAGGCCTTGATCGCGTCGATGAAGGGAATCGTGGACTTGCCGATGGCGTCGGCATTGTTGTGGAAAGCGGTCTCCACCGCATAGGCGATGAACAGGTAGACGAGGCCGCAGGCGATGGTGCCGACGATCAGCGCCCGCGGCACATTGCGGCGCGGATTCTCCGCCTCCTCGGCCAGCGTCGCTGAATTTTCCCAGCCGATAAAGAGATAGATCGCGAGCGGGAAACCAAGGCCGATGCCCTTCAGCCCACCGGCCAGATGCGACCAGCGGAAGGGGTCGAGGGTCATAGCGTCGCGATTGACCCAGAGCATGACGATCGCGCCGATCAGCAACAGCGCGGTCTCGAAGTAGAAGAAAACCGCCGCCCATTTGGTCGAGAGGCTGATCCCGCGTGACACCAAAAGCCCGACGATGACGGTGCATAGGATCGAGATGATCTGCCAGGGAACGCTGATGCCGAGGAACAGCTTCAGCGTGTCATGTACCCAGCCGCCCGAGATCACGACCACCGAGGACGCCGCGATGCAGTAGCCGACCACGACGAAGATCGATGCGGCGGCGCCCGAGACGGGGCCGAAGGCCATGCCGATGAAGGTCACGAAGGACCCGGCACTCGGGCGGTAGCGGGAGAATTGGGCCAGGGTGTTGCAGAGGAACAGAATCACCACCATCGCGACGATGAGGGTGATCGGCGCCGCGACCCCTGCACCGGCCACGATCAGCCCAAAGCCGAAGAAGAAGCCCATGGCAGGAGCGATATTGGCCAGGGTCGAGGCGATGATCGCCGTCAGACTGAGCTGGTTTCGACTGAGCCGGTGTTGCGGCGTGAAGGCCATGGCGGAGGTTCACCTTTCCTGGACGCCTTGCGGCACCGTTGCTCGGACCTGCGAAGGCAAAAACGTTATCGAGATCAAAAGTTCACGATTACGAAATATCTTCGTAAGGTTTTTGTCCATGAAATTCAACGCAGCCGCCCCTTTTCCTCTCACGGCCCCGGAGTTCAATGCCGGGAACGCTCACGCTCCATGAGGTCTTTCGGGATCGAGGCTTGCCGCTTTTTGTGGTGACGGGCCCCGCGGCGCGGCGCTTTTTTGCGACGGCTAAATCGCGGCCGTGGCGGCGGCGAGCCCACTGGGCGCCAGGGAGGGGACAAGAAGGAAACAGCCACGCCGCCGCGCTAAGGGCGCAGCCGAAACGACCTCTCGGCGGAAATCGCCGGTAAAGTGTCCGGCGTCCTAACTCTGTGCGTTGCGTGTCCCGGCGGGCAGCCGCACCACTAGGCCGTCGAGTTCCTCGGTCATCACGATCTGGCAGCCGAGCCGGGAGGTCTCTTCCAGCCCGAAGGCGAGGTCGAGCATGTCTTCCTCGTCCTCGGTCGGCGGGGTCAGCCGCTCGAACCAGGCGGGATCGATGACGACATGGCAGGTCGAGCAGGCAAGCGAGCCCTCGCAGGCGCCTTCCAGATCGACGTCGTGCTTATGCGCGACTTCCAGCACCGACAGGCCGAGCGGCGCGTCCACTTCGCGCGCCTTTCCGTTGCGCTCGACGAAGGTCATCTTGGGCATCGGCTCGTCAGTCCTTCAGTCCGGGAGAGGCGGAGGTAGTTCGTCACTCGAGGTTGCGCAAGCAGCCGGCGTTGCTCAGGCCGCCCGGCGAAGGGCGCGGGAGGCCAGAGCCTCATAGGCCCGCGCGAAGGCCGCGACATCCTCGGCCGTGGCGTTCCACGGCAGCGAGACGCGGATCGCCTGCCCGGCCACATCGCCCAGCCCCATGGCCTCCAGCACATGGCTGCGCGCCACCTTGCCGGAACTGCAAGCGGCCCCGGCCGAGACCGAGACGCCCGCAAGGTCCAAAGCGATGACCTGTGCCTCCGAACGGACTCCCGGGAGCGCGAGGCAAGTCGTATTCGGCAGGCGAGGAGCACCGCCACCACAGATCCTGGCACCCGCCGCGACAGCCGCCGCCTCGATCCGGGCACGCAGCGCGACGAGGCGGGCTCTGTCGGCAGGCTCGGCATCCAGCGTGGCCGCCGCAAAGCCCGCGATGGCAGGCAAGGCTGGCGTGCCGCCACGCAACCCGCGCTCCTGGCCACCGCCCGCGATGAGGGGAAGGAGATCGGCCGCCGCCTCCGGAGCCAGTAGCAGGGCGCCCGCGCCCATCGGCCCGCCCATCTTGTGTCCAGAAAGAACGAGACTGTCGGCCCCGAGCGCCGCCATATCGACGGCGGTTCGCCCGGCCGCCTGAACCGCATCGACATGCAGCCGGGCGCCCCGCGCGTGGCAAACGGCAGCGATCTCCGCGATTGGCTGGATGGTGCCTGTCTCGTTATTGGCGAGCATGACGCAGACCAGCGCCGGTCCCGTTGCCGCATCCAGCGCGGCCGCGAGTGCATCGAGGTCGATGACACCCTCCGCATCGACCGGCAGCACGACGGCCGCCTCGCCCGCCGCGGCGATCACCGCCGCATGTTCCGTCGCACCCCGCAGCAGGCGGCGGCCGCGCCCGAGCCCATGGATCGCGAGCGCATTGGCCTCCGTACCGCCGGAGGTGAAGACTAGATGTCGTGGCAACCCGCCGAAGCGGCCGGCGATCGCCTCCCGCGCTTCCTCCAGGGCCGCGCGCGCGGCCCGGCCGTCACGATGGATCGAGGACGGATTGCCCAGCCGATCCAGCGCCGCGAGCGCCGCCTCCCGCGCGGCAGGCCGCAACGGTTCGGTGGCGTTGGCGTCCAGATAGGTCAATCGGCGTCGGCCTTGCCCGCGCTTTCCCGCCGTGCCGAGGTGCGGAGCGGCATGTCATTGCTCGCCATGCGGGCGACGCGAAGTTCGAGGTCCGACAGTTCCGCCCGCAGCCCCTCGATCTCGCGGATCAGCGGATCGACCAGCTCGTCGCAGGGTGTGCCATAGGATTCGAAGGCCGGCGCACGGTGCTGGCGATCGACCGGCCGCGCCGGGATGCCTACCATGGTCAGGCCCGCTGGCACGGATTCGATCACCACCGCATTGGCGCCGATCCGGGCGCCGGAACCCAGCGTGATGGCTCCCAGCACTTTCGCCCCGGCGCCGACGATGACGCCGTTGCCAATCGTCGGATGGCGCTTTCCATGGCCGAGGCTGACGCCACCAAGCGTCACCTGATGATAGAGCGTCACGTCATCCCCGACCTCGGCCGTCTCGCCGATGACGAGGCCCATGCCATGGTCGATGACAAGCCGGCGGCCAAGACGAGCGGCAGGGTGAATCTCGATACCGGTCAGCCACCGGCCGAGATGCGAAACGAAACGAGCGAGGAAAAAAGCGCCGGATGTCCAAAGGCGATGCGCCAGCCTATGCCAAATGACGGCGTGAAGTCCGGGATAACAAAAGAAAACCATGACGTTCGAGCGCGCCGCCGGATCGCGTTCCCGGTAGGCCTGAATGCTTTCCCGCAAAAACATGAAGGCCATGCGACAATTTCCGTATGAAACCGAAGGAGGGGCGACCTATTATCATGTCAGCCCTAGATGTACGAAGCGTTGTCGGGACGGAGGCCGGCATTATCTGCCAGTTCACCGCCCGTCTTAACCCCTCTTCCTCTAAGCCTCGCGAAGCTAGGTGTCGCTCCTTCGGGGGTCAATGCCCGCATAGCGGATGTCTCCTGTCCCTCCATCGAGTGCCATAGCGGCGCCGGTCGGAAGCGGGGCAGCTGCCGGGGCTTTGGCGAAGGCGCGGGTCAAGCCGGCGGATGACAGTGCGGGACGTGATTGGGACGTGAATGACCCTCCGGCGAACCGGGGGGCCGAAATGCTTGAAGGATAGGTTGCAGCGCCATGCCTGAAGTGATGTTCGCCGGGCCGGACGGCCGCTTGGAAGGCCGTTACCACCACAGCAAGGAGACCGGGGCGCCTCTCGCGCTCGTCCTGCACCCGCACCCTATGCACGGTGGCACGATGAACAATCGCATCACCTATTCGATGTTCCAGGCGTTCCAGCGCCTAGGTTTCTCGGTGATGCGCTTCAACTTCCGGGGCGTCGGCCGCAGCCAGGGCCGCTATGATGGCGGCATCGGCGAGATCAGCGATGCGGCGGGCGCGCTCGACTGGATGCAGGCGGTCAATCCGAATTCCGGCGGGTTGTGGATCGCCGGTTATTCATTTGGCGCCTTCGTCGGCATGCAGCTGCTCATGCGCCGGCCGGAGATCTCGGGCTGGATCAGCGTGGCGCCCCCGGCGACGCATTACGACTTCGGCTTCCTCGCCCCCTGTCCAACCGGCGGCCTGCTCATTCATGGCGATGCCGACGAGATGGTGGCCGAGCCCGGCGTCCGGAAGCTGGTCGACAAGCTCAACACCCAGAAGGGCGTCTCGATCGATTATCGCGTCTATGAGGGCGCCGACCACGTCTTCGCCCACCACGCCGACCGCATCGGCCAGGAGACCGAGGAATACGTCCGCCAGACAATGGCCCGCCGCCAGATGGCGCTCGCCGCCGACTGACGAGGCGCGGTTCGCCGCTGCGTGCGATCCTTCAGCATAGTCTCCACGTCATGCTCGGCGCAGGCCGAGCATCCACGCCTTGCCCGCTCTACATAGGCAAGGCGTGGATGGCACGCCTTCGCGTGCCATGACGGACCCCGGGGCGCGATCGAACAGGATTAACGCGCCTCAAACCTAGTGCAGCCGCCCGCGCAGCTCCGCGATCGCGGCACGGGCATGAGCCGCATCCGCGCCCGGCGGCGCCAGATCCACCACCCGTCCCATGCAGCGCAGCGCCGCCGCCATCTGGTCGAGTTGCTGGTTGAGCGCCGCCGCCTCCTGCCACAAGGCAATCCCGTCCGGCGCGATCAGCAGCATATCCTCGACGCAACGCAGCGTGCCGACAGCGTCGCCCGCCTTGTAACGTCGGTGAGCGATATTGCGCTGAAGCCGCAACAGCACATCCCGCTTGCCCATCCGCCGCCGCTGGAAGCTGCTCGCCACAAGCCGCGTCCGGCGCCCTTGCACCCGCGTCAGCAACTCCGTGAGGTCCTGCTGGTCCAGCGTCTGGCCGCCGGCGAAAACGTCGAGGATGGTCTGCCCGTCCTCGCCTTCCAGCCCAAGAATGAAATGGCCCGGGAAATCGAGCCCATAGCAGTCCCAGCCAGCCACCTCGGCGCAATGCAGCCAGATGATGCCGAGGCTGATGGGCAGGCCACGCCGGCGGGCGATCACGTGGATCAGGTTGGCATTCGCGAGATCGTCATAATTCTCGTAGTCGCCGCTATAGTCGTGGCGGCAGGCGAGCACCCCGGCCAGCGCCTCGGCTTGGGCAGCGGCGCTGCCACCGGCCCAACGGGCGACCTCCGCCGCTTCACGCGCGACGACAGAGAGGTGACGCTGGGCGGAACGCCAGTCCGCGTCGGGCGCGTCCAGCCGCGCGAACAACAACGCCGTCCCCGCAAGGTCGATTTCCTTGTCCGGCAGCGTGCCCACGGCGGCCAGCGCCGCGCGCAGGCCAGAGGCAAGGTCTGAGGTCTCGGGAAACTCGGTCAGCCGCTCTCTCCATGCTCGGAAGACTGTTCGAAGCCTGCGCCAATTTAGCATGCGTCGCGGCACCTAAACCACATCATCCGACGTGTATTCATTCAAACTGGCAACGTTCCAGCCTTGATGCGTTCCATAGCAAACCTGCTGGTCACGTTGCGCAAGGCCACCGCACCGATCAACCGGCGGTAAAATGCGTCATAGGCATTGATATCGGACACCACGACATGCAGCAGGTAATCGACATCCCCGCTCATGCGCCAGGCATCGACGATCTCCGGCGTGGCCGCCACCAGCTCGGCGAAGCGTTTCAACCAATCGGCCGAATGATCGGAAGTCTCAACCGAGACAAAGACCGACACCGGCAGCCCGAGGGCCTGCTGGTCCAGCACCGCGACCCGGCCCTTGATAACCCCGTCGCGCTCCAGCCTCCGGATACGCTTCCAACACGGCGTGGGCGTAAGCTTCACCTCGGCCGCGATCTCGGCGAGGGAGAGTGATGCGTCGCGCGCGATGAGGCGTAGGATCGCCCGATCGGTTTCGTCCATCGTCACGGCTGACATGCGCGATGCTAGCCTCGGAAGGCCATCCGAAGGAAGCGAGATCAGACGGCGGAGGTTTCCCCCTCACTCGGAGCGCGCAACACGAGGGCCAGGGCGTGCAGGCCGGAGCCGAGTTCCTCAGCCAAAGCCTCATGTACCGCCCGCGAGCGGGCAACGCGGTTTTTGCCCGCGAAGGCGGCGGAAACCATGGTCACGGTATAATGCGTCTCACCACCGGCACGAGCGCCGGAATGACCGGCGTGGAGCGCGCTGTCATCCTGCACATTCAACTGAGTTGGCGCGAAAGCCTCGTTCAACCGGGCGGTGATTCGTTCGTGGCGGGACATGTCTCGGGCTCGCTGGCTTGTGGATGTTAGCTTGCGGGTTGCGCCGCGAAGCAATCAAGCGGTCGCTCGGAAGCCCTGCCCACACCGTTGCGGGATTGCCAATCATCGCGCCGCGCCACCATATACGGTCCATGAGTCGTCGCGCCTCCCGCACCCGGGCCTACGCGCCCGACCCGGATGCGCCGGGCCGGATTTGTGACATGCCCGATTGCCAGGAACTCGGCTGCTACCGCGCTCCGCGCTCCCGCACCTCGTTGCACGAATATCTCTGGCTCTGCCTGGATCACGTGCGCGCCTACAATGCGGGCTGGGACTACTACAAGGATATGACGCCCGGGCAGATCGAGGCCGAGTTGCGGGCCGATGTCTCCTGGCAGCGCCCGACTTGGCGACTTGGGGTCAACGGAAATTTCCGACCCGTCCATGAATCCATCCTGCGCGACCCGCTGGCCTCGATCGACGGCCGCACCGCGCACTCCGCTGAGCCGCGCGATGAGGCGCCGCCCGAGCTGCGGCATCCGCTCGGCGTGCTCGGGCTGTCCTGGCCCGTTAGTCTCGACATGGTGAAGGCACGCTACAAAGAGCTGGCGAAGAAGCATCATCCCGACGCGAATGGCGGCGCGGCCGAGAAGGAAGACCTCATCAAGGCGATCAACATCGCCTATTCGACGTTGAAAAACTTCTTGCCCGCCGGTCAAAGGCAGATGGCGCGGTCCTGACGCGCAGCTTTGCCGCCCCCATACTAGGATCGCGACGGCTAACGACCGATACTTCTCCCTGGCTCGATGCTCCCGCTTGATGCCCCCCGCTTGATGCATCCTCCTGCTTGATGCATCGACGTATAACGATAGGACGCGCGTTTCGATGACGAATGGCCCCGGCTTGGGAATCGCCGATAGCCTTTCCCCAACCCCCAACGGCATGCCCGACACCACGGTCAACGTCCAAAAGGTTTTCGGTTTCGCGAGTGACCTCGTCGTGCCGGCCTTTACGATGCGGACCGACCACGTGCCTGCGATCGACACCACCTACCAGTTTGACCGCGACACGACGCTCGCCATCCTCGCGGGCTTCGCCTTCAACCGCCGCGTGATGATCCAGGGCTATCACGGCACCGGCAAATCCACCCATATCGAGCAGGTGGCGGCGCGGCTCAACTGGCCGTGTCTGCGCATCAACCTCGATAGCCACATCAGCCGGATCGACCTCATCGGCAAGGATGCGATCGTCCTCAAGGACGGCCAGCAGGTGACAGAGTTCAAGGAAGGCATCCTACCCTGGGCGCTGCAGCACCCCTGCGCGCTGGTTTTCGACGAATACGACGCCGGCCGGCCCGACGTGATGTTCGTGATCCAGCGCGTGCTGGAGGTGGAGGGGCGGCTCACGCTGCTCGACCAGAACAGGGTGATCCACCCTCACCCGGCCTTCCGCCTGTTCTCGACAGCCAATACGGTCGGTCTCGGCGATACCACCGGGCTCTACCACGGCACCCAGCAGATCAATCAGGGCCAGATGGACCGCTGGAACATCGTCGCCACGCTGAACTACCTGCCGCATGCGGACGAGACGGCCATCGTCATGGCCAAGCTCGGCATCGACAAGAAGGACGTCCCGGCCCGCCGCAAGGTCGAGGCCATGGTGGCGCTGGCCGACCTCACCCGCGCCGGCTTCATCGCCGGTGACATCTCGACCGTGATGTCGCCGCGCACCGTGATCACCTGGGCGGAGAACGAGAAGATCTTCGGCGACCTCAACTTCGCCTTCCGCCTCACCTTCCTGAACAAATGCGACGAGGCGGAGCGTGCGACGGTCGCGGAATATTACCAGCGCTGCTTCAACGAAGAGATCAACACCGGCGCCCTGCGCCGCGCGAGCTAAACGGCGGTGGCGGTGAGCCCGGGCGGCCAGATCGGCGGCACTCAGGCGCGCGACGCGGCGGAGCGTAGCGAGGAATTCAAACGCGCGACCGCTGGCGCCATTCGCGCGGTCTCGGGCATCCCGGATGCCGAGGTCGCCTTCCAGCCGGGTCCGGCCAGCGCGGGGGCGGGGCGCGCTCGCATCCCAAGCCCCACGCGCGGCCTGCCACCCGCTGAGATGGCGCGGCTGCGCGGCACGGCTGATGCCATGGCGCTGCGCCTCCGCCACCACAGTGACGCCATCCACGCGGCGCGCTCCCCGGCCAGCCGGGAGGCCCGGGAAGTCTATGACGCGCTGGAACAGGCGCGGGTTGAAGCGCTCGGCTCGCGTCACATGGCCGGCGTCGCCGCGAACCTCGACGCCAAGCTGGCGGAGCAATGCGAGGCCGAGGGCTACGACCGCATGACCCGGCGGGACCAGCTTCCGCTCGGCACCGCGCTGTCGCTGATGGCACGAGAGCGCATGTCCGGCCGTACCGCCCCTGCCGGCGCGGATCGCGTGCTGTCGCTATGGCGCGCCACCGTGGCGCCCGAGGCCGAGGCCGCCTTCGCCGAAATGGCCGACAACCTCGCCGACCAGCAAGCCTTCGCGCGCGCCGCCCGCCGGCTGCTTTCCGCTTACGACCTCGCGGAAGCCGAGGCCGAAGCCGATCCGTCCGAGGATCCGCAGGGCGGTGAGGAAGCGCCGGAAGAAGGTCCGCCGCAGGACGCCAGCAGCGAGGGCGAAAGCCAGTCGGAGGCCGAGGCCGATGAGACGGTCGGCGGCGACCCTCAGGACATGCAGGGCGAAGCCGCCGACGAGGATGACGCGGAAGGCGACGAGGACGCAAATGGCGAGGCTGAGGGTGAGGAACGCCCCGGCGGCCCGCAGCCCCACCGCGAGCGGCAGGGCGTGGAGGCGACCTACAAAGCCTTCGCCCGCGATTTCGACGAGGAGGTCAGCGCCGAGGACCTCTGCGACGCCGAAGAGCTAGGACGGCTGCGCCAACAGCTCGACCATCAGCTCCAGCACCTTCAAGGGATGGTGTCCAAGCTTGCGAACCGCCTGCAGCGCCGCCTCATGGCGCAGCAGACACGGGCCTGGGATTTCGACCTTGAGGAGGGGCTCCTCGACGTGAGCCGCCTCGCCCGCGTCGTCGCCACGCCTACCCAATCGCTCTCCTACAAGCGCGAACGGGAGACAGACTTCCGCGATACCGTCGTGACACTGCTGATCGACAACTCAGGCTCCATGCGCGGCCGCCCGATCACGGTGGCCGCCATGTGCGGAGATATCCTGGCCCGCACGCTGGAACGCTGCGCCGTGAAGGTCGAGGTGCTGGGCTTTACCACCCGCGCCTGGAAGGGCGGCCAGAGCCGCGAGCGCTGGGTGCAGGAGGGCAAGCCACGCCTGCCTGGGCGGCTGAACGACCTGCGCCATATCATCTACAAGGCCGCCGACGCGCCCTGGCGGCGCAGCCGCCGCAACCTCGGCCTCATGTTGCGCGAGGGGCTGCTCAAGGAAAATATCGACGGCGAGGCGCTGCTTTGGGCTTACCGGCGCCTACTCACCCGCACCGAGCACCGGCGCATCCTGATGGTCATCAGCGATGGCGCGCCGGTCGATGATTCCACGCTATCCGTCAATCCGGGGAACTACCTGGAGCGCCACCTGCGCCAGGTCATCGGCGAAATCGAGGGGCGGCGCCAGGTCCAGCTCATCGCCATCGGGATCGGCCACGACGTGACGCGCTACTACCGCCGCGCCGTGACCATCGTCGATGCCGAGGATCTCGGCGGCACCATGGTCCGCCACCTCACCGCGCTCTTCGACGAGAGCGAGCAGGAGTCCTGGGAACGCGGCAACGAGCGGGCGCCGGTGGTCGTCTGAGTCTCATTTCGCATCACGCCATGCGCCGTGGATAGAGTTGCAGCAGGCTCCAGCTCAATGATCACTCTGAACCCCGACCCCCAGATTCGTCATGGCACGCGAAAGCATGCCATCCACGCCTGCCTTCGTGAAGCAAGCGAGGCGTGGATGCCGGCCTTCGCCGAGCATGACGGGGTCGAGTGAGCACGGTTCAGACCAGAGACATCCCGCCGAGCTACCGACTACCGCAGCGGACCCGATCGACCTAAGCGGACCGCCTCAACCCGCCGCTTTGGTCTTCTCGACCGCGGCCTTCAACTCATCCAGCGAGGCCAGGAAGCGCTTGTGGACCATGTCGAGCGCCTCGGTGCTGGAGTTGCGCATCAGATCCTCGAGTTCGCGGGCATCGCCTACGCTCTTCTCATAGGCTGACTTGACCAGCTCGGTCTGCTTGACGGCCTTGTCCTGAGGGCCGCCGGGAGCTGCCAGCGTCTTCGCCGCTTCGCTCAGATCCGAAACCTGGCGCTGCATGAGCTCCATCTGACGCTGCACGATCGCCTGCGCGCCCTCGAACATCATCTTATTGGCGGCCGCCAGGGTCGCGAGGTTGCGGCGGTGCATGTCGAGCAATGCCGTCGCTTCCGGGATCGCCGGCATCTTCAGGTTCGAGAATAGGCGCGAGATATCCGGATTCATTGCTCCGCTTCCGAAACGATAGGGAGTGTCCTTCGGACCGTCAGACATCGTCGTCTCCTCCTTGTCATTGGGCTGGCCGCCACTGGAGGGGCCATGCCCCCACAGAATTTGCACCGGCATCGCCGCTGCACCAGGGGCTAGAACGTGAAAAGGTTCCGCGAAGCGCAGAAAGCCTCAGATGGGTGGCACCGCCCCGTTCGCGGGCACCGGGGGCGGTTCATCCGGCGGCATGGTGTCTGATGCGCTTTCCGGGTCTGGAGGGGCATTGTCGTCGGACTCGCCCAGCCACCGGGCCACCTGAGCCGCGCGGTCTAGCGCCTGATCGAGCGCGCTCATCGTCGTCGCCAGGTCGGTACTGTCATCATTCCGCCAGGCGCGAACAACCCAAAGCCACACCGCGAGCAGGCCGCGCTTATGCCCCGCGCCGCGTAGCCCGGTCGTCGAAACCTCGGCCGCCTCCAAAAGCCAGCCCATGCTGCGCAGGCTGAGCCGGCTTAGCATCAAGCCGAGCAGCGGATCTCTCGGCGCGGCTTCTAGTACCGCGAGCACACCGGCACGATGCGCCTGCAGCACATCGATGCGGCGCATGATCATGTCGAAGAGCCGGTCCTTGATGGGGCCACTCGGCGGGGCCGCTTCCAGCGCCGCGCGGTCCGCCATCGCGCCGAAGCGCATGAGGACGGCGATGCGAGACGGGAAGCGGGTTCGGGTGCGGGCGACATCGAGTCCGGCATCGCGCGCCGCCTGGACCAGACTAACACTCCGCCACCCTCGGTCTCCCGCCTGCGCGAAAACCGCGGCAACTAACGCTTCGTCAAACTCTGCATCATTCATAAGCATATCTTTATGTGTTTATGCGTGGCGTCAGCCGGAAAGTTCACGAGAGCGGCGGGTGGCAGCCGTCACCGCTTCGTCGATGGCATGCGGCCACGCCTCGGGAGCCATTAACACCGCGAGAGCGGCTTCTGTGGTGCCTTTCGGGCTGGTTACCGCTCGCCGAAGATCAGCAGCATCCTCCGGACTAGCAGCCAAGAGCGCGCCGGCGCCAATCACCGTTTGCCGCGCCAACCGGCGCGCGAGGTTAGCGGGCAAGCCCTGTGCGACTGCCGCCGCTTCCAGCAGTTCGGCGAGCAGAAACACATAGGCAGGGCCACTGCCGGAAACCGCTGTCACCGGATCGAGCAGCGCCTCGTCCGTGGTCCAGGCGACCTCGCCGATCGCCGTCAATAACCGGTCACAGAGCGCACGTTCCGCATCGGCCACGCCCGCACCGGCGACGGCCACCGTTATGCCTTGACGAACGGCGGCGGGCGTATTGGGCATGGCGCGCACCACCCGGGCCTCGGCACCGAGCATGGCAACAACATCCGCCGCCGTCTTTCCCGCCATGATCGTGAGAAAAACCGCGCCGGAAGCGAACCGGCCATACAGCGGAAGTACGGTCGGAGCCATCTGCGGCTTCACGGCCAAAATCACGGCGGATGGAGCGAAATCTCGCGGTATCGCTTCCGGGCCGGCGAGTACCGTGACCTCGGCACTCGCGGCACTTGCTGCCTCCGGACTCGGATCAACGACGATCGAGGACGCGAGGCCGACCTCGCGCCAACCAGCCAGCATCGCGCGCCCCATCTTCCCGCCGCCGACGAGAAGAACGGAGGGCAGTTTGCCGCGGTCGCCTGGGACGGTCATTGGCGCGCTCCCCTCCCTGCAGGGAGGGGAGACCTGACCCGCTTGCTAAAATGCAACCCGGGAAGACTCACGCCTCGCCGACGCATTCCAGCATCGAGGCGGTCAGCGCCTCGGCCGGGGTCTTGCCGCCCCATAGGACGAACTGGAAGGCCGGATAGAAACGCTCGCACTCGGTAATGGCGATATCCACCATATCCTCCAGGCTCTCGGCCGAGGCGGCGCGGGCGCCGCGGAGCAGGACCGCATGGCGGAAAACCGGCATGCCGTCATCCGCATCCAGACCGAAATGGCCGATCCAGAGATGCGTATTGGCCAAGGCGAGCAACTCGTGCAGCGCGGCGCGGCGCTTCTCCGGCACCTTCATGTCGAGGGCGCAGGTGAAGTGCATCGCCGAGATTTCATGCGACCAGTTGAAGAACAACCCGTAGTCGCACCACCGACCAGGGGCCTCGGCGGCCATTTCGGCGTCGTTGCGACGCTCAAAGATCCATTCGTTTGAGGAGATTATCTGCTCGACCACGTCGAGCGGATTGGCGACGTCGGTCTCTGCGGCGAGGGAAAGATGGGTCACGCGAGGTCTCCTCGGGGCTGGAGGAAGGCCGGACATCGGGCGAAGCCGTCAATTGACGCCGGCTCCTCCTATACGCAGGAGCGGGCGGTGCGGATCGCCGAATCCGCGGGTTAGGCTTGGTCGCGAGGTCATTTGGCCGCAACCAAGCCTACTGTAGCAAGAGTCTAAGCGATGACCTTCGAACGAAAGTCTAACCGCCGGAGCCTAAAACGCCGGAAGCGGCATCTCCAAGGTCCGTCCGGACCTCAGTTGGGGGCGGCATGGCGATTGGCGGCTCCGTAGTGGCGCCGATTTTTGGCGCCGCCGCGCCAAGCCGCGCTTCAAGCGCCGCGACTCGGTCGGTGAGGGCGGCGAGCTTGGCTTCCGCCGCCTCCTGCGCCGCGCGGGCATTGGCCGCCATCTCCTGCACCGCCGCGAATTGCTCGCCGCGCACGAGGTCGAAGCGCTGGATGGCGTCATCGATGCGGGCACGCATCACGGCTTCCGCCTCGTCTCGCACGCCGGCGAAAGCGGACATCGCGCCCTGCGCGACTCCCGCCAGATCGTCCATGAAGCGGCTGCGCTCCTTCATCCCGTCCTCCTGCCTTCCGTGCCTGCGAGCGGTTGCGTATAAGCCCGGCCCATGCTTCCGGTCACTGTCTCCGCCGAGCGCCACGCCGCGGCTCCCGCATCATCATGCCATGATATGGGCGTGGCACAGCGTCCAACCAATGCGGCGCCCTGCGGGGAGCAGGAGACGGCATGAGCCATGTGTTGATTTTCCCCGATTTTGACCCGGTCCTGGTGCGTCTCGGCCCTTTCGCGATCCATTGGTACGCCATCGCCTATATCGCGGCGCTCGTCCTAGGATGGCGTCTCGTGCGGCGGATGGCGCTTTGGACCCCGGCCGTGGCGACGCCGGTTCTGGTGGATGATTTTCTTTCATGGGCGACGCTCGGCGTCGTGCTCGGCGGCCGGATCGGCTACGTGCTGTTCTACCAGCCGGGCAATTTCCTGCATCATCCGCTGAGCATCATCGCCGTCTGGCAGGGGGGCATGAGCTTCCATGGCGGCATGCTCGGCGTCACGGTCGCCATCATTGTTTTCTGCCTGCGCCACCGCATCCCCATCCTGGGCTTCGCCGACCGTATCGCGATCGTCGCCCCCATCGGGCTGGGCTTCGGGCGCATCGCCAATTTCATAAATGGCGAGCTGTGGGGCCGCCCCGCCCCGCCCGGCTGGCCCTTCGCGATGATCTATCCCCGCGTCGATATGCAGCCGCGCTTCCCGAGCGAGATCTACCAGGCTTTCCTGGAAGGGCTGGTGCTGCTGCTGGTGATGCTCTTCCTCGCGCGGTCGGAGGCACGCCGCGCCCGCTTCGGATTGCTCACCGGCTGCTTCCTGATCGGCTATGGCATCGCGCGCATTATCGGCGAGTGCTTCCGCCAGCCGGACGCGTTCCTCGGCTTCCTCTGGTCCGGCGTCACCATGGGTCAGGTACTGTCGCTGCCGATGATCATCGTCGGGCTGGGTTTGGTCTTCTACGCCCGACTCCGCTCGCCGCGGCTCACCGGTGCCTTCGCGGCGTGACGAACACGGCGGAACGGCTCGACCGCTTCATGGCACGAGCCAATGCCGCCTATTACGCGAACCACGACCCCTTCGCCGATTTCACCACCTCTCCCGAGATCAGCCAGATCTTCGGCGAGCTTATCGGCGCCTGGGCCGCGGTCTGCTGGGACATGCTGGGTCGCCCTACCCCTGTGCTATTCGCGGAGGCAGGCCCGGGGCGCGGCACGCTGATGGCCGACGCGACCCGCGTGCTCGCCCGCGTGGCCCCTGCCTTCACCGAGGCGATGACAGTACATTTCATCGAAACCTCGCCCCGGCTGCGTGCCGAGCAGGCGATACGGGTTCCGATGGCCGCCTGGCATGACGCGCTAGAGGGGCTACCGTCCGGCCCTGTGATCCTGATCGCCAATGAGTTCCTCGACGCCCTGCCGGTCCGCCAGTTTCGCCTCGTCGCCGGCCGCTGGGTCGAGCGGTTCGTGCAGGATGGCGCTTTCGTCGAACGCCCGGCCTTCCCGCCGGAGAATGCGGAGGACGACCGCAGCGAGATCGAGATCAACGAAGCCGCCGACGCCTTCTGTGCCGACCTTGCCGCGCGGATCGTCACTGATGGCGGTCTCGCCCTGATCCTGGATTATGGCCGCGACGGCAATGCCGGCAACAGTCTGCAAGCACTACGCGATGGCGCGCCCACCGACCCGCTGGCCGAGCCCGGATCGGCGGATCTCACCGCCCATGTCGATTTCGCCGCCATCGCTCGCGCGGCGCGAGGCCAGGGCGCCGAGGTGCAGGGACCGGTGATGCAGGGTGTCTTCCTCCAGCGCCTCGGCCTCTTCGAACGCGCCGAACGTCTGGCGCGAGGCAGGTCCGAAACCGAGGCCGCGACGGTGATGGGTGCCGCGCGACGCCTGGCCGAGCCGCGTGGTATGGGCAGTCTGTTCGTGGCGCTTGCCATCGCCGCGCCCGGCACCCCCCCTCTTCCCGGATTCGCCGCATGACCCTCCCAAGCTTCGTCTCCGTTCCAGAACTGCGCGCCGCCCACGGCTTCTTCACGCGGGAGGGCGGGGTTTCCGCTGGCGCCTATGCCAGCCTCAATTGCAGCATTTCCGGCGGCGATGATCGCGCGGCGGTCACCGAGAATCGGGCGCGTGTCGCCCGCGCCTTGGATGTGGCGCCGGAGCAGCTCGTGGGGCTGCATCAGGTCCACGGACCGGACGTCGAGACCGTCCTAGCACCCTGGATCGCTGGTGCCGGTCCGCGCGCCGATGCGATGGTGACGGCGGTGCCCGGCATCGCCCTCGGCGTCGTCACCGCCGACTGCGCGCCCGTGCTCTTCGCGGATACCGAGGCCCGGGTCATCGGCGCCGCCCATGCCGGCTGGCGCGGTGCCGTCGCGGGCGTGCTGGAGGCAACCGTAGAGGCGATGGCCGCGCTCGGCGCGCATCCGGGGCGGATCATCGCCGCTATCGGGCCCTGCATCCGCCAGGACTCCTACGAAGTGGCGGGCGATCTGCGCGGCTCGGTGCTCGATCAGAATGCCGAGGATGAGCGCTTCTTTCTCCCCGGCCGCCCTGAGCGCTGGATGTTCGACCTCGCCGGCTATTGCGAAGCCCGCCTCGTCGCGGCCGGGGTCGCCAAGGTCATCATCGCCGAGGGCGATACGGCGGCGGAGCCCGATCGCTTCTTCAGCCACCGCCGCCGCACGCTCGCCGGTGGCGGCGCGATCGGCCACCAGATGTCGGCGATCGTTCTTGGAGCGCGCCTATGATCCGCCTGACTCGTCTCGCTTTCCTGGCGCTCGCCTTGCTGCCTGCCGCTTGCGGCGACTTTCCCCAACCCATGCTGGGCAATCCCGGCCGCATGGGCGCCCTGCTGGCGCATCCGCCGCCGCAGCGCATCGTGGTGCCGACGCCGCATGACGCACTGCTCGACGATCAGGCCGCCAAGCTTTTCGCGACCGACCTCGCCAATGCCCTCGTCAACCAGACCATTCCCGCCTTCGCCGCCCGTCCGCAGCGGGGGGATTGGGTGCTGGGCGTCCATGCCGTTCTGCAAGGCGACAGCGTGGTGCCGAGCTACACCATCACCGATCCGCGCGGCCACAAGCAGGGCAACTACTCAGGCCCGGCGGTATCGAGCGCATCCTGGGCCGCCGGTGATTCCGCGGCGCTCACCGATGCCGCCAATGCGGCGAGCCCCGGCATCTCCGACCTGCTCTCCAATATCGACGCGGTGCTGAAGCAGAACGACCCGAACAGCCTGTATAACCGTCCGCCCCGGGTGGCCTTCTCGGGTGTCACCGGCGCGCCGGGCGACGGCAACCAGTCGCTCGCGAAGGAAATCGGGCGGGATCTGCCGGGCATGGGCGTGGTCATGGTGCAGCAGAAAGACCAGGCGGATTATCTGCTCAGCGGCAAGGTAAAAAATTCGACGGTGAACCCGCAGACGCAGCGCGTCGAACTCACCTGGGTCGTCACCACCCCCGACGGCAAGGAGACCGGCCGCGTCTCCCAGGTCCATGACATCCCGACCGGCTCGCTCGACAGCTATTGGGGCGACGTGGCGGCGGCCGCAGGGAGCCAGGCCGCCTTGGGGATCAAGGAGGTCATCGACAATGCGATCGGCAAGCGGGTTCCGAAATCGGCCAGCGCGCCTCCGTCCAAAGCGACCACGACATCGGGCAAAACGTCATGAGCCGGAGAGTTGACATCCTTTACGCTGCGTGGACACCCCGCTTACGGGTTGATAGAAGCCGCCCCGCCGACCCGCACGCTCCGGAATCCGCCCAATGAAAATCGTCGCCTGCAACAGCAACCGCGCCCTCGCGGAGGCTGTGGCCGCCGCGCTGAACCTGCCGCTGACCAAGGCCTCCGTCCGCCGCTTCGCGGATATGGAGATCTTCGTGGAGATCCACGAGAACGTCCGCGGCGAGGATGTCTTCGTGGTGCAGTCCACCTCCTACCCCGCCAATGACAATCTGATGGAACTGCTGATCACCCTGGACGCGCTGCGGCGCGGCTCGGCCCGGCGGGTGACGGCGGTGATCCCCTATTTCGGCTATGCGCGGCAGGACCGGAAATCGGGTCCGCGCACGCCGATCAGCGCCAAGCTGGTCGCCAATCTGATCACTGAGGCCGGGGCCAATCGCGTGCTGACGATGGATCTGCATGCCGGGCAAATCCAGGGCTTCTTCGACATCCCCGTCGATAACCTCTACGCCGCCCCGCTTTTCGCGCGCGACGTGAAGGAGCGTTACGCCGGGCGCGATCTGATGATCGTCTCGCCCGATGTCGGCGGCGTGCTACGCGCCCGGTCGCTCGCCAAGCGGCTCGATGTCGATCTCGCCATCATCGACAAGCGGCGTGAGCGGGCCGGCGTTTCGGAAGTGATGAACGTCATCGGTGAAGTGGCCGGCCGCGACTGCATCCTGGTCGATGACATCGTCGATTCCGGCGGCACGCTGTGCAACGCCGCCGCCGCGCTGATCGCCGAGGGCGCGCGTTCCGCCAGCGTCTATACCACCCATGGCGTGCTCTCGGGCGGCGCGGTCGCGCGCATCGCCTCCTCGCCCATCGAGATGATGACGATCACCGATTCGATCCTGGCGACCGAGGCCGTGCGGCTGGCAAGCAATCTGCGCCAGGTCACCATCGCGCCGCTTCTGGCCGAGGCGATGCGCCGGATCTCCGACGAGAGTTCGGTCAGTTCGCTGTTTGATTGAGGGGCGCGCGGTCGCTTGCTCGGCTTTGTGAAGGACCACCGATGACGCTCATTACCCCGACCGCCTTCTGGTTCCTCCGCCATGGCGAGACCGACTGGAACGCTCAGGATCTGAGTCAGGGTGACATCGACATTCCGTTGAACGCAAAGGGCCGGGAGCAGGCGCTATCCGCCGCCGCCCTGGTGAAGGGCCATAAGATCGCGACCATCATCTCATCTAGTCTGTCTCGCGCGCTCGATACGGCGCAGGCGGTGTCGGATGCCATCGGCGTGCCGGTCCAGAGCGATGACGGGCTGCGCGAGGTGAAGTTCGGCGAGCAGGAAGGCAAGCCGATGGGCGACTGGTACGACGACTGGATCGCCGGAACCTATACGCCGGAGCGCGCAGAGCCTTTCGCCGTGCTGCGCGAGCGCGCAGTCGTCGCCGTCAATCGCGCCTTGGACAATCCGGCGCCGGTCCTGGTGGTGGCGCATGGCGCGCTGTTCCGGGCGCTGCGCTCCGCCATGGGGTTGCAGCCGAATGTGCGGACGGCGAATGCCGTGCCTATTTACTGCGAGCCGCCCGCCGCCGCCGGCCAGCCCTGGACGCTGCTGCCGGTGAACTCGGCCGGACCGGCCAAGAGCTGAGGGAGAGACTTCATGGCGCATGTAGCGATCGCGGCCGGCAAGACCGCGGTCATCACGGGTGCCGCGAGCGGCATCGGCCTGGCCGCCGCGCGGCGTTTCGCGCGGTTGGGGATGAATGTCGTGCTGGCGGACCTCCCTGGCGAGGCGCTGAACCAGGCGCACGCGGCGGTGTCCGATGAGGCCGCCGGCTCGGAAATTGTGGCGATTCCTACGGACGTGTCGCGCCCCGACGACGTGGAGGCGCTGCGCGAAGCGGTGGAGGCGGGTTTCGGGTCCGTAAGCCTGCTGATGAACAATGCCGGCTCCGGCGCCAATCCGGGGCGGTCCTGGGAGAATCCAGAGGGCTGGCGCAGGCTGCTCGACACCAATCTTTGGGGCGTGATCAACGGTGTCCAGGCTTTCCTGCCAGGCATGATCGGCTCCGCTGAGCCGGGTCTCGTCATCAATACTGGCTCGAAGCAGGGCATCACCTTGCCGCCGGGCAATAGTGCTTACAACCTGTCCAAGGCCGGGGTGCGCGCCTTCACCGAAAGCCTTGCGCATGAGTTGCGGAACACCGACGGCGCGCGGATCAGCGCGCACCTGCTCATCCCCGGCTTCACCCATACGGGCATGACAGGGGGCGCCACGAAGCCCGACGCAGCCTGGACGCCCGATCAGGTGGTCGATTTCATGCTGGCGAGTCTGGAGCGCGGGGATTTCTACATTCTCTGCGCTGACAACGCGGTGCCGCGCGCGGTGGACGAGAAGCGCATGCAGTGGATGGCCGACGACATCATCCGCAACCGTCCGGCGCTGTCACGCTGGCATCCGGACTACGCAGCGGAATTCTCGGCTTTCGTCGAATCGTAAAGGTGGAGTTCTCTCGGGCGGAACGATTCGGCTGAGATTTCAGCCCGGATTAACTTTGACTGCGTAGACCCTCCGACCTCAGCTTGGTCGGGAGGTTGCGGTGGCTATTGGTGGAACTGGCAGGGCGAATGCTCCGACTAAGCAACCATTGAAACTTGACGGTACTGCCAAAAATTTTCAGCCCGGCTCACCTTCTGGAATAAATGAGAAGGACGGGATACATCGATTTCACGACCCATTAGGCAAGCCCACGCCGCACTCCAGCCGCAGGGGTGCCGAGCATGCCATGAAGGAAATGGCCAAGACCACCCGGCAGAATTGCCTAAAGATTGTGCCCAAACCTGGATCGAGCGCTATCCTGGAAGACGGCCTGAAGCTTCTGCATACATTGCCATTTCCCGATGTGAACCAGTTTGGATCGAAAGCTCCGTATCGGGTGAGCCATGAACTCGATGGCAGTCTCAAGTTTACCTCGGCTAAAGCAGCGCCACCGGGTGAGAAAAACGATACCCTCACGCTCAAACCCGATGGTGAGATCAGTTATGCGGCCGGCCCTCATCGAATGGATCCCAAACTCAATCCTGCCCAAAGGGATCTGAATGCGAAACACAACATGCTGAGAATGTTTTGTGCCGCGACAAACAGGAAAGTCGCCGAGCCGACTGGGATATTCAGATTGGGCGCAGCACTGCAGGGGCTAGGACGGAAATTCCGGAAGTAGGGCTCCCACTCAAAATTCCTCAGGCCTGAAGAGCGTTCCCGCGGTCGTGGGCCAGCGAGCGATTTTCGTCGGCGTCTACGCCGGATTCGTCACCCGGTATAGCGCGACGTCGATCGCTCCCGCGCGGAAACCAGCCTCGCAATAGGCGAGATAGTAGTCCCATTTGCGGCCGAATATCTCGTCCAATCCAGAGGCGCGCAGCCGGGGCCAGGCATCGTGGAAGCGGCGGCGCCACTCGGCGAGGGTGCGGGCGTAGCTAAGGCCGAAGGTCTCCACCGTGTCGAGCGATAAGCCGGCGCCACCGATTTGTCTTTGCATGATCGAGGGTGTCGGCAGCATGCCGCCGGGGAAGATATAACGCTGGATGAAGTCGGGACTCCGTAGATAGGCGCTGAACTTTTCATCGGCGATGGTGATGACCTGCAGCACGGCAACGCCACCGGGCGCCAGGCAAGCGCGCAGCTTGGCGAAATAGGTCGGCCAATATTTCACCCCGACCGCCTCCAGCATCTCGATCGAGACAATGCGGTCGTAGACAGTGTTCACGTCCCTGTAGTCCTGGAGCCGTATTTCCGCTTTCGGACCAGGAGTGGAGAAGCGCCGTTGTGCATAGTCGAGCTGGGCTGGCGACAAGGTGATGCCCGTCACATCACACCCGCGCGCACAGATCCGTTCCGCGAGTCCGCCCCAGCCGCAGCCGATTTCCAGCACGGTCTCGGCACCCGTCACACCCAGGTGGCGCAACACGCGGTCCTGCTTGATTTCCTGCGCTTCCTCCAGGGATTGATGCGGGTCCGTAAAGAGTGCTGAGGAGTAGCTCATGCCACGATCAAGCCAGCTCTCGTAGAAGTCGTTGCCGAGATCATAGTGAGACACGATGTTCCGCCGGCTGCCACGTTTCGTATTCGCGTGCCACCGATGCATCACACGATTCAACAGACGCATCGCGGTGGTTCCAGTGATGCTATCGCCGAGCGCATCCTGGTTGCGTGCCGCAAGCTCGATGAGCGCGGGCAAATCCGGGCTGGACCAGTCTCCGTCCATGAAAGCCTCGGCGAAGCCTACATCGCCGCCGAGCACGAGTTGCCGCAGCGCGCGCCAGCGATGCAGGAAGAGCGTCGCTTCGGGTCCCGACCCTGCGCCGGCGCCGACAAGCTCCTCGCCGGACGGCAGCCGCACGGTCACTTGTCCCAGTGCGAGCTGGCGCAGCAACCGGGTGAGGAACAAGCGGCCGATCCAGTCGCCACGCACCGTAGGAGCGGATCCGAGAATTGCTGTTTGAGACATGCTCAGGCGCCTACGAAAGTCACAGCCGCGACAGGCGCCGCGGGGCGTGGGTGATAGCCGGCGCGCTTGCGCCAGATCCGCAATGCTTCCCAATGAATGCCAGTCACAACCTTGAACCCGAGGAGCGGCGCACGCACAAAGGCCCTCAGCAACGAACGGTCGGTAAGGGGTTCGCGGCGGCCTGACAGGCTGGCGGTAATGAGCCGTCCCTGAGCACCGATCCCCTCGATGGAGACGGAAACGAGAGGGCCGGGCGGGAGAACGCGGAAACGATATTCCATCTCCATCGGCATGAAGGGTGAGACGTAGAATACCTTGCGGCAGCTCTGGCGAATGACGCGGTGAGCGCCCTCGGTGGGGATGAGATAGGCG
The DNA here is from genome assembly GCF_009766125.1 of Acidisoma sp. S159. Lineage (NCBI taxonomy): Bacteria > Pseudomonadati > Pseudomonadota > Alphaproteobacteria > Acetobacterales > Acidocellaceae > Acidisoma > Acidisoma sp. S159. The sequence continues at coordinate 557,631 of NZ_LMUG01000032.1, forward strand.
TGCCGCTGGCCGAAGGTGTTGTTCACCTCGTAAAGAACGGCGACGATCGCGCCGTCCGACCCATGGCAGAAGAAAACACTTAGCGGATTGAAGGCGTGGCCCAGGACGCGCGGCATGGCCAGCACGCAGATCGCACCGTCGGCCGCTAGACCCGCCAAGGCACATTGGCCGCGCACCCAATCGGCGAGACCGGTCCGCGTCCCGGCGCCGTGGTCGCTCTGTCGAAAGCTGAAGAGGTTGAACCGGTCGACCGAGAACAATTGCAAACCGTGATCGAGATCCGCCAATTCGTCGAGATCGAGCAGCAGCGAGAAGATGCGGTAGCGCAGCCGGTGCAGGCGCGGCCTGAAACGCTGGTGGATGACGAGCCCGGCATAAAGCGCGGAGTGGCTCATGATATGCCTGCCGCGACAGGCGTTTTCGCCTTTAGACGAATGCGGCCGGATTCATCGTCACACGCCCAAGGCCGTCGAACGTTGCCGAGGGCTTCGGCCACGGCGAGGCCCGCTTGCAGACCATCCTCATGGAAGCCCGCGCCGAACCAGGCGCCGCAGAACCAGGTGCGCCGGACGCCTTGCAGACTCCACAAGTCGCGCTGCGCCGCGAGCGCCGCGCGGTCGAAAAGCGGGTGCGTATATTGCTCGGTATGGAGAATCGTTCCGGCGGCGGGCGGTCGCGGCGGGTTGAGTGTGAGGAAATAATCGCACGGTCCGGGCAGCGCCTGGAGCCGGTTCATCCAATAAGTGACGAAGGGCGGCCCGCCTGCATCACCCGATTCCATGAAATTCCAGCTCGACCAGACGCGCCGGCGGCGCGGCATCAGCGTCGCATCAGTGTGCAGCACCGCGAGGTTGCGCGTATGGCCGAAAGCACCGAGCAGCGCGGTCTCTCGCTCATCGGGATCCGCCAGCATGGCAAATGCCTGATGAGCGTGGCTCGCGATCACAACATGGTCATGCCATGCGACCTCTCCGGCGATATCCTCGATCCGCACCGCATCCTGGGTGCGCGCCACGGAGCCAATCCGCCGCGCGAGATGGATTGGGCCCGAGACGCCATCGACAAGCCAACGCAGGTAGTTGCGCGCGCCGCCAGCAACGGTGCGCCATTCCGGCCGTCCCGAAACGCGCAACAAACCGTGATTGGCGCAAAAGCGGATAAAGGCGGCGGCGGGATAGTCACCGATCGCGGCGGTCGGTGTCGACCAGATGGCAGCGGCCATCGGCAGCAGATGGTCGTCACGGAAGGCAGCGCCATAGCCGCCTTCGATCAAGTATTCGTCGAGGGTGAGATCGAGCGCTTCCATCCGGGCGATATCGCGTGGCGCCTGGCGGTAGAAGCGCAGCAGGTCGCGCATCATCGCCCAGAAGCGTGGCCGGATCACATTTGCCTTTTGTGCGAGAAGCCCGCCGAGATCGGTGCCTGCATATTCGAGCGCGCCCGCGTGACGCGAGACGGCGAAGGACATCTCCGAGGGCTGCGACGCGACGCCAAGATGCGCGAGGAGTGCTGTGAAATTCGGATAGGTCGCCTCGTTATAGACGATGAAACCAGCATCGACGGCGATGCCGGGCGCGCCGCTGGGCGTCAGCGTATTGGTGTGGCCGCCGAGGCGATCGGCGCCCTCGTAGAGCGTCACGCGATGACGTTTGGACAGCAGCCAGGCGCAGGAAAGTCCTGCGATGCCCGAGCCGATGACGGCGATGTCCAAAGGGCTGTCATGAAGGCCGGGGCCAAGTTGCATCCATCCATCCTGCCGCTAACCACCTGACTACGGCTTGGAGGCTGCTTCGGATGCATGTGGTGTCGGCGCGAGAACTTGCTCGTTATCCCCGTCTCGCGGCCTATCTCTGGTCCCATGGCAATCGATACAGATACGGCGCCGCCGACCCGTGGCCGGATTGGCCGGCGGATCCTGACACTTGGCGGCCTTGGCGGCCTTGGCGCCGCGCTGAGTGCTTGTTCGCCGTTAAAGGTTCTGAACGGGCTGGCGCCGGGGCGGCGCGTCGCGCAGGGGTTGCCTTTTGGAGCTGGGCCGCGGCGGACGCTCGATGTCTACAGCCCAGCACGGCGAGACCCGGCGCCGATCGTCGTCTTCTTCTATGGCGGCAGTTGGGATAGCGGCGCGAAGGAGATGTATCGCTTCGTCGGAGGCGCTCTCGCCGCCCGGGGTTGCGTCGTGGTGATCCCCGACTATCGGGTCTATCCGGCAGTCCGCTATCCCGACTTTCTGGAAGACTGCGCCGCCGCTTTCGCCTGGGCCGCGACGAACGGCCATGCCTATGGCGGCGCTGGCAGCCCCTTCCTTATGGGCCATTCCGCCGGCGCGTATAACGCGGCGATGCTGTCTCTTCAGACAGACTACCTGGCGGCAGCGGGCGCGCCGGTTCCGGCCGGTATGATCGGCCTCGCCGGGCCATACGACTTCCTGCCGCTGCATGACGCGGAGCTGGAGAAAATCTTCGGTCCGAACCCCACCCCGCCCGCGACTCAGCCGATCAACCATGTCGACGGCCGCAATCCGCCGATGCTGCTGCTTGCCGGCACCAAGGACACGGATGTCCTGCCGCGCAATACGACGCGCCTCGCCGCGCGCATCCGGGCCGCTGGCGGGCCGGTGGCGGATCGGCTCTATCCCGGGGTCGATCATCGCGAGATCGTCGGCGCGATCGGCCAGCCCTTTCGCTTTTTGGCGCCGACCCTGCGAGACAGTCTCGCCTTCATCGCCGATCCTGCATCCGTAGCGCGCCGCGCCGCGTAGGCTGGGCAACTTGTGAGTTCCTGAATTTCATGACGATTTTACTAGTCGCGGTGCTGGTCGCCTGCAGCCTGGCGATGGTTTTCGCCTGGGTTGTCCAGCAAAGAAGCGGCAATAGCAGCTGGGTCGATGTCACCTGGACCTTTGGCACTGCTCTTGCGGGCATCGTGCTGATCCTGGGGCCCACCGCGCCTAGCCATTGGACGACGCGGCAATTGGTGGTGAGCGCCATAGCGGCGGCTTGGGCGGCGCGCCTCGGCGGCCATATCCTGCGGCGCGCGCTGCAGGGCCACGACGATCCGCGCTATGCGCAGCTCAAGAAGGATTGGGGGCCGAGCTACCGCTGGAAGATGTTCGGCTTCTTGCAGATGCAGGCTGCGAGCGTGTTCGTTCTCGGTGTCGTCATCATGCTCGCCGGACGGAATCCCGCGCCTGGTTTTGACTGGCTCGACTCCGATGCCGTTCTCCTTGCCGTCGCCGCGATCCTCGGCGAGGCGATGGCGGACCGGCAGGTTCATCGCTTCCGCCAGGATCCGGCCAACAAAGGCCGCATCTGCGATGTCGGCCTCTGGGGCTGGTCGCGCCATCCCAATTATTTCTTCGAGTGGCTGATCTGGGTCGCCTATGCGCTATTCGCGGTGGCGGGCCTCGGCTGGGCCTGGGGCTGGCTGGCCTGGATCGGGCCGGTGGCGATGTATCTCGTGCTGGTGCATGGTTCGGGCATTCCGCCAACCGAGGCCCATATGCTGCGCTCCCGCGGCGACGCATTTCGGGACTATCAGCGGCGGGTGAGCAAGTTCCTCCCGCTGCCACCGAAAGTCCGCGCATGAGCCTCGCCACATTCGCCGCCAGCGCCGCCGAGCGATGGCCGCTGCCTGATGCGCTGAGCCGCCTCGGTATCAGCATGATGGTCGGCCGCACGCGCCGCAAACTGGCAGTCATTGGCGATCGCGATGCTACTTTTGCCGCTCGGATGGGCGCCTTCCCGATCGCCGAACATGCCGACGCCGCCAATACGCAGCATTACGAGGTTCCGGCCGCGTTCTTCGCCGAGGTGCTGGGGCCGCGGCGCAAATATTCGAGCTGCCTCTACCCCACCGGGCGGGAGACTTTGGCCGAGGCTGAGGAGCGCGCTTTAGCCGAAACCTGTGCGCATGCGGCGCTGGTCGATGGGCAAGAGATTCTGGAACTGGGTTGCGGCTGGGGATCGCTCACGCTTTGGATGGCGGAGCACTATCCGGCGGCGCGCATCACCGCCGTTTCCAATTCGGCCTCCCAGCGCGCGTATATCGAGGCGGAAGCGGCGCGGCGAGGTTTCTCGCATGTCCGCGTCATCACCGCCGATATGAACGACTTCGCGCGAGATTTCGCGCCCCTCGCCAAATTCGACCGCATCGTCTCGGTCGAGATGTTCGAGCATATGGCCAATTGGCGCCCGCTCTTCGCGGCGATGCGGCGCTGGCTGCGGCCGGAGGGGCGGGCGATGATCCATATCTTCGCCCATGCCCGCGCGCCCTATCGCTTCGAACTCGGCGACAAGGCGGACTGGATCGCGCAGCATTTCTTCACCGGCGGCATCATGCCGAGCCATGGCCTCATCCGGCAATTCCCCGACCTCTTCGCGGTCGAGCGCGAATGGCAGTGGAGCGGGACCCATTACCGCCGCACGGCGGAGGATTGGCTGGCCAATTTTGATCGCAACCGCGCGAAGATCGAGGCGATCCTGCGGCCGGTCTATGGTGCCGACACCGCGCTGTGGCTTCGCCGGTGGCGGCTGTTCTTCCTCGCGACCTCCGGGCTTTTCGGCCATGACCGAGGCCGTCCCTGGGGCGTCAGCCACTACCTGCTGCAACCGGCATAACCGCTCCGCACAGGGCGAGCCCGACTGGGTTCACGTTTATGCTGCACTGCGATAAACTCGCGCGGATGAGAGTTGCGATTCTTTCCCTGCTTCCGCTCCTGGCGCTCGCCGGCTGCGGTTACGGCAATGCCCGGACGGCCCATGCGGCGCAGAGTGCCATGGTCGGCATGTCCTCGGCCGATCTCTTCGCCTGCGCCGGTCCGCCGGACAAGGTCACGCGGCTCAGTCCGTCCGCCGAGATCGACAGTTACGATTACAAGCCGCCGACCTCGACCGGCCTCGGCGTCACGTTGCCGCTTAGTCTCGGCGGGTTGACGCTTGGCAGCAGCGGAGGCGCCTGCTCGGCGATCATGCGAGTCGTGAACGGGCATGTGACCGAAGTGCACTATGCCGGCAGCACGGACGAAGCGGTCGGCCAGGATGGCACTTGCGCGCCGGTGGTGCGCGGCTGCATGAGGCAGCCTGAACCGACGATGAAGCCGTTGGAGCAGGTTTACGATCAGGCGTCGGCCTATCATTCTCCAGCGGTACCGCCACAGCCACCGGCCGCCGAAATCGTGACGCAGCCGGCGTTGACGACTTCGCCTTGAGCATCGCGCTCATCTAAGGCTCGTTTAATGTCCGTCACAGACAGTTCGAGGTCCCCGGACTGTCTCAGCAAGTCCCTTATCAACTGATCAAGTACGCTCTTCGGAAATGTGTAGCGCCCGAATGGGAGCGTCGCAACAAAACCCGCGGCTCGCGATCGTGCGACGAATGACGGCGCCCGGGGGATTCAAGTTCGACCTGGCCAGCACCATATCCTGGAAGAGCAAAGGCGGGACGTACACACCCGGCAAGATCTCGAACTCTTGGCCACAGTGCCGCCCGGTAATTGCACTCATCTCGAGTCGCTCCTTGTTCGACTGCCGACGCCATGCGCCGTGCTGACGGCCGCTCGCTTGCCGAATGGACTCCGTGGCGACGCCGTCAGCCAGCAAGAAACGCTTGTTAGATTGTCGCTAATAGTATGGACGTCCCAATATTCTCGAACATCTCCTTGTTAGGACCGCGCTAGCGCGTGATGACTTAATATCGAGCCGCGCCCCTACGATCCCGTCATGGCACGCGAAGGCGTGCCATCCACGTCTTCCTTTGGCGCCTTACGCAGAGGCGTGGATGCTCGGCCTTCGAGCATGACGTGGAGGAATGAGCACGGTTTAGACCGAAGGCAACGCCCGCGTTCGACACCGATCCCGGCGAAACTACCCGCCGTAGCGGGCCAGCAACGCGTAGACCACTAACAGCATCACACTGACGAGGATCGCCGCGACGATGGCGCCGAAGCGGGGCTCGGCGCCTTTAATGTTCGGTCTCACATCACCCACCAATGCCAAGTGAGGTTTTTACCGCCGGCAGTCCTGGCTTGCCGTCCTGCGTGGTGACGCCATCGAGCCAAGTCGCGAGCAGCTCGGGATGCGCCTTGAGATAGGCCGCCGCCGCTTGGGTTCCCGTTTGTCGCTCGTTATCGATTGCGTTCATCATCATGTTTTCAGCCGGGATGCTGAAAGTAAGCTGGCTGAAGAGATGGGCGAGATTGGGGCAGGCCTGCGCGAAGCCGCTGCGTGTTACGGTATTGACGGTCGCGCCGCCGAAGTTGGGGCCGAAATAGTCGTCGCCGCCCGCGAGATAGGTGAGGTTGAACTTCGTGTTCATCGGATGCGGCGCCCAGCCGAGGAACACGACCCAGCGCTTATGCGGCACGTCGCGTGAAACCTCAGACAACATGCCCTGCTCGGAGGACGGCACGACCTTCCAGCCGCTCAGCTTGAGCGCCGGGTTGTCGATCGCCTTCTGGATGTTCTGGTTGCCCGGCGAGCCGGCGTCGATGCCGTAGATCTTGTGGTGAAATTCCTCGCCATGCGCCGCGAGATCCGCGAAGCTCTTCACGCCGCCGGCCGCGACATAATCGGGCACCGCCAAGGTGTATTTCGCACCATCGAGATTCTGGTGCAGCACGTCGATCTTATTGGCCGCCACGAGCGGTTTCGTGAAGTGATCCTGCGCCGGTGCCCAGTTGCCGAGGAAGACATCGGACTGGCCGTTGCTCAAAGCCTGATAGGTGATCGGCACGGAGAGAGTCTCGATCTGCTGCTTGTAGCCGAGGCCCGTCAGCAAAAGCTCCGCGATTCCGTTGGTGGATTGGATATCGCTCCAGCCCGGTGTCCCCATGCGCACGGTCGTGCAACTCGCCGGATCCGCTGCGCGCGCCGAACTGGAAGCGACCGCCGCGACACCGAGAGCGGCGAAAGCAGTAGAAGCGAGCAGGCGAGAAAGGCGCATCGCGGATCTCCTGTTCGTGTTGTGCGTCAGTTGGTCGCAGGTGTGACACGCGGGAAGCGCGCCATGGCTTCGAGATCATCAAGCTTCATGTGGTTCCGCATATAGGATTGGCTGGCGTCGCGTTTCGGTTCGAAATCCCAGGGGTGGTATTGGCCCTGGTTCAGCGCATCCGACACCAGCCGCCGCCGCTTCTGGCTTGCGAGCACATCCTGTCGCAGCGTTTCCAGATTCCACCGGCGCGCGATTTCCTCACGAAAACCGGCAACGCGCGGATCTTGGGGTGCCAGGTTGTGGCGCTCGTCTGGGTCGGCCACGAGATCGTACAGCTGGTCAGGATCGGTCGGGCAGTGGATGAATTTGAGCGCGCCACGGCGGATCATCACCATCGGCGCGGTGACGCCCTCCGCACAGTATTCGCCAATGGCCTCGCCCGCATCGTCCGGCGCACCCTCGCAGTAAGGCAGCAGGCTGCGACCATCAGGCGTAGTCGCATATTCGGGCTCCCGCCCCTCCCCCGCGATGGCCGCCAAGGTCGGCAACACGTCGAGGAGAGAGACCGCGGCCTTTACGCGCCGCGCGGTGAAACGACCGGGCGCATGGACAATCATCGGAATGCGAGACGCACCCTCGTGGAAGTTCATTTTGAACCAGAGACCGCGCTCGCCAAGCATCTCGCCGTGGTCAGCGAGAAGCATGACGATCGTATCTTCCGCCAGCCGCGCGTCACGCAGCGCCACGAGAAGTGCGCCGACGTGATCGTCGAAATAGGAGACAGCGCCGTAATAGGCATGACGCGCGTCGCGGATCTGCGCCTCGGTCACATCCTGCAAATCCTGACCACATACATGGCGCAGCCGCGCCGCATGCGGATCGCGCTCGGAATTGGCAGCCGGGACGCGCGGCATGTCGATTTCTTCGCGGCGGTACCGTGACCAATACGGGTCGGGGATCGTGAAGGGATCATGCGGATGGGTCATCGAAACGACCATGCAGAACGGCCGGTCGTCGCGATCCCGCGCGATGTCATAAAGCTTCTGCCGCGCGGCGAAGCCGACCTCCTCGTCGAAATCCATCTGGTTGGTGCGCACGCAGAGACCGGCCTGCGTCACGCTGTCCATGCTGTGATACCAGTCGGGCCGCTCCTCCGGCCGCGTCCAGTCGGGGGTCCAGCCGAAATCGGCGGGGTAGATGTCGGTCGTGAGCCGCTCCTCGAAGCCGTGGAGCTGGTCGGGGCCGCAGAAATGCATCTTGCCCGCGAGGATCGTACGGTAGCCGTCGGCCCGCAGGTAATGCGCGAAGGTCGGCATCTGGGAGGGGAACTCGACGGCATTGTCGTAGGCGCCGGTGGAGGAAGGGAACTGCCCGGACATCAGGACGGCGCGTGAGGGCGCACAGAGCGGGCTGTTGCAATAGGCCGCCTCGAAGACCACGCCCTCGGCGGCGAGCCGGTCGAGGAAAGGCGTGCGCGCAACTCCGTTGCCATAGGCGGGAAGCGCCCCGGCTGTCAGCTGGTCGGCCATTAGGATGAGGATATTTGGCCGCTTCCGCACACTTTTGCCCTGTCGTCTCGAAACGCTGCACTATCAGCCACAAGCAACCGTTTGGTGAAGTCAACCATTACTTATGGTGATATAAGCACCACTGATGCCAAGCCGCCGGGCCCTACCACCCCTGCATCGCCTCGCGGCTTTCGAGGCGGCCGCCCGGCTGCTCAATTTCAGCCTGGCGGCGCAGTCGCTCGGCATGACTCAGTCGGCGGTGAGCCAGCAGGTGCTTTCGCTGGAGGAAGCTCTCGGCCGCCCGCTGTTCCAGCGGCTGCACCGCGGCGTGCGGCTGACCGAGGCGGGAGCCACACTCCTGGAAGCTGTGACCCGTAGTTTGGATGGGATCGCCGATGTCATCGCTATGCTGCGCCAGGAAGTGGCGCGCTCGACGCTCACCATCGCGACGGATTTCGGCTTCGCGTCATTCTGGCTAATGCCACGGCTACACGCCCTCGCAGACGCCCTGCCCGGCGTCGAGGTGCGGATCGTGACGTCACAGCTCGCGCCAAACGCACCAGCGGAAGATGCCGATATCACGATCCTCTTCGGCGATGGCGAGGGCCGCGGCGTCGTCATGCTATTCGGCGAGAGCGTGCGCCCGGTCTGTAGCCCGGCCTTCCTGGCGCAACATGGCGGAACAGGCCGGGATTGGCGGATGCTCGATTGGTCCCGCTTGCCGCTGCTCCATCTCGATGCACCGGACCCTGTCCGTTGGCTACGCTGGGCGGACTGGTTCGCGGGCCACGGTCTACCGCCTCGGAGTAGCCGGGACCGGTCGCTACGCTTCAACACCTATCCGCTGGTGGTGGAGGCGGCGCTGCTCGGCGAGGGTGTGGCGCTGGGGTGGGAGCCACTGGTCGACCGGTTGTTGAACTCGGGCGCCCTGGTGCCGGTGATGACGGAAGCGGTAGTGACCGGCCGAGGCTATTGCCTTGCCGAAGCGCCGCGCGGGAGAAGCAACCCCGCGACGCTCGCCTTCCGCGCCTGGCTGCTGACGGAATGCGCGGCGGGAATCAAAGCCTCGGCGCATGCACGCCCTTAGAAAGGCTGAAGTAGCCGGTCGATGTAGTCGAGTTCGGGCTGCGGGCGATCGTGCTCGCCGGCGCGGCGGCGGAGATCTTGGAGAATGGCGCGCAGTTGGGCCTCCGGCGACCCCTGCGGCAGGTTGAGATCGGCGCCAAGGCTCACGCCAGCGCCGGTCTGAAGGGGCCGCCCAAAAGGATCGGTCGGGCCGGAGGCGCCCCCGAAGCCTTCCTCCGGCAGGTCGCCCGGCTGCGAACCCATGGCTCCCTGGCCGGCGCCGCTGATCACCGTGCCGCCGGATTGCGCCGCCAGTTGACGGCCCAGGCGGCCGATCGCGCTTTGCAGACCTCGCATCGCCTGACCCTGGTCATTCGCGGCAATGCCATCGGCGCCCCCTTGCAAGGCGTGGGTCGCATCACCCATCGCGTGGCCGGCGGCGCCGAGGCTGGGGTCGCGGCGGCCAGCAAGCAACGATTGCAGCGCATGGTGCAGAGCGTCCTGTGCCGTCGCATCCTGGTGCTGGCCGTGCGTGTCGTTGCTTTCGGATTCGGCGCGGCGATTGGCGCGATCCATCAGCCCCGCCTGGCGATGCAGCATGGCCTGCAGCGCCGCCAAATCATGCTCCGCCCGGCGCCGCGCCGCTTCGCGCGCGGGATCCGGAGGCTGAACGCGGGCTTGTTCGAGCGAGCGCAGACTACGCTCCAGCGACGCGAGCGACTGGCGCATCGCCTGCGCGTCACCGGCACGCGCCGCCGCCTCCATCTGCCGCAGGGTCTGCGCCAGGGCGCCCATGTCGAGGCGCGGCGAATCGGGCGGCGTGGTGATCTCGCCGCCCTGCCGCTGCGCCATCTGCATGAGCGCCGAAAGATGTTGCAGCAAGGCGGCGCGCACCGCCTGCATGAGCTTCGACAGCTCTGTCGCGTTGGGAGCATTCTTGGCCTGGAGCGCTTTGCGCAAGGCGTCCTCGGCGGCGCGGAGCGATTGCGCGGTCTCGGCGGCGGGCCCCTGCTCGAAATGCAGCGCCACCTGCCACAGCTCGTCGGTCACGCGATTGATCTGGCTGGTGCTGGTGTCGAAGCGTAGCGCCCAGCCGACATCGGCCAGCGCCAGCGACCCGGCGGCCGGGCGGCCGGCCACCGCGGCGGCGGCACCGACCTTGAGTGCGGCCTCTCCCACCGTCGAAGCGTGCTCCGGCGCCGCGACCAGCAGGCGGCGCAGCGCCGCCGCCTGGCGCGCGAAGGGATCCGAGAAGCGCCGCTCCGGCAGGATCAGCATCACATTGCCCGTCGAGCCGGCCTGGCCGAGCGCGTCCTTCGCCACGAGACGGAGGGAGACCGGCAGGCCGGCCCAGCTGTTGGTCGAGAAGTCGATCGACTGCACGCCCTTTGGCGCCGTGGCCGAGCCATCGGGCAAGGCGATCGGCACCACCAGAGGCGGCGCTTGCGGCCGTGTCGCCAGCCGGGCCTCGAATTGCAGCGAGGTAACGCCGTAGTCATCCCCCCCGCGCCAAGCCAGACGCAAAGCGGTGGGGTTGTCGGTATCCGCTACCGGCGGCGCGACGAAAGCCACGTTCGGCGGGCGGTCGGGTATGACCTCGAGCTGCCATCGGGCCAACCGATCCCCGTTGCCGCGCAGAAGCAGCGGGCCGCTGGCCGCCAACATGGTCTCCGCCTGATAGGCGCCGGTGTCGAGGGCGCGGAAACCGGCGACCGGCGACCCGTCGCGGCGCAGCACCGGCGGCTTGCGGGTTCCCGCGACCGTCACTGTCAGGCGCGAACCGGCGGGCGCGGCGAAGGCGAGGATCTGCGGCGACACGAGGAAGGGCGCACGGCCCGTATAGGCGGGCGGCGTAACCCAGGCGGTGACGGTCGGCGGCGGCCCGCCGAAATGGGCGAAGGCAAAGTCGAGCGTGAAGGCGCGGCCCAGCCGTCCGGTGATCTGCGGTCCTGCAATAACCACGGCGGCGACAAGGGCCACGACAAGGGCGCCGCGCAAGGCCATGTGGTCGCGCGCTGCCAGGCCGGGACGCGGCAGGCCCAGCCGCAGGCGGCGGAGTTCGCGGCGGCTCCGGGCCTGATGCGCCAGCCACAAAGCTTCCGCCACGCGGTCCTGTTGCGCGGGACGGTCACGGAGGGCGGCCATCGGGGAGTGGCGCAGACCGGAGTCTCGCTGGAGCCGCGCCTCAGCCTGCGCGCGTCCCGGCCAGCGGAAGCGTCGGAGGCCCCAGCCTAGAACGCCAAGCGCGACAATCGCGCACACTAGAAGAAGGAGCGTGTTGAGCGATGGGCCGAGACGTTGCGGCAGATCGAGCAATGCGGCCAAGAGATACAGGCCGAGGATCCCGGCGGGTGGCCATAGAACGGGCCAGAGCCGCTCGAAGATGAGCACGGCCTGTGCGCGGCGCCGCCAGCCTCCGGGGCTCACGCTTCGAGGCTCCGCTTTGGAGCCGGCAGAATTAGGGGCGGGGCTGCCCGCGTCACCGCTCGCCCGCTATCCAATCGGGCACAGTTTCGCGCGACCACAAGTCGGCGATCTGCTGGCGGGGCGTGATCACGCTCCAGCGCGGGCCATCGACCAGGGCGGCGGCGGCGAAGGGGCGCGCGTTGTAGGTCGAGCTCATCACCGCACCATAGGCCCCGGCATCGAGGATCGCCACGAGATCGCCCGCTGCGAGCGGCGGCAGCGCACGGTCACGCGCGAAAGTGTCGCCGCTCTCGCAGACCGGCCCCACGACATCGACCAAAGCGAGCGGCGCCGTTTCGGGCGTCACCGGCACGATCGCGTGCCAGGCCTCGTACATCGCGGGGCGGATGAGGTCGTTCATTGCGGCATCCAGGACCACGAAACGGCGCGTCCCGGTCTGCTTCACCAGCACCACGGAAGCGAGCAGCAGCCCCGCCGGTCCCACCAGCCAGCGGCCCGGCTCAACCATGAGATCAAGGCCGAGGCCACCAAGCTGTTCGGCCAGCACCGCGGCGAAGGCATCCAGCGGTGACGGTGTGGCGGCGCCATAGGCGATCCCAAAGCCGCCGCCACAATCGACACGGTTGACCGCGTGACCACCTTGCCTAAGCGCCCGAACAAGGTCGGCGACGCGCCGATAGGCGGCGGCATAAGGCGCGGGCGAAAGGATTTGGCTGCCGATATGAACGGCGAGACCGACCGGATTGAGACCCGGCAGCGCGGTCGCGCGGGCATAGGCGGCGGGGGCATCCTCCCAGGCGATGCCGAATTTATTGTCGGCACGGCCGGTGGTGATCTTGGCATGGGTCGCCGCATCGACATCCGGATTGACCCGCAGCACGACATCGACCTGGCGGCCCTGCTCGGTGGCAACCACAGAAAGCATCGCGAGTTCTTCGACGCTCTCGGCATTGATCTGCGCGATCCCCTCGCCCACCGCGAGGCGAAGATCGGCGAGGGTCTTGCCGACGCCGGAGAAAACGATGTGGGCCGCAGGAATCCCAGCGTGACGCGCGCGAATCATCTCCCCCGCGCTCACCACGTCGGCGCCAGCACCCGCCTGGGCGACAAGCGTCAGGATCGCCTGATGGTCGTTCGCCTTCACCGCATAGTGAATCTTGGCTGCGGACAGCCCCGCCCCGTCGAGCGCGGCGCGCAGCGTGGCGAGGCGGTCGCGGAAGGTGCCAGCGCCATAAACCCAGGCCGGCGTGCCGAGTTCGGCCGCGATCTCGGCCAAAGCGACGCCCTCGAAATGTAGCCCCGCCGCGCTCAAGTCCCGCAGGGGCGGCCGGGTGGCGATCAGGGCGGCGCGATCCGGTTGGCCGGGCTCGGGCTGGTCGATATCGGCCATCGGCTAATCCGAGGGGTAAAGGTGCGGGTAGAAAATCTTGTCGGGCGGGCCCGGCGGCGAAGGCGAACCCATCTTCCCGCAAGCGGCGAGAGCCAGCAGCGCCACACCCCCCAGCACCAACGCGATGCGTCTCGCCTGAACCGTCATCCCCGACCTCACCCCAGGATCTCCTGCCACCGAGCGGCTTGCCTCGCGACATTGGCCGGCGCCGTGCCACCAAAGCTCGTCCGCGAGGCGACCGAAGCGGCCACCGTCAGCACGCCATAGACCGCCTCGGTTATCCCAGGCTCAACAGATTGCATATCGGCGAGGTCGAGTGCGGCGAGATCGATGTCCCGCGCCTCGGCCAGCGCCACCAGCCGGCCGGTGACGTGATGGGCTTGGCGGAAGGGTAGTTTCAGCGTCCGCACCAGCCAGTCGGCGAGGTCGGTCGCGGTCGCGTAGCCCTGCCCGGCGGCCGCCGCCATGCGCGCAAGCTCCGGCGTCATGTCCCGCACCATCCCGGCGCTGGCGGCGAGGCTGAGGGCGAGTGCGTCGGCAGCCTCGAAAACCGGCTCCTTATCTTCCTGCATGTCCTTGGCATAGGCGAGCGGCAGGCCTTTCATCACCGTCAGCAGAGCCACCAGAGAGCCCGCCATGCGGCCGGTCTTCGCCCGCACCAATTCGGCAGCGTCCGGATTGCGCTTCTGCGGCATGATCGAACTGCCGGTGGTGAAGGAGTCCGACAGGCGGATGAAGCGGAAAGGCGCGCTGCACCAGATCACAACCTCCTCCGCGAAGCGCGACAGGTGCATGGCGCAAATCGCGCCCGCCGCCAGGAACTCCAGCGCGAAATCGCGGTCCGAGACGGAATCGAGCGAATTAGCGGTCGGGCGGTCGAAGCCGAGTTCGGCGGCGGTCTCCTCCCGGTCGATCGGGAAGGAGGTGCCGGCGAGGGCCGCGGCACCCAGCGGGCATTCGTTGAGGCGGCGGCGGCAATCCGCCAGCCTGCCGCGATCACGCGCCAGCATCTCGACATAGGCCAAGAGGTGATGGCCCAGCGTCACTGGCTGCGCCGTCTGCAAATGGGTGAAGCCCGGCATGGGGTCGGCCGCGTGTTCAGCCGCGCGCCCCGCCAGCACCCGCATGAGGTCCTCGACTTGCAGGGTCAGCCCATCGATGGCGTCCCGCACCCAAAGGCGAAAATCTGTCGCCACCTGGTCGTTGCGGCTGCGGCCGGTATGGAGGCGACGGCCGGCATCGCCGATCCGGTCGGTCAGCCGCGCCTCGATATTCATATGGATATCCTCGAGCGCCGCCTCGAACGGGAACCGCCCCGCCTCGATCTCGGCGGCGATGGCATCGAGCCCGCCGGCGATGGCGCGCTCATCGGCGGAGGAAATGACCCCCGCGCGGGCCAGCATCGCGGCATGCGCGCGTGACCCGCGAATATCCTGGCGCCACATGCGTTGATCGAAACCGATCGAGGCATTGATGTCGCTCATGATCCGCGCCGGCCCCTCGGCGAAGCGGCCGCCCCATTGGGCATTGGCCTCCGATCCGTGCGAAGCTTGGTGCGGTCGCGGCTGAGTGCTGTCGTTCAAGGAGCCTGATCCAATGCGCTTGAAGGTTTCGCGCCGCGCGGCGCTTCGTCTCGGCGGCTTGCTGGCCGGCGGTGTCGCCGGGGGGTTTAGCACGCGCCCGGCCGCCGCACAGTCGCTCGGCGATATCTCTGGGCTGGAGACCGTGCCGCCCGGCCAGTCGCTGCCGCCCTTCCAGTTCTACACGGCCGACAACAAGGTGCGGACGCTGGCCGATTACCGCGGCCAGGGGGTGGTGATCAATCTATGGGCGACCTGGTGCGGCCCCTGCACCGCCGAGCTGCCCACCATGGACACGCTGGCGCAAACGCTGGCGAAGGACGGCATCGTGGTGCTGCCGGTCTCCTCCGATATCGGCGGAGCGACGGCGGTGCAGGGCTTCTACCGCAGCCACGACATCCGCCATCTGCCGGTGCTGCTCGACCATAACAGCGCCATCCTGCAGGCGTGGCAGGTGCCCGGCATCCCGGTAACGGTGATCTTCGACCGGGCGGGCCATCCGAAGGCACGGCTGATCGGCGGCGCCGATTGGGGCACCGAGGAGGCGGCCGCGAAGGTGCGGTCGTTGTGCGGACCGGATCTGGCGAAGGCGGCAGACGTTCGGATTTAGACGCCAACGACGCCCGGCTGGGTCAATCGTCCTGCAATCTTAGCTTCTAAAGCCCTCAGCTCTTCGATTAGCTTTCGAGGCCGGAAAACTTCGGCTTAGATTACAGTCGTTTCGAAGATTTAAGGGGAATGTGGTGACTCCAATTTTCAGATCGGTGGCTTTGGCAGGTCTAGTGGCCTGCTTCGGCCTTGGCGGCATTCAGGCCAGCCGGGCGGCGCAAGCCGTCTTGACGGACCCGCTGACATCCTGGCCGCTGAATTTCGGTGCCCAGGGCACGAGCATGATGCTGAAGGATGGCTTCGTGCACATCACCATGCCGACCTCCGGGGTCAACTGGGCGACCTATGCCGGGTTCAACTTCACTGACCAGGATTCGAGCGTCACGATCACGCCGAAGACTGCCGGCAGCGATGCCGGGCTGATCTTCTGGGCCACCGGGCCGAGCGACTTCTACTTCTTCGGCGTCTCGGATACCGCCGGAACCTTCGGCATCTATCGCCATGTCGCCGCCACCGGCTGGCAACCCATCGTGCCCTTCATGGCGAACCCGAACGTCAAAACCGGCGCTACCGCGGTGAACACGCTGCGGCTCGTCACCAAAGGCAATCTCGTCTCGCTCTTCGTCAACGGGCAACCGATCGGCAAGCTCCAGATCCAGGCGCCTCCCACGGGCGGCACTGTCGGAATCATCGGCGAGGGCAGCGCGAAGGCTCCGTTTGACTATGCCTATTCGAATCTCTCGGTAAGCCAATAGGCGTCGGCACGGTCGCGGAAGCCTGCATCAGCCGGTGCGGGCTTTCCCGCCTAGACCGTCCCCATGCCCTGCGGTTTCCAACTCACCGCCTGCACTTTCGGGAGCGCCGCGAGGACGCGCAGGAAAGCTGGCCCCGCCGGACTACGAACCAATCCCGTGCACCGCAGCTCGTAGCAATGCTCGCTGTAGCCGGCCGTCGGCGCGTGGGTCACTGACTCGCGCGCAACCCAGTAACCGTCGGCGGAGAAGCCCGCGATGACCTGCGGCTCGGTCGTGGCATCGGCTTCGCTGTCGATGGTTACGGTGAGCGTCGCGCGGTGCTCGCGATGTACGAAGACCTCGACGCGCTTCAGGCCCCATAGCGCGAGCAGCGCCAGAACCGTCGCGGCGATGCCCAGCACCAATTGGCCGCCGCCAAGGCAAAGCCCGATGACGGTGACGATCCAGAGCGTCGCGGCGGTGGTGACGCCCTGCACCAGGTCGCCCCGGCGAACAATCGCGGCGGCGCCCAGGAAGCCCATGCCCGAGAGGATACCGAGCGGCAGCCGCATCAGGTCGAGCATCACGAAGGAGCCGTCGGGCCGCCCCGCCAGTGGCAGCAGCAGATTCGCCTGGATCATCGCGACTGAAGCGGCGAGGCAGACCAGCAGAGTCGTGCGCAGCCCGGCGGGCCGGCCGTGTTCGTCCCGGTTGATGCCGATCAGCAGCCCCGCCGCCACCGTCAGCGCCAGCCGCAGCGTCAGGTCGCCGGGCGTGACGACGAGGGGCATCGGCTGCATCGGCTAGAAGCCGAAACGGGCGGCGGGGTCGCGGGCCGCGGCCTCCGCGCTGCGGAAGGCGTTGAGGATCGCGCTCAGAACGATGGCGACGGCGAGGTTCACGATCAGCCCGTACAGCGCCGCATAACCGGGCGCGGTGAAGGCGCCGAGATGCAGCGGGAAAATCGCGGTCTTGAAATGGGTCGAGGCGGCCATCGCGGTGCCGACCACCATGCCGCAGGCCCAGCCCAGCAGCAGTGCCCCCGGCCGCAGCCGCCAGCGCGACAGGCCGAGGAAGACCGACGGCAAAGTCTGGATGATCCAGATGCCGCCCAAAAGCTGGAACTCGATCGCCGCCGTCGCCGGCAATGCCAGGATGAAGATCAGCGCGCCGAGCTTGACGAGGAGCGAGACCAGCTTCGCCATGCTGGATTCCTGCGCATCGGTCGCGTTCGGCTTGAGGTAGGTCTTGTAGATGTCGCGGGTGAAGATATTGGCGGTGGCGATCGACATGATCGAGGCCGGCACCAAGGCGCCAATGGCGATGGCAGCGAAGGCGACGCCGACGAACCAGGACGGGAAAGCCGACAGGATCAGCGCCGGCACCGCGAAGTTCGGGCCGTAGTGGCGGAAACCGGCGGCGAATTGTGGCGCATGGCCCACGCCATAGGCCAGCGCCATGAAGCCCAGCATGGCGAGCAGGCCGAGGATGAAGGAATAGGCCGGCAACAGCATCGCGTTCCGCTGCAGCACGCGGCCGCCGCTGGCGCTCAAAGCCGCCGTCATCGAATGCGGATAGAGAAACAACGCGAGCGCGGAACCGAGCGCAAGGGTCGCATAGGCGCCGTAGCTGCCGAGGGTATGTGCCGTCGGCACCGGCAAAGTGAGCTTCGCCGCTGGGACCGCCGCGAAGATATGCGCCCAGCCGCCGAGCTGCATCGGGATCACGACGACCGCGACGATGACCGTCGCATAGATCAGCACGTCCTTGACCATGGCGATGATCGCCGGCGCGCGCAGCCCGCTGGTGTAAGTGAAGGCGGCCAGCACGAGAAACGCGACGAATAGCGGCACATCTGCCATGATACCGGAGCCCGAAAGTCCCAAGGCCGCGATCACAACCTGCATGCCGACGAGCTGCAACGCGATATAGGGCATCGTCGCCAGGATGCCGGTCACCGCGACCGCCAGGGACAAGGCACGGCTGTCGAAACGCCCGCGCACGAATTCCGGCGCGGTGAGATAGCCGTGCTGTTTGCAGATCCGCCACAGGCGCGGAAACACCATGTAGAACAGCGGATAGACGATCACCGTGTACGGCACGGCAAAGAAGCCGATCGCTCCGGCGCTGAACACCAAAGCCGGCACGGCGACGAAAGTATAGGCGGTATAGAGATCGCCGCCGAGCAGGAACCACGAGACGACCGTGCCGAAGCGCCGTCCGCCCAGCCCCCATTCGTGGAGCGTGTCGAGGTCCCCGCGCCGCCATCGGGCGCCCATGAAACCCATGACCGTGACGAGAAGGAAAAGAGCCAGAAAGACGACGATCGCCACCGGCTGGAGTGCGAGTTCGCTCACCCCTCATCCTCCGAAGGGCCAGACCTTCTTCGCTCGAAGAGAAAAACCAGCCCGATGATGGCTGAGGAAAGCGGCACCCAGAGGAGCTGATACCAATAGAAGAAGGGAAAGCCCCACAGCGCCGGGCCGGTGCGATCGAAGCTCGGCACCCAGAGGACGGCGATCACCGGCACGGCGAGAAGAACCCGCCAGGCAGTGGCGCGGGTTGGACCTGGGCTTTTCATTAGGCGTCCTCCGGCTAGCAACACCCTTGAGGGCGCAAGCCCTCCCTAGCGTGTTTCGCCGGGCGAGAGGAAGGGAGCGCCCGCCAGGCCGAGCCTCGGCCGCGTCGCGCGGAAGAAGCGGCCGGTCAGCAGCAGGGCGGCGACCGATAGACCGGCGGTGAGGCCGATCCAGATCCCCGCCGGGCCGAGCCTCCAACTGAAGGCAAGCCAGATGGCTACCGGCATGCCGACCGCCCAATAGGACAACAGCACCAGCAGCATCGGCATGCGGGTATCCGGCAAGCCGCGCAGCGCGCCGTTGGCGACAACCTGGGTGCCATCCGAGAACTGGAACACCGCCGCGAAGCCGAGCAGGAGCGAGGCGAGCGCCGCGACCTTGAGGTCATCCGTAAAGACGCCGGCGATGTTGTGCGCGAAGCACAGCAACACGACGAAGCTCACCGTTTGCGTCGCGAGCATCAGGATGAAGCCGGCCGTGCCGGCGCGACGGGCGCTTTCCGGATCACGTTGCCCGATAAACCGCGCCACCCGCACCGTGACACCGAGCGAGAGGCCGAGCGGCACCATGAAGAACAGCGCCGACATGGTCATCGCGATCTGATGCGCCGCCACCGCGACCGCACCGAAATGCGCCACAACGAGCGTCGCGGCCGAGAACATCGTGACTTCGAGGAGAAGCGTCACCGAGATCGGCAAGCCGATCCGCAAGAGGCGAAGGAGGATGGCAAAGTCCGGTCGCCAGCCACCGCTGTCCCAGTCGACCCCGCCATAGCGGCCGGAGAGGCGGATCCAGGCGAGATAGGCCAGCGCCTCGGCCCAAAGCACGGCGGAGAGGGCAAGCCCGTCGCCGGTCGCGCCGAGCCCGGGCAGGACGCCGGGGATGCCATACATCAGCCCGTAGCCAATCGGCCCCAGCATCAGCAGGCCGATGGCGCCGCAGATCATGGTCGGCCGGGTGCGCGACAGCCCCTCGGAGAAGCCACGGCAGGCCGAGAGCAGACCTAGCGCGGGAAAGGACAGCGTCGAGGCCAGCAGGAAGCCGCTTGCCATTGGTATCAGATTGATGGGCACGCCGACGGCCGCGGCAAGCGACCGCCCCGCGATGGCGACGATCACCAAGCAGAGAAGCCCGACGCTCAACCCGAGGATGACGCCTTGCCGGAACACGCCGGCCGTCGCGGCGCGCTGGCTGGCGCCGTCGAGCTGCGCGACCGTCGGCTGAACCGACATCATGAGCCCGACGACAACCACGAAGATGACGATCCAGAGGCTGGTGCCCACCGACACCGCCGCCAGTACCGAGGCCCCGAGATGCCCAGCCAGCAGGGTGCTCACCACATCCGTGCCGAAGCTGAAGAGCTGGCCGAGGATGAGCGGTATGGCGAGCGGGAGCAGGATCCCGATCTCGCGCAAAAGCGTCGCGCGTGATGCGGGGGGAGCGAGGGCGGACATGAAAGTCTCTTCTTGCCAGGCGGCGGCGTCAGGGTCCGGGGACATAGCATGAGCGTGCCGGAAATGCAGCAAGGCTCATTGCTAAAAGCTGACTACGCCCGTGGTATAGGCCCTCGACAACGAGTTTATGAATTCACGACGTATGCCATGCGGGACTTGTCATCCACGACTTTACGCGATTCACCGTATCGCCCGAGAATGTCGATGCTCCGCCTGGGCAGAAAGCAACCGGGTGGCTCGGTTGCTCAGCTCGCCGCGACCAGCAGCAGAGTCTTCGTTCTGTCAGTGCTGCACAGGGATATTGGCAACTTCGCCTAACACGCCTTCATAATAGAGGATACATACGAGCGCATCCGACCAACTCGTCGCAGAAGAGCGGCCCAACCAGCCGTCGAAAGAGTTGTCGATCCGACACCCGTTTCCGACCAAGGCTATCGGATCCCAGGAGTTGACCGTAATATCCTTGTTACGCATCCAGCGACCCGGCAGCGCTCCCACCCAGCGGATGGCTGATCCCTCCGGCAGCAGGCGATTCACATCGGTCCAAAATGGTCCGTTTTCCTCGATGTCGCTGAAGGCGACGTCGATGCCTCTGTGCTGCAGCTCCTTGATCGAACGAGCAAAAACATCCGCGCCGATTGCCCTCGCCCGCCCTTTTTCCTTCGGCGGCAACCCCTTGATGAAGTTCTCCATTCCAAAAGCCGACAAGACCACTCGATGGTCCGGATGCTGCGCGCTGCTTCTGAAGATGTGGCCCCACAGCGTCTCAAGCGAGTAGCGGTATGGCGCCTCGCGAAGCCGATTATCGCTGTTCACGTAGTGAGGCCACTCCGGCTGATCCGGCGAACCGAGGTCGGGGGCGGACACGCTGAGAATGACGGGGCGCACAACCTTCCCATCATCCCGCATGAAGGGCGAGCGCATCTCCAGCGACACTTGGTTGCCGGGGAGCACGCATTCAGCATTGGTCCGCGCGAGGCATTGCGCATTCCCAAGGACCGCCTGATTCACTTCGGGCGTATATGTGTCGTCGTCCATCGTCGTGAGACGGCGCGTGAACGCCATCCTGCGTGCCTTATGCGCGGGCATATTGCTGTAAATCCGCATGGATTCGATCGCCCTTACAACATCGCCAGGATAGCGCGTCACCAAGTGCCTTTGGACTGGGCCGCCTGCCTTGAAATATTTTTCGTAGTTCTTCAGCTTCTGCACGACGCGCTCATAAGCTTGAGGATCGCCGATCCGCCGCCGGAGCGTGTCGAAGAGAGGATTTGGCCGGGACTCGACGATGCGCCCACCGCCTGGAGCCCTACGCAGCCGCGCCGCAAAATCATGCGGCCCCTGATCCGTTGCTGCCGCAGTGCGTGCTGTCGGCACACCATCGAGCGGTTTTAGTGAGCTGAGCATTGAAGCGGTTCCTGAGGGTGGGTCGCGGCAGGCAGATCAAAACCGAGGAGTCCGAGGATGCGACCGCGTCCTCGACAACGACTGTGACCGGCCGCAGTTTACCGAATAAACCCTGTCGAACCGTTAGCGCCCCACGCTCACCGCGTCGGCGGAACTCCTGCCACCGCCAGCGCATCCGACTGCCGCCGCGCCAGTGCCGCCTCGTCGAAGCCGGCGACGACTTCCTGATAGAGCCGGCTCCAGTTCAGCTCCGCTTTGAGCCGCAGGAAGACGCTGCCGAGGCCGACCGCCGAGCGATCCATCAGAACGAATTCGCGCGGCGGCTTTACCCCGCCGATGCTCTTCAGGCCCGCATGCACTTTCTCCGCCACCGACCGGCCGAACTGTCCGTCAGTTTCCTGGATGCGGCGAACACGGTCCTGCAACAAAGGCTCGTAGAGGAAACGCGCCCATTCGTTGAGCACCTCCACCTTCGCCGGTGTAATGTCCTTGAAACCCCAGTTGCGATAGGCCGTGGCGGCCTTCTCGGCATTGCCGTCTCGCACCGCCTCGAAGAGGTCGATGACACCGCTGACGAAACGCGGCGGGAAGACACGGATGGCACCGAAATCGAGCAAATTCACCGCCCCATCCGGCCGCACCTGGTAATTGCCGAGATGCGGGTCACCGTGAATCACGCCAAACCGGTAAAGCGGCAGATACCAGGCGCGGAATAATGCCTCCGCCACGCGGTTGCGTGCTTCCAGCGGCGGATCCGTTTCGATCCAGCGTTGCAGCGGTCCGCCTTCGAGCCAGGTCATGGTGAGCAGCCGCGGCGTCGTCAGCTCGGCGATCGCCTCCGGCACATGCACGTCCGGCACATCATCGAGCATCGTGCGATAGAGGCGCATCTGCGCGGCCTCCCGCAGGTAGTCCAGCTCCTCACGCAGCCGCTCGGCGAGTTCCTTGTAGATCTCGTCGTGCTGGATGGCGTTGTCCATGCGGTGATAGACGGCCATGGCCAGCTTAAGCTGGCGCAGGTCGGCTTCCACCGTGCTGGGCATGTCCGGATATTGCAGCTTGCAGGCGACGTCGCGGCCATCGAGCAGCGTCGCGCGATGCACCTGCCCCAGGCTCGCCGCCGCCGCGGCTTCCTGGCCGAAACTGCGGAAACGGGATTGCCAGTCGGGACCCAGCTCGCCCGCCATGCGGCGGCGCACGAAGCCCGCGCCCATCGGCGGCGCATTGGCTTGCAGCTCGGAGAGTTCGGCCGCGTATTCCGGCGGCAGCGCATCCGGAATGGTGGTGAGGATCTGCGCCACTTTCATCAATGGCCCCTTCAGGCCACCAAGGATGGCGCGCAGATCCTCGGCATGCGCCGCGCGATCGGTCTTGAAGCCGAAGACGCGTTCGCCGGCGACGCGCGCCGCGATGCCGCCGACGGCACCGGACGTGCGGGCGAAGCGGCGGACGCTGCCGAAGAGACTAACCTCGTTGCGATCAGCCATTCGAGGTGGCAACGGGGGCATCCGCCTCCAGCTCGTCGATGAAGCCGGCTATGATATCGAGGCCGCGTTGCCAGAAGGCCGGTTCGGCGGCGTTCAGCCCGAAGGGCGCGAGCAATTCGCGATGACGCTTGGTGCCGCCGGCGCGCAGCATGTCGAGATACTTCTCCTGGAAACGCGGATGACCGGCGCGGAACTCCGCGTAGAGGGCGTTCACCAGGCAATCCCCGAAGGCATAGGCATAGACGTAGAAGGGCGAATGGACGAAGTGCGGGATATAGGCCCAGTAGGCCGCATAGTCCGGCGTGAAGGTGAAGGCGGGGCCGAGGCTCTCGCGCTGCACATCCATCCAGATCTCGCCGATCCTTTCGGGCAGCAATTCCCCGCTCCGCCGCTCGTCATGCAGCAGCGTTTCGAAGCGGTAGAAGGCAACCTGCCGGACCACCGTGTTCAGCATGTCCTCGACCTTGCCGGCCAGCATCAGACGGCGGCGGGCGGGGTCGGTCTCGGCATCCAACACAGCGCGGAAGGTCAGCATCTCGCCGAAGACGCTGGCCGTCTCGGCCAGGGTCAGCGGCGTGCCGGAGCGCAGGTAGCCCTGGGATTCACCGGCCAGAATTTGGTGAACGCCGTGGCCGAGCTCATGCGCCAGGGTCATCACGTCGCGGGCGCGGCCGTGATAGTTCATCAAGATATAAGGATGTGCTGAAGGGACCGTGGGATGGGCGAAGGCGCCGCCCGACTTGCCGTCCCGCAAAGCCGCGTCGATCCAGGGACGCTCGAAGAAGCGGCTGCCGAGCGAGGCGAGTTCCGGGCTGAAGGCGCCGTAGGCGTCCAGCACCCGCGCCTGGGCGTCGGGCCAGGAGACGCGGCGATTCTCGTCGGCGGGCAAAGGCGCGTTGCGATCCCAGTGCTGCATCGTCTCCAGGCCGAGCCAGCGCGCCTTGAGCACGTAGTAGCGGTGGGACAGGCGTGGATAGGCAGCGACGACAGCGCTCACCAGCGCATCGACCACCTCGTCCTCGACCATGTTGGAGCGATTGCGGGAACTGCCGGGGCGCGGATAGTGGCGCCAGCGGTCTACAGTCTCCTTATCCTTGGCCAGCGTGTTCGTGATGAGGGAGAAGAGGCGGAGATTGTCGCCCAGAGTCGCGCTGATGCCGGCGGCGGCCTTGGCGCGCGTGTCCCGATCACGGTCCGACAGGCGGTTGAGGGCATCGCTCACGGTCAGGCGCTCATCGCCCACCGGCACGCGTAGCCCGGCCATGGTCTCGTCAAACAGGCGGCTCCAGGCGGCGGCGCCACTCACATCCTTCTCGTGGAGAAGGGTTTCCAGCTCGTCCGACAACTGATGGGGCTGGAAGACCCGAAGGTCCTCGATCCAGGAGGCCCAGGGGGCAAGCGCTGGATCGGCGAGCTTGGCTTTCACAACATTTTCGTCGAGGCGATTGAGCTCAAGCGTGAAGAACAGCAGCTCTGTGCTGATCTCGGTCACCTTCTCGCTCATCGACTGATAGAATTTGGCGATCCGCGCATCGGAGGAATCGCCGCTGAAGAGGAGCTGAGCGTAGGACATGATCCGTCCCAGGCTCTCCTCGATCCGCTCGTATTCCGCCAGGGAACCTGCGATCGCCACCGGCTCCAGCTCCGCGAGCTTGCCCCGGTAGGTTGTCGCGAAAGCCTTGGCATCCCGCATCGCGCGGTCCAGATCGGCGGCGATGCGCGGGCTTTCCGGTGACTCGTAGAGGTCGCTCAGATCCCAGCTGGGCAACACCTCGGCATCGGCTGGCGTTCCCGCTTTCGGAAGTCCCTGGCCGTCGGGCAGGCGCGGCAGGTCGGCTGGACGCATAGCGGGCAATCTCCTCAGTCCGAGTATCTAAGAGTAGGGCATGCACAGGCCCACTCCTAGACGCGTTGCCCTTAACGTTCCGCCATCCGGCCATGCAGGCCCTCATTCGGCCGCCATCCGCGGCGCGGCATCACCATGGCGACGGGTCTGCGCGGCGATCAGCCGGCTCATCTTGCGCAGGTCGCTTTCCGACAGTTGCAGTGCGGCATCGACCCAGATTTCGACGACGTCGCGCAACTCCTCGTGGGTCAGCGGATTGACGCGCTGACGGGCCCGCAGCACCGCCTGGTGGCTGTTATGGCGGCGATCAATCTTGGCAAGGAAAGCACGCAGTGCCGTCTCGCCCTCCCCATCCTCGGCCAGGACATCGACCAGACCCATCTCGTGCAGTTCCTCGGCGGTATAGACCTTGCCGCTCATGATGAGCTTCTCCGCCCGCACCGCATCCAGACGCCGTGACAGGAAGGAATAGGCGCCCATGCCGGGGAAGAGGTTGAACAGGACCTCGGGCAGGCCGAAGCGCGCGCCGCGTTCGGCGACAATGTAGTTACAGGCCAGCGCGGCCTCGAAGCCGCCGCCGAGGGCGTCGCCTTGGACGAGCGCCACCGTCATCACCGACTGACCGTAGCCCAAGGCATTGTGATAGACGATGTCCACGCAGGCATGGGCATAGGTGGTGAGGGCCTTGCGATTCTGGTCGCGAATACTCTGCTGAAACAGGGTTAGATCGCCGCCCAGATTGAAGGCGCCATCGATCCGAGAGCCCACGACGACGTAGCGAAATGGGGCTGAGCCGCCGGCCTGGACGGCCTGATAGATTTGGCCCTGGATCGCCGCCATGTCCCGCAGAAGCTCGGGCGTGTAGCTGGGCCGTCCTTCGGGACGCATGAAGCAGAACAGTGCCTGCGCCGCCGCGTCATGCTCCACCTGCATTGTCGAGAAGTATTGGCTGGTGAGCTTTTCCAGCGGTCGTGGCTGGGGAAGCGCGGCGAGATTATCCACAGCGACGTGGGCTCTGATTTGTTGAACGTTGGTCATGATACTCTCCGGAAAAAGCCGTTTTGCTCGAGGCGCCAGAATCAGGCCTTACGGTTTAAGGCTTAACCATGGCCGCCAGCTCTATTTTGACGAGTTTTTTGGGCATGACAGGAATAATTTCCCGATGGCAGCCAAAACCAGCGGCAGTCTCGATTTGTGGAACGTTCCTATGCGGTTTACGCCATGGTATGTCTCAGAAAATGAGACGAGGCCGCCCGCCTCGAGCGACGACCGCCAGTTTCCGGTTCTAGTCTTGGCTCGCATGCTCTAGGTTCTGCGTCATGGCGTTCCGCATGCTCAGACCTTCTCGCGCGCCGTTTTTCCTCACCGTTTTGGCGTGGTGAGCGGGCATGCCGTTCATCATGATCATCGACGACCGCGCGACCAACCGCAGCATATTCTCCAAGCTCTCCGCCTCGCTCGCATCCGACGTTCAGGTCGAGGCATTCGCTGGGCCGGAAGCGGCGCTGGCCTGGATGGTAAACCAGACTCCCGATCTCATTATTACTGACTACAAGATGCCGCACATGACGGGCGCAACCTTCACCCAGCACATCCGCGCGACCCCGCACGGCGCGGAAGTGCCGATCATGGTCATCACCGCCTACGAGGATCGCGACTTCCGGCTCCAGGCGCTGGAAGCCGGGGCCACGGATTTCCTCCAGAGCCCGATCGACCACCATGAATTCGTCACGCGGGCCCGCAACCTCCTCAAGCTCGGCACTCAGCAGAAGCTCATCCGCAGCCGTGCCCATGCGCTGGCGGAGGAGCTCCACCACGTCGAGCGCGAGCGCGAGGAGTTGCTGCGCAACAACCGCGAGCGCCTGGCGCAGGTCATCGACACGGTGCCGGCGCTCATCAGCGCCACCGACCGTCAAGGCGTGTGCATCTTCGCCAATGCGTTCCAGACGAAACTGCTCGAAGACGGGGCGACCGAGCGCACCGATGAGGACGGGCTCGACAGGGAGCGCCGGAACCGCAGCCGGCAACTGGATGCCCGGGTCTTCGCGACAGGCATGGCCTTGCCCGATTTCGAGGAGGAAATCCGCGACGCGCAAGGGACCACTCATGTCTTCCTGACCACGAAGACGCCGCTGACCGACGATTCCAACCGTGTCACGGCCGTCTTGACCACCTCGCTCGACATCAGCGATCGCAAGCGGGCGGAGCGCTATCTCCACCACCTCGCCCATCATGACGTGCTGACCGGGCTGCCCAACCGGCTGCTGCTGCATCTTCGCCTCGAGGAGGCGGTGAATGCGGCGGCCGATAGCAATGCGGTTTTCGCCCTGCATTTCCTCGACCTGGACCGCTTCAAGAGCATCAACGATGCCTTCGGACACCATGTCGGGGATGCGCTGCTGACCGAGGTTTCCGAGAGGCTGCGTCGCACCATCCGCGCCAGCGACACCGTCGCGCGTCTTGGCGGCGACGAATTTGCGATTATCCAAGGCGGCATCTCCGGCAGCGGAGATGCCGAACGCCTAGCCGAGCGGATCGTGCAGCTTTTCGCCGAACCCTATGACCTCGATGGCCGCGCCATCAGCACGAGTTGCAGCCTGGGCTTCACGCTCTTTCCGGCCGACGGCAACTCGCAGGAGACCCTCCTCAAGACCGCCGATCTCGCGATGTATCGGGCAAAGGGGCTCGGCCGCAGCCGCTTCTGCGCCTTCGAGCCCGAGATGCAGTCAGCGGTGCGGGATGCGGCGCAGTTGGAGATCGATCTTCGCGCCGGGCTCATCCGCAATGAGCTCAGGCTGCACTACCAGCCGCAGATCGATACCCGCAGCGGTCGGGTGACCGGGGCCGAAGCGCTAGTGCGGTGGGAACAACCGGGCCATGGCCTTCTGCCGCCCGGCCGTTTCTTGCCGATCGCCGAGGAGGCCGGGCTGATTATCCCGATCAATACCTGGGTGCTGGAGGCCGCCTGCCGCCAGGCCGCCGCCTGGGCCGCGTCCGGCATGGCGCTTCGCGTCGCGGTCAACCTCTCCGCCACGATCTTCCAGCAGCAGGACGTGGCACAGGTCGTCATTGCCGCCGTCCGCCGTGCCAAGCTCGACCCCCGGCTGCTCGACCTCGAACTCACCGAGACGATGTTCCTGGAGGATCACGAGACGGCGCGGAAGCAACTCGTCGAGCTGCAGGAGCTTGGGATCTCCTTCTCGATCGATGATTTCGGCACCGGCTACGCGTCCTTCTCCTATATCGACAAGCTGCCGGTAAACCGACTCAAGATCGATCAGGCTTTCATCCATAACCTGACACACCGTATAGAAGGCCCTGCGGTCATCCGCGCGATCATTGGCCTTGGTCGCGGCTTGGGCTTGCGTGTGGTCGCGGAAGGCGTCGAGACCATCGAGCAGCTCCACGAGCTTGAGGCGGAGGGCTGCGACGAAGTGCAGGGCTATCTGTTCAGCCGTCCCGTTCCGCCCCTCGAATTCGAGCAATATGTGCGAGCGAACTGGGCGAAGACCGGGGTTGCGGAGCCCCTCATCGAGGCCCAGGTCTCAAAATAGGGATCGACTTCGCGCCCGCTCATCTTGCCAAAGGCATTGCGTTTGGCGCTCCGGGCATGTGGCTTGCATGGTCTTCGGGCACATTTAAGGACAAACGTCGGTTGTCGTTGAGGATTAAGCCCGGCAAAGACGAGGCGCCGAAGCCCGTTAGTCCTGCCCCCTCCCGGTCCACGCCCTCCTTGACGCCACCAGGTCTTTGGGCCGCGCGCGTCTCCGTTCGCAATGCGGCCAGGCAGATTTTCGAACGATTGAAGATGGGGCACGGTCTGGAATACCAGATCGTGCTGAACCGTCTGGTCATCGGCAGCGGCATCTTTGCCTATCTCCTCGCGCTCCGAATCGACGGATCCCTCGGCTCGCTCCGGCCCTTGGTGATGAGCGCGGCCTATGCCGCCTTCGCCGTGGCTTTTTTCCTCGACCTCGTTGTTCGCGCACGACCCTCCGTACCGCGGCTCGCCTTGCAGCTGCTGACCGATATCGGCGTGCTCTCCTTCGGCATGCATATCGGCGGGATGATCGCGGCCCCGCTCTACCCCGCCTATCTCTGGGCCATCCTGGGTTACGGTTTCCGCTTCGGCCTCGGCTACCTCCGCGCCGCCACCTGCCTCGGCGTGCTCGGCTTTCTGCTCTGCGTCATCACGACGCCCTATTGGCGGGAAAACCCGTTTCTCTCCGGTGGCCTCCTGGTCGGGCTAATCGCCATTCCGCTTTATGCAGGCTCTCTCATTCGTAGCCTGTCAGTCGCCAAGCAGCAGGCGGAAGAGGCGAGCCAGGCCAAAAGCCTGTTCCTGGCGAGCGTCAGCCACGAGTTGCGGACTCCGCTCAACGCCGTGATCGGTATGAGCGATCTGCTCGTCGGCACCCGCATGGATGGCGAGCAGCGGGACATGGTGCGGACGGTCGGCACCGCCGCGCGGTCGCTGCTCTCGCTGATCGACGGCATTCTCGACTTCTCCCGCATCGAGGCGGGCGCGGTTCCGGTCCAGCTCGCACCTTTCGACCTGCCGAGCCTGATCGCCAATGTCGAGCGTCTGGTCGCGGCAACCGCGCAGGCGAAGGGCGTCGCCCTTTCCTCCCACATCAGCACGCGGACCCCGAGCTGGCTCGAGGGCGACGCCAAACATATCGCCGAGGTCGTGCTCAATCTCGCCAGCAACGCGGTGAAGTTTACCGCCCGCGGCTCCGTTCTGATCGCCGCCGATACGGTCGAGCAACCTGATGGCACGCCAGCCCTCCGCGTCGAGGTGATCGATACCGGCATCGGCATCGCGCCCGAGGCTCAGACCCGCATCTTCGACAGCTTCACCCAGGCGGATTCCAGCATCATCGACCGCTTCGGCGGCACCGGCCTCGGCCTCGCCATCTCGCGCAAACTCGTCGAACTCCATGGCGGCGCGATCGGTGTGGTCAGCGAAAGCGGCGCCGGCAGCACCTTCTGGATCGAATTGCCGCTGGTGATACCCGCCAAGCCGGCCCCCGCGCCGGCGGCTTTGCGTGTGGTCCTGCTCTCTGCCGATCCCGGCCGGGTCGAGCCGGTGGCGCGGCGGATGGAAGCCTGGGGCTCCGTCGTCCAGCGTCGTCCGCTTCCGGTCGAGGCGGATCTCCTCGCCATCGGTCGCGCTCTCGCGGAGGTCGGACCGGTCGATGCGATCCTCGCCGATATCTCGAGTTTCGGGCTCGGACAGCGGGCCGGCGCCGACGCTTTCGCGCGAACCCTCGGCCAGGCCCAGCCGGAGCCGACGCCCGTTGTCGTGATCGAGACGCCGACCGAGGGTGATGCCGAGGCCGCAGCACCTGATCTCGCATTGCGCCGCTCCTGCATCAGTATCCTGAGCGCGGCGGCGGGTCCGGCCGAGGTCGAGCGCCTGCTGCGCATCCTCGCCCCGCGCGCCGCCGCCGCGGCGCAACCCGTGCTCATCCGCAGCGCGACGCGGCCGCTCCACATCCTGGTGGCAGACGACAACCGCATCAACCAGAGCGTCGTCGCGAAAATTTTGGACCGTGCCGGCCACACGGCCCGCATCGTTTCGGATGGCGAACAGGCGCTGGACGCCTTGGAGGAGGAAAACTTCGACGTTGTGCTGATGGACGTGAACATGCCCGTGATGAACGGCATCGAAGCGACCAAGCTCTACCGCTTCGCGGCACTCGACAAACCCCGGATACCGGTCCTTGCTCTCACGGCGGATGCGACGCCACAGATGGCGCAGCGCTGCCTGGACAGCGGCATGGACGCCTGTATCGTCAAGCCGGTCGAGCCGGCTCGACTGCTCGACATCATCGACAGCTTCGTGTTTGGCGCGGCGCGCAGTAAGCCGAGCACGGCAAGCGTCACCTCGATCGCCGACCATCCGCGTTACCAGGCCGGCCCGTCTTCGGTGAATGCGAATATGCTGCGGGACCTCGAGGCGCTCGGCGGCCGGGACTTCCTGGTAGGAATCGCCCAGGACTTCATCGGGGACGCGGACAGCCTGCTACTCTCGCTGCGGGCCGCGGCTGAAGCCTCCGACATGAGCCTGTTCCAGGCCGAGGCCCATGCGCTGAGCAGCGCCGCCGCCAATCTCGGCGCCGAGGGCGTGCAGGCGATGTGCCGGCAGATGCGCCAGCTCGACCTCTCCGACCGGGTCGGCCAGGCCGCGCAGTTGCAGGCGCTCGCGGTCGAGCTGGAGCGCGTCAAGCGCGTGCTGCGGGCCGAATGCCTCCCACCCTCAGGCACAAACCTGCGGCGCTAGAAGAGCGTCCAGGGATAAAGCAGACGCTATTCGTTACGAATATGATTGGATTCCGCCGCGGCGGTTCTAACATCGCCACTGAATTTTCATCGAAACAATCCAACTCCGGTTCCCTCGGAAAGCGGAGTTTTCCCAGGCTTATGCTATCGCGAGCCCGACCTATTCGTCGCCGATGCTATTCTAGGAATTTCGCCGGGCATGGATTTGCCGCTTATACTGATCGATCTCGCCGGCTCCGTCGCCCTGCTGCTGTGGGGCGTCCATATGGTGCAAACCGGTGTGCAGCGGGCCTTCGGCGCTCGGCTCCGCGGCTTTCTGGCGACCGCGCTGCGCCACCGGATTTCCGCCTTCCTGGCCGGGATCGGTGTCACCGCGCTGCTTCAGAGCAGCACCGCGACCGGTCTTATGGTTACCGGCTTTACCGCCGGTGGACTCGTCGAACTCGTGCCAGCCCTCGCCGTCATGCTCGGCGCGAATGTGGGCACGACACTGATCGTCCAGGTGTTGTCGTTCGACGTGGCGGCGCTCGCCCCGGCCTTCATTCTGGCGGGAGTCGTGATTTTCCGCCGCGCTCAGGCGGGGATGCGCGACTTTGGCCGCGTTCTCATCGGCCTCGGCCTGCTGCTGCTCGCGTTGTCGCAGTTCGTCGGCTTGCTACGCCCCTACGCGTCTTCACCCGATGTCCACGCTGCCCTGGCGCTGATTTCGTCTCAGGGACTGGTAGATGTCATTCTCGCAGCACTGCTGACCTGGGCGGCACATTCCTCCGTCGCAGTCGTGCTGCTGATCATGTCCTTCGCGAGCCATGGTGATATCTCACCCTATGCGGCCTTTGCCCTGGTTCTCGGCGCGAATCTCGGCACCGCGATCAATCCGGTGATCGAGGGCGCGACCGGACATGATCGCGCCGCCAAGCGGCTGCCGGTGGGAAATCTACTCAACCGCCTGGCCGGCGTCCTGGTCGCCCTAGCCGTGCTTGGGCCGCTCGCCCCCCTGGTCTCGCGCTTCGGCGGCACGCCGTCCCACGCCGTCGCGAATTTTCACACAGCCTTCAACCTGGTGATCGGCCTCATCTTCTTTCCATTGCTCAGCCCCTATGCGCGGCTGTTACAGGCATTGTTACCTACCCGGATCGACAAGGCGGACCCCGCAATTCCCCTCTATCTGGTGCCGTCCGCGGCCTCGGCGCCGGTCGTGGCGCTGGGAGCGGCATCGCGAGAATCGCTGCGACTCGTCGATTTGCTGCTCGCCATGCTGCAGGGCTTGCGGGATGCGATGCAGAAAGGCGATCGGCGGCGGATTACCGCGACGAAACGCCACAATGCCGTGCTCAAGCGTCTTGAAGCGGCGATCAGCTTCTATCTGACCACACTTGAAACCGATTCGCTGAACGCCGCAGATTTCAGGCGTATTCGCGAGATTCTGGCCTTCTGTGTCGCGATTAGCCAAGCAGCCGATGTCATCCACCGCAGCTTGCTTGGAATTGCGCTGCGCAAGCTCAAACGCGGCCTCTCTTTTCCGATCGCGGGACAGACCGCGCTAATCGCAATGATCGACACACTCATCGCGGGTTCACGCGCGGCGGCCGCGGTCTTCATTTCCGAGCAGCGCCGTGGCATGGAGATCCTGACGGGCGAGCAAGTCGTTCTGGATGACCTCGAGGCCGCCGCGACCGCTGCCCATTTCGGCTATTTGCGTGACGGGAACAACGACGTTGCCGAGGCGAGTGCGACGCTGCTCGAAGCGATGCGGGGCCTCAAGCAGGTCCACGCCTATCTGGTCGCCGCCGTGGGCGTGGACCACGGCGAGCCGGGCGAGGTGCAGGGCGACGATGGCGAAGAAGCGGAATAACCCAGAATATTCATCCTTTCATCCGATAGTTGCACTAACACCCGCCAATGCTCGATTTGCCATTAAGCTGGAACATTGCTATCGATACTTCACAGGCGTGGTTTTCTACGCGCCGGGCGATCGGCCTGCCCTGACCGGCCATATTCCCAAGATGAGCAGTATCATGCCCCGCCGTTACCCCACCGATCCCGCCACGGACGCTGCCGATGCCTCTGAGGAGCGCATGCGAGA
Source organism: Acidisoma sp. S159 (assembly GCF_009766125.1). NCBI lineage: Bacteria > Pseudomonadati > Pseudomonadota > Alphaproteobacteria > Acetobacterales > Acidocellaceae > Acidisoma > Acidisoma sp. S159. Next base: position 591,017 of record NZ_LMUG01000032.1, read on the forward strand.
GGCGCTCGGCCTCGGCAAGCGCTCTGAGAGCGTCGCGCATCCGCAGCAGAATCATACGCCGCATACCTCCGATCCCAACCGCGTGCGCCGCCGCTTCGCGCAGGATGGTGATGTTCCAGTGGTTGTACTTGGGCGAAGCCGGGAGGCCGAAGCGGCTCAGGAATCGCGGGTCGCCGCACTCGAAACGAAACTGCAGGAAGAGCGCGCGGCACGCCAGACGGCGGAGCGAACCGTCGAAAGCTGTCAGGCCACTATTCAATCATTGCGTACCAAGCTCGCCCATTCGGAAATGGCGATCGACGAGGCCCGCGCGGCCGAGCGTCAGGCACGCGCAGAGGCTGCGGCAGCGATCGAGCGTCAGACCCAGGTGCAGACGACCCAGGCCCAACCGGAAAGCGAGCCAGTCAGCCAGGCGGAGCTCGTGGCTGAAGAGCCGCAGTCGCGTTTAGTGCGGGAGCCGCGCAAGGCCAAGGTCGTCGCCGACAGCAACGAACCGGAGCCGCAGCCAATCGAATGGTGGCTGCCGAGCTTCCGCGCCCAGACCCGCGGTCGCGGCCGTCCGCGTAAGACCTGACTGCACGACGCGGTCACTGAAAGCGCTGGGTCTTCGCAAGCGAAGACCACCTAGCGCTTCTTCAGTGGCTGTAGCCGCGTTGATTAACCGGACCGGCGCCCGGCACATATTGTGGTTGCCCTCCCGGAGGCGGACCCATCGGACGACCGGGCTGGCCGACCGGACCGGCATATCCACCCGGCGGCCGGGGCGGTTGCCCATAGCCAGGCGGAGGACCGCCGGGACCACCGTAGCGCGGGCCACCCGGAGGCGGACCGCCATAACCGGGCGGCGGCGGGTGACCCGGGCCGCCGTAACCAGGACCGCCGTAGCCAGGATGGCCGTAGCCGGGACCACCATATCTCGGCGGCGGTGGCGGCGGCCGATAATAGCCCCCGCCATAGCCGCAATTTCCACAACCGCCGCCGCCCACGATAATGGCCGATGAATAGCCATAGCCGGGGGCATAGCCCGGTCCGTAGTCGGGCGCGTAGACAGGTCCACCCGCGTAGCCAGGGGCCGCGTAGCCCGGTGCAGCGTAGCCTGCATAGCCAGGAGGGTAGTAGCAACCCGCGAGGAGCATCATCGACGCAGCCGCCGCAACCATGGCAGTCGCTCGTTTCATAGGCGTCTTCATGATCTTCCCCGACTGCTGCGTTTCGCGAATGCACGTCATCACGGAACTGTGCGCGGACCGGATCGCGGTGCATAAAGCGAGGCGAAGAATTAAATATGGCCTAGGACTGCGGCTTTTCCATGCGGCCCGTAGGGCGCGGGCGTGGCACGTACGAAAGTGATCGAACGCTCGGACACGCGATTGACACAGAGGCGGTGCTGTTTTCGCCGCAAAGACACATGAAGTTACCCAGATTGTCGTCGCGCCTGATCGGCGCGCTAGAAAGGCTAACGATCATGAGCCTGCGTATTCGCTGGAGATTGCTGCCAACTCTGGCCGCGAGCTTCGGCTTGGCCACCAATTCGATCCTGCCATTCCCGGCTTTGGCGCAGACCGCCGTGCCTCCGCCACCGGCCCCGACCGCCGATGTGCCGGGCGCGACCTCAGGCGATCCGCCTGCGCGGGTCGGCTGGTTGTCGCAGCTTTCCGGTACTGTCTCTTTCCATAGCGCCGGCCAAGACCAGTGGGTGACTGCGACACAGAACTATCCTGTCACGACCGGTGACGCCGTATGGACGCAGCCGCAAAGCGCTGCGTCCATCATGGTCGATTCCAGCCGGATGGCGATGGCCGCTGGAACGGAAGTCACAGCACAGGAGATCAATCAGAACACGGTTGATGCGGTGTTGTCGCAGGGCGAGATCTTTCTAAATCTCGTCGCGATGCAGCCAGGCCAAACCGTGGTAATTCAAACGCCTCGCGGTACGGCACAAATCACCGGAAATGGCGAATACGAAATTTATGCCGGCGACACCACCACGCCAACTTATGTGACCGCGGTCGTCGGCTCGATTCAGTTCACCGGGCTGGGTTCGTCAGCGCCGCAGACGGTGGGGGCACAGCAGACGGCCGAGATTTCGGGCGACAATCCGGTACAGGTACAACTCGTTGCCATGCAGCAGGACGAGTTTCTAACGAACATGCTGCAACAGGTCGCGCCGCCGCCTCCGCCAACAGCCGCTCAAGCGCCGCCGGTCTGCGCGCAGATGACGGGCGCCGCCGTGCTCACGCAATACGGCTCGTGGAAACCGCAGCCGCAATATGGCACGGTCTGGTTTCCTCATGTCGCCTCTGGCTGGGTGCCCTATCGTGAGGGCCATTGGGCTTATGTGCAGCCGTGGGGCTGGACCTGGGTCGATAACGCGCCTTGGGGCTTCGCACCTTTTCATTATGGGCGCTGGTCGCAATTCGATGGGCAATGGGGCTGGATACCGCAACCCGTCGCGGAACCCGGCTACGGCCAAGGTTATGGCTACGGCTATAACTATAGTGAGAGCCAAGGGTATTACGCGCAGCCGGGTTATGTCGCGCCCGCCCCTGCCTATTCACCAGCACTCGTAACGTTTCTAGGCGCGGCCGCAGGGGCCGCCGTCGGCGTCCTTGCCGCCAATGCCTGGAGCAATGGCTCTATCGGCTGGGCGCCGCTTGGCCCTCGCGAGCCTTATTATCCACCTTACCGCGTAAGCCCGCGTTATTTCCAGTCGTACAATCAGCCCTATGTACCGAACTACAATCAATTTGTTCAGCGCAACGTCAATATCGTCAATAATCGCGTCGAATATCGCAATACGACCATTAACAACTTCAACAACGGCGCGGGCCAGGCCGGGCGGGAAGGGCAATTCGCCAATAGGCAGGGCGCAACCTTTGTCCCGACCGCCGCCATGATGAATTCGCGGCAGGTCCGTGGTGAGGTTCAGCCTGTTCCGCAAGGGGAATTGCGGCCATTCCGGGCAATCGACGGTCAGGCATTGCCGCGACCGACCGTGCAGACAGCGGGCGTCGATCCGGCGCTGGCGCGGCGGCTTAACCTGCCCCAGGTGCCGGGCGCCGCGCTCCGATCTGGAGCACCCGGCCCGGCGATCCGGCAGGTGCCAGGAGTGGAACGCGGTCACGCTCCGCCGCCGCCCTTGGTGCCCCATGCCCAATTCGCCCCGAGTTTCCGTGGCGGCGCACCTCAAGCGCCGGGCGTACCGGCTCCAGGGATCGTGCCCGGCGCGCCGGGCAATGCCCGAGGCGGTGTTCCGCTGCCAGGCCAGCCGCAAGCGCCTCGCATCGGCGAGCCGAACCTCCGGCCAAACGCTCCAGTTCCGGGCGTTCCTCAGCTTCCTCGGCCCGGCGTCACGAACTCGCGCCCCGGCGTAGTCGCCCCGCCCGTTATCCCCGGCGCGGCGGCTCCTCGTCCCGGCGTGACCGCGGCGCCTGCTATTCCCGGCGCCACGAACGGTGCGCCTCGGCCCCAGTTCCGGCCGGCGGCTCCCGGCGCGGCCCCGCGGGAACCCGGCTTGCGTAATCAACCCGCGCCGGGTGCCGTCCCCCCGAGAGGCACGCCACCGACGATGCCGGTCGCTCGTCCCCCATCGCCGAACCCGGCGGCGCCGCGTCAGGCGCTACCGCCAGCCGCTGAGGCCAGGCCGCAGGCGCCACGCCCACAAGCGCCGCGCATGCAGGCGCCGCAGGTCGCAGCACCCCGCCCGCCGCAACAAGCGCCACGCGCCGAAGCGCCTAGGCCACCCGCGCCGCAGCGCATGGAGGCGCCGCGGGCCGCGGCCCCTCGCCCCGTCGCGCCACGCATGGAAGCACCCCGCCCGCCGCCGCGCATGGAGGCGCCTCGCCAAGCGCCCCGTATGGAAGCACCTCGTCAGGCGCCACGCGCTGAGGTGAGGCCACCCGGTCCCCAACGGCGCTGAGCGATTTCGACCGACCCAATTCCGTAACCAACTCTTCTGACGCACGCGACGCACCCGGATGACGCAGCCGCCGTCATCCGGGTGTCCTTGTGACATTGCCGGTTGGCCTGAACGGGTCGGGTAGCCTAGGCGGCCATACGCCTATATCGTTAGCTCTCCGACGCGGCACGTCAGGGGAAGCAGGATGCAGCTGGGTATGATCGGCCTGGGCCGGATGGGCGGCAATATCGCCCGGCGGCTCATCAATAACGGCCATGAAGTGGCTGTTTACGACGTCAACCCAAAGAGCGTGGCGGAACTCGCCGCCGCGCAGGCCAAACCCGCTGATTCCCTAGAAGGCCTGGTCCAGGCATTGACCACGCCGCGCGCCGTCTGGGTCATGCTCCCGGCCGGGAACATAACCGAAAGCACAATCGAAACGCTGTCCGGCCTGCTCGAGGCGGGCGACACCATCATCGACGGCGGCAATACCTTCTACAAGGACGACATTCGCCGCGCGAAAGCGCTGTTGTCCAAAGGCATTCACTATGTCGATGTCGGCACCTCCGGCGGCGTCTGGGGCGTCGAGCGTGGGTATTGCATGATGATTGGCGGCGAGAAGGCCGTGGTGGATCGCCTCGACCCGATCTTCGGCACTTTGGCCCCCGGTCTTGGGAATATCGAGCGCACGCCCGGCTACAAAGGCGATCCGCGGGCCGAGCGCGGCTATATCCATTCCGGGCCACCCGGCGCCGGGCACTTCGTAAAGATGGTGCATAACGGCATCGAATACGGCCTGATGCAGGCCTATGCCGAGGGCTTCGACATCCTGCGCGGCAAGTCCTCGACCAAGCTCCCAACCGATGAACAATTCACCATCGACTTGCCTGACACGGCGGAAGTCTGGCGACGTGGCAGCGTGATCTCTTCCTGGCTGCTCGACCTCACCTCCATGGCGCTGACGGAAAGTCCGGCACTCGAGGAGTTCACCGGTGCGGTGGATGATTCCGGCGAAGGCCGCTGGACGATCAATGCGGCGATTGAGGAAGCGGTTCCGGCAGACGTGCTGACGGCCGCGCTTTTCGCACGCTTCCGCAGCCGCATCGACCACAGCTTCGGCGACAAGTTGCTGTCGGCGATGCGCAACAAGTTCGGCGGCCATGTCGAGGGTCACAGCAACGCACCGAGTATCCGTTCATGAGCACTGAAACCGCCACGGCTAAAAAGCCGCCTGTCGCTCCTCCTTGCGCTCTGGTCATTTTCGGCGCCGGTGGAGACCTCACCAAACGACTGGTCATGCCAGCGATCTACAATCTTTGCGTCTCCAATCTCCTGCCCAAGAATTTCGTGATCCTGGGTGTCGATATGGCGCAACAGGATGCCCCCACCTGGGCGAAGGGGATGCATGACTTCCTCGAAGCCAGCCTGAGCCGCGGTGGCGAAGGCACGGCTGCGAACGAGGTAATCAACGAGGCGGCCTGGAGCCATATCGCCAAAAACCTGAGCTATCTCCAAGGCGACCTGACCAAGCAGGATACCTTCGAGCAGCTCGCGCAACGTCTCAAGGCGCTCGACGCCGAGCATCAACTCGGTGGCAACGTTGTGTTCTACCTCGCCGTTGCCGAGCGCTTCTTTGGTTCGACAGTCGAGCATCTGGGGGCCGCGAAGCTCACGGAGGAACCGGAAGGCTCCTTCCGGCGCGTAGTCATCGAGAAGCCCTTTGGCCATGATCTCGCTTCGGCTACAGCGCTCGACGCCCAGGTGCTGAGCGTGCTGACCGAAGAGCAGGTCTACCGGATCGACCATTTCCTCGGGAAGGAGACGGTTCAGAACATCATGGCGCTGCGCTTCGCCAACGGGATGTTCGAGCCGATGTGGAACCGCGACCGCATCGACCATGTGCAGATCACGGTCGCCGAGACCGTGGGCGTCGAGCGGCGCGGCAAGTTTTACGAGGCCACCGGTGCGATGAGGGACATGGTGCCGAACCATGTCTTCCAGTTGCTCGCCATGACCGCGATGGAACCGCCACCGGCTTTCGACGCCGACTCGATCCGCGCGAAGAAGGCGGAGGTATTCTCCTCGATGCATCCGCTCAAGCTTGAGGATGCGGTGCGCGGGCAATACGCGGCGGGGACGCTCGGAGATCAGGCGGTGCAGGGCTATCGCAGCGAGCCGGATGTCGATCCCAACAGCAATACCGAGACCTTCGTCTCGATGCGGCTATCCATCGACAATTGGCGCTGGGCGGGGGTGCCTTTTTACCTCCGCACCGGCAAGCGGATGACCAAGCGCAAAACCGAGATCGCCATCCGCTTCAAGCAAGCGCCTTACGCGATGTTCCGGGATACACCGGTGGATACGCTGGGCGAGAATTGGCTGATCATCCAGATCCAGCCCGAGGAAGGCATGAAGCTGCGCTTCAACGCGAAGAAGCCTGGGCCGATGCTGACCTTCGAGAAAGTCGCCATGAGCTTCAACTACGACGACTGGTTCAGCCAGGCGCCGGCGACCGGCTACGAAACACTGCTGTTCGATGTCTTCATCGGCGACGCGATGCTGTTCCAGCGCGCCGACCAGATGGAAGCGGCCTGGAAGGTGGTGCAGCCTGTTCTCGACTCCTGGGCGAAACCTGAGACCGAGTTCCCGAACTATGCCGCGGGCAGCGCCGGGCCGAAAGCATCCGACGATCTTCTGGCGGAAGATGGCCGAAGCTGGCTGCCGATCTGAGGTGCGGGCAAGACCGGGCTCGCGAACAGGCGTGAGTACGCGAAGCCCGGTGAGCGCCATCAAGGCGGCGCGCGGCGAAGAATTCGGCGCAAGCCGCACACAGGCGGCATGTGATCGTTCGAATCACGCTGCATAAGGGAGGTCGAGATGGCGAAACGGAGCGAGGCGCGCCCGCAGGCTACCACGGAAGCGACCGATGCCGCGGGACCGGGCATTCTCGGCATCGACATCGGCGGCACCGGACTCAAAGCCTCGGTGATCGACAATAATGGCAAGATGCTTGCCGAGAAAGTGCGCGTGAGCACGCCGCACCCCTCTCCGCCCGGCGTGCTCGTAGAGGCGATCGCGAAGTTGGTGACGCCGCTGCCACCCTATGACCGCATCGCCATCGGCTTTCCCGGCGCCGTGCGAGACAACACGATCCTGACCGCTCCTCATCTCGGCGAGGAAGTTTGGCACGGTGTCGATCTTGCGGCACTCGTCACTGAGCGCCTGGGCAAGCCCACAAGGGTTGTGAATGACGCGGAGATGCAGGGTCTCGCCGTCATCGAGGGGAAAGGCCTGGAGTTCATCCTCACCCTCGGCACCGGCTGCGGCACGGGCATTTTCCACAATGGCGAACTCGCCCCGCATCTCGAACTTTCGACGCATCCCGTGCATGGCGACAAGACCTACGACCTTTATGTCGGCGCTGAGGCGCTCAAAAAGGTCGGCAAGAAGCGCTGGAACAAGCGGGTGCAGAAGGTCGTCGCGATCGTCGAGGCGCTGACGCATTACGACCATTTGTTCATTGGCGGAGGCAATTCGCGGCTCGTGACGTTCGATCTGCCCTCCAACATCACTCTGGTCTCCAACGAGGCCGGCATTGACGGCGGAGCGCGGCTATGGGGCGCCAATAGCGGCGACCGGCACCAGCACAGCGTGACGGCGGACAAGACCTAGCGCCACGCCAGATGCCGCCGCCGGAAGTCCTGCGTTTCGCGCTGAGCGGCGGCATGCCAAACCATCCGCATCTGCCTGCGCTGCTCTATCGTGGCGCGGTCGCGCCGCAAGCGGGCCCGGCGGCGCAGGAGACGCTTTTCGCGCGCAGCGGCTGGCCGCCGCAATGGCGTGACGGCGTCTACGACTTCCACCACTTCCACTCCGCCGCGCATGAAGTGCTGGGCATCGCTGGCGGAGGTGCGCGGTTGCTGCTGGGCGGCCCCTCCGGTCAGGCGGTGACTGTAACGGCTGGCGATGTCGTCTTGCTGCCCGCCGGGACGGGTCACCGTTTGCTGGAAGCGACCGATGAGTTTCTCGTCGTCGGCGCCTATCCACCGGGCCAGAGCGCGGATATCGAGCGCGGCCCCGCCACCCTCGCGATGATCAAACGCATCGCAATGCTACCGTTCCCAAACTGCGGCCCAGTCGGGCCGGACGAGACTTATGAGAGGTTGTGGTGCAAAGCCTGAGACTGCGCGCAGCCCGCTCATGCGGCGGCATCGGAGAGGGCTCGGTTTCGGAACGGCGTGTCGTATTAGCGTTTGGGTAAACCATTGCGATTACGCCTGAGACCCCGCGACCTCCTAGGCGATTCAATGACGCAGGTGCAGATGCCCGTCTGGCTCGGGCCTTATCTCATGGGCGATGCGTCCCCCCTCTCCGGAGGCGCCTTCTCGCGCGCTCTCGCCTCAGTCCAAAACTCGACACGCCATACTAACGGACGCGCAGAGCGTCGAGACCGCGCCGCCGAGCGGATCAGCAAATTCTCTCCCAAGCAGAGCAATCCCGAATCCTGCGCGTCGGCGGTTTTGCTATGCGCTTGCCTGGAGATGAAGCTCATTCCGCCCGTCAACCGTCACGAGCAGAAGGCTATCGAGGCCAGCTTCTTCCGGGAAATGGTTCGTCTAAAAGAGGCGCCCGCGAGGGACGGTGGCGTGACCAATCTTTCCGTCGCCCGCGTAGCTAAGATGATGGGGATAGAAAGCACGATCAGCCTGTCGACGACCACAAACCCCGGAAAAGACGGACACGAGCAGGCGTATCTATTGAGCCGTGCGAAAGCCGCTGGGATTAATGTGGAGGCAGGGCGGCCGATCGATCGGATCGACAATACATGCCGCCGAATCGTGATGGTCGATGCAAGCGTTAAAGGCGGCGACGTCTCGGGACACGCCTTGCTGGAGCGGCCCGACGGAAGCCTGATGGATCCGGCCGACGGCTCAAACCACCAAAGCCTCGCTCACCTCAACCGCACATTGGCTGATCGTGGGATCAGCTATCGGCCATTTGGCGTGACGATCAACCTCAAGCGCCCCAACTGATCCGGATCACGCCGCGCCCCGCCGCGCCGCTTCCTCGACCGGCGGTAGAGCGCGGCCGATCGCGTGATAGGCGAAGCCAGCCATGCGGATCGCGACCGGATCGAAAATGTTGCGCAGATCGACGATGACGCTTCCGCGCATCAGGGCCTTCAGCCGCAAGGGCGCAACCGCGCGGAAGACGTTCCATTCCGTCACCACCACCAAAGCATCGGCGCCAGTCACGGCCTCGATCGGATCGCTCGCGTAGATCACCCCCGGCGGCAGATGCGGCTTCGCCTGCTCCATCCCTTCCGGGTCGAAAACGTGCAATTCAGCGCCATCCTCGACCAGACGGCTGACGATGGGGATCGACGGCGCATCACGCATGTCGTCGGTCTCGGGCTTGAAGGTAAGCCCCCAGACCGCGATGCGCTTGCCTCGCACAGAGCCGCCGCAGGCAAGGATAACGCGCCGCGCCATCGTGCTTTTGCGCGCGTCATTGACCGTGACAACAGTTTCGACGAGCCGTTGCGGCGCACCCGCATCCTGGCCGATGCGTGCCATGGCGAGCGTGTCCTTCGGAAAGCAGGAGCCACCGAAACCCGGGCCGGGATGCAGAAACTTCCGCCCGATCCGACCGTCCAGCCCCATCCCGCGCGCCACGTCATGGACATCCGCGCCGACCCGCTCGCAAAGATCGGCAACCTCGTTGATGAAGGTCACCTTCATCGCGAGGAAGGAGTTGGCGGCGTATTTCGTGAGTTCCGCCGTCTCGATCGAGGTTACGATGATCGGCGTCTCGATCAGGAAGAGCGGGCGATAGAGGGTGCGCAGGATCTCCGCCGCACGGTCGCTCTCGACGCCGATCACCACGCGGTCCGGCCGCATGAAATCCCCAATCGCATTGCCCTCGCGCAGGAATTCGGGATTGGAGGCGACATCGAAGTCGAGATCAGGCCGCGTCTCACGGACGATCTCAGCGACGCGCCGGCCGGTCCCGACCGGAACGGTCGATTTCGTTACAATGACGGCGTAATTCTTGAGCTTGCGCGCGACCTGCTGGGCGGCCTGGTACACGTAGGTAAGGTCGGCGTGACCATCGCCGCGCCGCGTCGGTGTGCCCACCGCGATGAAAACGACCTCCGCATCGGCAAGGCCTTCATCCATGTCACCCGTGAAGGAGAGGCGTCCGGCAGCGACATTCTCGGAAACCAGCCGGTCAAGCCCCGGCTCGAAGATCGGGATGCGGCCTTCCCTTAGCGCGCCGAGCTTGCGCTCATCGGCCTCGACAATGGTGACCTCCATGCCGAATTCCGCGAAGCAGGCGCCGGACACCAAACCTACGTAGCCGCCGCCAATCATAGTGACACGCAAGCGCCCGCTCCTTTGGCTATGGCAGAGCCCGCCTTAACACATTGGACGGGGCCGCAACATTGCCGGCTCGGTTAGAATGTCTGACGGTACCGACTTAAAGATGGCGGATTCGCGTCTGGACCGGGGCGAGGCCGCAGGGAGTTAAATCAGGAGACCAATCGCAGTTTGCGGCGGCGCGGCGCGGTGTCCTGCGGCAGGTCGAGCGGCAGCCAAGGCGATGCCGGCACCGGCTCCGGCATCTCGACCATCTCCGGCTTGGGCAAGTTGCGGCCAAGATGCGCGGCGGCGAGGTGGCGGAAGACATAGTCGATCAGCGATGTCGCTGAGGCCACGGCGACATCGCCCTCCACCGCTCCGCCGGGTCCGAAGCGCAGCCCGACAAAGGCCTCGACATAGGCTTCGAGCGGCACGCCGTGCTGCAGCCCGAGGCTGACCGCCTGGGCAAAGGCGTCCATCAGGCCGCGGAACGCCGGCCCCTCCTTGTGCAGCGCGATGCCGATCTCGCCGAGGCGACCATCCGGATACTCGGCCGTCGTGAGGTAAAGCCGGTGACCGCCAACCGTCGCCTTCTGCAGCGTGCCGCTGCGGCGCGCTGGCAGTTCGACGGGCACAGCGGAGGGCGGCGAACCTGCGGCCGACAGCGCGGCCGGTGCAAGATCACTCAGCAGAAGAGGCGCGGCGATCGGCAGGATCGATTGTAGGGCGGCCGCCATGGCGGTCGCGGATTGCACTGAGCTTTCCGGCAAAAGATCCGCGCCGGTGAGTTGGGCCGCCAAGGCTGCCTCAACCGTCAGGCCGCGCGCGACGAGGAAGGACGCGGTGGCACGGGTGAGCCGGCCCGTGGCATCGACTGGCGAGAAAGCCGGAGCCAAACCCAAGGTCTCTGCGCCCAGCAAGGCCGCGACGACCGCATCCTCGCCGCCGAGCAGCGCTTCATGCGCGACGCGATTCAACGCCGCGGCATGGGCATGGGCGCGCGTGGCGGCAGCAGAGAGTGCCGGAAAGGCGGCCACACTCCGCGGCGCGGGCCAAGGTTGCGGGGAAATCTCGCGCTGGGTGACATCAACTAGGTGAGCTGACGCGGAATCGGCCGCGCCCCGCAGAAGGCTGGCAACCAATACCGCCGCCTGCCGCGCCGTCTCGCTGTCATAGAGCAGGCCGAGGCCGGCGAGCAGCCCATGCAGATCCGCGACTTCCAAGGCGAGCCTCGGCACGGAGGGATGGAGCAGCGTCAGGCATTCAACCGCCATGGCGACGTCGCGCGCGAAAGCCGCATCGTCGAAGCCGGTTACCGGGTCGAGGTAGGCGGGCAGGTTCAGGATGAAGCCGGGTTGTTCGACGGCGCCTGACCCGCTGGTCCATATCGCGCTCGAAGGCGCGGCTCGCCGCATGACAAGCGCCTGTTCGAGGCGAGTGGCGAGATCGGCGCCCGCCCCCGTCGCACGACATTCGGCCGCCCGCGCCGCACGACGGATCCACGCCTCGGCGAGATTCGGCAGAGAAACTGCGCCGGACGGTGGCGCAAGCGCCGCGACTGCCGACGCTGCCGCATCGTCCCATGACGCGGGTAGAGTGACGCGCCGTGGCGCGTCATCCACCTCAGCGGCGGCATTAACCTCGCGCAGTCGTACGCCCTGCCAAGCTTTAGTCGTTCTCATGGGTCGGACCTTAATCGTGCCGGTTGTCGCTTGGAAGCGCATATGGTGGCGGATTCGCAAGTTACCCACATAATCTTGTGGTGCGACGAGCGTCGCGGCAATCCGGCCCCTGTCACAAACCGTCTGTTGGACCAGCGGCCGGGCATCGCCTATATGGGCGAGATGACCCTTGCGACGATCGGTTATCTCGGCACCCGCCTTTTCACCTCGCTGCGCGGTCGCGCTGTGGGGCAGGATAGCTTCGGCAATCGGTATTTCCAGGAGCGCGGGCTGAGCCGTGGACGGCGGCAACGTCGCTGGGTGCTCTATCGAGGCGCACCGGAGGCCTCGACCGTGCCGCCGGAATGGCACTCCTGGCTGCATTATACGACCGATGCGCCGTTGACCGATGTGCCGCGCCATCCCTGGCAAAAGCCACATCTTCCGAACCGCACCGGAACGCCTTTCAGCTACCGGCCGCCCGGCCACGATTACAGCGGCGGCACGCGCAGCCGGGCGACCGGCGATTACGAAGCCTGGTCACCCGAAGCGGGATCAACCGATGCCGGGACGCCAGGAGTTTAGGATGGCGCGCCGTAGTGTGGCCGAGCTTTCGGCCGGTTTTGTTGTACTCATCGTGGCCGCGGGTTTCCTGGCCTATGCGCTCGCGACCTCAGGTGCCGCGAGCGTTCCCGGCTATCCGCTGACCGCTCAGTTCGACCGCATCGACGGAATCTCCTCCGGTTCGGACGTGCGGATGGCTGGTGTGAAGGTCGGAACCGTCATCGGCACATCGATCGATCCGCGAACCTATCTCGCGGACGTCAATTTCACGGTTTCCAACGCGATCAAACTGCCCACCGACAGCAGCGCCGAGATCAGCAGCGACGGCTTGCTGGGAGGGAAGTATCTCTCCCTCGTGCCCGGCGGCGCCGATGCGATGATCAAGTCGGGCGGCCGGGTGACCATCACGCAATCCTCGGTCAGCCTCGAGGAACTGCTGGGCAAGTTCATCTTCAGCGTGACCGACCTCGTTTCCTCGCTGCAGAAATCGGGCGGAGCAAGCGGTGGCGCGACGCATGACACCGGCGCCGCTCCCGCCGGCGCGGGGTCGACTCAGTGAAGGCTCGCAGCGCCGTGCTTCCGCGCCATCCGTGACGCGCGTCATGCGCTTTTTCGCCGCCGCGGCCCTCCTGATGCTCTCTGGGAGCGCCCTCCTGGTCGGGGCGGCGATTGCCCAGACCAGCGGTGCCATCAGCGCGCAGGATCTCTCGGCGCCTGCCAATACGGATCCGAGCCGGGTCTTGGGAAACGGCGTTCCCGCCGCGCCCGGAGTTCCCAAGCCTCCTGCCCTGCCCCCGATACCCGAGCCGGACACCGCCGCCGCGACAGCATCAGGAACGGCCGCGCCGCCCGACTGGACACCGAAGTCCACGGCGGACCTCATCATCCTCGACAAGATTTACGGCACGACGAATCGCGTGACGGCGGCGCTGGGCAAACCATTCACCGTTCGCACCCTGCAGATCACGGTGCTCGCCTGTTACGTCCGGCCTCCCAATGTTCCGCCCGATGCCGCCGTGTTCCTTCAGGTTGTGGACCATCGGCCAGACGCACCGCCGCCCTTCTATGGCTGGCTAATGCGGGCCGAGCCGGGTCTCTCGGGTCTCGCCGATCCGGTGACTGACATCGCAGTCGGCCAATGCAGCTGAAGCGGCCGGATATCTGATGAGACCACCCGCGCGCGAGTTCACGCGTTAGTGAAAATACGCTTTGCAATGTTTCCGTTACGCCCGAAGCCTAACCAGGCGTCTCGGATGACGAAATGGCGAGCGTAGAGCGTTGCGAATTCCAACCTGGGGTTGCTGAGTGCCAACTGTTGCTAACATATCACGGTGTGTCGAAAACGCTGCGACATGTATGGGAATAGCCACGGAAGGTGGTAAATCAGCTGAACCGAACAGCAGGCAACGCCGCCGCGCGACCGCCCGGGCTGAATGGTATTGCGTCGGTCAGAGAGGAGAAACAGAATGAAGCTCCGCAGTGCGCTTCTAGCAGCGACTGTGATGGCGGTCCCGGCTTTTGCCCTGTCCCACATGGCAATGGCTCAGCCCATCAGCGGTCTCTACGTCGGCGCTGGCGCCGGCTATAACTACCAGAGCACCCAGAAGCTCGTGTACGCTCCTGGTGGTCTTGGTGGGAGCCGCACCTACTTCCAGGGCAGTGTTTCCGGCGAAGGTAGCGTCGGCTACGGCCTCGGCAACGGCCTCCGCTTCGAAGTCGAAGGCATGTATCTGCGCCAGCAGCTTAACAAGCTGAAGCCAGGGTTCATCGCTCCGAAGTTCGATTTCCACGGCTACACGCAGAAATACGGCGCGTTCGTTAACGCCCTGTATGACGTCGATGTGGGCCTACCCTTCTTCTATCCCTATGTTGGTGCCGGCGTCGGCTATCTGTGGACCAACATTGACAACGCCAGCATCAACTCCGCCGGCGTGGATAGCATTAACGGCACCTACGGCAGCATTGCCTATCAGGGCATCGTCGGCTTCTCGGTTCCGATCCCGCCCGCTCCGGGCCTCTCCATCACCGCCGACTACCACTACATCGGCACGACGGCTAAGGAGAAGTTCAGCGGTTCGTTCGAGGGCACGCCGTCCACCTACACCTTTGGCCCAGCTGTTAATCAGTCGGTCATGGTCGGCCTGCGCTATGCTTTCAACACGCCGTCCCCGCCGCCGCCGCCGCCGGCCCCTGTCGTGGCTCCCGCTCCGGCACCGGCACGCACCTACCTCGTGTTCTTCGACTGGGATAAGTACTACCTGACGCCTCGCGCCAAGGAGATCGTCGCCGAGGCGGCCGCGAACTCGACCCACGTCCAGTACACGCAGATCGAGGTCAACGGCTACACCGACACGTCGGGCACGCCGACCTACAACCAGGGTCTGTCTATCCGTCGCGCCAAGAGCGTCCAGGCGCAGTTGATCGCCGACGGCGTTCCCGCTACCGCGATCTCCATCGCGGGCTATGGCGAGACGCATCTCCTGGTGCCCACGGGCCCGGGCGTGCGCGAGCCGCAGAACCGTCGCGTGGAAATCATCATCAAGTAAGTTTCCTTTCCAGGAAGCTTGTCTCGACGATGAAAGGGGGCGTCCCAGCCGGGACGCCCCCTTTTCTTTTTTGCGGCATAACGTTGACGCTTCCCTGCCTCGGGCTGAAGCCTCGATTTAGTTAAGCCCGAGGTAACTCTCCACTGTCAGACGATGAATCTCATGCGGCAGCACGCGTCTCGGCGCGTGGCTTGCCGGGCGTGTTTCAGTCGATCGAGGAGAGCCGGAATGACGTTTCGAAGGGTGGCACTGACAGCGACAGTGCTCGCCGCCCCTACTTTGATCTTGGCGACAGAGGCCGCGGCCCAGCCGGTGACGGGCATCTATATCGGGGGCGGCGCCGGGCTCAACTGGCAGCAAAGCCAGAAGGTCCTTGCCGGTCCGGCTTTCACCGGTGACTCCGTCGGCGCCGGGAACAAGCTCAATTACGATAGCGGCGTCGCGGCCAGCGGCAGCCTGGGTTACGGCCTCGGCAATGGTTTGCGGCTGGAGGTTGAGGGCATTTATCTGCCGAGCGACGTCCACAATGCCTCCGATCCCTATTACGGCACGACGCGGGCCAGCGGTACGAACCGGAAATATGGCGCCTTCGTCAACGCGCTGTACGATATCGATGTCGGCACGCCGTACCTCTATCCCTATCTCGGCGCCGGCGCTGGCTACGCCTGGCAGGACCTCTCGCGGGTAACATACAATGTGAACCCCGTGACCGCGCAGGGCACCGAGGGCAGTTTTGCCTTTCAGGGTATCGCCGGGCTCGCCGTGCCGATCTTGCCTGTTCCCGGTTTGTCGCTCACGGCTGAATACCACTTCCTCGGCACCACCGACCAAAGCAAGTTCGACTCGAACGCGGCGATCGACAACCAAACCGTCGATGGCGAAACCAAGCTGTCGCCGGTCTATGACAATGTTGGGCTCATCGGGCTGCGCTACGCCTTCGACTCCGCGCGGCCGACGCCTCCGCCGCCCGTCGTGGATGTCGCGCCTTCGGCCGAGTCGGCGCGCAGCTATCTTGTTTTCTTTGGTTGGGACAAGGCGAACCTGACGCCGCAGACGAGGGACATCATCGCGGAGGCCGCGGCCGCGTCGAACCGCACCGAATTCACGCGGATCGCTGTTAACGGCTACACCGATACCTCGGGCTCGGCGGCCTATAATCTTGGTCTCTCGGCGCACCGGGCGGCCGTCGTCCGAACCCAGCTTGTCGCCGACGGCGTGCCCCCGAATGCGATCACGGATCTGGGCTTTGGGCAGACGCATCTGCTGGTCGTCACCGGACCAGGCGTGCGGCAAGCGCGCAACCGCCGGGTCGAGGTCATCGTGCGGTAAGCGTCTTCCTGTCGGCCAACAAAGAAGGCCGCCGTCGGCCTTCCCTAATCCGTTTTTCGCTCGAGGAAGGCGCGGGCGCCCGGGCTGGAGCAGGACGTCTTTGGATCGCACCATATGCGTTCCACCACGTCATGCTCGGCGAAGGCCGAGCATCCACGCCTTCGCTTGGGTCACGAAGGCAAGGCGTGGATGGCACGCCTTCGCGTGCCATGACGAGAGTTTGGGTCCCTGTTCAGACCAAAGACATCACGCCTTAGAAGATGCTGCCGATACCGTGGGCGATATTGCCGAAGAAATTGCCTTTCTTCCCGGTCGCCGGAGCAGCAGGCGGCGCGGCTGCCGTGCCGCCAGCAGCCACTGGCTTGCCGGTCTGATCCGCCACGGTCTGAATTACCGGCGCGGCCACCGGGACGCGATGGAAACCACAGATCTCCACTGGAAAAGGCAGGATCAGCGGCGCGTTGTTGGCGAATTCCGCCATCTGTGTGCCGGTCCTGAACTTGGCCACCTGATCGAACAGGCCTACGTTCTGCTGGCAGAATAAGGTGCCCTGCTTGATCCCCGCCTCGGACTGCACATTGGCGAGCTGGGTAATGTAGGCGTCATGCTCAGACCGCCAGTTGTGGCGGTAGTGGTGCGAGAAATAGGAATTGAGCGCGTTATCCTCACTCATCAACGTCGGTCGGAATGCCAGGATGAAGGTGTTGTAGCGGTCGCGGGTGTCGCAGGAGAGTGCGGTCACCATGAGCTGGCTCTTGAGCCCGGCCACATTGAGGGCGGTGCCCTCGTATGTTTTGAGACAGGCGGCGCTCGCCACGCCGGGCATGAGCAAGGCGGTTGCCATTAATCCAGCGATCAGGCGGCGCATGTCGAACTCCGGACGGATGAAACTCGTTGAAATCGGGGAGGAAGGAGCCTCCCGACCTCCGCGAGTTGGGTGAGGTAAAGCCGGTATTCCTCAGATTTGCAAATAAATTCCTGCCGGAAATCCATTGCTCCTGGGGCCTTTGGCGGACAGCGTTAGCCGAGCAAGCAGCCATTTCTAGGGGTCTGGCAGCCCTGCGGCAAACAGCTTATAGCCGAAAGGTCAACACGAACCGAGGAAGCCGATATTATCACGCAAGATCTGTTTGCAGACTGCGATCCAGGTGGCTTCGTCGATGAGCTCTCGGCCGGCCGCGCAGGCGATGGCGGAGCTGGGCAGGCGGTGCGCGATCGGATCTCGGCCATCGGTCTGGAGGGTCTGCGCGCCCGGGCGACCGCCGCCGAAAATGACCTGATGAGCCTCGGCATTACCTTCACGGTCTATTCCGAGGCCCGCGCGATCGATCGCATCCTGCCCTTCGACTGCATCCCGCGCATCATCACCGCTGCGGAATGGCGCAAGCTGGAAGCCGGCGTGCGGCAACGCGTCGCGGCGATCAACTGCTTCCTCCACGACATCTACCACGACCGGCACATCATCAGCGACGGAATCGTTCCCGCCGACCTCATCCTCGGCAACTCCAACTACCGCCCGGAGATGGAACATTTCCCGGTTCGCTTCGGAACCTATGCCCATATCTGCGGCATCGACATCGTGCGCGACGAGCACGGCGAGTTCCGCGTGCTGGAGGACAATGCGCGCACCCCCTCCGGCGTTTCCTACGTTATCGAGAACCGCCATCTGATGCGGCGCGCCTTTCCCGATCTGCTCGCCGGCATGGCGCTGCGGCCGGTCGATGACTACGGCATGCGCTTGCGAGAGGCGTTGACGGAGATCGCACCAGAGGGTGTGCTGGATCCGCAAGTCGTGCTGCTTTCGCCTGGCATCTACAACTCCGCCTATTTCGAGCATGTCTTCCTCGCCCGCGAGATGGGCGTGCCGCTGGTGGAAGGCGCCGACCTCGTCATCGAGAACGACCGCGTTTTCATGCGCACGACCTCAGGGCTACGCGCGGTGCATTCGATCTACCGCCGATTAGGTGACGACTTTCTCGATCCTCTGGTATTTCGCCCGGACAGCATGATCGGTGTGCCGGGGCTCATCGCGGCCTGGCGCAAAGGCAATGTGGCGATCGCCAATGCCGTCGGAACCGGGGTCGCGGATGACAAGGCGGTCTATGCCTATATGCCGCGCATCATTAAATATTACCTCGATCAGGAGCCGATCCTGCTGAACGTCGAGACCAATATCTGTCGCGAGGCTGCCGGCCTGGCGGTGACGCTTGACCGGCTGCATGAGCTCGTCATCAAGCCGGTGGGTGAATCCGGTGGCTACGGCATCACCATTGGTCCGCGCTCCACCCTCGCGGAGCTTGATGCCGCACGGGCCGCGCTGCTCGCCGATCCCTCGAACTGGATCAGCCAGCCGATGATCGGGCTTTCCGTGGGTCCCACGCTGACCCCCGAAGGCATCCGGCCGCGCCATCTCGATCTGCGGCCTTTTGCTGTGACCGGGCGCAGCACCTGGGTTTTGCCAGGCGGCCTCTCCCGCGTCGCGCTCAAGGCGGGGAGCCTCGTCGTCAATTCCTCGCAGGGCGGCGGGTCCAAGGATACCTGGGTGATCGCGGAGACAGCCGCGTGAGCGTGCAGGAGATGCCGCTTCTCGCCCGCTATGCCGAGGGACTGTTCTGGCTCGCCCGCTATATGGAGCGCGTTGAGAACCTCGCTCGCCTTGTGGATGTGACGCAGACTTTCGAAAGTCCAGGATTGGAGGCCGAGGCTTGGGATGCGCTCATTCGCATCCATGCCGACGAGGAGCATTTCGCCAAAAATCACACGGTGCTCGATCCCGAAGCGGTCAAGCATTACTACCTGCTCGACACTTCCAACCCCAGTTCGGTGATCGGCTCGATCGAGGCCGCGCGCACGAATGCCCGCACCTTGCGGCCGATCATCAGTACCGAGATGTGGAAGCACCTCAATGTCTTCCACCGCGAACTCGCGACGGTTCAGGATTGGGAGCTGCGGGGCGATGCGCTTTCCCGTCTTTGCACCCGCATCAAGGAAGCGGTACAAACCCATACCGGAATCACCGAGGGCACGTTCTTCCGTGACCAGGGCTGGCATTTCTACGAACTCGGCCGCCTTATCGAGCGAGCGGACCAGACCACACGATTGCTCGACATCAAGTTCCATCGCCTCGCGCCGAACGGCCGGGAGGAGCGTCAGCTTGAGGAGCGCACGCAGTGGGGCGGCATGCTGCGCGCGGTGGCGGGCTATCACGCCTTCCGCCGCATCGCGCCGGTGGATTTCAGCGGCGACCAGGTGGTCTCTTTCCTGCTCGCCGACCCGTGCTTTCCGCGCAGCGTGCGGCTATGCCTCAGTCAGGCGGAATGGCACCTCACCCAGCTCCGCACCAGCTACGGGCTGCGCGGGACGCTGACGGCGCTCGAGCAGATCGAGGAGATGCGCGGCGCACTGCTGGACCGCACCGCGAAGCAGATCATCCAGGACGGTCTGCATGATTTCCTCGACGCCATGCAGCGCGACCTCATTACGCTTGCCGCGGTAATCGGCCGCGCCTTCTTCCGCGACTGGCGTCCAGCCGAGCCCGAGGTTGCGACTGAGCAATCCCAAAGTCAAAGCCAGAGCCAGAGCGGCGGAGGCTCGCAATCGCAGAGCCAGTCTCAAGGCACGACTTTACGCTCCACGGCGGACGGCGGGATCACGAGCTAATCACGGCTCGGGACGCGTCAGGGTTCGCTGCGCTGAGTTTCGTCGCGGATTGGTTGTTCTGTGATCCACGAAGAGCCGAATATCGCGCTGCGAAGTCGTGTCTCTATTCTATGAGATGGATCGCATTTTCATCTTCGGTGAACAAAGGACGGTGCATTTCCTCGCTGAGCAGCTCGCTCAAGGCTCTCGACGAGAGAGAGAGGCCCGATCATTGCAGCCGGAGAGAACCGTGCCAAAAACGACAAACATGTACATCACCAACAGAAACGCGCGGGTTGGTTATACTCCCTACCACGCAGGTGTTTCGTACTCTGGGCCTGGTTCCTTTGAGGATACATTGCGTAGGTGCTTGCCGATGTCGGGGGACGCTCCCGTTTCGTCAATCCCGTACAGCCCGGATTTTACTCTCGTCAATTCAGGCCAACCTCAATCGAACGCGCAAGGAACTCCGCCCTTCATCCCGGCCCTTCCGCCACAGGCCATCAATCCTTCGCCTTTTACCGCCGTAAACCCGTTCGATCCTTGGCCCACACACTATGGGTTTCATCAGTATGAGCCCGCTCCGCACCAGCCGCCGCCTTCCTATGTGTTACGCGGGCTTCCAGCAGCGCAATGTGAGATGGACCCGAACAAACGACCAAGGGAGCTCCTGGCAGGGGAACTTCGACTGCAGAAGGAACTGAAAAAGGCGCTCCAACGGCAGCAAGAGCAGTTACTAACTTTCCGGGTACAGGAGCTGAAGGAGTGGGGGGAAACACACCTCGCAACTCAAGCTGTGCTCTTCCAGCCACGCGGATGGGTGAAGTTCCTTTTGGCCAATCCAGGACACGAGTTCTCCGCAGCAGAAATTTATGAGTGCATCACACACAGGCCATCCAATTCGAATGAATTGCTGACCGCAATGACTTATTTTATCCACAGGCATCCTGAGTTCAACTTTATGCGGTCCATCGATCCGAAGACAAAGCGTTCACCCTTGTTCGGTTACTTTGGACCGCAGAATTGATCGATTCTCATGCCCTTGCGACAAGAGGCTCGCCCTGCGCCCGCGGCTCAGTCTTCCGACTCAACCAAGGACTTACCCCGACATTATCTAAGGCTTGTTTTTTCGTGGAGCCGGCCTGGGCCGCGCCTAGACTCGATCCTTCGGCCGACGACCAGAGAGAATGTGACGGATTTCCTTAAACATCCAGAGTTACTCACCCTTTGAACGAAGACATGAGAACGGCCATGACGCATGGTCCATTCGAATTCCGTTACATCGGGTATTAGCGTGATCGAGAAAGTGCGACGGGATAGGTCTTTTGCCGAATGGGGCAGGGCTCCGTCTCTCCTCGATTATATCAGGCTTACTCGCTCCTTCTTCCACCGCAAATTCATCGTTCGCCGTTAGAACATTGAAGTCACGTACGGGCCTGCGCAACGCCTCGGAACCGACACGCGCTGATAACGAGGTAAGAATCGAATCAGGCCGCACTCCTTTCTGCGCGAGATTTGGAAGGATTTTCTCTCCTTCCGACAGAGTTGAGCCCTCTCCTTCCAAATCCCGCCCGGATCTTGCCCGGATCGACGAAATCCTGCCTATGGCGGCATGAATCCGGTTTCTCTCGATCCATCGATGCTGCGGATGGCGCTTGCTGGCCATGGGCCGGCGGCCCTCCGGCGATGGCAATTGCTGCTGGCCGGGGGCGCCGAGGGCGCGCTCTGCTTTTGTGATGAGGCGGATGACGCGCTGACGGAGGCCGCCGGCGCACAGCTTCGGCATGGCCTGCCCGATGAGGCCGCTCTGGCGGCGCTCGATGTCCTCTGGGTAGTCGGCGTGCCGGAGCAGGCGGCGGCGGCCTTAGCCGTCCGAGCCCGAGCTCAGAAAGTTCTGGTCAATGTCGAGGACCGGCGGGAGCATTGCAGCTTCCACAATAGCGCTGAACTAAGGCGTGGGGCATTACTGCTTACAGTATCGACCGGCGGCCGGAGCCCGGGGCTTGCCCAAACGATCCGTGGGCAGCTGGCGCGGGAGTTTGGACCGGAATGGGGCGAGCGGCTGGAAACGATCAGCCGGAAGCGCGATGTGTGGCGGCAGGAAGGCCATGGCCTGCCCGCTCTCGCGGCGATGACCCGGGACTTGGTGAAGCAGAACGGCTGGCTGGATATGCCGGCCACGAACGAAGAGTGACACGAGCGATCATGCCCAGCTTGCCCCAGCTGCCGCCCACCGCGCCGTTCCGGCCGGAGGAGATCGCCGCGCTTAATGGCGTCATCACGAAAAGTTCGCCCGAACAGCGCGCCTGGCTGAGCGGCTTCCTCGCCGGCTATCAGGCCGCCACCGGCCCGGTGCTTCAACCCGCGCTCGCAGCACCGGCCCACGCTGCGGCCAAGAAGGTGCCGCTGCTAATCCTCTACGCCACGGAATCCGGTAATTCGGAAACACTCGCGGCGAATATCCGCAAGGCATCGCAGAAGCTCGGCTTCGCTCCGCGCGTCGCCGATGTGGCCGACATCACGCCCACCGAGGCCGCCAAGGCCGAGAACCTGCTGCTCATCGCCGCGACCTGGGGCGAGGGCGATCCGCCACAGCGCGCCACCGACTTCCTCCAGGCATTGCAGGCGGAGGATGCGCCACGCTTCGACAAGACGCGGTTCAGCGTGCTGGCGCTGGGCGACCGTGCCTATGTGAACTTCTGCTCGACCGGCCATCTCTTTGACGAGCGGCTGGCCGCTCTCGGCGGCACGCGCCTCGCGCCCGTGGTCGAGTGCGACGTCGATTTCGAGAAGCCGGCGGCGGCGTGGATCAAGTCCGCCCTTGAAACGCTTAAGAAAGAGACGATCGACAAGGCGGCGCCCGCGGATGAAAGCGCTGTCATCCATGTCGATTTCGCCCGCGGCGGTGCCGGCGAGGAAGATGAGGCCGAACCGGCCTATACCCGGAACACGCCGTTCGAGGCCGAGATCCGGGAACTTATCAACCTCAACGGCACCGGCTCTTCCGCCGAGACCTGGCATGCCGAACTGTCCCTCGAAGGCTCCGGCCTCGCGCATGAGCCGGGCGACGCGCTGGGCATCGTGCCACGCAACGACCCCGCTCTTGTCGATGAGATTTTGGTGGTCGCTGGCCTGGCGGGCGATGCCATGGCGCAAACCGCGCTGACCGAGGCGCAGGACATCACGACGCTGACGCGGCCGCAGGTCGAGGCCTATGCCAAGCTCACCGACAGCGCGGCGCTGAAAACTCTGGCGGCCGATGTTGACGCGCTGAAGGCCTGGCTGCCCGGCCGGCAGGTGATTGACCTGCTGGCTGCGGCGCCGATGAAGCTGGATGCGAGCCAGCTTACCAGCTTGCTGCGCCCCCTGCCCGGGCGCCTCTATTCCATTGCCTCCAGCCGCCTGCTCGCCGAGGACGAGGCCCATCTGCTGGTTTCCGCCGTGCGCTATGAGACGCATGGCCGCAAACGCAGGGGCGTGGCGTCGGTGGATGTGGCCGAGCGGCGCCGCGCGGGGCAGACGATCAAGGTCTATCTCAAGCCGAACCCGCATTTCCGGCTGCCCGCCGATCCCGATCGCGCGGTCATCATGATCGGGCCGGGCACAGGCGTGGCGCCCTTCCGCGCCTTCATGCAGCAGCGCGAGGCGACCGAGGCCAAGGGCCGCAACTGGCTGATCTTCGGCAACCGCCACTTCACGCATGATTTCCTGTATCAGCTGGAATGGCAGGACTGGCAGAAGTCCGGGTTGCTCACCCGCATCGACACGGCCTTTTCCCGCGATCAGCGCCAGAAGATTTACGTGCAGCACCGCATCTGGGAGCAGCGCGCGGAACTCATGCGCTGGATCGCCGATGGCGCCGCCATCTATGTCTGCGGCGACGCCAATGCCATGGCGAAGGACGTGCATGCCGCGCTGATCCGCGTGATCGCCGATCAGACCGGCAAAGACGAAACGGCGGCCACGTCGCAGCTGGATATGCTGCGGCGCGAGAACCGGTATCTGCGCGACGTTTACTGAAAGTCGAACCGATGGCTGACTCCACCGACAAGCCGCCGCTGTCCCGCAACGAATACATCAAGACCGAAAGCCACGGCCTGCGCGGCGGCATTGCCGCGGGCCTTGGCGACATCATCACCGGCCAGCTTGCCGAAGATGACACGCAGCTCACGAAGTTTCACGGCATCTACCAGCAGGATGACCGCGACGTGCGGGCCGAGCGCGGCCGCAAGAAGATGGAGAAAGCCTTCAGCTTCATGGCGCGCGTGCGGGTGCCGGGCGGACAGATGACGCCCGCCCAATGGCTGGCGCTCGACGATATCGCCGAGGAACGCGCGAACGGCACGCTGCGCATCACCACGCGCCAGGCGATCCAGTTCCATGGCATCATCAAAAGCAACCTACGGCCCGCCATCAACACCATCAACAAGGCGCTGCTCGACACCCTCGCCGCTTGCGGGGACGTCAATCGCAATGTGATGTGTGCCGCCAATCCCTATCAGAGCGCGATTCATGCGACCGCGCTGAAACTCGCCAGCGACATCAGCGACCATCTTTCGCCAAAGACGGGTGCGTATCACGAGATCTGGGTGGATGACGAAAAGGTCGTCGACACCTCCAGCGACGCCGCGAGCGATGAGGTCGAGCCGATTTATGGCAAGACCTATCTGCCTCGGAAGTTCAAGATCACCGTCGCTGTGCCGCCGCAGAATGATGTCGATGTCTATGCCCACGATCTTTCCTTCGTCGCGATCCTCAAGGGCAAGAAGATTGTTGGCTGGGATGTGCTGGTCGGTGGCGGCATGGGCATGACGCATGGCGAGTCCGATACCTTCCCCCGTGCCGCGGACCATCTCGGCTCCTGCACCATTGAGCAGGCGGTGGATGTGTCGGAGAAAGTCGTGCTGGTGCAACGCGATTTCGGCAATCGCTCAGTACGCAAACATGCACGTTTGAAATACACCATCGAGACAATGGGTCTCGACCGTTTCCGCGACGAGGTCGAGCAGCGGCTCGGCTACAAGCTCGGCCCCGCGCATGTGCCCGCTTTCACCGGTCGCGGAGATCGTTACGGCTGGACCAAAGGCGATGACGGCAACTGGCATGCGACGCTTTTCGTCGAGAGCGGCCGTATCAAGGATTGGCCGGAGAAGCGGTTGCAGACCGGCCTGCGGGAAATCGCGCGCGCGCTAGATGGAAGCACCGCCGTCATCATCCTCACGCCCAATCAGAACCTCATGATCGCCAATGTCTCGGCGGCGCAGAAGCCAGTCGTGGAGGCGCTTCTCGCCGAGCACGGCATGGCGACGAGTGCCGATACCGGGCTACGCCGCAATGCCATGGCCTGCGTCGCGCTACCGACCTGCGGCCTCGCGCTGGCCGAGAGTGAACGCTACATGCC
The DNA here is from genome assembly GCF_009766125.1 of Acidisoma sp. S159. Classification (NCBI taxonomy): domain Bacteria; kingdom Pseudomonadati; phylum Pseudomonadota; class Alphaproteobacteria; order Acetobacterales; family Acidocellaceae; genus Acidisoma; species Acidisoma sp. S159. Next base: position 616,417 of record NZ_LMUG01000032.1, read on the forward strand.
CGAGCTGCTGACGGCGCTCGAGGGCGAACTCGAAAAGGCGGGACTGCAGCAGGATGACATCGTCATCCGCATGACCGGCTGCCCGAATGGCTGCGCGCGGCCCTACCTCGCCGAGATCGCCTTCGTGGGTCGCGGGCCCGGGACCTATAACCTCTATCTCGGCGGCAGTTTCGAGGGCGAGCGGCTGAACAAGCTGTATCGCCCAGATGTCGGGCATGACGCCGCCGTCGGCGCCCTCGGTTCGCTGTTTCGGGAATATGCGGAGGCACGCGAGGATGAGGAGAGCTTCGGCGACTATGTCATCCGCGCCGGGCATGTGAAGCCGACGACAGCGGGCAACACGTTCCACGCCGACGTCTAACGGCTAGGAGGCCGGGCCACCCCTCGCCTCCTCTCGCAAGGATTGGTAGTCTGACGCTTGGTAACAGCCAGCGAGCGTCATAATGTCCAAGAACACGGAGCTACTCGAACGGCGGCGGGCCGCGGTGCCACGCGGCGTTGCCAATGCCACGCCGGTCTTTGCCGAGCGCGCCCTGAATTCCGAACTCTGGGACAAGGACGGCCGCCGTTTCATCGACTTCGCGGGTGGCATCGGCGTGCTCAATACCGGTCACTGCCACCCCAAGGTCATCGCCGCCGCGACGAAGCAGATGGCGAGCTTCACCCACACCTCGTTCCAGGTCGTGCCCTACGAGCCCTATATCGAGCTCGCCGAGCGCCTCAACGCTCTGGCGCCCTTTCCGGGCCCGGCCAAGTCGATCCTCTTCACCACCGGCGCGGAAGCAGTCGAGAATACCATCCGCATCGCGCGGCTGGTTACCGGGCGTTCCGGTGTCGTCGCCTTTACGGGCGCCTTCCACGGCCGCACGCTGCTGACGGTGGCAATGACCGGCAAGGTCAATCCCTACAAGAAGGGCCTCGGCCCGATGCCGCCGGATGTTTTCCACATCCCCTTCCCGATCGAGCATCAGGGCGTCTCGGTCGCCGATTCATTGCGCGGGCTCGATCTGCTGTTCAAGGCCGACCTCGATCCCGAGCGCTGCGCCGCGATCATCATCGAACCGGTGCAGGGCGAGGGCGGATTCTACATCGCCCCCAAGGAACTGCTCGTCGCCTTGCGCGAGATCTGCGACCGTCACGGCATCCTGTTGATCGCCGACGAGGTGCAATGCGGTTTCGCGCGCACCGGCAAGATGTTCGCGATCGAGCATTCGGGCGTGGCTCCCGATCTGGTGGCGACCGCAAAGTCGCTCGCCGGCGGTTTTCCGCTCTCCGGCGTCATCGGCCGCGCCGAAATCATGGACAAGCCGGAGCCCGGCGCCATGGGCGGCACCTATGGCGGCAACCCGATCGCCTGCGCCGCCGCGCTTGCCGTGCTGGACGTGATCGCGGAGGAGAAGCTGCTCGCGCGGTCGGAGGCTTTGGGCGCCCGCATCAAGCAGCGGCTGGAGGAAATCGCGCGCGGCAATTCCTCCATCCCCATCGGCGCGATTCGCGGCCTGGGTGGCATGGTGGCCTTCGAGATCTTCAAGGAGAAGGGCGGCTTCGAGCCGGACGCCATAGCGACCAAGCAGGTCACGACGCGCGGCCTGGAGGAGGGTTTGATCCTGCTGTCCTGTGGCAACAACGCAAATGTCATCCGCGTTCTGGTGCCGCTGACGGTGTCCGATGCGTTGCTGGACGAAGGTATGGACAAGCTGGAAACAGCGTTGAGCGCGATCGCTGCTTGAACGTATGCGCAACGATGTCCTCTATGGCGTGATTCTTTGATATTGAGCGCGCCAAGAGATCCGTCATGGCACGCGAAGGCGTGCCATGACGTGATGGAGTAAGCGCGGTTCAAACCAGAAACATCACGCGCGCGATTTTCGACACTACGCGAAAACGTAAATCAACAAGTCCTCAGACGTAACGTCCCGCCTCGGCGGCCTTCTGCAAAGCCGCCATCGCGTGTCGCACCGTTTCCATCCGTATCGCCGTGCGATCACCCGGGAAAATGCGCGACTGCGTGGCGACGCCTGCCGGTGATGCCAACCCGAACCACACCAGACCCACCGGCTTCTCCGCCGTTCCGCCGCCCGGCCCGGCGACCCCGGTAACCGCCACCGCGAGATCGACGCCAGCGGTTCGCCGCGCGCCTTCCGCCATGGCGCGCGCCACCTCTTCGCTCACCGCGCCATGGGCGGCGATCAACGCAGCCGGCACGCCGAGCATGCGGGTTTTCGCGGCGTTGGAATACGTCACCGCTCCGCCATCCACGACATCCGACGAACCGCCGATCGCCGTCAGCAGCCCGGCGATGAGACCGCCTGTGCAGCTTTCAGCCGTCGTCACCTGCCAGCCGCGCGCCCGGCAGGCGCCGAGCACGGCCTCGGCGGCGGCAAGGAAGTCGGGTGGAAACATCGCAGCGGTCTCCTCTTCACCCCAGAAGCGTGGGCCGCCACTGCAGCAGCGCCCAGAGGATCGCCGCGCCGATCAGCCCCGCGATGACATCGTCCGCCATCACGCCGATCGCATTGTGCTGACGGTCCGCCCAGCCGATCGGGCCGGGTTTCGCGATATCGAGCAGCCGGAACAGTACGAAAGCCGCAACCAAACCGCCAAGCGACACATGGCGCAGACCGAGCAGCGCGATCCACTGGCCGGCGACCTCGTCGATCACCACCCAGCCGGGATCATCCGCCGCCTCCGCCGCGCGGATCGCCAGCACGCCGCCGAGCGTCGCCAGGACAGCGGCGGCGCCCAGCGCCGACCAGCCCTCGTAGCGCAGGATGACCGCGCCGAGCACGGCGGCGGCAGCCGAAGCGGCGGTGCCCGGTGCCCAAGGAAAGAAGCCGATGCCTGCCGCACTCGCGACGGCCCGAGAAACTCTCAGCGGAGCCACGCGGCGAGCGGATGGAGCAGGACCACGCCTTCTTTGGCGCGGTAGATCTCGATGCCCTCGGTCACCCGCTGGACGTAATTGCGCGTCTCGTCGAAAGGGATGAGCTCGATCCAGTCGAGCACATCGGGTCCGTTCGGCGTGCGGAAGTCGCCGTTCTGCCCGAGCCATTGGTCGACCCGGTTGGGACCGGCATTGTAGCCCGCGATGGCGCAGGGCAGGCAATTGTCGAAACGCTGCAGCAACCCGCCGAAATAGTCGGTGCCGAGCGTCATGTTGACGGAAGGGTCATTGGTCAGGGCGCCCGGCGTCAGCGCGACGCCTTGTTGGCCCGCCACAAGCCGCGCCGTCGCTGGCATAAGCTGCATGAGGCCGAGCGCCCCGGCCGGGCTGACAGCCGCGACATCGAAGCTGCTCTCCTGCCGCATGAGCGCCAGCAGAACGGCAGGTTCGACTGCACCGGCGGGCGGCTGCACCGGAATGGGCCAGCCGGCGGCGAGCAGCATCTGCCCGTGCAGCCCGGCATAGCGCGCGACGCCCACCGCGGCGGCCGGCACCTGGAAGCCGAGCGCGAGCTGCCCGGCCATCGCCATGTCGGGGCTGTCGGGCGCGATCGGCCCGAGATCCATGAGGAGGTTGTAGGCACGACGCGGCTCATTCCAGGCGACGAGGAAGGCGCTGGCCCGCGCCACCTCGCGCCCCGCGAAGTCGAGCGCCTCCTCGGTGGTCCAGCCCGGCGTTGGGACGTTGAGGATGCGCGTATTCAGCCCAGAGGGTCCCTGGCCGAGTGCCAGCGCCGCGAGCTGTCCGTAGAAGGTCGTCGGCCAGGCAGCGGCGCGGCCATATTCCGCCGTCGCCTGCATAGCGCTCCCTTGGGTGGCGAGCGCCCGTGCCAGCCAATAATGCGCCCGTGCCTGCGTGATGACGGAGGACGACAGGCCAGCGAGTGTCCGGAAATGGAGCACCGCTTTGTCCGGCTGATGCAGCAGCCGCAGAGCGATGAAGCCCGCAAGGAACTCCTCGTCGCCCCGATCGGCGGGTGCGAGCGGCTTGATGAGATCGGCCAAGGCGTAGGCTTGCGGCGCCTGGTTGTCGGTGATGAGCGCGCGGGTGAGTTTTTCGGCCTCGGTCCAAAGCGCGTGCTGCTGCACCGGCAGTCCAGCGGCCAAGGCGGGATTGCCGTCGCTCATCCACAGCGCCAGGGCCTGCGGATCGCCCACCGTCTTTCGCGTGTATCGCGCGGCGGCGAGGAACAGTCCCGGCTCCCGTCGCTGCGCCTCGGGCAAAGCGGCCAGCAGGGCTGCGCCGTCGGGCTGTTGATCATTGAGCGCCACCCAAACCAGGGCAACGGGCTGGTCAGCGGCGGCAAGCCGCTGGATCTGCGCCCCGGCGGCTGGTGAGGATTTCCGGGCGAGGGCGACGAAGCGCGCCCAATCATCCTCCGGGCGGATTTGCGAACCCCACTGGCCGAGAAAGACAGCGATTTGTGCGGGATCCGTCAGGCCCGTGGCGGTCCAGGCGCGGCGGGCGGCTTCGCTTGCATCGGCGGGATCGCTGGTGCCCGCGAACGCGTCGGTACAGCGTAGCAATGCCTGCACACCCTCCGGCCACCGGCCATGGCACTGCGCCACGAGTGTCGCGGGATCTGCCTCCTCGACAAGCGCCTGCTCCCAGCGGGTTTCGAGCAGCGGCTGCTGTGGCCAGTCCGGACTGCTCCGCATGAAGCCGTCGATCTCGGCGGCGGTCGCGGCACCGCGGGTCAGTAGCCGGTAATAGGTGACGAGCTTGCCCGCGACCGGATCGGCATATTGGCCCGCCATGGTGGAGGCCGCACTCCAGTCGTGCGCGGCGACCGCATCCATAGGCGAGGCATAGGTGGTCTGCGCGGCGGCTGGCCGCACGATCGCGACGAGGCACGCGGCGGTCAGGAGAAGGCGGTTCAGTCGTCGCGGGCCGCCCGATCTCGCCGTCATGCATAGCCTTCGATGAGCGCGGCGACGGTGTCTAGAACGGGATGACTTTGGTTTGAACCATCTTTATTTCTCCACGTCATGCTCGGCGAAGGCTGGTCATCCACGCCTTTTTGCGTGCGCGACGAAGGTAAGGCGTGGATGGCACGCGGGGGGCCGCCCCGCCTTCGCGTGCCATGACGGATCTCAAGAGCGCGGCTCAGCATCGGACTACCATGCCTTAAGCCCGATCGCTCCGCATCGGACGCCACGTCTTTCATCCGACTCCAACTCCCACTCAACCGGCTCGGCCGCGAAAGAATGATAGCGGAAAGCCTCCCGCTTGCGACAGGCACCGGCGGACCCTAGTTTCCCCGCCTCACTTCGCCCGCGCTCAAGGGCCAGCCGCCTAAGGAAAAGCCATGTTCTGGGGATCGCTCGTCGCCCTCGTCACGCCAATGTATCCCGATGGATCGGTCGACGAGAAAACGCTCGAGCGCTTTGTCGATTGGCAGATCAATGAGGGCAGCCACGGCCTCGTTCCGGTCGGCACCACGGGCGAGTCACCCACGCTCAGCCATGCCGAGCATCGCCGTGTCGTGGAAGTGACCATCGCGGTCTCCGGCGGCCGCGTGCCCGTGATCGCCGGCGCAGGCTCGAACAGCACGGCCGAGGCGATCGACCTCGCACGCCATGCGAAGGCCGCCGGGGCCGATGCGGTGCTGGTGGTGACGCCCTATTACAACAAGCCGACCCAGGAAGGGCTTTACCTGCACTTCGAGGCGATCGCCGATCAGGCCGATATCCCTGTGATCATCTACAATATTCCCGGTCGCAGCGTGGTCGATATGAGCGTCGCGACGATGGCGCGGCTGGCGCTCCATCCCAACATCATCGGCGTGAAGGATGCGACCGCCAATCTCGCGCGGCCGATGCAGATCCGCCGCGCCTGCGGCGCCACTTTCTGCCAGCTCTCGGGCGAGGACCACACCGCCATCGCCCATCTCGCGGCCGGGGGCGTCGGCTGCATCAGCGTGACCGCCAACGTGGCGCCGCGGTTGCTGAGCGAAATGCATGTCGCCTGGTCGGAGGATCGGGTGCGGGACGCCATCGCCATCCAGCACCGCCTGACGCCGCTGCATGACGCGATGTTCGTGGAGACCAATCCCGGTCCGGTGAAATACGCGGCGCATTTGCTGGGCTTCGGCGCGCCTGATTGCCGTCTGCCTCTGGCACCGGTGGCGCCCGAGACGCGCTCGGCGGTGCGGGATGCCATGGCCGAGGTGGGCCTGATCAACTGACATGGCCGAAGCCAAGGAAAAATCGAAGTCGGGCCTGATCTCGCACGGCATCGCCTCGCAGAACCGCAAGGCGCGTTTCGATTATGCGATCAAGGAAACCGTCGAGGCAGGCCTGGTGCTGAAGGGCGCCGAGGTGAAGTCGCTGCGCCATGGCCGCGCCACACTGACCGAAGCCTGGGCCGGCGAGCGCGAGGGCGAGCTTTGGCTCTTCAACTGCTACATTCCGGAATATCAGGCCGGCGTGCTGTCGCGCTTCGAGCCCAGGGCGCCGCGCAAACTGCTGCTGAAGCATAAGCAGATCAATCAGCTCGCCGGTGCCGTGGCGCGCGACGGGGTGACGCTGGTGCCGCTGCAAATCCACTTCAATGATCGCGGTGTCGCCAAGGTTCTGCTCGGTGTCGGCGAGGGGCGGAAGAAAGAGGATAAGCGGCACGCCATCGCCGCGCGCGACTGGCAGCGGGACAAGGCGCGGTTGATGCGCAACAAGGGGTGAGCGCGACCCTGCGGCCGCCACCGCCCACGGTCGGCGGCTTCTCCTTGGCGGTGCTGTCCGGCGTGGTGCTGGTCCTGCTCGCGGTGGTGGTTATGGATCGGCCGATCGCCCGCTTCGTGCATGATGCTTTCGGCCGCAGCCTGCTCTTCGTGCCGCTGGCCGGGGTCGGCCAGGTCCCGCTCAACCTTGCCGGTCCGGCATTGGTTTGCTTCGCGCTTGCAGCCTGGCGAGGCTGGCGTCCGGGCGAGGACGGCTGGACCGCGATCGCCTGTGCCCTGGCGGTGACGATCGCCATCGCCTTCAAGGATCAGCTCAAATACGCCTTCGGCCGCACATGGCCGGAGACCTGGAGCCACCACAACCCCTCCTTCATCCACGACGGGACATACGGTTTCTTTCCGTTCCACGGCGGCATCGGCTGGTCCGCTTTCCCCTCCGGCCACACCACAGCGATCAGTGCGATGGCGGGCGTGCTGTGGTGGCGGGCGCCAAGGCTGCGCTGGCTTTGGGCGGCACTTGTCGTGCTCACCGCTATTGGCCTGCTCGGCGGCGATTTCCACTTCCTCGGCGATATCGTCGCGGGCGCCTATCTCGGCGTCGCTTGCGGCCGGGCGACGCTGTTGCTGCCCTTCCCCGAATCGGTTGCCGCGCGATGACGGACTGGAGCGACCTCGACCGTGCCGGAATAGCGGAGGCCATAGCCCTCGCGCGCGGCGCACTCGGTACCGCGGCGCCCAACCCCGCCGTCGGCTGCGTCATCATGCGGGACGGCCGGGTCATCGCGCGGGGCGCCACGCAGCCGGGTGGCCGGCCCCATGCCGAAGCCGTGGCGCTGCTGGCGGCAGGCGAAGCAGCGCGAGGGGCGACAGCGTATGTCACGCTGGAGCCTTGCGCGCACCAGGGCCATACCCCGCCTTGCGCCGGCGCATTGATCGCCGCCGGAGTGGCGCGTGTCGTGGTCGCCCATGCCCATGATCCCGATCCCCGCGTCCAGGGCCGGGGGATCGAGAGCCTCCGCGCGGCCGGCATAACGGTCGATACCGGGCTGATGGCGGAGGAGGCGGAGGCGATCATCGCGGGCTTCGCCAAGCGTGTGACGCGCGGCCTGCCCTGGGTGACGCTCAAGCTTGGCGTCAGTCTGGACGGCTGTATCGCCATGCGCTCAGGCGAGAGCCGCTGGATCACTGGCCCCGCTGCGCGTGGGGTCGTGCAGCAGATGCGCGCCGCGCATGACGCCGTAATGGTCGGTATCGGCACGGTAGTGGCGGATAACCCGACGCTGCGTTGCACGCTGGATGGCTTCACCGACCGGCCGCGCTGGCGCGTGGTGGCCGACAGCACGCTACGCACACCACCCGAAAGCCGCGTCGCGAGCCAGGCGCGGGATCACGCGCTCATCCTCCTTACTGCCGAGGATGCGCAGGAGGAGAGAGCCGCTAGTCTCACCGCGCTTGGGGCGACGATCATCCGTGGCCCGCGCGACCAGGCCGGAAACCTCGATCTTGTCGAGGGCTTGGCGCGGCTCGCGCAATTCGGACTGACCTCGATCCTCTGCGAAGGGGGTGCCGGGATTGCCGGTGCCTTGCTGCGCGGGGGCCTGGTGGATCGCCTGGCCTGGCATCGCGCGCCGATCCTGCTGGGCGACAACGGCTTGCCTGCCCTGCGCGGCCTCGGCCTGGATAGACTGGCGGACGCGCCGCACCTGCGTATGATCGCGCGCGAGCAATATGACGACGACGTGCTGGAAACCTATGAGCCTCTCAATATTGCCCCCATCCGGGCCACGCCACCCAAAGCTCCGCCACCGGTGACGGCATGACACATATCCCCACTCGCCCGGCTTTGGCGGCTGTCGGCCAGCCATGCGTCGCACGTGCGCCGGTGCTGATCCCCATGGGTCCGGACGGCGTCGAGGCTGAGTTCATTGGTTTTGACGGACTCGACGGGCAAGAGCACGTGGCGCTTCGCTTCTCCGGCCGCCACCCGGACGCGACGCGCCCGACGCTCGTGCGCCTTCACTCGGAATGCCTTACCGGAGACGTCTTTGCCTCCGCCCGCTGCGACTGCGGCCATCAGCTGCATGAGGCGATCGGGCTGCTCGCCGAAGAAGGCGGGATCCTGCTGTATCTGCGTCAGGAGGGCCGCGGCATCGGCCTCTATGCCAAGCTCGATGCGTATCTTTTGCAGGATCGCGGCCTCGACACCTATGCCGCCAATCGCCGCCTCAACCTTCCGGAGGACGCGCGGGACTACGGCATCGCCGCCGCGATGCTTCAGGCGCTGGATGTTTCGCGCATCCGGCTGCTCACTAACAATCCCGACAAGGTCGCGGCATTGCGAGCGGCCGGGATCGACGTCGCCGAGGTCCGCCGCACCGGCGTTTACGTGACGGACGCCAACCGCGCCTATCTTCAGGCGAAAGCCGATCGCGGACACATGTTCGGCCCCGGCACATTCCGCCTTCCGGTTCGCGGCGTGGTCCGCGACACAGCGGAGATTGGCGCGGGCGGCAAAAACGGAGACAAGGAAGCGGATTACTAGCGGGACGGGTCAAGACAACGTTCGGGTCGCCGCCGTCCGCGCGCCATAGTCGCCCTGCCGTATTTAACCTGCTGCCCTCTCCTTCATCTCCGTCACATCCGGAGCCTCGCTCACAATGTCCCAGCCCACCCTGTCCCAGCCGCATTACGTGCTGACCATTGCCTCCCCGGACCGCCCCGGCATCGTCGCGGCCGTGACGACGCATCTGTTCGAGACCGGCGGCAATATCCTGGAAGCGCAGCAGTTCGACGACGAGGAGACCGATCGCTTCTTCATGCGCGTCGTCTTCGCCCCCTCGGCGGAGAGCGGCACCGATTTCGAGCGTGAGTTCAGGGACGGCTTCGGCACCATCGCGGACCGTTTCGGCATGGAATGGACGCTGCGCGACCGCGCGGAGAAGAAGCGGGTCATGCTTCTGGTCTCGAAGTTCGATCACTGCCTCGTCGATCTGCTCTATCGCTGGCGCAACGGCGAATTGCCGATGGAGATCACCGCGATCGTCGCGAACCACTCGCGCGAGACCTATGCGGGGATCGACCTCAGCGGCATCCGCTTCCACCACCTGCCGATCACCCGCACGACGAAGATGGAGCAGGAGGCCGAGCTCTGGGGCCTGGTGCAGGAAACCCGCACCGACCTTGTCGTGCTCGCGCGCTACATGCAGGTTTTGTCGGACGGGCTCACGGCAAAGCTGACGGGCCGCTGCATCAATATCCACCACTCCTTCCTGCCGGGCTTCAAGGGCGCCAAGCCCTATCATCAGGCGCATAGCCGCGGCGTGAAGGTGATCGGCGCCACCGCCCATTACGTGACGAGCGACCTCGATGAGGGTCCGATCATCGAGCAGGATGTCGAGCGCATTACCCACGCCGATACGCCCGAGGATCTGGTCCGCAAGGGCCGCGACATCGAGCGGCGCGTGCTGGCCCGCGCCGTGCGCTTCCATCTCGATGGCCGAGTCCTCCTCAATGGCGGCCGCACCGTCGTCTTCACCGACTGAGGCTTGCGATGACTGCGACCAAGCTGATCGAGACCCGGCTGATCGACGGCCGCGCCTTCGCCGCGAAGATTCTGGCCGAGGTCACGAGCGAGGCAGCGGCGTTGAAGGCCGCGAGTGGTCTCGTGCCCGGCCTCGCCGTCGTGCTGGTGGGCGAAGACCCCGCGAGCCAGGTCTATGTCCGCAACAAGGCCCGGACCACGCTGGAAGTCGGGCTGCATTCGGTCGAGCACCGGCTGCCGGCGGAAACGGCGGAGGCCGATCTGCTCGCACTGGTGGCATCGCTGAACGCGGATCCCGCCATCCACGGCATCCTGGTGCAACTGCCGCTGCCGAAGCACATCGACAGCACGCGCGTGCTCGACGCCATCGATCCGGACAAGGACGTCGATGGCTTCCACGTCATCAATGCCGGGCGCCTCGCGACCGGGCTGCCGGGGCTGGTGCCCTGCACGCCGCTCGGCTGCCTACTGATGCTCAAGGCGGAGCTTGGTGACCTCTCGGGGCTGCGGGCGGTGGTGCTCGGGCGCTCGAACATCGTCGGCAAGCCGATGGCCGCCTTGCTGCTGCGGGAAAGCTGCACCGTCACGATCGCGCATTCCCGCACCCGCGACCTGCCGGCGGTTTGCCGCCAGGCGGATATCCTGGTCGCGGCGGTCGGCCAGCCGGAGATGGTGCGCGGCGACTGGATCAAGCCGGGCGCGACGGTCATGGATGTCGGCATCAACCGCGTGCCGGGCGAAAGCGGCAAGACCCGCCTCGTTGGCGACGTGGCCTTCGCCGAGGCTCAGGGTGTGGCGGGCCGCATAACGCCGGTACCGGGCGGGGTGGGACCAATGACGATCGCCTGCCTGTTGCGCAACACGATAACGGCGGCGAAGCTGCGGCGAGACGGCTGAAGGGAGCTATCCTAAAGCCGCAACCGCGTCTTTCAGCGTGATCATCAGGGTCATCGGCTCAAGCTCCGAAGCTGTGAAACCGCTGCTCTCGTAAAAGCGCCGGGCATCAGCAGAGACCGCGTGGACGAGCAAAGCCGCGATACCTGCGAGTTCACTGGCCTGCAACGTTCGCAGAACCGCGTCACGCAGAAGCCCGCGACCTACGCCCCCACCCTGCCAATCTCGATCGACCGCCAACCGCCCGACAATCATGACGGGAACGGGACCGAGGCATTCCGCCTCAGCTTCGGGACGGCCGTGTTCCGCCGCACCGCGCCGTTCAAAAGACAGTAGAAGACAGCGGTGCGGTCGCCGGCGCAAACGACGTAGGTTCGGGACAGCCGCCCCTCGCTGCGGAGAGCGTGTTGCCGCAGCCAACCGTCGAGCGCCTCCTCGCCACTGGCGAAATGCGAGGCTTCATGTTCGCGGGTCAGACGTGTCGGCGCGCAAAGTGCCGGAGCGCTTATGCCTCCCAAGGCGCAGGTGTCGTCAGGAGACGCCTCAGCCGGGCATCAACTTTGGGTGGATGATCCAGTCGAGCAAGAAATTGGTCATAGGCTTCATCGTCGAGACCGAAGAGACGCATATCCAGCAGAACGCTCTCCGCCCTCGCGGTTGCCGTCTCGATCAAGAAGACAGAGCGGTTCGTGCCATGAGCCTTCGCCGCCCGGTCGATCAGGTCGAGATCGGGTTGCGAAATCCGCACATTGATCGTGGGCCTCTCACGGCCGCCCGATTGGGTCTGTCGTTTAGTCGCGGTCTGCCTTGGCATCGAACCCTCGTCTCGCCCCTTTGCCACCACAACGTACACACAGAAGGGCGTCTTCGCGCGAGACGTTCATGGCCGCGTCAGAAGAAGCGCGCACGTTCCAACGTGTCGAGCACTTCGTCCGATGGCAGATCCGCCAGCACATCCTCCCGCAGCACAACCACCTCTTCGCCCGCAGGACCGCGCGGTGCGGTGCGGGTGGGATCGCTGTCGTGGGAGAAGAGCACCAGGCAGCGGCAACCCATGACGGCGGCGAGATGCATCGGGCCAGTATCATTGCCCACCGCGAAAAGCGCCCCGGCGGCGAGAGCCGCGACGGTCGGCAAGTCAGTCTGGTCGGTGAGATCGACCGCCTGCGGGCAGGCATTGAGAATGATCGCGGCCAGCGGCGCCTCCGGCCCGGTGCCGATGACGACCGGCGTAATCCCGCGCGCCAGCAGGGCCGAGGCGAGGGTGCCGTATCGCCCCGGCGGCCAGCGCTTCGCGGGCCGATGCGGCGCGGCGCCCGGCACCAGCAGAGCATAGGGTCGAGGCAACTCCGGTGGCTGTCCTGCGGCGAGCAACCAGCCGGTCTCGACCGGCGGTACGCGTGCGACTCCCGCCATGGCGAGCTGATCGCGCTGCCGCTCCCAGGTGTGCATGTGGTCGCGCGCAGGATTGGCGTGCGGATGCGAGGCGCCCTTCGCAATGCCACACCACTTAGGGCTGCCCGCGAGCCGGAAGTAGCGGGAGGACCGGCCGGAGGTTTGCAGGTCGTAGACGAAGTCGAAGCCACGCAGCGTTTGGCGCAGCCGCCAAAGGGCGCGCAGATCCCACCATGGGGCGCGCCGGTCGATCACCACCTTGTCGAACCAGGGGCTCAGCCGGCCGAGGCGCGCGAAAGGTGCTGTCGTCAGCAGCGTGATCTGGGCATCCGGATGATGCGCGCGGATCGCCGCGAAGGGTCCGAAGGACAGCACGAAATCGCCCAGCGCGCTGAGGCGGATGACCAGTATCCGTTTCATCCGGTCCTCATAGCCGCTTCGGCGCGAGCTTGGCACCGCCGGGCCTGCCCCGCGTTTTAGGTGCGATGCTCACCGCCCAGGATCTGTTCGTAGACCTCAAGCGTCGCGCGTTGCATCTCGGCCACCGTGTAGCGCTCGCGGACTTCACGCCGGGCGCGCGCGCCAATCGCCCTGCGCGAGCTGTCGGGCATATCGAGCGCCCTCGCCAGGGCCTCGGCCAGAGCGGCCGGATCGCCCGGCGGCACGAGCAGCCCCGTTTCGCCGTCCCGCACGGTCTCCGCCGCGCCGCCATGGTTCGTCGCGATCACCAGTCGGGCCATGGCCTGCGCCTCGATCACCGCGCGGCCGAAGGCCTCGGGCTCGGTCGAGGGGCTGACGACGATGGTCGCACGCAGCAGCGCCGCCGGCATGTCGTCGCAATGTCCCGCGAAAACCAGCTGCGCCCCGACACCGACTTTGGCAGCCAGAGCGCGCAGAGTCTCGGCATAGCCCTCCCGGCCCGCCTCTCCCCCGAGCAGCACAAAGCGCAGGTCCGGCCGCCGCAACCGGCCCATCGCGGCGATGAGCACGTCCTGTCCCTTCCATCGCGAGAGCCGCGCCGGCAACAAGACGACATCGACCCCCTCCGGGATGCCCCACCCGGCGGCGACACGCGCGACGCGGACGGGTCCGACAGCGCTCGGCTCGAAAACCGCCGGCTCGATGCCGCGCGGAATGAGGCGCAACCTGTCATCGCCGGTCCCATGGCGGCGGTGGACAAGCTTCGCCATGAAGGCGCTCGCCACGATCACCTTCTCGCCACGCGCCATGACGCTGTTGTAGAGGCGCTTGCCCGCGCCCCCCTCGCCATAGGCACCGTGATAGGTGGTGACGAAAGGCACGCCCGTCTGGCGGCTGGCGAAAAACGCGGACCACGCGGGCGCGCGCGACCGCGCATGGACCAGAGACACCTTCTCGGCCCGGATCAGCCGCGTCAGCCGCTCGATATTGCGCAGGATCTGCACGGGCGACTTGGTATTGAGCGGCAGGGCAATGTGCCGCCCGCCCGCCGCTTCGACGGACGACACCAGCCGGCCGCCGGCACTCGCCACCAGAGGCGTCCACCCATCAGCCGCGAGGGCCGCGACAATTTCGACCGTGCCGCGCTCCACGCCACCCGAGTCGAGCGCCGGAAGCACCTGCAAGACTGTCGGCATCAGAGGTGCTTGCAGACTTCAGCCAGCCATCCGGCGACTGCTGGCGGCAAAAGCGGGCCGACCTCCGCCAGCACCCGGGCATGATAAAGATCCAACCAGTCGCGTTCCGCCGGAGTCAACAACCCGATGTCGATGAGCGTCCTGTCGAAGGGCGCCAGGGTCAGCGTCTCGAAGCGGAGAAACGGCTTCAGAGCCGCCGGCAGGTCCGCCTGTTGCACTAGCAGTAGGTTTTCAAGCCGAATGCCGTAGGCGCCCGGAAGATAGTAGCCGGGCTCATCCGAGAGAATCATGCCCTCGGCGATCGCGAGGTCGCGCGAGGAACGGGAAATGCTGACCGGCCCCTCATGCACCGAGAGGTAGCTGCCAATGCCGTGCCCCGTGCCGTGATCATAGTCCAACCCCTCGGCCCACAACGCCCGACGTGCCATCGCGTCGATATGGGCCCCGGCGATACCCACGGGAAATACAAGCGTCGCCAGCGCGATATGTCCTTGCAGCACAAGCGTGAACCGCTCCCGCAGCGGCTCGGGTGGCGTGCCCGGTCCGGTCCAGATCGTGCGCGTTACATCCGTCGTACCGTCCGGATACTGCGCGCCACTGTCGGTGAGATAGACCTCGTCGGGCGCGAGGCGGCGATCGCTGGCAGCCGAGACCCGATAGTGGATGACCGCGCCATGTTCGCCGGCGCCGGAGATCGCCGGGAAACTCTCATCGCGGAACTCCGGCAGTTCGGCGCGAAAGCCCCGCAGCGCCGCGGCGGCAGATAGCTCGGTCTCCGTTCCCTTCGCGGCGTTGACCGCGAGCCAGTGCAGGAAGCGACATAGGGCAATGGCGTCGCGAGTTTGCGCGGCGCGCGCGCCGGCCTGTTCGGCCGCATTCTTCCGCGCCTTCGGCATTGCGCAGGGATCGGCGCCCGCCACCACCTCCGCTCCCGCCGCACGCAGCCGCTGGGCGAACCAGATCGGGGAATTGCCCCGATCGACGCGCACACGCTTGCCCGACAAGGCGTCCAGCGCTTCGGGCAACGCGGAAGGCGGCCGCAGAACAACCTCGGCACCAAGATGGGCGAGGACCGCTGGCCCGATCTTCTCCGGCGCCATGAAAAGCTCGGCGGTGCCGTCTTGCGCCAGGATCAGGAAGCCGAGTGCCAGTGGCGCGAAAGGCACGTCCGCGCCGCGAATATTCAGCAGCCAGCACAGCGAGGCGGGGTCGGTGATCACCACGGCATCCTCCGCCGAGCCCCGAAGCATGCCAGCGATATCGGCGCGCTTCTCCGCAGCGGATCGCCCGGCGAATTCCAGCGGATGCTGCGTGACCGCGCCGCATGGCGCCAGCGGGCGATCGTGCCAGACAGCGTCAACCGGATTGGCGGCGAGCGGCACCAATGCGATGCGAGGAGCATCCTTCGCCAACCGGTCGATGGCATCCTCGCTGATGAGCATAGGGTCGTAACCGACACGCAGCGGGATTTTCTGCTCGTTCAGCCAGGCGGAGGGAGGCGCATCCGTGATGTGCCGTGGCTCCCATAAGGCGCCATCCGTCTCCTGCGGAAGCTGCGTCGTGTAGCGGCCATCGGTGAACACGGCGGCACGATCGGGCAGGACGATCGCGAGGCCCGCACTACCGGTGAAGCCCGTGAGCCAGGCCAGGCGCTCCGCATTGGCAGGGACATACTCGCCGAGATGCTCATCGGACCGCGGCACGAGGAAACCATCGACGCCGAGCCCTCGGAGCACCTCGCGAAGCGCCAGGAGGCGGTGGCCGATCGAAGTCATGCGTCTAGTACTCCAAAAGTGTCATGTGTCAGAAACATGACCTAGGCGTGATCATGCGTGGAGAGCATCCCTGAGATCGACTCTCGCCGCTCCTTTCGCACATGCAGCACGAGTATAACCCTGAGCAACGGCGGTCGAACAAACTCCGGCCGTTATCTAGGGACCATCAAAATGCAAGCCTCCATCAACACCAACAGCATCGTTCGCGCTCCGCACGGCATTGGCTCCGCTTTCAGCCGCCTTGCGAAGCCGGCCACCCTCGCAGCCCATTGGATGCGTGAGCGCAGTCAGCGCCGCCAAGTCATCAACGAGCTCGACCGGCTCAGTGATCGCGAGCTGGCCGATATCGGTCTGGCCCGTGGCGACATCCGCTCGGTCTTCATCGGCGCGGCGATCACCGGCCGCTGATCCAGCGGAGTTTCGGCCAGATCACAAAGGGCCAGCCTCCACGGAGGTTGGCCCTTTTTGTTTGTGTCGCATCAGAGGCACGGAGCAGACCGATCATGGTCGGCCCAAGCTGGGGTTGTGGAGCAGCAGGGCGGTCCACTGGCCCTCCTGGAATCGCCGCTTCAGCACCATGCCCTGACGGCGATGGGCCCCGACCACCATCCTCTCCTGACTAGCGAGTAGCCCCGCCAGGATAGCGTGACCACCGGGCAGCAGGTTATCGGCGAGAGGCCACGCCATCGCACACAGCGGACGCGCCAGGATATTGGCGAAGACCAGATCATAGGGCGCGCGGGACCGGGTGACCGCACTGCGCCAGCCATCCGCAAGCCGCGCCTGGACGAAGCCGCCGACGCGATTGGCCGCCGCGTTTTGCCGCGTGACGCGCACGGACCACGGATCGATATCGGTCGCGAGCACCGGGCGGCGCAGCAGTTTTGCCGCCGCCATGGCGAGGATGCCCGAGCCTGTACCCAGGTCGAGAATCCGCCTCGGGTGTAAATGAGCAATCGATTCGAACGCGCGCAGGCAGCCGCGGGTCGAGCCATGTTCGCCGCTGCCAAAAGCGACTCCAGCATCGACAGTCAGTGTGATGCGGCCAGGCAGAAGCGGCGCCGTTTCATGGGTGCCGCGAATGGCGAAGCGGCGGCCGATCTCCTGCTCAGGGAAGGTTTCGAGGTTGCGGACGAGCCAGCCTTCGGCCTCGGTCGGGCTGCGTTCCAAAACCGCCTCGACGCCAGTCATCATGGCGGCGAGTGCCAGCGCTCCGACGAGTTCATTGTCGCCTTCGCCGACCGGCTTGACCGCTTCCAGCCGCCACGGCCCCTCATCGCCATCGCGGAAGAAGCCGACCGTCGAGCAGATGCTCAGCAACGCCGATTCGTAGGCGGGAAGGGCCTCTTCGGGCAGCGTCAGCGCGATGGTCTCCAAGGGTGTCGCGCGGCGGCGGGTCATGCCTTCTCCACAAAACGGTCCAGAATGCGCTTCGGCCCGGTCTGCTCGAAGGCGATGTCGAGGCGGTCGTCATCGACAGCAGTTACGGTGCCGTAGCCGAATTTTTGGTGAAAGACCCGCGAGCCGACCGGAATGGCCACCGCGCGCGGTGGCCTCGCCGTCGCTTCCCAGGCGCCGGGGGACTGACGAACCCGGGTCGCGGTTAGTGGAAAGGCGCCGGTGAAGATCGCGGGCTGCGATAGCCGCTGCTCGCGTTCCAGCCGGGCGGCGCCGGTCTGGTTCACGTGTTCGGCCGGCAGTTCCTCGATGAAACGGCTGGGAATGCTGCTCTGCCAATTGGCGTAGATGCGGCGATTGGCGGCGTGGCTGACGATCGCTCTCTGCCGCGCCCGCGTCAGGCCGACATAGGCGAGCCGCCGCTCCTCCTCCAACCCCTTATTGCCGTTCTCCTCCATGGAGCGCTGGCTGGGGAACAGGCCTTCCTCCCAACCCGGCAAGAAGACGGTGTCAAATTCCAGCCCCTTGGCGCCATGCAGCGTCATCAGGCTGGCGCGGTCGGCATCGGTATTCTCCTCGTTCTCCATGACCAGCGAGACATGGTCGAGGAAACCGGGCAGCGTCTCGAAGTCGTTCAGCGCGCGGACGAGTTCCTTGAGGTTGTCGAGGCGACCGGGCGCATCGGGCGACTTGTCGGCCTTCCACATCGCCGTGTAGCCGCTTTCGTCCAGCACCGTGGCCGCCGTCACCACATGGCCATCGCGAGCCAGAAGCTGGCGCCAGGAGGCGAAGCCGGACAGCAGTTCCGTGAGGCTTTCCCGCACCCTGCCGCGCAGCTCGCCCGCCGCGATCAGCCGCTCGGCCGCCAGCATGAGCGGCACGGAATTGGCGCGGGCATAGGTGTGCAGCGTGCGGAGCGCGACATCCCCGACCCCGCGACGCGGCACGTTGATGATGCGCTCGAAGGCGAGGTCGTCGGCCGGCTGAACCAGCAGGCGGAGATAGGCGACGGCGTCGCGGATTTCCGCGCGCTCGTAGAAGCGCTGGCCGCCGACAACGCGGTAGGGAATGCCGAGCGTGATCAGCCGCTCCTCGAAAGCCCGGGTCTGGAAACCGGCGCGCACCAGCACGGCCATCTCGGCCAGCGAATGGCCGTCCCGCCGCAGTTGCTCCATCCGGCTGCCGACCATCCGGGCCTCTTCCTCCGAATCCCACAGGCCGACGACCTCGACCTTGTCGCCGGAGGCGTCGTTGCGGCCGGAGCGGAGGGTTTTGCCGAGGCGGCCCTCGTTATGTGCGATAAGACCGGCGGCGGCCCCGAGGATGGGATCGGTCGAGCGGTAATTCGCCTCCAGCCGGACCACGCGGGCGCCGGGAAAGTCCTTCTCGAACCGCAGGATGTTTTCGACCTCGGCACCGCGCCAGGAATAGATCGACTGGTCGTCATCGCCGACGCAGCAGATATTCTGGTGCGACTGGGCCAGCAGCCGCAGCCACAGATATTGGACGACGTTGGTGTCCTGATACTCGTCAACCAGGATGTAGCGGAACATGCGGTGATATTGCGCCAGGATCTCCGGCTGGGTGCGCAGGATCTCCGTCATGTGCAGCAGCAGGTCGCCGAAATCGGCGGCGTTCAGCTGGCGCAGGCGATCCTGGTAGGCGGCATAGAGTGCGCGGGCGTGGCCGCTGGCGAAATCGGTATCCTCGGCGGCCGTGATGCGATCGGGCGTCAGGCCGCGATCCTTCCAGCGCTGCACGATGCCCATCACCGCGGGCGGCGCCCAGCGCTTCGAGTCGACGTGGTTCGCCTCCATGACCTGCTTGAGCAGGCGGAGCTGGTCGTCCGTGTCGAGGATGGAGAAGTTGGATTCGAGCCCGACCACCCCGGCATGACGCCGCAGCATCCGCGCGCAAAGCGCGTGGAAGGTGCCGAGCCAAAGCCCCTCCGCGGGCCGGCCCAGGATGGCCGAGACGCGTTCCCGCATCTCACGCGCCGCCTTGTTGGTGAAGGTCACCGCGAGCACCTGATTGGGAAACGCGCGGTTGGACATCAGGATATGAGCGAAGCGCGTGGTCAGCACGCGGGTCTTGCCGGTGCCCGCCCCCGCCAATACCAGCAGCGGTCCGTCCAGCGTTTCGACAGCCGCGCGTTGCTCGGCGTTGAGCCGGTCGAGATAGGCGGTCACGCGGCCGGCGTATCCGTTTTTGGCGCCTTCTGCTCCTGGTCGGGGCGCACGCCCAGAACATGGGCGATGGCGTAGGTCAGGTCTGGCCGGTTCAGCGTGTAGAAGTGGAACTCGTCCACGCCATTGGCCTGCAGCAGCCGCACCTGCTCGGCGGCCTGCACCACCGAGACCATGCGCCGCGTCTCGGGGTCGCTGTCCAGCCCGGCGAACATCGCCGCCATCCAATCGGGGACCGAGGTGCCGCAACTCGCGCTGAACTTGGCCGCCTGGGCGAAGTTCGTCACTGGCATGATGCCGGGCACGATCGGCGCGGTAATCCCCGCCGCGAGGCAGCGATCGAGGAAGCGGAGGTAGATTTCGCTATCGAAGAAATACTGGGTAATGGCGCGGGTCGCCCCGGCATCCAGCTTGCGCTTGAGATTGTCGAGGTCGGCCTCGGGGCTCGCCGCATAGGGATGCACCTCGGGATAGGCCGAGACACTGATTTCGAAATCCGCGATGCGGCGCAGTCCCGCGACCAGGTCCACGGCGGTCGCATAGCCGTCGGCGCGCGGTTCCCGGCTCGCCTCGGCGGGCAAATCGCCGCGCAATGCCACGATATGGCGGACCCCGCCCTCCCAATAGCGGGCGGCGACGGCATCGATCTCGGCGCGGCTCGCGCCGACGCAGGTCAGATGCGCGGCGGGGGTTAGCGAGGTCTTCTGCACCAGGTCGATGACGGTCTTATGGGTGCGCTCCTGCGTGCTGCCGCCGGCGCCATAGGTTACCGAGACAAAGGTCGGGCGCAGCGTCTCCAGTCGCCGGATGCAGGTCCATAGCTGCTCCTCCAGCGCCTCCGTTTTGGGCGGGAAGAACTCGAAGGACAGGAGGGGCGCTGGCGCCGAACGGTCCGGCATCGGAATAGCGCCAAAACGTGGCCCGCTAGCCCAGCGCGCAAGCGATGGAAGACCGGGCGGAGAGGAAAGACTCATCAGAAACGACCACCTAACCTGGCGCCCTTCCGTGGCAGCAACCGTTGTGAGGTGCAAGGGCTGCGAGCGCGTGCGGGCTGCTGAACAGAGGCGCGTAGGGGACTCCACCGATAGCTGTGTTGCACCGTGCGCCGAAAAACTTAAACTAATGTATTCCGGCCTCGCCACTTGCGACGCTTGGCGTGATTATTAAGCAGCGCCCGCCTGGCCGGGCGGGGAACAGGGGGCGGCCGCGTGAAGTCTCGTCGATCGATAGCAGATGCCGCGATGGCTGCGGGTCTAGCCCTCGCCCTTGCGGCCTGCGCCACGCCGCCGCCTGCCTCGGACCCGGACGCGCTCGCCGCCTACAAGGCGACGAACGATCCGCTCGAGCCGATGAACCGCAAGCTCTACGCGATCAACGACACGATCGACACCTATGCCGTCAAACCGGTCGCCAAGGGCTATGCCGCGGTCGTGCCCTCGACGGTTCGCACCCATATCGGCAACGTGCTGAGCAACCTCAACCTGCCCGTCGTCTTCCTGAACGACATCCTGGAAGCGAAATCGCGGCGGGCCGGCGACAGCTTGGTGCGCTTCGTCCTCAACAGCACGATCGGCCTCGGCGGCATCTTCGACCCGGCCGGATCACTCGGCTACAAACCGCATGAGGCGGATTTTGGCATAACCTTCGCGATCTGGGGGATTGGCGAGGGCCCTTACCTCTATCTGCCGGTCCTTGGCCCGTCCGGCCCACGTGATGCCGCAGGCTTCGGCGTGGGCGTAATTTCCGATCCCTTCTTCTGGGTCGGCCAAGGAGCGATAGTGACGGCGCTCGGCTGGACGCGCTACAGCGTCAACCTGCTTAACACACGCGCTTCGCTTCTGAAGCCCATCGACGAGGTCAAGCGGATGGCCCTCGACCCCTATGCCACCTTCCGTAGTCTTTACAGGCAGCACCGCGAATCCGTGATCCAGGACGCGCGAGACGATCATCGCGCGACCGTCCCCGACTGGTTCACGCAGCCCCCCGACGCGCAGCAGCAGTAGAAAAAAGGCTGAATGACGATCATGGCCCCACGCCGTCACCTCCTCGCGCTTTTCACCGCCGGAGTCCTGGTTCTCACCGCCCCCCTGGTGGCGCGGGCGGACCCGACCTCCGATGCGAAAGCGATGATCCTGTCCACCGGCTCCGCCCTGCTCAAGGTGGCGGAGAGCAACGGAAGCGCGTCGGACAAACAGTCCCAGCTCCAGCAACTCATCTATACGAATGTCGACGTCGATGCGGTCGGCCGCTTCGTTCTCGGCCGTTACTGGCGGATCGCCACGCCGAAGCAGCAGCAAGACTATATGAACACCTTCCGCCAGCTGCTGGTATATGCGGTGACCGCCCAGGCGAGCAGCTTCCAGGGTGCCCAGTTCCGCGTCGCCTCAGCCGACCAGCGAGACCTAGGCGTCGTGGTCGACACGCTCGTCAACATTCCAGGCAAGCCCGAGGCGCATGTCCAATGGGTGGTGGCGCCGATTAATGGCCGGCCGATGATCATCGACATCCTTGCCGAGGGGACGAGCCTCAGGCTGACCCAGCGCAACGACTATGCAGGGGTCATCTCACAGCATAGTGGCGACATCGATGCCCTGATTGACGCGATGCATAAGCAATTGGCCCGTTTCCAGTCGCAGACCGCAGGCTGAGACCCCGCGCCGAAGGCCCAATTCTAAGGGCCTTTCTGCGGGTTTCCGGATTCATTGCTGATTTGTAGGGTGGATTTAGCTTGATCCGGCCCCGGATCACGCCAAAATGAGCCCAGCCGCATTGTGCGGTGTAGAGGATCTACCGAAACATGGCTTTCAGTCCCGACTTCCGAACCTACCGTGGCGGCAGCTCTGCCGCGTCGGCCGCGGTTCTCGATGCTGGGCTGCGCGCGTATATGCTGCGCGTCTTCAACTGGATGGCGTCGGGCCTCCTGCTGACCGGCATCGTCGCCTATGGCATCTCGCATACCGATGCGATGAACTACTTTTATCCGCTGGTGCAGAGCCCCCAGGGCTTCATGGTGCATCGCCCGAGCGGCCTCGCCTATATCGCCATGCTCGCGCCGCTCGCTTTCGTTATGGTATTGAGCTTCGGCGTGAACAAGCTGTCGACCACGGCGGCTCAGACGCTGTTCTGGGTCTTCGCGGCGACGATGGGCGCCAGCCTGACCAACATCTTCCTGGTCTATACCCAGACCTCGATCGTGACGGTGTTCTTCGTCTGTGCTGCGACCTTTGCGGCGACGAGTCTCTGGGGCTACACGACCAAGACCGATCTCAGCCGCTTCGGCAGCTTCCTGATCATGGGATTGTTCGGCGTCATCATTGCCTCGGTCGTGAATATCTTCGTGCATTCCAGCGCGTTGCAGTTCGCGGTGAGCATAATCGGCGTGTTGGTCTTCACGGGCCTGACCGCCTACGACACCCAGCGGATCAAGGCGGACTACGTTCAGCAGGGTTACGGCTACAGCCAGGATGTGGCCGCAAAGCGCAGCGTCTATGACGCGCTGTCGCTCTATCTGAACTTCATCAACCTCTTCCTGATGCTGCTGCAGATCATGGGCAACCGTAACAGCAACTAACCGGACAGGCGCACAGAAGCAGGGGGCGGTGGAGTTCATCCACTGCCCCCTTTTCGTGTCGATGCCGACCCTCGGCCGAGCCACGGATGATGGCCAGGCGCGGACAAGAAAAAGGGGCGGTGGATCACTCCACCGCCCCTTTAGTCAGCCGCCTGAGCGTCAGACAGTCTTGAGGAAATCGTTCAGCTTGACGGAAGCCGTTTGCTTGTCGGTCCGGTCGAGCGCCGCGAGTTCTGAGGAGAGCCGGTCCATCGCCGCCTCGTAGATCTGCCGCTCGCTGAAGCTCTGATCCGGCTGCCCCGCGTTGCGATGCAGGTCGCGCACCACCTCGGCAATGGCAATCGGGTCGCCGGAATTGATCTTCGCCTCGTATTCCTGAGCCCGGCGCGACCACATGGTCCGCTTGATGCGCGCGCGGCCCTTGAGGACTGCCAGGGCGTCATCAAACAGCTTGCGGGTCGCGAGTTTGCGCAGCCCGGCACTGCGCGCCTTGGCGACCGGCACGCGCAACGTCATCCGGTTCTCTTCGAAGGTGATGTGGATGAGATCGAGCTTATGGCCGGCGATCTCCTCCGCGGCGATCCGCTCCACCTTGCCCACGCCATGGGTCGGGTAGACGACGTAATCACCTTCCGCGAATTTCTCTGCCTTGGCGGGAACGACCCGGACCGGCCGTTCGACCTCTTCTTCCTCGTCAGGCGCGACCGCCTCTATGCCTTCGGCCGCGGCCTCCGCTTCCTGGGGCGGGTTCGCATCGGGAGGGGCGGGCGCCGGCGCCTCAACGGCGGGCGGGATCTCGGTTTCGTCGAGCTGAATCGCAGAGGAGGATTTCATTAACAGCCTTCCGCACAAAAAGATTCGCCCCGGTTCACGCGCCCCGCTTGTACGGAGACGCAAACCGGCGTCGATCTCCAAAAACGATAAGAAAGCGAGGCGAAACTCGAAGCACATGCTGAAACGCCGCACGGCTGGTTACGCCTCCCCTCTGACGCATAGCTATAACACAAAATCGGCGCCCCGTCATGGGCGTTAACCTCTGAGTCGTGCCTACCTGCCCTCGCGTTTCCACGCGATCAGTAAACAACCCAACAATAATCCGAGCGCCGCCCATCCCGGCAGCAGTGGGGTAAGGTCCACCCCGGTGGTCACATGCGCGCCGTTGCCGCGGAGACCGATCCAGCCCGGTCCGCCCGCCGTGTCATCCGCCGCGACCAGCCGTAGCCCAGGCGTGCCCTCGGCCGCGAGCCAGCGCGCGCTACCATTGGTGGCGGCGATGAGCGGTGCCGCGCGTGTCGCGGTCGCCCGCAGGTCGGACCATTCCGGCGGATCGGCCGTATCGGAAGCGGCGTAGGCGATCCGAACCCCATCCGTAACACGCCACAACCCCGGCGCGGGCGCCGGCAAGGCGAGCCGCGCCAAACCGGGAGCCGCCGCGTCGAGCGTACGGCGCTGCGTGCCGCCCGTGGGGTCTGTGACCGTCACCATAGGGGGCGGGCCAGCATCCAGGCTGCGGCGCTCGACACGCAACTGGCCGCCATCTAGGCCCGCGGAAAGCCGGTCTTCCTCCAGCGCCGGTTCCTTCATCAGCCAATGGGCGACCCGGCGCAGCAATTCCGCCTGTGGTCCGCCGCCATCATGGCCGCGCGCCCAAAGCCAGATCTGATCCGACAACAACAGCCCGACGCGGCCCTGGCCGACACGATCGAGGATCAGGAGCGGCCAGCCCGCACCCTCCATGAGGGCCTGGCCGTGCTGATCCTTCGACTCGATCAGGCGGTACCAATGTCCGACCGGCGAACTGGCATTCGCGCCATCGAGGCCCGGCAGATCGGCCGTCACCGGATCACGCAGGCCCATTGCCGTGAGCTGCGGCCGGAAGGCTCCTGTGAAGACCCCCTGACCAGCCGGCGGCGCATCCGCGTTCGGCGGCGGAAAGCTCATCGAGAAATCGCCGGGATCATCGACCGCCGTCGGCTGCGCGGGCAGCACATCGCCCAGCGCGGTCCGCGCAAGCGAGTTGATCGAGGCGAATTCAGGTCCCGCTTCCAGCAGCAGGGCACCGCCGCCGCGCACGTAGTCGGCGATATTCGCGAGATAGGCGCTCGGCAGGATGCCCTGATTGACGAAGCGGTCGAGGATGATGAGGTCGAAGTTCCGGATCTTCTGCTCGAACAGCTCACGCTCCGGAAAGGCGATGAGCGCCAGTTGGTCGAGCGGGGTGAGGTCGTCCTTGTCGGGCGGCCGCAGGATGGTGAAATGCACGAGATCGACCGCCGGGTCCGATTTCAGCAGCCGCCGCCAGGCGCGCTCCCCCGGGTCGGGCTGGCCCGAAACGAGCAGCACGCGCAGGCGGTCGCGCACACCGTTGATGGTGAGGATCTGCTCGTTGTTGATCGGCGAGGCCTCGCCCGGTTTAGTGGCGGCATCGAGCAGCACCACCGAGGGACCCTCGCGCGTCACCGGCAAAGTGAGGCTTTGAACATGGCCGAGTGGCACCGGCCCATCGAAGACCGTATTGCCGTCCCGCCGGATAGTGACGCCGGCTTCGGCCACCTTCGCGCCCGGACCGAGATCCTCGACAACGTAGCGCAGCGTCACGGTGCCGCCGACGACGCCGTAGCGTGGAGCATCGACAAGCCGCAAGCGGCGATCGGTCTCCTCACCTTGCGCCGGGAGGAGCAGGTGGAAGGGTGCGGTGAACGGCGGCTTCGCCGCGGGTGACGGCAGGTCGGCGATCTGCCCGTCGCTCAGCGCGATCACACCAGCTTGCTGGTCCGGCGGAATATCGGCGAGGGCTGCCTCGGTCGCCATCATCAGCCGAGTGCCCTGTTGGCCCTGCTCGGGCACCGTCGCGACGCGAAGTTCCAGACCCGGGACGGCGGCGGCCTCGGCCAGGATCTTGTCCCGCGCGGCATCGACCTGCGCCGTCCGGTCACGGATCGACATCGAGCCGCTGCGATCGAGCATGAGCAGCGCGATATCGGGCCGCGGCCGCCACTGCTGCCGCACCAGCCGGGGCCCGGCGAGCCAGGCCACCAGCAGCGCGAGGGCGAGCAAACGCCAGAAGCGGCCAGGCGTGGCGGCGCGAAAGGCCGGCACAAGGGCGAGAAGCCCGGCAGCGCCGAGCATTACCAAGATCCAGACCGGAAGGGTTGGAGCAAAGGCGAGACCGGTGACGGCGCTCATTCGCCGAGCCGCTCGAGGATCGTCGGCACATGGACCTGGTCGGCCTTATAGGTGCCGGTGAGCGCATACATCACGAGGTTGAGGCCAAAACGATAAGCCATCAGCCGCTGTTGTTCGCCGCCGGGAGCGGTCGCGAAGGGAAAGGTGCCGTCATCGGCCATGTCCCAGGCGGCCACCCAGTCATTGCCGCCGATGACCAGCGGGCTCACGCCATCATTGCTGGCATCCTCGCCACTCGCCACCCAGACCGGCGCGCCAGCGTATCGGCCGGGGAAGTCGCGAAGCAGATAGAAGCTATGGGCGAGGACGTGGCGCCTGGTCAGCGGCGTCAGCGGCGGGATTTGGAGACCGGCGGTGACACGACGCAGCGCCTCGGTCGCGCCGGGCTGCAAGCCCGCGCCGGATCCGGTCGCATTCGCGTCCCCGCCCCGGGTGTCGATCAGGATGATGCCACCGTCCTGCATGAAGCGGTTGAGCGCAGCGATACCGGCGGCCGAAGGCGCGCTGCTGCCCGGTGTGATTGGCCAGTAGAGCAACGGATAGAGACTGAGGTCGTCGCTACCGGGCGCGATACCGGCAGGCGGCCCGAGCGCCGCGGCCGAACGGCTGGTCACGAAGTCGGAGAGGCTGGCGAGACCGTCATGCGAAAGCTTGTCCTGCACGGGATCGCCGCTGAGGACATAAGCCAGCTCAGTCTTCAGCGCCGCCGCCGGCACGGGCGCGCTGCCGGAATCATCAGCGTGCGCCGCTGGGCCAGTGGCGAAGGCGAGACCGAGACCGAGCAGAAGGATAGCCGCACCGCGCGAACGGCGCGCCAGGGCACCCCTCAGCGCCAAGCTTGCCAGCAAATCGGCGATGAGCAAAAGGAGAGCAAGCGCTACCAGCGGCGCACCGAGGCTGCGCTCCGGCTTGGCCAGACCGAGCGGCCGTTCGTCAGCGCCGGGAACCGGATTACTCGCCTCCGGCTTAGGCAAAGCACCCCCGAGGTTGAAGGCGACTCGGCCGCCTTGCGGTCCATAGAGTCCGGGCGGGATCTGCGGCGACGGGCGGGCCGTCGCCAGCGCGGCGGCGGTGGCGGGTCCGGCGGCCGGATTGGCCGGCCCGAGTTCACCGTAGCCGTTCATCACCTCAGACGGCCCCAAACGCTGGTTGCCGCCCTCACCCTCGGCACTGGCCGAAAGCTGCACCAGCCGGTTGAGCATCTGCGGGAAGAGGCCAGAAAGCGGCAGGTTCGACCAGTCGGCGTCGGCCGAGACGTGGAACAGCACGATACGGCCACGCCCCGCCACGGCCGTCGAAACCAGCGGGGTGCCGTCCACCAGCGATGCCCACACCGCGCCGGACTGAAGGGAGGCAGGGTCGGCCAAGACTTGGCGGCTGACGGTCACATCGGATGGCGCGGCGAGATCCGCGAAGGGGCCAGCCGCCGGAAAGGCGGCCAGATGCGCCGGCCGGGTCCAGGACAGCGCACCGCCCAGGCTGCGATCCTGCCGCAGCAGACGGACCGGCAAGAGCGGATCGGGCGTCGCCGCGGTATGCGGCCCAGCGAAGCGAATGAGCAGTCCGCCACGCTCCACGAAAGCCTGCACGGCGGTCAGCTCCGGTCCCTGTGTCAGCGGCCGGTCGCTTAGAATGAGCACCGAAAGCGGCTGGGCGAGCAGGGTTTCCAGTCCGGCGCGGCGGATCTCGACATCGGTGCCGAGCGCACGGTTGAGGAAATAGAGTGGCCCGGCCAGCGGCGCATCGGCGGCGTCAGCAGCGGTAGCGGCGGCAAGACCAACTGTACGCCGCTGCCACCGCGCATCGAGCAGCACCGTACCGCCAGCAGTGGAGGCGCCAGCCAGCCGCAGCCGCGCCACGGTGTTCGCGATGCCAAGAGGCAAACGCAGCGGCGCCTCGCCCAGGGCGGCGCCAGCGGCAATCGTAATTCCGACCTCGTCGAGCGTACGGCCATCCGCGCCCTGGGCGAGAACCGCGAAATGCCGGGGCGTGGCCACAGGGGCGGCGGCAAGGCGCAAGATCAGCCGCCCATCCCTCAGCACTGGCGGCAGCAGCAGCATTGCCGGAACGGGCGGCCGCATCTCCGTCACCGCCCCAGCTCGGCCAAGTGCCGCGGCCCATGCAGTGGCGGAGCCGTCGGTCAGCCCGTCCGAAAGATAGAGGACAGCGCCGCCACCCACGCGCCAAACGCGGTCGAGCACCTTCGCAGCCGCGACATGATCGCTCGGCCAAGGGAGTGGCGCCAAGGCGCGCAGCCGGGCGCCGATGGCCGTCGCGGGAAGCGGGCCGATGAGAGCGGGCGGCGCGCCATCGGCGCCCGGGGCGGTGGCCAGCAGCGCAACCGCCCGGTTGGTTCGCGCGGCCGAAGTGATGGCGGCATCGGCGGCGGCGACGCGATCAGGCCAATCGGCCGCCGTGCCCCAGCCATTGTCGAGCACGATGAGGAGCGGCCCGCGCCCCGGCAGGTCCTGCCCCGGATGGAGGATCGGATTCGCCAGGCCGAGGATGAGACAGGCGGCGATGAGCAGCCGCAGGGCGAGCAGCCAAGGGGGTGTCCGCTCGGGCGACTGAGCGGCGGTCTGAAGGTCGGCAAGCAGCCGCAGCGCCGGGAAGATCTGGCTACGCGGCGCGGGCGGCGTCGCCCTCACCAGCCACCACAGAACCGGTAGGAGCAGAAGTGCGAGCAGCAGCCAGGGCTGGCCGAGGATCATGCTGGCGCGAGCGCCTGGTGCAAGGCGAGCAGTGCGCCGCTTGCCGCGTGATCGGTGCGGTGCAGCCCGGCCCGCCAGCCGGCGGCGGCCGCGATGGCGCCAACGCCCGAGACCTGAGCCGCGAGACGCCGGCGGTAGGCTTCGCGCACATCCTCGACGCGCGGGATCAGGATGCCCTCGCCCCCAGAGACGCCGCGAAAACGGATACGGCCCTCGAAAGGCAGTTCCGCTTCGGCGGGATCGAGAAGCTGGAGGATATGCCCCGCGGCCGGCAGCGCGGCGAAGCGCGCGACCTGCGTGCGAATCTTCTCAAGGGGGGCCAGGAAATCGCCGAACAGCACGACGGTCGCATGGCGCGGCACCGCGGTCGGGGCCGGAGGCGTTTCGCTACCCGGCTGGTCGAGCAAGGTCGCCATTGCGGCGAGAGCCGGGCGGCCGGTGGCGGGATGCGGCGGCGCGCCCAGCAGACGGACCCGCTCGCCCCCGCGTAGCAACAGAGATGCGAGCGCCAGCAGCAGCAGGGCACCTCGCTCGCGGCGAGATTCGACGCCCGGCGAATGCCACCGCATGGCCGGACCATCGGCGAGCCAAAGATGGACCGTTTGCGCCGCCTCCCACTCCGTCTCGCGCACAAACAGGCGGTCGCTACGCGCGCTTTGCCGCCAATCGACGCGAGAGGCGGAGTCGCCTGGTCCGAGCGGCCGGTATTGCCAGAAGCTGTCGCCGCGTCCGGTGCGGCGGCGGCCGTGCACGCCCTGCGCCACCGTCGCCGCGATACGCTCGGCCGCGACGAGCAACGGCGGCAGGGCACCGCCGAGCGCCTCGGCCCTTTTCTGCGGGCCGCGATTCTGAGCGGAACCCGCTTCAGCCAATGCCGGCGACCATCGCGCCGATCACCTCGGCCAGCGTCACGCCTTCAGCGCGAGCGCCGAAGGACAAAGCCATGCGGTGCCGCAACACGGCGGGCGCCAGCGCGGTGACATCGGCGAGGCTCGGCGACAAGCGGCCATCCAGCAGCGCGCGCGCCCGGCTCGCCAGCATCAACGCCTGCGCGGCCCGCGGACCGGGACCCCAGGCGACATGCTGGCGCACGAGGGCGAGACCGGATCCCTCCGGCCGCCCTTCCCGCACAAGCGACAGGATCGCCTCAACTACGGAGACACCCACCGGCATGCGCCGGATGAGCTGTTGCGCGGCGATGAGTTCAGCGGCCGTCAGCACCGGCGACGCCTCAGCCGCCGAGATGCCGGTCGTCGCCAGCAGCATGGCGCGCTCGGCATCCCGTGATGGATAGTCGAGGTCGATCTGCAGCAAAAAGCGATCGAGCTGCGCCTCGGGCAAAGGATAGGTGCCCTCCTGCTCCAGCGGATTCTGCGTCGCGAGGACATGAAAGGGTTGCGGCAGCGGCCGGTCGTGTCCCGCGACGGCGACATGATGCTCCTGCATCGCCTGCAGCAAGGCGGATTGGGTGCGCGGGCTGGCTCGGTTGATCTCGTCGGCCATGAGGAGCTGGCAGAAGACCGGCCCAGGGATGAAGCGGAAAGCGCGATGACCCGGCGCGCCAGGCGCCTCATCCAGCACCTCGCTGCCGAGAATATCGGCCGGCATGAGGTCGGGCGTGAACTGCACGCGGCGGGTATCGAGGCCCAGCGCCCGGCCGAGCGTCTCCACCAGCCGAGTCTTGCCGAGGCCAGGAACGCCGACCAGCAGCACATGGCCGCCGGACAGAATGCCGGCGAGGCTTTCCTCTATCACCGCGTCTTGCCCGAAGATGACGCGCCGCACTTCATCCCGGAGCATCGCGAGCCGCACCGCCAACGCTTCCGCTTCGGCGACAATCGCCTGCGGGTCGCTGGCGGGCGGCAAAGTGGCGGTCGTGAGGGCCATGGAGATCCTGTTGCAATGCGATGCGATAGGGCCCGATCCATGGGGATCGGCGGTTTCTTGCGATGACGGCCTCGGTTGGCCCCAGAGGCTACCTATATCTCACGCGAGGTCGATGTCTGCGACCCGGTTCAGACGAGTGAGGGAGGCGCGGATGGTGCGAAGAATAGAGATCGACGCGGCGCCCCCTTTGCCCTGCGCCACCGCCGCTCGTCGAATCGGAGGCGGTTCGACGCCGCGCCCCTCGGGAGCCATCGCCGCCCAGCCGACCGATTCGGGTCTTGCACCAGAACGCGGTGCGCGCCGGGGTCCTGCCGAATGCGGTGATCTGCCCTTCCTTATTCGCCGCGACGGTAGCTGGCTCTACAAAAATAGTCCGATCGGCCGGAAAGAGCTTGTTTGCCTCTTCGCGAGTGTCTTGCGACGGGAAGCGGACGGCAGCTTCTGGTTGGAGACGCCCGTGGAGCGCGGCAAGATTGAAGTCGAGGATGCGCCTTTCGTCGTGGTCGAAATGGATTGGAGCGGTAACGGCCTCGATCAGGTTCTCACCTTCCGCACCAATGTGGACGAGGTTGTGAGTGCCGGGCTCGAACATCCGCTGCGTCTCAGCCACGGGCTAGGGATCGGCGAGCCCAAGCCATACCTGCGTATTCGTCCTGGCGCCGGCAGCCACCCCATTGAGGCGCGAATCAATCGCTCCGTATATTATGAGCTTGCGGCGCTGGCGGAGCCCCATCCGGTGCGCGGCCGCATGATGCTGGGTGTCTGGAGCGAAGGCGTGTTCTTTCCTCTGAGCGAGATGCCTGCCGGAGACGAGTGACGCCACCTTTCACCGCCGAGTTCCTCCGCCAACGCCTCAGCGAGCCGCAAACCAGCGAGGCTGCGGGTGTGGCGACATCCCAGTCGTTAGCGGCCGCTGTCCTCATTCCCATCATCATGGAGGCTGAGCCGAGCATCCTGTTGACCCGCCGCGCCGATTCGCTGCGCCACCATGCTGGCCAGGTGAGTTTCCCCGGCGGCCGCATCGATCCCGAGGATGCGACCCCGGAAGCGGCGGCGCTGCGTGAGGCCTGGGAAGAGGTGGCACTGGATCCCGCCGGCGTCGAGCTGATCGGCCGGCTGCCTGATCATATGACCGGCACCGGATTCCGCGTGACCCCGGTTGTGGGACTTGTCGCGCCGGGGGCCGCGCTGCGTGCTCAGCCAGCCGAGGTCGCGGCCATCCTCCATCTGCCGCTGGCGGTGTTGCTCGACCCTCAGGCACCGCGCCGCAGCCGCATCCGTAGCCGAGGCGGCGACTGGCACGAGGTCTGGGTCTGGCCGCACGAGGAGCACCATATCTGGGGCGCCACCGCCGCGATCCTGGTCACTCTGGCGGGGCGGCTACGCGGCGGGGTGTGAGGCGCGGTCGGTTCAACGGGCTGTCTGTCACCGCGTGACCGGGCTAACGATAGTGCCATGTCACTGCCGACCCCTTTCGCGGATGCCGAGCTTCTGGCCGTGCTGGACGTCCTGCCCGGAGCGCGGATCGTCGGCGGCGCGGTGCGCGACATGCTGGCAGGGCGGCCGGTGCAGGATATCGACATCGCGACGCCGCTGTCTCCCGAGGAGGTCACGCGAGCGCTCAATCGGGCCGGGTTGCGGGCTCTGCCGACCGGAATTTCTCATGGCACCGTGACAGCCCTCTCGGGGCAAAGCGCGTTCGAGGTCACGACCCTCCGCCGCGATGTGGAGACCGATGGCCGCCACGCCATCGTCGCCTTCACCGAGGATTGGCGGGAGGATGCGGCCCGCCGCGACTTCACCATCAACGCCATGTCGATGGAGCGCGATGGCGCGCTCCACGACTATTTCGGCGGCGCGGCCGATCTCGCCGCCGGAAGCGTTCGCTTCGTGGGCAGTCCAGCGGCGCGGATCGCCGAGGATTATCTCCGCGCCCTGCGGTACTTTCGCTTCCAGGGCCGCTACGGGAGAACGCCACCGGATGCCGAAACGCGCGCTGCCCTAGCCGACGCCGCGCCACGGCTCGGCTCGCTATCCGCCGAGCGGGTTTGGAGCGAAACGGCGAAGATCCTCCGCACCGCCGATCCGCTACCGGTTCTTCGCCTCATGGCCGAACTCGGCGTGCTGGCGGCTCTGTTTCCCGAAGGTGCCACGCCAGAAGCGATCGGCCGCCTCGACACCGACGCGCCAGCCGACGCTGTGCTCCGTCTCGCGGCACTGCTGGGCACAAGCACCGCTGCAGGCGCCGTGGCGGCACGGCTGAAGCTCTCGGTCGCCGAGCGCGAGCGCCTGCTCGCCCTACTGACGGGACCAGTGCCGACGTCCACCGCTGATGGCGCGGAGTTGAGGAGGGCCATGGCCGAAACCGAGCCCGCCATCCTGGTCGGCCGATCGCTGTTGCGCCACCCATCGGCACCCGAAAGCCGCGCGCTGCGCCAGCGATTGATGGCCATGACGCCGCCGGTCTTCCCTCTGCAAGGCCGCGATGCGGTCGCGCTTGGTCTCACCCAAGGCCCTAGAGTCGGCCAGGTCATGCGACAGGTGCGAGCCTGGTGGCTCGCGCGAGGCTGCGTGGACGACGCGGAAGCCTGCCGGGCCGAATTGGCCAGGGTGGTCGCGGCGTCCGCTTCTTGATACACGCGGCCGCAGATGAAGACGCTCCCCACGGATGAATCGACCCGCGCGCTCGTCGCTCGCCTCTGGCGCGAATATCTCCGCCAGTACAAGGGACGCCTCTTCGTCGTCGGCTTGCTAACGCTGCTCGTCGCCGGCATCACCGCGCTCTACCCGGCGGTGATCGATCAGGCGGTCGATATGTTCGCGCGCAAGGACCGCCGGATCCTCTACCAAATCCCGATCCAGGTTCTCATCGTTACCGGCTTCAAGGCGGCGGTGCAGTTCGGCCAGTCTGTCGCCACCCAGAACCTCGTGCTGCTGGTCATCCGCGACTTGCAGAACCGCATGTTCAGCCATCTCATGGACGCTGACCTGGCGCGGCTTGAGCGCGAGCCGCCCGCACAGCTCGCCGCCCGTTTCACGACCGATGCCGCGACGATCCGGGAGGCGCTGACCCGTGCGGTCAGCGGCGTCTCCGACGCCATGACGGTGGTCGGGCTGGTTTGTTCGATGTTCTACATGGATTGGGTGCTCAGCCTGATCGCCGCCGCGCTCTATCCCCTCGCCGCTCTGCCAATGCAGCGCATCGGCAAGCGCGTGCGCCGCGCCTCCGGCAGCATGCAGGAGCGCATGGGTGAGGCGGCGACCATGCTCAACGAGAGCTTCGCGCAGAGCCGCACGGTGCGGGCCTATCGGCTCGAGGGTGTCGAACGGGAGCGCGCGCAGGACGCTTTCTCGCAGCTCTACCGCGCACTGCTGCGCATGGTTCGGTCGCGCGCCCGCGTTGATCCGGTGCTTGAGGTGCTGGCTGGCACCACCATCGCGCTGGTGATCGGCTTCACCGGCTGGCGCGCCGCCGCCGGTGCCGCGACGCTCGGCAATTTCTCCGGCTTCCTCGCGGCACTCCTGCTCGCCTCTCGTCCCCTGCGCGCCTTGGGTTCACTGAACGCGGCAGTGCAGGAGGGGCTGGCGGGACTCGCGCGGTCCTTCACCGTGCTGGACGAGCCAGCCTTCATCACCGAACGCATCGGCGCGAGACCGCTCCCCTCGGGTCACGGCGCGCTGCGCTTCGATGAGGTGACTTTCACCTATCCCGATGGCCGTCCGGGATTGCAGGGGCTCTCCTTCTCCGCCGAGCCCGGCAAGACGGTGGCGCTGGTTGGCGCTTCCGGCGCGGGCAA
The DNA here is from genome assembly GCF_009766125.1 of Acidisoma sp. S159. NCBI lineage: Bacteria > Pseudomonadati > Pseudomonadota > Alphaproteobacteria > Acetobacterales > Acidocellaceae > Acidisoma > Acidisoma sp. S159. Next base: position 650,997 of record NZ_LMUG01000032.1, read on the forward strand.
ATCCACTGCCCTGGCCCTCATCCCGCGCCTTTACGATGTGGAGGGCGGCGGCATCAGCATCGACGGCGCCGATATCCGCGACGTGACCATGGCGAGCCTGCGCGACGCCATCGCCTATGTCGGCCAGGATTCGCTTCTGTTCAACGACACGATCCTCGCCAATATTCGCATGGGCCGGCCGGTCGCGAGCGAAACGGAAATCGCCGAGGCCGCCGAGGCCGCTGCCGCCGCCGGCTTCATCGCCACCATGCCGGAGGGCGGCGACACCCCCGTCGGCTACAACGGCACCAGCCTCTCCGGCGGCCAACGGCAGCGCGTGGCGCTGGCCCGCGCCTTCCTGCGCAACCCGCGCATTCTGCTGCTCGACGAGGCGACCAGTGCGCTCGACGCCGAAAGCGAGGCCGCCGTGCAGGCGGCCCTCAGCAGGCTGCGCCAGGGCCGCACCACGATCATCGTCGCCCATCGCCTCTCAACCGTGCGTGACGCCGACCTTGTGGTTGTGATGGCGGAGGGACGGGCGATGGAAAGCGGCACTCATTCCGAGCTGATCGCGCAGGACGGCATGTACGCGCGCCTGGTGCGGACGCAGGCCCTCATGGTCTGACGGCGCTTAACACGATCGCAAGTGGTTAGCGCGAGTCTGGACATCAGCCAGACCAGCGCAACCAGGAGCGATTACGTGTTCCCCACCATTCAGCAAACCCAAAGAGTCCCACTGAGTCCACCGCCTGACTCGGCATCGCCCTTTGTGCTCCCGATCAACCGCAACGCTCGAGACCAGACGAGCCCTGCTTACAATGCGATCAAAGCAAGGGCTCAGGAGTTTGTTGACGAGTATAATAAGTTGGGTCGACGGCTGAAGAACCGCGTTATATCGCACACCACAGGGAGCCGAACACACGCCAGACTCAAGGGCGGAGTCAAAGACTATTCACAAAATCTCGGGAAAGCGTATAGCGACTCTCTGCGCGCGCAATTTATATTGAAATTAAAGCAGCGCACCCCACCGTCTGGGACGAGGCCGATCGATCGTGACGAGGCTAATTACCATCATGCTTCCATCGCATGGCAGCATGTGACTGGTCAGGTAGACAATCAAGAAGCGCTCAAGCAACACGGGGAAATTCTTGACCGCCGCGTAAAGACGTTCATCGACGCTGCCGAAAATCGCGAGCTACTTAAGGTTCTAACGCGAAGCGTGGAGAACGATTTTCGCCAATTATCGACAATGCTCGGCGACGCCCATGAGGGGGCAATCTGGGGAGAGGTCGAAAAGATTCGGCGCCAGGAGCCGTCGCGGCAGCACCACGATAGGCCGGCATACGGAACGGGATTTGTCCAGGTTCCGCAAGGAATGCAAGCGGCCCGGCATCCTCAAAACCGATGGATGCGAATGATGGGTGACTGACCGCTCGAGCTTAACTGGATTGACTTAGATCATTTCCTGTACGTCACAGCATGCGGCCCGCGCCCCAGGCGCAGGCCGCATGCTTGATTACATCTTCTGCTGGACGTTATTCGCGGTGTTGCTAACCGCATTGCCGGCACTGTCGACGGCATTGCCCGTAGCGGTGCCTGCCGTGTTGACCGCGTTGCCCGTCGCTGTGCCGGCGTTGGAGAGATCCTTGCCGGCACCATGGACGGTGTTGCAGCCTGAAAGACCAAAACCCGCGCCGCCGAGAAACGCCACGGCCGCACTGGCACGCATCAATCTGCCGAACACAAAAGAGGAAGTCATCGCAATCTCCGTCGAGTGGTGGCCTCACAATCTGGGGGCGCGCCAGCAATTGTCATCGTTCCGCCAATAGCTTGCACAACGACGCACTCGCGCGCCACTTCACCTTCCCGTGACCGGTCACACCTTCCCGAGGTAAGCCGCCGCGACGATATCGCGGGTGAAGTCGCCGTTGGTGCCCTCGACGGCGGTATTGGTCAGCGCGACCGCGCTCAGCCCCTCGGCCGGGTCCACCCAGAAGCTCGTGCCGTAAACCCCGCCCCAGTTCCAGCTGCCAACAGTCATCGCTGTGGCCGCCGCCGCCGGATCCCGCAGATGACCGACCCCGACCCCGAAGCCCCATCCCGGTCCGGCAATGTCGATCTCGAGCGCAGGCACAGCATCCGCGATTAGTGCGGCAACGCTCTCGCGCCGCAATACGGGCGCGCCGCCAAGACGTAGCGCTTCCAGGAAACGCATATAATCCGCCGCCGTCCCAACCATGCCAGCGCCGCCTGAGGCATAGGCCTGGGGATCGGTGGCGCGACCCGGCGAGAAATGGACCGGTCCGCTTTCGAGCGGCTGAAGCACGAATGGGTCCGTCATCCGGCGAGCCGGTGTGCCAAGGGGCTCGCCATCGGCATACGGCGTCGCCAGCCGCTCGGGCGATGGCGCCAGGAAATGCGTGTCGGCCATCGCCAGAGGCCGCGTCACGCGGTCGCTTATGACCTCGGGCAGGCTGAGGCCGGTCGCCGCCGCCAACACGGCACCCAGCACGTCAGTCGCGAGCGAATAGTGCCAGCGGCTGCCCGGCACGAAGCCCAGCGGCAGCACGGCGATACGCCGCAGATTTTCCTCCAAAGAGATGCCTGGCCGATCTATCCCGTCCGAAATCCCGCCGCGGCGATAAACCCCCTCGCCCTCCTGCAGGAAGCCGTAGGAGAGGCCAGCGGTGTGGGTCATCAAGTGCCGGATGGTGATCTCGGGCGTCTCACCTTCAGCGGTGCGTGGACGAAAATCCGGCAGGAAGCGCGTCACCGCGTCGTCCAGGCCGAGCACCCCGCTTTCGGCCAAAGCCAGAGTGGCGACCGAGACGATGGGCTTGGTCATGCTGGCCAGGCGGAAGACGGTATCCTCGGCCATCGGGCGTTTCTCTTCCCGATCCGCAAGACCCGCTACAGCGCGGTAGCGCAGCCTGCCGTCCTTGTGGATGAGGATGACCGTGCCGACGATGCGGCCAGCCTCGATCGCCCGGGCAACCACCGCATCGAGCGCGGCGCCCGCCTCTTCCGCCGAGACCACCCCTAAAAGCCGGCTTGCTGGTCGTCGGCGAAATCGCCGGCGGCTTCGGAGATTGCGAGAATCTCGGGATCGCCGCGAAATGCCTGTTTCTGCTCCTCGGTCATGAGGCGCCAGGCGACGCGGATGATGTCTTCGAGGTCCTCGACCCACTTCCGGCTATCATCGGTCGCGCTATGAGCGCGAGCCATGCCGAGATAAGCGTCGATATCGAGTGGCTCGATCTCCGATCGGGCGCGGCCGAATGCGGGATTGGCGTCGTCGCTGGTCATGGCTGGCGGCTCCATTGCTAGCCGAGCCGCCCGGCCCCCGGCCTGGTTTACGCGAAGGCCAGTGGCGCACCCGAAGAGACTCGAACTCCTAACCCCCAGATTCGTAGTCTGGTGCTCTATCCAATTGAGCTACGGGTGCGTGCCGGTGCGGCGATTTAGCGAAACCTATCCCGAGCCGCAAGGGGGCTTCGGCGCGGGTCCGTCACGCCGCCTTGTCCAAAGCCCGCAAAAGCGCGTCTCCCATCACACGCGTGCCGACCTTTGCCTTGCCCGGCTGCATGATGTCGGCGGTCCGCATACCGCTTGCCAGCACGTTATTGACCGCATTCTCAACCAGCGCCGCCTCTTCCTTCATGCCGAACGAATACCGCAGCAGCATCGCAAAGCTGAGCGTCTGCGCCAGCGGATTGGCCACGCCCTGGCCCGCGATGTCGGGGGCCGAGCCATGGATCGGCTCATACAAAGCGAGGCGCCGGCCGGAGGAATCGGGCGCCCCTAGGGTCGCCGAAGGCAGCATGCCGAGGCTGCCGGTCAGCATGGAGGCGAGATCCGACAGGATGTCGCCAAAAAGGTTCGTGGTGACGATGACGTCGAACTGCCGGGGATTGCGGACCAGCTGCATGGCACAGTTATCGGCATACATGTGGCTGAGCTGGACATCCGGATAGTCGCGCGCGCCCAGCGCCGTGACGATCTGGCGCCACAGCAAGCCGCTCTCCATGACATTGGCCTTCTCGACCGAGCACAGGCGGTTATCGCGGGTGCGGGCAAGGTCGAAAGCGACGCGGGCGACGCGCTCGATCTCGTTCGTGGAATAGACCTCGGTATTGATGCCGCGCTTCTGCCCGTCCGGCATCGTTTCGACGCCACGCGGCTCGCCGAAGTAGATGCCGCCGGTGCTCTCCCGCACGATCATGAGGTCGAGGCCGCGAACCACGTCGGGCTTCAGCGTGCTCGCGTCGATCAGCGGATCGAGCACCGTCGCCGGCCGCAGATTGGCGAAGAGGCCAAGCTCACGGCGCAGGGTGAGGATGGCCAGTTCCGGCCGCAGGTCGAAGCCCAGCCGGTCCCATTGCGGGCCACCGACGGAACCGAACAGGATCGCATCGGAGCCTTTCGCGCGGGCAACCACTTCGGGGGTGATCGGCACACCATTCGCTTCGATGGACGCGCCACCGACCAGGGCCTCCGAAAGATCGAAGCTCACGATCCGCCGACGGTCGAGCCATTCGATGACGTTCACCACTTCCCGCGTGACTTCGGGGCCGATGCCATCGCCAGGCAGGATCAACAGTTTCTTGTTCGAGGGCATAGGTTGTCGAGCCTTCCGTTTCTTCTGCCTCGTTTAGACGATAGCGAAGCGACACCCCACCCCGCCGTGGTTTATCGTCCACGAGGACCGGAGGGGCGCGGCGTTAAGGCCTACTGATCTGATATTGAACCGCGTCCCAGAGTTCCGTCATGGCACGCGAAGGCGTGCCATCCACGCCTCACCTTCGTCGAAGGAAGACGCGGATGCTCGGCCTTCGCCGAGCATGACGCGGTGGGACGAGCAGCGCGTCGAGCCACACTCATCCCGCTCTAGACCGCGATGACGGGCATCCACGGCTTCGCCACCAGACGCCGGCTCTCGTAACCAGCGATGGAGGCGGTGCGTTGCATGGTCTGCCCAATATCGTCCAGGCCGTTGAGCAGCAGATGGCGGCGGAAGTGATCGACCGCGAAGGGAATCTCCTGACCGCTCGGCCGGATAACCAGTTGGCGACCTAGATCGACCGTGATGCGGGCATTGGCGCCGAGCTTGGCGTCTTCCATCAACTGGTCGCAGACCTCGCGCGGCACTGCCACCGGCAAGATGCCGTTCTTGAAGGAGTTGTTGTTGAAAATATCGGCGAAGCTTGGCGCGATCACGCAGCGGAAACCGAAATCGAGCAGCGCCCAAGGGGCGTGCTCACGCGAGGAGCCGCAGCCGAAATTCTCATGGGCGATGAGGATCTCGGCATGGCGGAACGGCTCCTGGTTGAGCACGAACTCGGGCCGCTCCCCGCCAGCATCGTCATAGCGAAGACCCGCGAAAAGGTATTGGCCGAGGCCGCTGCGCTTGATGGTCTTGAGGAAGCGGGCCGGAATGATCTTGTCCGTATCGACATTCGCCATCGGCAGCGGTGCCGCGATGGCGCTCAGCGTCGTGAAAGCCTGCATCACACCAGCTCCCGGATATCGGTCAGATGGCCCGTCACCGCCGCCGCCGCCGCCATCGCGGGCGATAGAAGATGCGTGCGTCCGCCCTGGCCCTGCCGCCCCTCGAAATTGCGGTTGGAGGTGCTGGCGCAACGCTGTCCGGGCATCAGCTTGTCCGGATTCATCGCGAGGCACATGGAACAGCCCGCCTCCCGCCACTCAAAGCCGGCGTCGAGGAAAATCTGGTCCAGCCCTTCATCCTCGGCCTGCTTCTTCACCAGTCCCGAGCCAGGAACGATGAGGCCGCGCACAGTGTTCGCCACCTTGCGGCCACGCACCACGCCTGCCGCGGCGCGCAGATCCTCGATGCGGGCATTGGTGCAACTGCCGATGAAGACGACGTCCACGGGGATATCGGTCAGCTTCATGCCGGCCGTGAGACCCATATACTCCAGCATGCGCTGCACCTGCGCCCGCTTGGCCTCGTCCAGCGTATCCTCGGGATTCGGAACGGAGCCGGTGATCGGCAACACGGCCTCTGGGTTCGTGCCCCAGGTGACCATGGGCGCGATCTCGGAACCGTCCATCTCGACGATAGTGTCGTAATGCGCGCCGGGATCTGAGGGCAGCGTACGCCAATAAGCCACGGCGCGGTCGAAATCCTCGCCCTTGGGGGCGAAGGGGCGGCCCTTGATATAGTTGAAGGTCGTCTCGTCCGGCGCGATGAGCCCGGCGCGGGCGCCGCCCTCGATCGACATGTTGCAGACCGTCAGGCGCCCGGCCATGTCGAGCGCGCGGATGACCGAACCGGCATATTCGATGACATGGCCGTTGCCGCCGGCCGTACCGATTTTGCCAATGATCGCGAGCACCACATCCTTGGCCGTGCAGCCTGGGGGCAGCGTGCCCTCGACGCGGACCAGCATGTTCTTCGCCGGCTTCTGCTGTAGCGTCTGAGTCGCCAGCACATGCTCGACCTCGGAGGTGCCGATGCCGAAGGCTAGGGCCCCCATCGCGCCGTGTGTCGAGGTGTGGCTGTCACCACAGACGATCGTCATGCCGGGCAGGCTGATGCCCTGCTCCGGGCCGATGATGTGGACAATGCCCTGACGACGGTCGAGCACATCGAAGAACGGCACGCCGAATTCCAGGACATTTTCCTGCAAGGTTTCAACCTGCAACCGGCTCTCGGGCTCCTTGATGCCCTGGCTGCGGTCGCTGGTCGGCACGTTGTGGTCAACCACTGCGATGGTCGATTGCGGCGCGTGAACCTTGCGGCCGGCGGCACGCAGACCTTCGAAAGCCTGCGGGCTCGTCACCTCATGGACGAGGTGGCGGTCGATATAGAGGAGGCAGGTCTCGTCCTCGAGCCGCTCGACGACATGGTCGTCCCAGATCTTGTCGAACAGGGTACGCGGCCGGGTCTCCGACATGGTCCTCTCCTAGCGTTCGCTTCGAGTGAGCCAGCCGCTAACCCTCGGCGAAGCCGAGGAGCCACGTCTTCCTCGAAGCAAGCGAAAACGTGGATGGTCGGCCTAAACCGACCACGACGCGACCAGGATCGGCCGATACCTGCCTTGCGGCAGGCGCCGTTCAGGCGGAAGCGGGCTCGGCGGCCGGCGCGGCCGGTGTCGCTTTCGGGGCCGCTGTCTCGGTCGGAAGCTCACGAGCGCGCTCGGCGATACGCGCCGACTTGCCGCTGCGATCACGCAGGTAATAAAGCTTCGCGCGGCGCACGTCGCCACGGCGCACGACGATGATTTCGGCGATCGAAGGCGCATACAGCGGGAAGACACGCTCCACGCCTTCGCCATAGCTGATCTTGCGCACGGTGAAGTTGCTGTTCAGGCCCTTGTTCGAACGCGCGATGCAGACGCCTTCGAAAGCCTGTGTCCGGCTACGCTCGCCCTCAACCACCTTAACCATCACGCGCAGCGTATCGCCGGCCTGGAAGGTCGGGACGGCGCGTTTCTCGGTCAGGCGAGCAATCTGCTCCGCCTCGATCGTCTGAAGTAGGTTCATGGGAAAATCCTCTCGTGAAGCGGTTCTTACGGGCCGGGCTAGGCCGTTGCAACAGATGCGGCGGAGTCTGCGTGGCGGCCTGCCATGCGCCCCTGCCGATAGCGATCCCAAAGATCTGGCCGCCGCTCCCGCGTGGCACGCTCGGATTCGGCGCGGCGCCAGGCACGGATGGCGGCGTGATCGCCCGAGAGCAGAACGGGCGGCACGGCGCGCCCCTCCCATTCCGCTGGGCGGGTGTAATGCGGGTATTCGAGGAGGCCCTCGGCGAAGCTCTCCTCCTCGGCGCTCGCGGCGGCACCCATGACGCCGGGCAGCAACCGCAGGCAGGCGTCCAGCAACACCAGCGCCGCCGGTTCGCCGCCGGACAGCACGTAGTCGCCAATGCTGATTTCCTCCGCCTCGGTCGCCTCGATGGCGCGCTGGTCCAGCCCCTCGTAGCGCCCGCAGAGCAGGACGATACCGCGACCCGCCGCGAAACGCCGCGCATCGGCCTGGGTGAAGAGGCGGCCGCGCGGCGTGAGGTAAACGAAGGGCCGCGCGTCATCGGCCCGCCGATGCGCCGCAAGCGCCGTCGCGGTCACGTCGGGGCGCATGACCATGCCGGCCCCGCCACCGAAAGGCGTGTCGTCCACCGCGCGATGACGGCCGAGGCCATGCGCGCGGATATCCGCCGTCTCCAGCCGCCACAGCCCCTCGGCCAAGGCGCGGCCGGCGAGCGAAGCGCCCAGCGGCCCCGGAAACATCTCGGGGAAGAGCGTCAGGATGGTGGCGTGCCAGCTCACGGCGACACCGACTCGCTGTGTTGCGGCGCGGGCACTTCGCCATCAAGCGTCACCGGCGGATCGACCACGATGCGGCGGCCGGGCACATCCACAACCGGCACCGCCTGCGCCGTAAACGGCAGGATGAGCGGCGGCGCCTGCGGCCGGGCAATCTCCAGGCTGGTGCCGGCGCCATAGTCATGGACGATTGTCACCTCGCCCAGCGGTGTTCCAGCGGCGTCTTCCGCGCGGAGACCAATGAGATCGGCGAGGTAATACTCATCCGCCTCGGCCACCGGCAGCGCGTCCCGCGCGACATAAAGGCGCGTATTGGTCAGCGCCTCCGCCCCGTTGCGGTCGGCGAGAGGCACTTCCTGCCCGTCCCTGATCTCGGCCAGGCGCGCGACGCCCTCGCTCTGCCAGCGCAGCACGAAGCGCCGGCCGCGATCATCCGCGAGCACGCCGTAATCGGCGAGCGCCGCGGGATCGGCCGTATAGCTTTGGACATGGACAAGCCCGCGCACACCGTGCGGCCGGCCGATCACGCCCATCAGGATGCGGTCTTCAGGCAAGACGTGCCTCAGCTCCCCGGACTGGTTCAGGCCGCGGCGGCGGCCTTGGCGCGCTCCTGCGCCTTCTTCTTGGGCGCGGACTGCAACGGCTGCTCGCGCCACGCGGGCATCGGGGCGAGACCGGCATGACCGATGAAGCGCGCGACGCGATCGGTCGCCGTCGCACCATTGCTCAGCCAATGAGCGATGCGGTCGTGCTTCAGCAGAATGCGGTCGGCATGCTCCTGCGGCAGCATCGGGTTGTAGCTGCCGACCTTCTCGATGAAGCGGCCGTCACGGGGGCTGCGGCTGTCGGCCACCACGATGTGGTAGAAGGGACGCTTATGCGCGCCCGCGCGGGCCAGCCGGATCTTCACAGACATTCAAACACTCCTGTTGGTCATTCAGTCGAGAACCGGCCTACGGCCGGATAGTTTGGAAAACTCAGTGCGGACGGCGGCCACCGCCGCCCATCATTCCGCCGCCACCGCCACCCATGCCGCCCATCAGGGCGCCCAGGCCGCCACGCATCAGGCCCTTCTGGCCCAGCTTGTTCATGCGCTTCATCATCGTCGTCATCTGGTCGAACTGCTTGAGAAGCTGGTTGACCTCCTGCACGGTCGCACCCGCACCAGTGGCGATTCGCTTCTTGCGGCTGGCCTTGATGATGTCGGGCACCTGCCGCTCCTTCTTCGTCATTGAGCCGATAATGGCCGCCTGACGCTTCAGGATCGTGGTGTCGAGATTGGCGCCGGCGAGTTGCTCCTTGATCTTGCCCATGCCCGGCAGCATGCCGACGATGCCGGACAGGCTGCCCATCTTCCCGATCTGGCGTAGCTGGGACGCGTAGTCCTCCAGGTCGAACTTGCCCTTCGCCATCTTGGCGGCGAGCTTCTCGGCATCCTGTTGGTCGATCGTGTCGGAGGCTTTTTCGACCAGCCCGACGATGTCGCCCATGCCGAGAATGCGGCTGGCGACACGTTCCGGATGGAAGATCTCCAGCGCATCGATCTTCTCGCCCGAGCCGGTGAGCTTGATCGGCGCCCCGGTAATGGCGCGCATCGAAAGCGCGGCGCCGCCGCGGGCGTCGCCATCCATGCGTGTCATCACGATGCCGGTCACGCCCAGGGCATCGTTGAAGGCGCGGGCCGTGTTGACGGCATCCTGGCCGGTCATGGCATCGACCACGAGCAGCGTCTCGGCCGGGCGCGTCGCGTCCCGGATGGCCTTGACCTCGGCCATCAGAACTTCGTCGATCGAAAGGCGGCCGGCGGTATCGAGGATGACGATGTCGAAGCCTTCGCGCCGCCCGGTATCCATGGCGCGCTCGGCGATCTGCACCGGCGTCTGGCCCTGGATGATCGGCAGGCTGGCAACTTCCGCCCGCTCGGCGAGCTGGGCGAGCTGAAGCTGCGCCGCTGGCCGCTGTGTATCGAGGCTCGCCAGCAGCACCTTCCGGCGCTCTCGGGTGCGAAGCTGAAGGGCGATCTTGCCGGCGGTGGTGGTCTTGCCGGAACCCTGAAGCCCGACCATCAGGATCGGCACCGGCGCAGGCGTATTGATGTTGAGCGGAACCGCGCCCTCGCCGCCCAGTGCCTCCACCAGCACGTCATTGACGATCTTGACGACCTGCTGGCCCGGCGTGACGGAGCGAAGCACCTCGGCGCCGACCGCGCGTTCCCGCACCTTGGTGATGAAGTCCTTCACCACCGGCAGCGCGACGTCAGCCTCCAGCAGCGCGAGGCGGACTTCCCGCATCGCCTCCATGACATCCGTCTCGCTGAGCGCACCGCGGCCGCGCAGGCGGTCGAAGACGGTGTTCAGCTTGGTGGAGAGGCTTTCGAACATCCCGAGCTTCCATAAGCGATCGCGCCGCTGCGCGAACACTCGCGGGGCGGCGGATCAGAGGAGGCGGGGTGTGCCCCGCGCCGGGGCAGGAGTCAAGGAATAGGAGCGCAAGTCAGGCGTCACGCCCCTCGGCGCCGGTGACTGCCGAGAGATGTGGCGCCTTTGATCAGGCGCTCGCCTTATCCAGCGCCCTTACCTGCGCCTGCGTCAATTTCAGCGTGCAGGCCTTCACGAGATCGGCGAGTTGTTCGGGCTTGGAGGCGCTGGCGATGGGGGCGGTGATGCTGGGCCGCGCGATGAGCCAAGCGAGAGCCACCTGAGCCGGAGTGGCATGGGTCTCACTCGCCACCTGGTCAAGCGCCGCGATCACCTTGGGACCGCGGCCATCCAAATACTTGCCCGCACCTTCGCCTCGTGCGGCGCTTTTGGAGAGATCCACCTTCGAGCGATATTTGCCGGTGAGATAGCCGGCGGCCAGTGAGTAATACGGAATTACCCCCAGTCTCTCCGTCTCGCACAGCGTCTCCAGCTCCTTCTCGAAGAGCGGCCGCTCCACCAGATTGTAATGCGGCTGGAGAGAGACATAGCGGGGCAGGCTAAGCTCGTCGCTGGTCTCCAGCGCCCGCTTCAGCCGGGCCGCGGTATAGTTCGAGGCGCCGATGGCGCGCACCTTGCCCGACTGGATGAGGCCGGCGAATGCGCTCAGAGTCTCGGGCAGCGGCGTTGCCTCATCGTCCTGATGCGCCTGATAGAGATCGACGTAATCCGTTTGCAACCGCCGCAGGGAATCCTGGATCGCCTGGCCGATCCAGGCGGCCGAGAGGCCTTTGCCCTCCGGCATCGGCATGCCGACCTTTGTCATGATGACGAGATCGTCGCGCTTCCCGCGCTTCTTCAGCCAGCGGCCGATGATCGTCTCCGATTCGCCGCCCTGATGGCCAGATGCCCAGCGGGAATAGACATCCGCAGTGTCGATCGCGGTCAGTCCCGCCTCCACCAAGGCATCGAGCAATCGGAAGGAGGTGGCCTCGTCTGCTGACCACCCGAAAACGTTGCCGCCGAAGACCAGCGGCGGCACGCTGATGGTGGAAGTGCCGAGTTGGTGCTGTTCCATGATCACGCTCCGAGGCCGTTGAACCGATCCCAGGAGTTAAACCCTTCTTGGCCAGATGCAGCCCGCCCAAAGACGCGATACAGCCCTCGACGGGAAAGACAGGTGCTTGCCAAGAACCGGCGGCGTGTGGAACAGGTTTTGCTTAGAACGGTTCGCTACCGATCCAGGTAGCGCCGCCCGGGTCATCGGCCCGCCACGAGGACAAATGCACCTGACGGAAGACTATGTTCCCGGCCCCTTCGGCCGCACCTGGTACAAGATCACCGGGGAGCTGAAGGGCGCCAAACCGCCTTTGGTCATCCTGCACGGAGGTCCAGGCTGCGTCCACGACTACGTGGCCTCCTTCGCGGACCTGGCGGAGACCGGCCGGGCAGTCGTTCATTATGACCAGCTCGGCAATGGCCGCTCGACGCATCTGCGCGAAAAAGGGCCGGATTTCTGGACCGTCGACCTTTTTCTGGGTGAGCTCGATCGTGTGTTGGCACATCTGGGCATCGCCGAAAGCTACGACCTCCTGGGCCAATCCTGGGGCGGCATGCTGGGGGCCGAACATGCCGTGCGCCAACCGCCGGGGTTGAGGAAGCTGGTCATCGCCAATTCCCCGGCCTCGATGAAAACCTGGGTGGCGGAGGCGAACCGCTTGCGGCAGGATCTCCCGCCCAAAGTGCAGGCGACGCTGCTGCGCCACGAAGCCGCGCGCACCACCGCGAGCGCCGAATATCTGGAAGCCGCGAAAGTCTACGACCGGCGCCACGTATGCCGCATCGAACCGAAACCGGATGACGTCGTGCGCAACGACCGCGCGATTGTCGATGACCCGACAGTCTACCACACCATGAACGGGCCGACCGAGTTTCACGTCATCGGCACGATGAAAAACTGGACGATCGAAAGCCGGCTGCACGCCATCATCGCCCCCACGCTGCTGATCTCCGGCCGCTACGACGAGGCGACGGAACTCTGCGTGCAGCCCTTCGCCGACAGCATCCCGGACGTCCGCTGGCGGATTTTCGAGAACTCCAGCCACATGCCCCATTTGGAGGAGAGAGAAGCCTGCCTCGCCGCGGTCGCCGAATTCCTCGACGCGCCTTGATTCACTTAAACGGGAAAGAAACGCTCATGACATTGCGACAACGCCTCACCACTTCCGCCTTCGCGCTGCTTACGGCCACCGGCCTCGGCGCGCTGGGTGCCAGCACTGCGCAGGTGGGCGCCGCGCAGGCGGCGGATGCTCATACGGGCGGCACGCTGAAGCTGGTCTCCGCCGCCGCTGCGGGCACGCTCGATCCGCAGATCAATTACACCGCGCAATTCTGGCAGATATTCTACGTCACGAATGACGGTCTGGTGGAATTCAGGAAGTCTGCGGGCTCCTCCTCGAATGACGTGGTAGCCGATCTCGCGACGGAAATTCCCAAGCCTCAGGATGGCGGCAAGACCTATGTCTTCACGCTGCGCAAGGGCATCAAGTTCTCGACCGGCAAGGAAGTGACGCCGGAGGATGTGGTCGCCAGCTTCCAGCGCCTGTTCAAGATCAGCAACCCCAACGCGGGTTCCTGGTACAATGTGATCGCGGGCTCGGATGCCTGCATCAAGACGCCGGCAACCTGCACGCTGGCTGGCGGCGTAGTGGCGGATGACGCGGCCAATACCGTGACCTTCCACCTGACGGCGCCCGACTCCGAGTTCTTCTACAAGCTCGCGACGCCCTTCGGCTCGATCTTGCCGGCCGATACTCCCTCGAAGGATGTGGGTACCGTGCCGACCGCCGCGACCGGCCCTTACATGGTGACGAGCTACGACCCGCAGAAGTCGATGGTGATCAAGCGCAACCCCTACTTCAAGGTATGGAGCAAGGACGCTCAGCCCGCCGGTTATGTTGACGAGATGGATTACACCTTCGGCACCCGAGCCGAGGATGCGATCACCGCGATCGAGAATGGTCAGCAGGATTGGATGTTCGACACTCCCCCGGCCGACCGTTTGGGTGAGATGAGCAGCAAATATGCCAGCCAGATCCACATCAATCCGCTGTTCGCGATTTTCTATGCGCCGATGAACGTGAACATCGCGCCGTTCAACAACAAGGACGCGCGGCTGGCTGTGAATTACGCGCTCAATCGCCGCTCGGCCGTCGGCATCTATGGCGGCCCTCGCCTCGCCGTGCCGAATTGCCAAGTTCTGCCGCCCGGCTTCCCTGGCTACCAAGCCTATTGCCCCTATACCAAGAACCCCGGCACCAAATGGTCCGCGCCTGACATGGTGAAGGCCAAGGAGCTGATGAAGAAATCCGGCCAGATCGGCCAGAAGGTCACCGTGATCGCGGATGACCAGAATGTCGATCCGGCGCTCGGCACCTATCTCGTCAGCGTGCTGAACGAACTTGGCTTCAAGGCCACATCGAAGGTGATTTCGGCGAACATCCAGTTCACCTATATTCAGAATACCAAGAACAATGTGCAGATCAGCATCACTCAGTGGTACCAGGATTATCCGGCGGCCTCGGACTTCCTGAACGTGCTGCTGAGCTGCGGCGCCTTCCATCCGGGCTCGGATGCCTCGGTCAACATCGCCGGCTACTGCTCCAAGCCGCTCGACGCGATGATCAATAAGAACCTGATCACCGCCGTGACGGATCTGCCCGCCGCCAATAAGGAATGGGCGAAGATCGACCATGCCGCGACGGATGGCGCGCCTTGGGTCACGATGTTCACGCCGAAGCAGCTCGACTTCGTGTCTAAGAACGTGAAGAACTTCACGTTCAGCGATCAGTTCAAAATGATTCTGTCGCTGGCCTACGTGCAGTAACCGCTATGTCCGACACGGCGTCCGGGGTTCCGGCGTCCCTCGGTCCCATCGAGAGCGCGCCGGCGACAGCCGGCCGCCCCGCCGAGGGGCCGTGGCGTGCGGGCCTGCGCAAGCTGCGCCAGGACCGCACGGCAATGGCCTCCGTCATTGTCCTGGTGCTGATCGTTCTCGCCTGTTGCGCGGCGCCGCTTTATGCGTCGCGCCTCTCGCAGACCGACCCGTTCCAGTCCAATCTCGATGGCCAGATCACCATCGGCGCCAATACGCTGGACGTCATGCAGGCGGATACCGCGGGCCTCGGCCTCGGCGTCACGCCGATCGGACCGACCTGGCACGCCCAGTATCTGCTGGGCGCCGATAATCAGGGGCGGGATGTCGCGGCCCGCATGCTTTACGGCGGCCGCAACTCGCTGATCATTTCCGCGGCCTCCACCGTGGTCTGCCTGGTGCTCGCCGCCGTGGTCGGCATCGTCGCGGGCTTCGCGGGCGGGTTGACCGATACGATACTGGCCCGGCTGCTCGACGTGCTCTGGGCCTTTCCGATCTATCTATTGGCGATTTCGCTTTCCATCGTGCTGATCAGCAAAGGACTGCAAATCGGGCCGATCAATATCGCCTCGGACAGCCTTATTCTGCCCATCCTCATCATCGGCATCGTCTATGTGCCTTATGTCGCGCGACCCATCCGTGGCCAGGTGCTGTCCTTGACCCGCAGCGACTTCGTGCTGGCGGCGCGCTGCCTTGGCGTGCCGGCTGGGCGCATTCTGCTGCGGGACATCCTGCCGAACGTGACGACCACGATCATTGTTTTCGCGCCGCTCATGATGGCGCTGAACATGCTGACCGAGAGCGCGCTCTCCTTCCTCTCGATCGGCGTGCAGCCGCCCGGTGCCAGCTGGGGCACCATCATCCAGGATGGCGAGGATCTGCTTTACACGCGGCCGATGGTCGCCATCGCGCCGGGCCTCGCCATCGTCATCACGGTGCTGGCGCTGAACTTCCTGGGCGACGGCGTGCGAGACGCCTTCGACCCGCGCGCCAAGCTGCGGGTGAGGAAGGATTGATGCGGGACGGTGGACAGATGCAACCGTCTTGCCCAGCGAAGCGTGCCCCGCCAGAGGCCGAGCATCCGCGTCTTATTTGTTCGACCAAGGTAAGGCGTGGATGGCACGCCTTCGCGTGCCATGACGGTCCCTTCGAACTCCGCAGGCCCGCGCGAGCCATGACGCTAAACATGGGCCTCGCCTAATGCTCCTCCCCACACTCCGCAGGCTGGCCGAAATGATCTTCGTGATGCTGGGCATCAGCATCGTCGTGTTCCTCATCTTCTTCGCGACCCCCGGCGCCGATCCCGCCGCTCGCATCGCCGGCCGAAATGCGACACCCGAAATCCTCGCGCAGGTGCGGCACAGCTTCGGCCTCGACCGGCCTTTGCCGGTGCAATACGCGCTGGTCATGGAACGGCTTTTCGTCACCCGAGACCTCACCTCCTTCGTCAATCGCGGCCAGCGCGTGATACCGGCGGTGATCGAGGCAACCCCGGTCACACTCTCGCTGGTTCTCGGCGCCGCCGTGATCTGGGTGATTTTCGCCATCATCGTCGGCATGGTCGCGGCGGCGACGCGCGGCGGGATCACCGACCGAACGCTCATGTTCCTCGGCCTGGTAGGCGTCTCGATGCCGGTCTTCTGGGTCGGATCGGTGATGAACCTCGTCACCCAATCGCGCTTCCATAACACCTGGCTGTTCCATTGGGTTCCCGGCCTCGGCTATACGCCGCTGCTGCTGCATCCATGGGTGTGGTTCAAAAGCCTCGTGATTCCCTGGGTCACTTTGGCGATCCTTTATATCGGCCTCTACGGCCGCGTGCTGCGCGCCAATCTGGTCGAGGCCTATCAGGAAGACTTCATCCGCACCGCCCGCGCTAAAGGCCTATCGGAAACGCGCATCATGTTTCGCCATGCGCTGCGCACCTCGCTCATCACCTTTGTCTCGATGTTCGGCCTAGATTTTGGCGCGCTCGTCGGCGGTGGCGCATTGCTCACCGAGGTCGTCTTCGGCCTGCCCGGTGTCGGGCGGTTGACCTATGAGGCGCTGCAAAACCTAGATCTGCCGTTCATCATGGCGACCGTGATGTATTCTTCGTTCTTCGTCGTCGTCGCAAATGCCATCGTCGATATCGCCTATGCCTGGCTCGACCCGCGAGTGCGCGATGCCCGCTGAACCTTCGGCCCCGGCCGAGACGCTGCTGGATGTCCGCAACCTCTCGGTGTCCTTCCGCTCGGAGAAGGGCGTCATCCGCATCATCGAGGATATTTCCTTCAGCGTCGGCGCGCGGGAAATCCTCAGCATCGTCGGCGAATCGGGCTCGGGCAAAAGCATCACCTCCCTCGCGGTGATGCGGCTTATCACCGATCCGAACGCGATCATCGAAGGCTCGATCATCTATAAGGGCCGCGACCTGCTAAAGCTCGATCCGCGCGAGATGCGAGACCTGCGCGGGCGGGACATCGCGATGATCTTCCAGGATCCGATGACGGCGATGACGCCCGTCTATACGATCGGCTGGCAGATCGAGGAGCAGATTCGCGCGCATCAGAAACTCTCGCGCCGCGCCGCGCGCGCCCGCGCGGTGGAGCTGCTGGGCGAGATGGGCATCCCCGCCCCGGCACGCGCCGCGACGCGCTATCCGCACCAGCTTTCGGGCGGCATGCGGCAGCGCGCGATGATCGCCATGGCGCTGTCCTGCAACCCGTCGCTCCTCATCGCCGACGAGCCGACCACGGCGCTGGATGTCACGGTGCAGGCGCAGATCCTCGAACTCATCCAGCGCCTGCGACGGGATTTCGGCAGCTCGGTAATTCTCATCACGCATGACATGGGCGTCGTCGGCACCATCTCGGACCGTGTCATGGTCATGTATGCGGGAACCGTGGTCGAACGCGGGCCGAAGCCCATGGTGCTCGCGCAGCCGAGCCATCCCTATACGCTCGGCCTGCTACGCTCGATCCCGCCGATGCATGGCGAGCGGCCCTTTCGCCTGCCTTCCATACCCGGCAGCCCGCCCGCACCCACCGCGCGCCCCGCCGGTTGCCCGTTCCAGCCGCGTTGCGACTTCCGGTTCGAGCCCTGCGGCAACCGCCCTCCGCTGTTCCGCCATGGCGCCCAGGAAGTCGCCTGCTTCCTCGCCGCCGACCATCTTCCGGACTGGGACCACGAGCGGGCGATCCGCGCGCCGGAGGCCGCCGCATGAGCGGCACGCGGCCGACCATGCTGCATGCGGCGAGCGTCACGAAACGCTTCCGCGTCGGCAGCCGCTTCCGTACCGGCGGTGTGCAAATCGTGCATGCACTGACCGATGTTTCGCTCGATGTCTTTCCCGGTGAAACCGTGGGTCTTGTCGGGGAATCGGGCTGCGGCAAATCGACGCTCGGCCGCTGCCTGCTGCGGCTTTACAGCATCGATGACGGGCGCATCGCCTTTCAGGGCAAGGACATCACCAATCTCAGCCAGCGCGAGCTGCGTCCCTTGCGGGCCGAGATGCAGATGGTCTTCCAGGACCCCTATTCGTCCCTCAATCCGCGCCGCCGCGTGGGTGACCTCATCGCCGAACCGCTGCGGGTTCACGGCAAGCGCAGCGAGGCCGACGTGCAGAACCGCCTGCGCGAGCTGATGGAGCTGGTCAATCTCTCGCCCGACTTCCTGCAACGCTTCCCACATGAGTTTTCAGGCGGCCAGCGGCAGCGCATCGGCATCGCGCGCGCCATCGCGATGTCGCCGCGACTTGTGGTGGCCGACGAGCCGGTATCGGCGCTGGACGTTTCGGTGCAGGCGCAGATCGTCAACCTGTTCATGGACCTGCAGCAGAAGCTGGGCCTGACCTATGTCTTCATCGCGCATGACCTGAGCGTGGTGCGGCAGATCGCGACGCGAACGGCGGTGATGTATCTCGGCGGCATCGTGGAAATCGGCGATACCGACACGGTGCTGCACAGCCCCGCGCATCCCTATACGGCCGCCCTCATCTCGGCGGTGCCGGAGCCCGATCCGCACGGCAATATCCGCGCCCGCACCATCCTGCGCGGCGAGCCGCCCAGCCCGACCAATCCGCCCTCCGGCTGCCGCTTCCACACACGCTGCCCCATCGCGCAGGAACGCTGCGGCGTGGAAGTGCCTGTGCTGCGCCCGCTCGATCCTGGCCGGCGCGTCGCTTGCCATTTCCCGCTGCAAAGTGGCGAGGTCGCCGGTCATGGCTGACTTCATGGTGCCACAGCGCAAGCTGCATCTGCCATACGAGGCCGGCCCGTTCCGCATGGCGCTCGGCGTCACCGCGCTGCGTGAAGCCGACTGGATCGAGATCGATGATGCGGCCCTCGCCCAAATCGCGGAACGCCGGCGGCTGCTCGCCGAACATCGTTCTGAGGTCCTCGCCGCACTGCCGGGCACCGAACCGCTCTGCACCGAACTGCGCGCGCTGATCGAGGCGCATCTCCGCGCCCATCATCCGAGCTGGGTCGCGCCCGCCCAAGACGAGAATGACCATCCGCTCGCGGCAATCGGCCATCAGGTCGCCGAGGATTTCTGCCTGCTGGAGCCAGGACCGGAAGGGCCAAGGCTGGTCGCCGCCTTGCTCTGCTTTCCAAGCCGGTGGCGGCTCGCCGATAAGATTGGCCGGCCGATGCTCGCGATTCATAAGCCGGTGCCGACTTATGCGGAGACGCTCGGCAAACCGGTCGATCGCTTTCTGGGCGCGCTGAAGCCCGGGCGCCTCGCGGCCCGTCTCAACTGGTCTATCCACGAGGAGCCCACGCTCTTCCAGCCCGGCGGCCATGAGCGCGAGGACCACGACCCATCCATCACCGCCGAGAATGCCGGCGAAACGCTGTGGCTGAGAGTCGAGCGACAGACGTTCCGGCTTTTGCCTGTGCACCTCACCATCGTTTTCGGCATCCGCTCGCATGTCACGCCATTGAGCGACGTGACAGCGCTGCCGGGCGAGGCCGCGCGGCTGGCGGTGGCGGTGCGCGGCATTCCGCCCGAACTCGAACGCTACAAAAGCCTGCGGCCCTTTCGCGCCGCGCTGCTAGACTATCTCGATCGCCAAAGTGGGGCCGGTTCCAATGCGTAACGTGACTGTCGCCGCGACTCAGATGAAGGTGAGCTGGGATCTGCAGGCCAATCTCGACCGCGCAGAATCGCTTATCCGAGAGGCGCATAGCCGCGGCGCTGGTCTCGTACTCATCCAGGAATTATTCGCCGCGCCCTATTTCTGCCAGGACCAGGACGCGAGTTTCTTCGATCTGGCCGCGCCATTTGAGAACAACCCCATCATTACCCGCTTCGCCGGCTTGGCGGCCGAGCTTGGCGTTGTGCTGCCCATCAGTTTCTTCGAGCGCGCGGGCCAGGCCTTTTACAACAGCATCGCGATCATCGACGCCGATGGCCGTGTGCTCGGCCGCTATCGCAAGAGCCATATCCCCGATGCGCCGGGCTATACGGAGAAATACTACTTCTCGCCTGGCGATACCGGCTTCCGGGTCTGGGATACGCGAGTCGGATGTATCGGCGTCGGTATCTGCTGGGATCAGTGGTTTCCCGAAGCGGCGCGCGCGATGGCGTTGCAGGGCGCGGAGATTCTGCTCTATCCCACAGCCATCGGTTCCGAACCGTCGGATCCCACACTGGATTCCGCCGCGCATTGGCGGCGCGTCATGCAGGGCCATGCAGGGGCAAATCTCATGCCGCTCCTGGCCTCCAACCGCATCGGCACCGAGGACGGGCGGCGCGGCACCAGCATGACCTTCTACGGCACGTCCTTCATCGCCGGACCCACAGGCGAAGTCCTGGCCGAGGCAGGACGCGAGGACCAAACGGTGGCCACGGCAAGCTTCGATCTCGACGCCATTGCCGCCCAGCGCCGCGCCTGGGGGATCTTCCGCGACCGGCGGCCAGGCCTCTATGGCAGTCTCCTCACACTCGACGGCCAGGCCACCTCAACGACCTGACGCCTGCGCAACCGGAAGAAGGGAACCGCCAATGATCCAGCTCGTCGCAGTCCTGACCGCCCATCCTGGCAAACGGGACGCGCTGCTCGCGCGCTTCAAGCAGCTTTTGCCCGTGGTGCATGCCGAGGACGGCTGCATCGAGTATTTCCCAACGGTCGATCTCGACAGCTCGCCCGATAAATTCGGCTCGGACGCCATCGTCGTCATCGAGAAATGGGAAACCAAAGCCCAGCTCGATGCCCATGGCGTGGCGCCGCACATGAGTGCGTTTCGGGCGGACGTGAAAGAGATCCTGGCGAAGGCTGAGATCTTCATGCTTCGCGAAGTCTGAGTGGTAGATGTTCAGTCCGGCGTGTGATGATCCGGTATTGAACCGCGACCAGGAGATCCGTCATGGCATGCGCAGGCATGCCATCCACGCCTTGGCTTCGTGAAGCCAGAAAAGGCGTGGATGCTCGGCCTTCGCCGAGCATGACGCTGCGGCGTGAGCACGGTTCAGACCAGAGCAGCCCTCACCGCCGCCAGCGCCGCATCCGCCTGAGCGGCGTCGGGTCCACCGGATTGCGCGAGATCGGGCCGCCCGCCGCCGCCCTTGCCACCCACCGCCGCCGCAGCCGCCCGCGCCAGATCAACGGCGCTGAAGCGCGCCGTGAGGCCCGGCGCGACGCCCACCACGATGCTGACCTTGCCCTCGGCGGTGGACACCAGAGCGACCACACCGCCGCCCTCCATCTGCTTGCCGATGGCATCCGCGAGGCTTTTGAGATCGCGCGGCGGCACATCGCCCAGGTTGCGCGCCGAAAGCTTCACGTCCCCGATCTGCTCGACAGCGGATTCGCCGCCACCCGTCGCCAGCTTGCGCTGGGCTTCGGCGAGCTGGCGCTCCAATCGCCGGCGGTCCTCCAGGAGCGACGCGATGCGCGCGGGAAGCTCGGCGGGTGAAACCTTAAGCGCGGCCGCCGCCTCCTCCAAAACGCGATTCGTCTCGCGCAAGCTATCGAAGGCGCTGGCCCCAGCCACGGCTTCCAGACGGCGCACGCCGGCGGAAACTCCGGTCTCGCCGGTGATGCGGAACAGGCCGATATCGCCGGTGCGGCCGACATGCGTGCCGCCGCAAAGCTCGATCGAATAGGCGCGGCGATCAGCGTCGCCGTCACCCATCGCGACGACGCGAACCTCATCGCCGTATTTCTCCCCGAACAGCGCCATGGCACCTTCGGCCACCGCCTGATCCGGTGTCATGAGCCGGGTCGTCACCGCGCTATTCTCGCGGATCCGCTCATTAACCTCGGCCTCGACCACGGCAAGCTCGGCCGGCGTCACGGGCTTGGGGTGGCTGACATCGAAGCGCAGGCGGTCCGGCGCATTGAGACTGCCCTTCTGCGCGACGTGGGTGCCGAGATGACGGCGCAACGACTCATGCAGCAAATGCGTCGCCGAGTGATGCGCGCGGATGGCGCCGCGGCGGGTATGATCGACATCGGCCCGCACCGCTTGCCCAAGCCGCGCCACACCGCTCTCCACATGGCCAAGATGGACAAATAGGTCGCCGAGCTTCTTCTGCGTATCCGTGACGCGGATAACCAAACCGTCCGGCCCGCTGATAAGCCCTTGGTCGCCAACCTGGCCGCCGCTCTCGGCGTAAAATGGCGTCTGGTTGAGGATGACCGCGACCTCGTTCCCGGTCTGAGCCTGCTCGACAGGCGCGCCATCGACGACGATCGCCAGGATTTCGCCCTCGACGCTTTCGGTCGCATAGCCGAGAAACTCCGTGGCGCCGAGCCGTTCCTTCAGATCGAACCATACCCTGTCGGTCGCGGCATCGCCGGTGCCGGCCCAGGCAGCGCGGGCGCGGCGCCGCTGTTCGGTCATCGCCGTCTCGAACCCCGCCACATCCACCGTGCGGCCCTGCTCGCGCAGGGCATCCTGGGTGAGGTCGAGCGGAAAGCCGAAGGTGTCGTAAAGGCGGAATGCGACGTCCCCGGCCAAAGGCTGGCCCTCGCCGAGACGGCCGGTCACATCGGCCAGCAGATGCAGCCCGCGCTCGAGCAGAGTGCGGAAACGCGTCTCCTCCAGCCGCAATGTATCGGTCATCAGTGCCTGCGCGCGGCCCAGTTCCGGATAGGCCTGGCCCATCTGTCGGATCAGCGCCGGCACCAGGCGCGGCATGAGGGGTTCACCCGCGCCCATCTGATAGGCGTGCCGCATGGCCCGCCGCATGATCCGCCGCAGCACATAGCCGCGTCCCTCGTTGGAGGGCAGCACGCCATCGGCCATGAGGAAGCACGACGACCGAAGATGGTCTGCGACAACGCGGTGACTGGTCTTCTCGGGCCCGTCTGGATCGCGCCCGGTCGCTTCGGCGCTAGCCAGGATCAGGGCGCGCAGCGTGTCCGTATCATAGTTGTCATGCTTGCCCTGCAGGATGGCTGCGAACCGCTCCAGACCCATGCCGGTATCGATCGAGGGGCGAGGCAGCGGCGCGCGCGTGCCGGGCGGTCCCTCATCGTATTGCATGAATACGAGGTTCCAGATTTCGATGAAACGGTCGCCATCTTCATCCGCGCTACCGGGCGGCCCGCCCGGAATGGAGGCGCCGTGATCGTAGAAGATCTCGCTGCAGGGGCCGCAGGGGCCTGTATCGCCCATGCGCCAGAAATTGTCGGAGGTCGCTATGCGGATGATGCGGCTGTCCGGGAGGCCCGCGATCTTGCGCCAGAAAATCGCCGCTTCTTCGTCCTCGCTGTAGACCGTGACCAGCAGCTTATCAGCCGGCAGCCCGAAATCCTTGGTGACGAGGTTCCAGGCGTGCGCGATCGCCTGCTCCTTGAAATAGTCGCCGAAAGAGAAATTCCCCAGCATTTCGAAGAAGGTATGGTGGCGCGCGGTATAGCCGACATTGTCGAGGTCATTATGCTTGCCCCCAGCGCGGACGCATTTCTGCGCGGTCGTGGCGCGGCTATAGGGTCGCCTCTCCTGTCCAGTGAAGACGTTCTTGAACTGGACCATGCCGCTATTCGTGAAAAGCAAAGTCGGGTCATTGCGCGGAACGAGTGGGGAGCTCTCCACCACGGCATGACCATTCCGGGCGAAATAATCGAGGAAGGTGGCACGGATATCATTGCTGCTGGTGGACATGGCGCGCTGGACCAGTTTGAGGAGGGAGTGCCGCACCTAGCGCAGGCGCTGCCCGGAGTCACGCAGCGGGGGCGCAACGGACGCGCGCGCAAGGTAGAAGCTGTTATTACCTTATGCGCCTAGAGCATCGCTATAACGGAAGCGTGTTCACAACGCGGTGCTGCACCGCAAAAAACTTCTTGCAAACCGCCATCATAATTTCTAGATTGTGCATCGCAGCAACGGCGGTCCATGATCGTATTGCTGCTTTCTTGGACGTTTCCTCCCTAAACTTGGCGGTGCTTCGGCACCGCCTTTTTTTTGGTCCGCAGTCCATATAGGTGGCGTGACGCTCCTGCCCAGCCCATTCCCCGGCCCGCCGCTCTTTGTTGGTAGCGAGATCTATCGCCACTCGACTTATGGGGCGGGCCATCCGCTCGCGGTACCGCGGGTCTCGACCTGCATCGACCTCTGCCGCGCCCTCGGCTGGCTGCCCAAGGAGCGCTACCGCGAGGCGCCGACCGCCACGGAAGCGCAACTGCTCCGCTTCCACGACCCGGGCTACCTCGCGGCGCTGCGCCGCGCAGAATCGGCGGCAGCGGGCGATGGCGTCATCACAATGGAGGACAGCGCGCGCTATCGCATCGGAGCGGAGGGCAACCCGGTTTATCGCGAAATCTTTGCCCGCCCCGCGACTTCCGCAGGCGGCGTGCTCCTCGCCACTCAGCTCACCGCCGCGGGCGGAATCGTCCATGTGCCTGGCGGCGGCACGCATCACGGCCGGGCGGATCGCGCCTCGGGCTTCTGCTACCTCAACGATTGCGTGCTCGGGCTGATGTCCTGGCTCGACCAGGGGCTCACCCGGCTTCTCTATCTCGACCTCGATGCCCATCACGGTGACGGCGTGCAGGACGCCATGGCGGGCGACGAGCGGGTAATGACGGTCAGCGTGCATGAGGCCGGGCGCTGGCCGCATACTGGCCTCGCCGAAGACCGGGGCGGCGGCAATGCCCGCAACCTGCCGGTGCCGCCCGGATATAATGACAGCGAGGCGCGGTATCTGCTGCACAACGCCATGCTGCCGCTGATCGAGCGTTACCGCCCGCAGGCTGTCATGATGCAATGCGGTGCCGATGCGCTGGAGGAAGACCCCCTCGCCCGCCTCTCGCTCTCCAACAACGCCTATTGGGAGGCCGTGACGGCCATCGCGCCGCTCGCTCCCCGCCTCATCCTGCTCGGCGGCGGCGGCTATAACCCCTATACGGTCGCGCGCTGCTGGGCCGGCATCTGGGGCACGCTCTGTGGCTTCGAGATACCGCCTCGCCTGCCGGAGGAAGCGGAGACAATTCTCCGCCGCCTGGTCTACAACCGCGCGGCCGGCCGCAACCCGCCGGATCACTGGTTCACCACGCTGCGCGACGCGCCGCGCGAGGGCCCGGTACGCGACGAAATCCGGGCGCTCGCCCGACAGACGCTGACGGAGAACGGATGATGCGCCTTCGCCACCTTACCCTCGGCCTTGCCTGCGCCGGTTTCCTCGCCGCTCTGGCGCCGCCGGCGATGGCCCAGGACGACAATATCACCGCCGCCCAGCCAACTCTCCCGAAGCAGCCACTCTCGATCGTGAGCGATGGCGGTAAGACGCATCAGTTCCAGGTCGAGATGGCGATGACCCCGCAGCAGCAGGAAGTCGGCCTGATGTTCCGCCACGGGGTGGCGTCCGATAGCGGCATGCTCTTCGTCTTCCCGGCGGCGCAGGAGGGTCAGTTCTGGATGAAGAACACCCTGGTGCCGCTCGACATGGTCTTCATCAACGCCGACGGCACGATCCGCAGTATCTCGGAGAACACCGTGCCGCTTAGCCTGGCGGTCGATGACAGCGGCGGCCCGGTGCTGGCGGTGCTGGAGCTTCAGGGCGGCCTGACCGCGAAGGAGAACATCGGGGTCGGCGACAAGGTGGTGGCGGCGGCCTTCCACGACACCAAGTAGCGGTCATGGCTACTACCCGGCAGTAACACCCCGCGCTATAGAACCGCCGGGCGGGGCGTGGCGCAGCCTGGTAGCGCGCGTGTTTTGGGTACACGAGGCCGCCGGTTCGAGTCCGGCCGCCCCGACCATCGGCCAGGATCACGGGGCGGGAGCAGAGGAACGATCATGCGCGCACGCATCTACCAGCACCCGAAATCCGCGATGCAGTCCGGCCGCAGTGCACTCCATGGCTGGGTTCTGGAGTGGTATCAGGCCGAGCCGAAGCGTGCCGACCCTTTGATGGGCTGGATCGGCAGCGGCGACATGCAGCAGCAGATCACGCTCACCTTCCCCACACGGGAGGAGGCGGTCGCCTATGCCGAGGCGCGCAAACTGCCTTACGATGTCGAGATCACGCATAGCCGCGTGGTGAAGCCCAAGGCCTATGCCGATAATTTCCGGACGGACCGGGCCGAGAACTGGACCCACTGAAACGCCTGCGCCGCGCCCTTAGCTCAGTCGGATAGAGCAACAGCCTTCTAAGCTGTGGGTCGGTGGTTCGAATCCACCAGGGCGCGCCAATCTAAGACTTGCGGGCTACTGCCAGGCCACCAATCGAGTGACAACTTAGACATTCATTGCACCCAGCGCTCCGGCCGAGCGCACGGCGACTCTATCGAGCGTTCACGAGGGCTCGCTGCTCCTCCCGATGCGAGCCGATCGGCGCGCGCATTGAGAAGCTTGCGTCTACCCGTTCAAAATCGCCCGGCTTCCAGGTCTTGTCGAACCAAGGCTCTAGTGGGTCGTAGAGGCGTAGCAGCGGGTGCCACCCTTTGCCACTCCGCTTCGTCTCGCGATCTATCCAGATCTGGCCCTGCTGAACTTGGCAATGCTCGTTGCCGCCATGCGCAACAAAGGCCTCACATCCGTCCAGACTCCGCTTTGCGGGCAACGAAGCCTGGACGGCACGTGGCGCACCGAGCGCCTTCACCCGTGATGAGGAACGGCGTCAGAAAGCGCCGGCGGAGGGCGGGTAGACGCGCTTGATGGTCGCCTGGGCCTCCGGGCTGTCGATGGTGTCTTTGGTCACCAGCGGCTCCGCGAGTGGGATATCCTTGGTTGTCGGCTTACCCGTCAGCGCGTTGAACACCTGGGTCGTCGCATCAATGCCCTGGCCGCCAGCCTCCTGCAGGAACAGGCCCTGGATCACGCCGTCGCGCAGCAGCTTGATGGTGGTCGGGCTGCCGTCGGCGGTCGCGACCGTGATCTTGCCGACTAGGCCACGCGTCTGCAGCGCCTTGGCGGCGCCCGTCGCGGCTTCGTCATACATGCCGTAGATACCCTTGATGTCCGGATGCGCGGTCAGCAGGTCATTGGCCTGATCCACCGCCTCGCGCACGGTCAGCCCGTGGGTTTGAAGTACCTGCACCAGATCGCAGCCGTCGGCGGCGAAGGCTTCCTTGGCGCCCCTCAGGTATTTCTGCGCATTCTCGCGATCCTGCGGCAGAGAGAGCATGCCGATCTTATTGCCGCCCAGCGCCTTGGCAGCCTTGCAGACGAAACTGCCCTCGGCCTTGCCGGTCTCGTAGTTATTCGCGGTGACGGCCGAGGTATAGTCGGTCGAGCCAGGCTGCGGCCCGATGCCGGTGAAGGCGATCGGCACGTTCTTCGACTTGAGCAAGCGCAGGATCGGCGGCGTGCTGCTGGAACTGACCGGACCCATGACAATCGCATCGACGCCGCGGGTAAGCGCGGTGCGCACGTTATTCATTTGCGTGCCAGGCGAGTTCTCAGACGTGAACTCTACATAATTCATGCCGAGCTTCGCGGCCTGGGTCTTCGCGCCGTAAGCCACCCACTGCCAATAGGAAATGTCGAGCGAAGGCGCGATATAGGCAACAGTCAGCTTCTTATCCGCGGCGCTGGCCGGATGAGCCGCGACGGTCGCGAGGCCGATGACCGCGCAGGCAGCGGCGAGCAGGTAGCGGAGGCCTGGTTGACGAGGCATTTTGGGTTCCTTCCCTGGAGATACGCGGCGCCTTCTAGCGCCTTGCCTTGCTGACACGGTCGATCAGGACCGCGACGAGAATGACGAGGCCCGTGACTGAGCCTTGCCAGAAACTATTGATGCCGATCAGGTTCACGCCGTTCTGGATGACCGTGATCATGAGCGCGCCGAGCAGCGCGCCAAAAGCCGAGCCGGTACCACCGAACAGGCTCGCGCCGCCGATGACGACCGCGGCGATGGCCTGCAGCATCATCGCCTCGCCCGCCGTGCCCTCCGCATTGCTGATGTAAGAGACGCTGAGCACGCTGGCGAAAGATGCGCAAAGGCCCGAGACGACATAGACCGAGAAACGAATGCGGTGGACGGGAATGCCGAGGAGGCGGGCGGCGTTCGTGCTACTGCCGATCGCATAGACCCAGCGCCCGGCGACGACGCGGCGCAACACGAACTCAGTGACGATGACCAGGACGACGCAGAATAATACGAAATTTGGCACGCCGGGTATCAGGGTTCCGCCATTCAGCAGGTAGTAGTTCTGGTCGTTGATCGGCAGCGAATGCCCGTTGGTCACGATGAAGGCGAGGCTGGCCGCGACCGCGTAGGTGATGAGCGTCACCACAAAAGGCGCCAAGCCCACGAAGGTCACGAGAAAACCGTTGATGCCGCCGAACACGACGCCCACCAGCAGGCCGAGGATCGTGCTGAGCACCGAATTGTAGCCGCTATTCATCGCGAGGCCGGTGACCATGCCGGTCAGCGAGAAGATGGAGCCGACCGAGAGATCGATGCCGCCTGTAATCACCACCAACAGCACGCCAACCGCCATGATGATCAGCGGCGCGGAAGCCTGCGCGATATCCGAGATATTGCCGAAGGTCAGCGCATTGGGCACCAGAATGCCCAGGGCCAGTTCGAGCACCACGATCGCCACAGCGATCGCGATCTCGGTGCGGTAGGACGAGAAAATTCGCATCATGCCGCCATTCCTGTCGCTTCAGCGAGCCGCTCTTCGGTAATCTCGGCGCCATGCAACAACTGGGTCGCGCGGCCGTCCGGGCCGAAGCCCAGAACCGTATCGCAAAGCTCGACGAGTTCGGTCTGCTCCGTGGACCACCAGACGATAGTTGTGCCGGCCTGCGCCATGACGCGAATGAGGGCGTAAATGTCCCGCTTGGTGCCGATGTCAACGCCGCGCGTTGGCTCCTCCAGCACCAGCATGCGCGGTTGAAGCTGCAGCCAGCGCGCGATGATGAGCTTCTGCTGCGTGCCACCGCTGAGCGAGGAAGGCAGCGCCCAATAGGAAGATGCCTTGATACTCAGTGCCGAAAGCAGCGATCTCGCCTGCGCCGCTTCCTTGCCGGAGACCAGCACGCGCCGCTCCACGATACGACGGGAGGCGAGCATATTGTCGATGATGGGCAATGCTGACAGCATGCCGCGATTGGCACGGTCGCCCGACACGAACCCCACCTTGTCGCGCACCGCTTCGCGCGGCGAGCGATAGCCTTGCGGATGGTCGCCTATGCGGATGACCACACCCGGCAACGGGGCGGCACCAATGAGAAGATCGATGAGCGCCTGCGGCCCGGCCGGTGCGCCCGCCAAGCCGAGGATAGCTCCGCCACCGACCTCGACCGGAAAGCCGAGCCCCTCGATCTTGAGGCGCGGCGCGTCCACATGGGCGGCGGAAACCGCCGCGGGTAACTCGCCGCCGACTGGCGTTTCGGTCAGTGCCGAGGCTTGGCCCATGAGTTCGACGATGTCGGCGTCGGTCAGTTCCGTCACCGGCTTGCGATGCACCGCCGCGACGCCATCGCGAATAATGGTGCAAACATCGGCGACTTGGCGGATTTCCCGCATGCGATGGGAAACGAAGACCACACCGATCTCGGTCTCGCTCACCAGCCGGCGCAGCACGGCAAAGAGCCGCTGCGCCTCGCCGGCGGTCAGATTGGTGGTCGGCTCGTCGAGCAGCAACAGGCGCGCGCCGGATTTCAGCGCGCGGGCGATTTCCACCATTTGCTGCTCATGCAGCGACAGGTCGCCGACCAGGCGATGCGCGGCGTGTTCAGCAAAGTCGCGGTCGATGAGGGCAAGGGCGGACAATGCCGTGCGGTCGGCGGCCCGCCTGTCGAACAGCGCGAGGCCGCGATGGTAATGGGGCAGCTCGATATTCTCGGCCACCGTGAGATGCGGCAGCACGGCGAGTTCCTGGTGCACGATGGCGAGGCCGCGCGCGCGGGCGGCGGCGCCCTGCGGCTCATCGACGCTGTGCCCGTCGAAGTTCAGCGTGCCGCCGTCTCGGTTAACGACATCGGCGACGATCTTGAGCAGCGTGGATTTCCCAGCGCCGTTGCCGCCGAGGAAGGCGTGCACCTCGCCGGGCGCCACCGCGAAATCCATGCCCCGCAGCACATGCGTCGGGCCATAGCTTTTCGTGATGCCGCGTGCGTCGAGGAGGAAACCTTTGTCGGCCATGGCGGTCAGAGCCAGCCCTTGATGCTGGCGCGCATGGCTTCCGCCGAGATGCCATAGCGGTCATGCAGCGTCGGCAGGGCGCCCGCGTCGAGAAACTCATCCGGCAGACCGATCTGGCGGAAGGCACAGTGGATGCCCTCACGCATCAACACGCCCGCCACAGCTTCGCCCAATCCGCCGATCACCGAATGGTTTTCGGCGACGATGACAAGCCGGCCGCTGCGCCGTGCCTCTCGGGTGATGCTCGCGACATCCAGCGGCTTGATGGTGGGCGAATGCAGCACGGCGAGGGAAACGCCATCCGCCTCCAGCAGCTTCGCGGTTTCGAGCGCACGCATCGTCATGAAACCCGACGAGACGATCAGCGCGTCGCCGCCATCGCGCAGCAAAGCCGCCTGGCCGAGCTTGAACTCATAATCGTATTCGTCGAGCACGAGTGGCACCTGGCCGCGCAACAGCCGAAGATAGACCGGGCCATCATGCGCCGCGATGGCGGGCACGATTTGCTCGATATCGAGCGCATCGCAGGGATCGATGATGGTGAGGTTCGGCATGGCGCGGAAGATCGCGATATCGTCGGTCGCCTGGTGACTTGGGCCATAGCCTGTCGTCAGACCGGGCAGAGCACAGGCGATCTTGACGTTGAGCTTCTCCTCGGCGATCGCCATGCAGATGAAATCATGCGCGCGGCGGGAGGCGAAGACCGCATATGTGGTAGCGAAGGGCATGAAACCCTCACGTGCCATGCCGGATGCAGCGCCCATCAGCAACTGTTCGGCCATCCCCATCTGGTAGTAACGGTCGGGATGCGCCTGCCCAAAGATGTGCAGGTCAGTGTATTTGCCGAGATCCGCCGTCATTCCGACGACTTCCGGCCGCGTCTCTGCGAGTTTCGCCAGCGCATGACCGAAAGGCGCGGGTTTAGTCCGCTGCCCTTCGGCGGCCAGCGAGGCGATCATTGCCGAGGTCTTGAGCCGCGCTTTTTGCGGTGGTGACGACTGGCTCATGCGGGCCTCGTGGCATCAAGAATTGCGAGGGCTTCGGTCCACTCCGCGGGCTCGACGCGCAGGAAGTGATTGCGGTCGCGCGCTTCCAGAAAGGGCACACCACGCGCCATCTTGGTATCGCAAATGATGACGCGCGGCTTGGGATCGGAAAGGTTCCGCGCAGTCT
Organism: Acidisoma sp. S159; assembly: GCF_009766125.1. Taxonomy (NCBI): domain Bacteria; kingdom Pseudomonadati; phylum Pseudomonadota; class Alphaproteobacteria; order Acetobacterales; family Acidocellaceae; genus Acidisoma; species Acidisoma sp. S159. Next base: position 682,316 of record NZ_LMUG01000032.1, read on the forward strand.
CGAAGGCAGCGACCAGAGCTGGAATATCGTTGCCATTCACACGCTGCACATGCCAACCAAAAGCGCCCCACTTGTCCGCCAGAGGCTCGAAGTTCAGCATTGCGGTCGAGGGTCCGTCGGCCTGCTGATTGTTGACATCGACCAGCGCAATAAGATTGTCGAGCTTCCAGTGGCCGGCGGACATCGCGGCCTCCCAGGTCGCACCTTCATCGACTTCGCCGTCCGACAGCAGGTTATAGATGAACGCGGGGTTCTTCTTGCGCTTCAGGCCAAGCGCCATGCCGACCGCGATGCTCAAGCCTTGCCCAAGCGAGCCGCCGGTGATCTCCATGCCGGGCGTATAGGAGGCCATGCCCGACATCGGTAGCCGGCTGTCATCCGATCCGTAACTCTCCAATTCGTCGCGCGGCAGGATGCCGGCCTCGATGAGGGCGGCGTAGAGCGCGATGGCGTAATGGCCGATGGAGAGCAGGAAACGGTCGCGCTGTTCCCAATGCGGGTCTTCCGCGCGATAGGTCATGCCGTGGAAATACGCCACCGCCAGCACGTCCGAAATGCCGAGGGCCTGGGCGATATAGCCCTGGCCTTGCACTTCGCCCATCAGCACCGCATTGCGCCGGATCGACCAGGCGCGCGCGGCGAGGCTCGGCGCGTTGCGGAGATGATCCTCAACCATGGATCAGCATTCCGCCATTCACGTCGATGGTGGCACCGGTGATGTAGGAGGAAAGATCGGAGGCGAGAAACAGGAAGGCTCCGGCGACGTCATCGGCCACGCCAAGGCGGTTGAGCGGCACGCCCCGCGCGATTTCCTCCTTCATCTCCGCGGTCAGCTTGCCGCCCGTGATGTCGGTCTGGATCAGGCCGGGGGTCACGCAATTCGACCGGATTCCATCAATGCCGAATTCCCGCGCCATATTCTTGGCAAGACCAAGCACCCCGGCCTTGGAAGCCGAATAGTGCGGGCCACCAAAGATGCCGCCGCCCCGCTGCGCCGAAACGGAAGACGTGAACATGATCGAGCCTTGCTTGCGCTCTCGCATATGGGGAATGAAGGCCTGGCTGAGATAGAGAACGCCGCGCAGGTTCACATCCAAAACCGCGTCGTAATCGGCGGGTTTGATTTCGAGGAGTTTCAGCGGCTGGCTGATGCCGGCGTTGTTGACAAGAATATCGACCTGTCCGAGGTCGGCGATGACCTGTGTGGCCACCTTGTGGCACTGGTCGAGATTGACGACATTGCAGACATAGCCGCGATGCTCCGGGCCGATGCTGTTCGCCACTTCGCTCGGCTTGGCGCCTTCGAGATCGAGGATGACAACGCGGGCGCCGTGCTGCGCGAAGAGCTTGGCAGTGGCGAGGCCGATGCCCCGGGGACCGGCGGCGCCCGAAATGACGGCGACCTTATTCGCGAGCAGCATCCGATTTTCCTCCCTGCGGTAGTCCGCTTGAGGGAGCCATGCCTAATATACCCCCTTACAAACAAGCGCGAAGTTTGCACCCAAGGGTGAATCAGGCTCATCATTGGCTATGCGCGCTCTTCCCCTTTCCGCGATGAGGGCCTTCGAGGCGGCGGCCCGCACCGGCTCTTTCCGCGCCGCCGCGGTTTCCCTGTCGCTGACACCCAGCGCGGTCAGCCATGCCATCCGCGGACTGGAGCGACAGATCGGCGCGCCGCTTTTCGCGCGGGATGGCCGTTCCGTGCGGCTGACAGTCGAGGGCGAAACGCTCATGACGCATGTGGAGCGCGGCTTCGGCGAACTGCGTCACGGACTTCTCAGTGTTTCGACGCGCGGTCCCACACTGCTGCGCTTACACTGCGCCCCGAGCTTTGCAGCGCAGTGGCTGGTGCCGCGCCTGCCACAGCTACTCGGGCGGCGAGGCGGCCTGGAACTACGTCTTGCGGCTGGTACCGACTACACGCGCTTCGTCGCCGACGAGTTCGATGCCGATATCGTCTATGGCGCGCCGGAGCCGAAAGCCTACGGCCCGCGCGGGCATGAGGGCATCGTCATCCTTCCGCTCATCGAGGAAACCGTAACGCCGCTTTGCTGCCCGGCGATGGCGCCACGCATTACCTCGGTCGCCGCCTTGCTCGACCATCCCTTGATCGAGAGCGACAATAAGAAGATCCGCTGGGATGCCTGGTTCAAGGCCAATGGCATGGTGGCGCCCGCGCCGCACGGACCGCGCTTCGATCGCAGCTTCTTTTCGCTCAGCGCGGCGGCTGACGGCTTGGGCGTCGCGCTGGAATCGACACTGCTCGCGGAGCGGGAATTGCTTTCGGGGCGTCTTGTCCGGCCGCTCCTCGGGCGCTGCCAGGACGTGACCTATATCGGCCACCACCTGGTCTTTCCGCGAGGCTTGTCGCATAGCCGGGGTTTACGGCTATTTCTCGATTGGCTGCTGGCCGAGCTCGGACTGCCCGGCCGCGCCCTGCCATAGCGGGCGATGTCGTTGCCGGGGCGCGTATCGTCTCGTCACCAAATGCTCGTGCCGCCGTCGATCGTGAGAGTGCTGCCCGTCGCGAAGCCGGAACGCCGCGAGGCGAGCCACAAAATCGCCTCCGCGACTTCATCCGGCTTGCCCATGCGGCCCATCAGCGCGCGGCCGTCTAGCTCCGCGCGCAACGCCTCGGGATCTGCTGCCTGCGCGAACATCTTGTCGAAATAGGGCGACGAGATCGTTCCCGGCGCCACGCAATTGACGCGGATGTTTTGCTTCGCGTGATCGATCGCCATCGCCCGCGTCAAAGCGCCGATGCCGCCCTTGGACGCGACATAAGCCGCGCGATCCGCGATCGCCGAGGTCGCCGTGTACGAACCGGTGTTGACGATGCTGCCGCCACCGTGCCGCGCCATCACCGGAATCACATATTTGGCGCAGAGGAAAATGCCCTTGAGGTTGACCGAGATCAGCCGGTCCCAGTCTGCCTCCTCGATCGTTTCCACAGTCCCTCTGAAGCCGAAACCCGCGTTATTGACCAGCACATCGATGCGCCCGAAGGCCGCGACAGCGGCCGCGACCATCGCCTGAACCTCGGCCGCCTTGCTGACATCCACGCCGACACCGATCGCGCCGCCGCCAAGTTCCCGCGCGGCGGCGATGGCGCCCGCTTCATTGATATCCGCGATGACGAGCTTCGAGCCCTCTTGCGCGAACAATGTCGCGGTCGAGAGACCAATGCCGCTGGCCCCACCAGTGATGATGGCGACCTTGTCCTGAACCATGCCGAACGCACTCATATCGATTTCCCCCGGGAAGACCGTGTGTTCCCGTGAGGAACCACGCCGCAGGGCAGCCGCTCGGCGCAGGACCTGTCAAGACAGTGCGCCCGGCATATCAGTTTCCTGTCGATGCGGCGACGATATGAGCCCCGAGCAACACGCCGCACCGACCCACCTGCCCGAAGCCTTAACGGCGGGCGGCGACCAAGGCGAACATGGCACCTTGAGGATCGATACAATGGAGGATCCACATGCCGCCCGGCACCTCCACTGGTCCATTGAGAACTCGGCCGCCGGCGACCTCCACACGGCCCGCCGCCTCCGTGGTGCCCTCGACATTGAAGTAAAACAGCCAGAAGGGATGGGGAACCGCGTCCTGCTTGGTCATCATGCCGCCGATCGGCTCCGCGCCTCGCGCGAAAAGCTGATAGACGCCCATCGGCCCCATATCCATCGCCTCGCCCTTGTTCCATCCGAACAGGCCGGAATAGAAGGCGAAAGCCGATTCCCAGTCCGCGGCATGCAGCTCGCGCCAGCCACCATGGCCCGGCGTCCCAAGGGGGGCGGAGGGCACAGGCTGATTCAACAAACTCTTGAATAAAACGAAAACCGCGCCTTGCGGATCGGCCACGACCGCGAAACGGCCGACCTCGGGAATATCCTCTGGCGAGCGATGGATCTTGCCGCCCGCCTTGGCCAGCATGGCGGCTCGGCCATCGACGTCATCGACTGCGATATAGCCGATCCAGCCAGGACCCGCGCCCATCTCGCGCGCGGCATCGGGCAGGTCCATTACCCCGCCGACCGGAATCTCCCCGGCCGTGAGAAGGGTGTATCGAAACTCGGGCCTGCTGGCGTCCTGAACACCCCAGCCGATCACGCTGCGGTAAAATTCCTCAGCCGCGTCGGCATCCGTCGTCATCAGCTCGTACCAGACGAACTGTCCCATTGCGTCGGCCATTTCCTGTCTCCCAGGCTTGGTTTTTGCGGTCGCTTACGCTTCGGCGCGCGACAAACGCTCGATCAGCGCCATCGCGGCAGCTGGGGCCTTCGGCTTGAAGCCGTTGATCATGTAGATGAAGACATCGCGTCCCGCGGCCTGATTTTTTTGGGACGGACCGACCGTTTCGAGGTCCGCTGGCGCTCCCCCAGCCGCCCAGGCACGGCCACGCGCGGCCCAACTGTCCAACATGTTGAGCGGATAGCCGACGGTTTCCGACTCCGCGGCGGCCTGCAGCCGGGCATAGACGAAGGGTGCGGTCACATCAGGGATCTGCGGAAAGTCCGCCTTGTCCGTGCAGACCGTGGCGACCTCGTATTCCCGCAACAGCGCGATGAAAGCCGGCACGCGGAAACTCGCATGCCGCACCTCGACCACGTGGCGCAACTTCACGCCTGCGATGCTTTTCGGCAGCAAGGCGAGGAAAGCGGCGAAATCCTCCGCATTGAACTGCTTGGTGGGGAGGAACTGCCAATTGATCGGGCCGAGCTTCTCACGCAGTTCCATGACGCCGCTCGTGAAGAATCGCTCGATCGATGGCGCGGCCTCGGCGAGCTTGCGTCGGTTGGTGGTGAAGCGCGGACCCTTGACGGAGAAAACGAAGCCCTCCGGGGTCTCATCCCGCCATTTCGCGAAGCTCTCCGGCTTCTGCGAGCCGTAATAGGTGCCGTTGATCTCGATCGTGGTGAGGTGGGAGGCGGCGTATTCCAGCTCTCGCCGTTGCGCCAAACCCTCGGGATAGAAGACGCCGCGCCATGGCTCGAAGGTCCAGCCTCCAACGCCGGCTCTGACTCACTTTTGATGGATGTTGGGCTTACGCGGAGCCCATAACGCGCGCCTGAAGGAGATCTAGCTTTCCGCGGCCATACATCTGGCGTTTGACGAGCTTCAGCTTGGTGATCTGGCCCTCTGTCTGGCCGTTCGACCAGGGTGACGTGATCGCGGCGGAAACAGCCGCTTTGTCCTTGAGCACGCCGTTGGCGAACGACACGACGAGGCTCGATCGCGCCCGCTCCAACCATGGGTCGAGTACGTCTAGGCATCGCTTGCGCACCATGGCTTGAAAAGCGGCAACGATCTCGCGTGCTTCCACGAGGAGCGGCACGCCGTCCTCGATGGCGGCTACTGTGAGCGCTTCGGACCGCGACAGCTGATCGCGACTGATCGTCAGCAACCGCGCAATTGTCCGTGCCGCAGGCGTTCGGCTCGGCGCGCTACCTACTTTGTCTGCTTGGCGCTGGCGCGTCGCCCATTCGCTAATGACGCGCAGAGAGCCGCGGAAACCTTCCTGCTTCAGCCGTCGCCAAAGTGCAGTGGCGTTGCGATCACCAGCGGCCCAGCGCTCGTCGAGCCAAGGCAGATAGAGCTCGAGCGAGCTCTCCCGCACGCGGAAGATATCGGACCGCTGTCCACGCAAGATCCGCCGGACGAGGCAGCGGCTATACCCGGTTCGGCGCACGATCTCCTTGATCGCGATCCCGTCCTTGGCCAGCCGGAGAATGGCGGCGTTATCCTCCTCTCGGCGAAGATAACCTTCGTATTGAATCCGTTCGGCAGCGGTGAGCAGCTTGGGGTTGATCGTGGCCGCGCCAACGACAGAGCGGATCTGACGCATCGACTTGCGGACCGCGTCGAGAAAGGCACGGCTCGCATTTTCCATCAGGTGCCAGCGGTCGGCGACCTGTGTCGCATCGGGCAACGCTTTGGCCGCGGCAAGCGCGTATGCGCCACCACGATCGCGCGCCACCACTGCGATCTGTGGCTGCCGCGACAGCCACTCCTTGGCTGTTGCGGGCTCACGATCAGGCAGAAGCGCGATGGTCCGCCGCCGCTCCAAATCGCAGATCAGCGTTCCGTAACGCTGATTGCGCCGCCATGCCCAGTCGTCGATCCCGATGATGGTCGGCGGCACGAAAGGCGGACTGCCGCGTCTTCGGATGACCCGCAGCAAAGTATCCTTGCTGACCGGCACCATGAGCCGACGCGCAAAGCTGGCTGCCGGTCGGCCGCCAAGTGCCAGACCAAGATGGTGGACGATATGATCGAGACGCGCCGTTCGGCGCGCCCATGGGGCAAGCACGTCACCGTCGAAGCGCTCAGCGAAGACCAGGCGCCCGCATAGAACGGCCCGACAATAGAACCGACGAGCCCGCACCATCAGGCGCACCGGACGCCCGGCGATCGGCAAGTCAGCCAAGCGCCGATAATACCGGCTATGGACCCGGTCGGATCGCGTCCCACACCCAGGACAGATGCTCGCGGTCTCGATGGAGCGCACCGTGATCAGCGCGCTCGCGCCATCGCTCGTGATCTCGTCGACGAGGAAGCCGCGCGGGACGAGAGCAGAGGCGCGAAAAGTCTGGGGCACAGTGGCGAACTCCCTCGCTGATCCGAGGCCAGAAAGCACCCCAATTCCATCAAAAGTGAGTCAGAGCCCAACGCCGACCCGGATGGCGCCCGCTTTCGCGGTCTCCGCCCTCTTAGCCATGACTCGCCTCCGTATGGCCGTAGAGAGCCTCCGGGGAGACCTCCAGCGCGACAATTTCGGCAAGTCCGTCCGGCGTCGCGGCGCGGTAGAAGCAGCTTCGACGCCCGGTATGGCAGGCGACGCCCGTTTGATCCACGCGCAGAAGCAGCGCATCGCCGTCGCAGTCGATCCGCAGCTCCACGAGGCGCTGCACCTGTCCGGACTGCTCGCCCTTGCGCCACAGCCGGTTGCGGCTACGGCTGAAATAGCAGACCCGCCCGGTCGCCAGGGTCTCGGCCACGGACTCGCGATTCATCCAGGCCATCATGAGGACCTCGCCGGTATCGTGCTGCTGCGCGATAGCGGGCACCAAGCCGGCGGCATCGAAAGCGATGGCAGCCAGCACGGTTTCGGACCTGGTCATCCCCGCATCGTGGCTTCGCGGAGCTGACGGAAGCCACGCTCCAGATCCGCGATCAGATCAGCGGGATCTTCCAGCCCAACATGCAGCCGCATGATCTCGCCGCCGAAATCGCCGGTTCCGGCGGAGCGGCGGATCGTCTCGGTGGTCGGCAGCACCAGGCTCTCGAACCCCCCCCAGGATGCGCCGATGCCGAATAACTCGAGGCTATCGATCATCGCGTGCATCGCGTGCAGGCTGTATTCGGGCTTCAGCACCAGCCCAAAGAGACTTGGGGCACCGGAGAAGTCCCGCTCCCAAATTTCATGGCCCGGCGAACCCGGCAAAGCCGGATGCAGAATACGCAGCACCTCGGGCCGCTGCTCCAGCCAGCGCGCCACGAGGAGGCCGGATTGCATCTGGCGGGACAGCCTTACGCCGAGGCTCCGGATGCCTCGCAGCGCCAGCCAGCAGTCATCGGGGCTCGCATATTGGCCGAGCGACGTGGCGGCGTCCCGCAGCCTGATCCAATCCTCTGGCGTCGCGACGGTCACGGCCCCCAGGATAATGTCGGAATGGCCGCCGGCATATTTCGTCAGCGCCTGGATCGAGACATCGACGCCGTGGGTGAAGGGCTGGAAGAAATGGATGCCCCAGGTGTTGTCCAGCAGCACCTTGGCACCGTGGCGATGCGCCACCTCCGCCAGGGCCGGAACGTCCTGCACCTCGAAAGTATGGCTGCCCGGACTCTCGGTGAAGACCACCCGAGTGGTCGGCCGCATCAGCTCATCGAGCCCCGCCGCCGAGATCATGGGGTCGTAATAGGTAGTCTCCACGCCAAAGCCGGCGAGTATGCCGCCGCAGAAGCGCCGCGTCGGGCCGTAAACGCTATCCGGCACCAGAATATGCTGGCCAGCCTTCACGAAGGCGAGCAGCGCGGTGGTGACCGCTGCCAGGCCCGAGGAAACGACCTGGCAACGCGTACCGCCTTCAATCTCCGCGACCGCGTCTTCCAGAGCGAAATGGGTCGGCGTGCCGTGAGTGCCGTAGACGACGGCCTGCTCGTAACGCGCCGTCTCCACGCCGCGCATATGGGCGAGATCCGGGTGCAGAACGGTGGATCCGCGAACCACCGCGGGATTGACGAAGCCGTAGCCGCGGGTGGAGGTTCGACCGACCTGCGTCATCCGTGTGGAAGGTTGAAGCTCCCGTCTCGGCGAATGGTCTTCGGGCGAGTCATGCGGCATAGGTTTCAGAATCCGGTGCTGTCTCGGGGCGGGAGCCCCATTCCGCCCAAGAACCATCATAAAGCGCGCCGCCCGGCAATCCAGCCACGGCGAGGCCAAGGCTAAGCACGGCCGCGGTGACGCCAGAGCCACAGCTCGTCACCACCGGTTTGGTGCCATCCACGCCCGCCGTTGCAAAGCGGGCACGCAATTGGTCGGGCAATAGCATCGTACCGTCGCCGGCCAACAATTCGGTAAACGGCAGATTGTGTGCGCCCCTCATATGTCCAGACCGCAAGCCCGGCCGGGGCTCGGGCACGGTGCCGGCGAACCGATTGGCGGCACGGGCATCGAGGATCACCACCGAGTCGCTCTGCACCAGATTGCGCATCGCGACGAGGTCGCGGACGAGTTCGGGCTGCGATCGCGACGTAAAGGACGCGGCGGGAACCTCCATGGGCAGCCCGATATCGAGCGGCCGGCCTTCGGCGCGCCACTTCGGCAGTCCACCGTCTAGCACCGCGGCACGGTCATGCCCGAATGCCGCCATCATCCACCAGCCGCGCGCCGCGGAAAATAGTCCCGTCTGATCGTAAAAGATGACGGTGGATTCGTTATCGATACCCAGCGCGCCGACCATGTCGGCGAAAGCCGACGCCTCGGGCAGCATATGCGGAAGTCCGGTACTGCGATCGGCGATAGTTTCTATATCGAAGAAACGGGACCCTGGGATACGCGCCGCACGATATTCGGCGGTGGCGTCGCGCGCGTCAGCCGGCAAATGGAAGGAACAGTCGCAGACCACGATGCCTGGCTCACCGAGATGTTCGGCTAGCCAGTTCGTCGAGACAAGCGGCATCATGCGATGGCGCTCTCCGCATCCGATGCTACCTTCACCAAAGCCCTGAGCTTCTGTGCCCCAGCAGAGCCTTTCAGGGCGTCGCGCCAGCAGACCTCCGCTACCCGTTGATGCGCGCCGATCGCTTCCTCCGCAGAGGTGATCATTACGCAGCCAACCTGGGTCGGATGTGCGTCAGAGCGGAATGGATTGATCGCAATCTGCGCACGCTCGCGCGATCGAAGCACCGTGAAGTTGGTAATCGGGACTTCGTTAGTGAGCAGGCCAAACTGGAAGCCAATCGGTTCCGCCTCCATAAGATCTGCGATAGTCATCAGCTCCGTCACCGAAGCGTCGAGCATCCGCCGGCGGAGTCGTGGCGAGGCCGTAAAGCGCGTGCTTGGTGGCCGCCGGATATACTGGTCGATCGCCTCGGCCGCGATGATAGCCACGATATTGGGCCGCCTATTCTGAAATGAGCGACGGCGTTCCGCCATGAGATTGAGAACCTGGTCCGATTGCGCGCGTAGCGCCGCTCGATCATCGCCGGCTTGCGCTACTAATTCGTTAAGGGCCTCCGCGTAGATGGTGTCAAAATTGTCCGAGGTCATGAGATAATGGAATGGCCCAGACAGGTGCAATATCTGGTCAGCACTCTCCTCGATCTGGCGGATACGCTCCAAATAGCCGGTGAGCCGCGTGTAATATTCCACGCCGACACCGAGCAGCGCGAGCGGGGAAATCTTGAGGAGCTCGGCGAGACGCTGTACCGTGTCGAGCTTGATAACCTCGCCCTTCTCGTAACGGTAGAGTGCCGCACGAGACACACCGAGTCGTGCAGCAATCTCGTCCGCCCGCAGCCCCGACTCCATCCTGTAAGCACGGAGTTGTTGTCCGATATCGTTCAGGCGCACCGACCGGCTATTCCCTATTTGCATTTTGGAGACTGCGAACGACGCTGGAGCCGGATACCATGAAACGCTCCAAAACTGTGAAGAGGGTTAAAAAAACCTTGTCGAGAACGTTGTGATATCGACACAGACCCAGCTTCGGCAAGCCTTTTCGGAGACTTTGAAGCGAAAGCTTATCAAGACGGCTCCCGACGAGCGCCTATATCGCCTACAAGCCCCTTCGCGCTTAGCTGGGTCGCTCATTTTGAGCGGCTCCGGCCCCGTCTGCTGCAATGCGGACCACAAGGATCGAGATCCGTGACCGAACGCTTTCTGATCTGGGTCTTGCTCGCCGGTCTCATTGCCGGCTGCCTCGCAGTTCTTCAGCCTTTCATTGCAGCACTAGCATGGGCCGCGATCCTAACCTTCACCACCTGGCCGATCTATGCATGGCTCCGGCTCCGTTGGCGGCTCCATCGCGTCCCGGCCGCTCTACTCATGGTGGTGCTGACCGCGGTCGTCATCCTCCTTCCCCTCGCATTGATCGCCGAGAGCGGCCTGCAGAATGCAGCCAATATTCGCCGCATGATCAACGAAGTCTTGATCTTCGGTCTGCCGCCCGCTCCGACATGGCTCTCCTCCCTTCCTGTGCTGGGCTCGACGGTCAGCGACCTGTGGAACCACTGGTCTGCCGATCTCGAAAGCCTGCTCGCCGCAATCCATCCTTATCTCGGAATGTTTGCTAAGGAAGGGCTTCACCTCGTCATCACAGTTACAGACGGGGTGGCGCGGATGGCGGTCGCCCTCTTCATCGCTTTCTTCTTTTTCCTCTATGGCGATGCGATCGAGCGCCGGCTGCGAGGTTTCCTCTATCGGATCATCGGCGGCCAGGCGGAACGTCTCATCACGATCACGGGAGCGACCGTTCGTGGCGCCGTCTATGGGATTCTGAGCACCGCGCTGGTTCAGGGTCTCATGCTGAGCCTCGGCCTCTGGGTCAGCGGCGTGCCGAATGCGCTGACCTTGGCCTTGGCGGGCACGTTTTTCTCCCTGGTGCCGGGGGGCGGGATGGTGATTTGGGTGCCGGCCGCGATCTGGCTGTTCAGCATGGACCACCCCTATGCCGGCGCGATCCTGACCGCCTGGTGCGCCATCGGCATCACCGTGGCGGATAGCTTCGTGCGGCCCTGGTTCATCGCCCGTGGCGCGCATCTGCCTTTCCTGCTCACCCTCATCGGCGTCCTTGGCGGCGCCTTCGCCTTCGGCCTCCTGGGAATATTCCTCGGCCCCGTGCTGTTGGGCGTGGGCTTCATCCTGGTCGAGGAATTCTCCCGTGGCGCGCCTCTGGCGCCCGCCGCCGAGATCCACGCGCTGCGCCACGAGGACGCGCGCAAGGCGGCCGAAACCATCGCCGCCCTCCGTCGCAGCCGCGAAATCTGAGTGGCCAGGCGTGCCCGGCGCTGGACCGGGCGTCAGTAGGTCACCACCGTCCGAATCGATTCGCCGCGTTTCATGAGGTCGAATCCATCATTGATGCGCTCGAACGGCAGCACATGGGTAATGAGGTCGTCGATGTTGATCTTGCCGTCCATGTACCAATCGACAATGCGCGGCACGTCGGTCCGGCCACGGGCACCGCCGAAAGCCGTTCCCTTCCACTGCCGCCCGGTGACCAGTTGGAAGGGCCGGGTGCTGATTTCCGCCCCGGACGGCGCCACGCCGATGATGATCGACTGACCCCAGCCGCGATGGGCGCATTCCAGCGCCTGCCGCATGACCTTCACATTGCCGATACACTCGAAGCTGTAATCGGCCCCGCCCTTGGTCAGGCTAACGAGATAGGGCACCAGATCGCCCTCAACCTCGGCCGGATTGACGAAATGGGTCATGCCGAATTTCTCGGCCATCGGCACCCGGCCCGGATTGAGGTCGACGCCAACAATCATCTCGGCGCCCGCCAGCCGCGCGCCCTGCACCACGTTCAGCCCGATCCCGCCCAGGCCGAAGACGACGACCTTGGCGCCGGGCTCGACCTTCGCCGTGTTGATGACGGCGCCGATGCCCGTGGTGACGCCGCAGCCGATGTAGCAAACCTTCTCGAAAGGCGCGTCTTCCCGGATCTTGGCCAGCGCGATCTCCGGCAGCACCGTGAAATTCGAGAAGGTCGAGGTGCCCATGTAATGGTGGATCGGCTCGCCGCCCGAGGAGAAGCGCGACGTGCCATCCGGCATTAGCCCCTGCCCCTGGGTCGCGCGAATGGCGACGCAGAGATTGGTTTTGCGGCTGAGGCAATACTCACACTGCCGACACTCCGGCGTGTAGAGCGGAATGACGTGGTCGCCCTTCTTCAGGCTGGTCACGCCCGCGCCCACATCCACCACGATCCCCGCGCCCTCATGGCCTAGGACGGAGGGGAAAATGCCCTCCGGATCGGCGCCCGACAGGGTGAATTCGTCGGTGTGGCAGATGCCGGTGGCCTTGATCTCCACCAGCACCTCGCCAGCGTGCGGACCTTCTAGGTCGATGGTCTCGATACTGAGCGGCTGGGCCTTGGCGCGGGCGACGGCGGCGCGGGTCTTCATGGATCGCTCCCTAAACGAGAAGAGTGACGGCAGGTTCTTTTGGCTTCGGCGTGGAGTCCGTCGTGGCCGTCTTCGCTGCCAAGATTAGGCACTTGACCATGAGACTGGGAAGCGCCTGCGCCGCCAGATCCTCGGGCGTGCAGAGGAAGCCCGATGTCGGGGAAATTCTTTCCACCCACGCGGCGTAGACGTCGAGTCGCAGCTCGAAATGGGTGAAGACATGGCGCACTTCGCCACCCCGTTCCCAGGCGGCGATCATTGGCGCGAGTTTCAGAGCCTCGGCCTTGGTCAATGCCTCCGCGAGCCAAGGCGTGCCTGGGAGCTCCGTCATGCCGCCGAGGAGACCGGTCGGCGGGCGGCGTTGCAGCAGCAGCCGTCCCTCCACATCCGTCAGATGGAAAACCGCGCCATGACGCACCGGTCGCGGCACCTTCGCCGCCTTGCGCGGCAAGGTCTCGGCGATGCCCAGCCGACGACCTTCGCATTCCGCCGCCCACGGACAGACCCCACAGGCAGGCCGGGTCGGGGTGCAGACCGTAGCGCCCAAGTCGAATAGGGCTTGCGCGGTATCCGATGGCGATGCCACCGCGATGGGATCCGCCGCAAGACGAAGAGCCGCCACACGAAGCGCGGGCCGGCTGGCGGGCAAGGGCGTCTCGATGGCGAAAAGGCGGCTGACCACCCGCTCGACATTGCCATCCACCGGGATCGCCGGCAGGCCAAACGCGATCGCACCCACCGCCGCCGCCGTGTAATCGCCGATGCCCGGCAGCAGCCGCAGTGCCGCCACATCCCGGGGAAACCCGCCCATCGCCGCGACCCGTCGCGCGCAGGCGAGGAGATTCCTGGCACGGGCGTAGTAGCCAAGCCCGGCCCAGGCAGCCATGACGGCGTCATCCTCCGCCGCCGCGAGCCTCTCAACGGCTGGGAAGAGGCGCAAAAACCGGTCATAATAGGGAATGACGGCCGTCACCGTGGTCTGCTGCAGCATGATCTCGGACAGCCAGACGCGGTATGGATCCATCGTCTCGCCCGGCTCGGCGCGCCAGGGCAGGCGGCGGCGATGGCGGCCATACCAGTGCAGCAGCGCCGCCACGGGTGGCGCGGAAAGCGGGGAAGGCTTGGGCGAGGACAGGCTGGCAGAGGACACGGGCGGCACCATGGCGAAGGCCGGGGCCGCGAACAAGACCACCGCCAAGACCGAGATGGAGCCGCCGCGCGCCTATGGCCCGCGCGGCATCGGCGGCCTCGTCGCCCGCGTGGCGCGTCCGGCCTTTCGCCGCCGTTCTCCGGCCGCCTCCCAGATCATGACGGAATGGGCGACGATCCTCGGCCCCGACCTCGGCGCGCGCACCGCGCCCCACCGTTTCACCGCCGGAACCCTCACCATCGCCTGCGACGGTCCCGTCGCCATGGAGCTGCAGCACCTCGCGCCGCAGCTCATCGCGCGCATCAACGGCCATGTCGGCCAGCGGCTCGTCGAGCGCCTTCGCTTCGTGCAACTCGCCGTCGTCTCGCATGTGATCGAGCCGCCCCGCGCCCCGCGCCCCACGGCGACTCCACCGCCGATCGAGGGGATTTCGCCGGGTCCGCTGCATGATGCGCTCGCCCGACTCGGCGGCGCGGTCAAGGCGGCCGCCGCCATTCGGCGCGAAAGCGCCCCGAAACGCTCCTGACCAGGCATAAAACTCGACAGCTTGGGATAGGCTGAGCTAACGACCACTAGATCTTGAGGGACCAAGAGATGATCTCGCGCCGCTTCCTGCTTGCTGCCGGTGTGTCCACCGCGGGTTTCGCCGCCCTGCCATCCCTCGCCCGCGCCGACACGCTGCCGGACACCGAGGGGCCGCGCTCGGTAGGCTCACCGACCGCCAAGACCACGGTCGATGAGTTTTTCTCGCTCACCTGCACCCACTGCGCCCATTTCTCGATGACCACGATGCCCCAGGTCATGGACAAGCTCATCAAGCCGGGCCTGCTGCGAATCGTCTATCACGACTTCCCGCTCGACGCGGTGGCGCTCGAGGCCGCGATGGTCGCGCGCCACCTGCCGCCCGACGAGTATTTCCCTTTCTGCAGCGCCCTCTTCGCCAGCCAGGACCGCTGGGCCTTCGCCCAGGGCGTGAACTACACCGACGAGCTGTGGAAGATGGCAGCACTCGCCGGCATGAGCCGCGCCACCTTCGATGCGGCGATCAAGGATGACGCGCTCAAGACCTGGATCCTGCAGCGCCAGGCGGCGGACGCCAAGAAATACAACATCGACGCGACTCCGAGCTTCCTGATCAACGGCCACCTCCAGGCCGGCGACATGAGCTACGACGAGTTCGCGAACGCCATTCGCACGGGGAGCTAGAGCGCCCGATGGCCGCGCGGCTCGCCCGCCTGAGTATCGCAGGCTTCAAGAGCTTCGCCGACACCACGAGCCTTGACGTACTGCCGGGGCTGACCGGCATCATCGGCCCCAACGGCTGCGGCAAATCCAACATCGTCGACGCCCTGCGCTGGGCCATGGGCGAGGCCAGCGCCCGGTCCCTGCGTGGCGGCGAGATGGACGACGTCATTTTCGCCGGCACCACCAGCCGCCCCTCCCGCAACCTTGCCGAGGTCACGCTGAGCCTGGAGGAGACGATCGGCGTCGCGCCGCCGCCTTTGGCCGAGCAGAGCGAGCTGGAGATCACGCGCCGGATCGAGCGGGGCTCCGGCAGCCAATATCGCATTAATGGACGCGAGACCCGGGCGCGCGATGTACAGACGCTCTTCGCCGATCTCGCGAGCGGTGCACGGAGCTGCGCCATTGTCAGCCAGGGCCGGGTGGCGGCTTTGGTCAATGCCCGGCCCGATGAGCGGCGGGCGATCCTGGAGGAAGCCGCGGGCATCGCCGGCCTCTCCTCCCGGCGGCATGAGGCCGAGCTCAAGCTGCGTGCCACCGAAACCAATCTCCAGCGCGCCGAAGATCTGCGCGGCCAGGTCGAAACGCAGCTTTTCGCGCTCCAGCGCCAGGCCCGCCAGGCGGCCCGCTACCGCACCATTTCCGGCGACATCCGCACCGCCGAGGCAACCTTCCTCGCCATCTTGCAAACCCGCGCCGAGCAGGAACGGGAGGCGGCGCGCACGGCGCTTGGCGAGGCGCGGATAGCGGCGACCGCCGCCACTGAGGCAGCGCGGGAAGCCGCGTCCAGCCACGGCAATTCCGACGAGGCGCTGCCCGGCCTGCGCGAAGCTGAAAGCGCGGCCCGCACGGCGCTCGAACGCCAGCGCATCGCCCATGAGCAACTCTCGGCGGAGGAGAATCGCGTGCGCGCCGCGCTCGCCGCCGCGACCAGCCGGCTCGAGCACACGGCCCGGGACCTCGACCGCGCACGCGCCGTGTTGCGGGACGCGGCGGAGGCGGAACGCCGCCTCGCCGCCGAGGAGGAAAGTCTCGCGACCGCCGATATCGACGCGGCCACACGCCTGGATGCCGCCGAGGCGGCGCTCGAATCGGCAGTCGCAGCCGCGCGCGCGGCCGACTTGGCGTCCCAGGAGGCGCTTGAGCGAAATGCCGCGCTGGCCGCCGAAAGCCAGGCCATGCGGCAACGCCTGACCCAGGCCGAGCAGCGGGCGCGACGCCTGACCGAGCAGGCAACCCGCCTCGCCGCCGACCGGGCGCGACTCGCGGCGGATATCATCCCCGAGGCACAGATCGCTGCCGCTGAGGCTGCGGTCGCCGAAGCCATCGCCGCGCGCGAAGCCGCGCTTGCTCGATTGGAGACCGCCGAACGAGCGCGCCAAGGCACCCAGGCGGCGCTCACCGCCGGCCGCGAGCAGGATCACGCCGCCGAAACCGCCCGGGGCCGGCTGGCGGCGGAATGCCGCGCGCTCGACGAGGTTCTGAGCGTCAGTGATGGCGAGCGCTGGCCGCCCATGGTCGATGCGCTGGACGTGCCGCCGGGTCTCGAGCAGGCGCTTGGCGCGGCTCTGGGCGAGGAACTCGGCGCCGCGGCGAATCCCGAAGGGGCGCGCCACTGGCGCGAATTGCCGCCGCTCGACGCGGCCGGAGACCTGCCCGAGGGCTGCAAACCCTTGGCGGAGATCGTCCGCGGCCCCCCTGCACTCGCGCGTGCATTAGCGGGGATCGCGCTCGCCCCCGAAGGCGCGGCAGAAGCACTGCAAGCCCGCCTCGGCCCCGGCCAGATGCTCGTCTCCGAAGCGGGCGGTGTCTGGCGGTGGGACGGTTACACCATCCGACCCGGCACGCCGACCGCCGCGACCGTGCGCCTCACCCAACGCAACCGGCTCATTGCCTTACGCCGGAAGCGTGACGCCGCTGAAGCCGCCGCCATCCAAGCGCGCGAACTACGGGAAAGCGCGGAAGCCGCCGACCGCGCAGCCGTCATCGAAGAACAAGCCGCCCGAGCAGCGCGGCGGGAGGCCGAGCAGGGCGCCGAACGCAGCCGCCAGACCGCCCACGCCCTCAGCGGCCGCGCCGCCGCCGCGACCGCCCGGCTCGCGGGTGTCGCCGCGCAAAGCGAAGCGGCGGCGGCCGAGGCTCGCGAGGCGGAGGCCGCCTTCGCGGCCGCGCGCGCCGAAACCGAAAATCTCCCCGACCTCGCCGCCCTGCGCGCCACGGTGGACGCGACCCGGACTGCGCTCAGCGAGGCGCGACGACACGAATCGGAATGCCGCTCCATCCGCGACGACCTCTCGCGCGGCATCTCCGGCCGCGCTCAGCGCCGCGAGGCTTTGACGCGCGAACGCTCCGGCTGGTCGGACCGCGCACGAGACGCCGAGACCCACATCGCCGAGCTCGAGACGCGGCGCGCCACCGCCGAGACGGAACACGCCGAACTCACCGACCGACCCGCCGCCCTCGCCGCCGAACGCGCCGCCCAGGGTGACCTGCTGCGCGAGGCCGAGGCGGAGCACCGGGTCGCCACCACGCGCCTCGGTGAAGCGGAAAGCGCCGCGCGAGCCGCCGAAAAGGCCGTACGCGGCGCCGAAACCGCCCAGGCCCTGGCGCGCGAGGCGGTGGTGCGCGCGGAAGGCGCCTTGGCCCAAGCCGAACACGCCTGGGGCACCGCCGCCGAGCGCGTGCTGGAACGCCTCGGCACCAATCCCAGCTTCCCGGAGCTGGCCGGCGAACCCACCGTCGAGGCCGAGGACAAGGCACGCCGCCGCTTCGAAAGACTGACACGCGAACGCGATGAGATGGGTCCGGTAAACCTCCGGGCAGAGATCGAGGCGGACGAACTCGCCCGCCAGATTGCTTTGATCGACAGCGAGAAAGGCGATCTCACCTCCGCCATCGCCAAGCTGCGGGGCTCGGTCGGTCATCTCAACAAGGAGGGACGCGAGCGCCTCACCACCGTCTTCGTCGAAATCGACAAGCATTTCCAGACGCTCTACGCCCGGATGTTCGGCGGAGGGCGCGCCCATCTGGCGCTGGTCGGCTCGGATGATCCGCTGGAGGCGGGGCTCGAAATCTACGCCCAGCCGCCGGGCAAGAAGCTCTCGGCCCTATCACTGCTGTCGGGCGGGGAGCAGGCGCTGACCGCCCTCTCCCTCATCTTCGCGGTCTTCCGCTGCAACCCGGCGCCGCTAGCGGTGCTGGACGAGGTCGATGCGCCACTGGACGACGCGAATGTCGAGCGGCTTTCGACCTTGCTCCGAGAGATCGTCAGCGAGACCGGCACGCGCTTCCTGATCGTGACCCACCACCATCACACCATGGCGCGCATGGACCGCCTTTACGGCGTCACCATGCTGGAACGCGGCGTTTCCCGGCTGCTCTCGGTCGATCTTGGGCGCGCGGTGGAGATGACGGATTCTGGGGCGCGGCTGGCGGCCGAGTAGGGCCAGGCGTGACGATCTAAGATTGGACGGCGACCCAAAAGATCCGTCATGGCACGCGAAGGCGTGCCATCCACGCCTTGCCTCCGTCACGCGAGCAAAGGCGTGGATGCTCGGCCTTCGCCGAGCATGACGTTAGTCAGTTGGTCATGACGTGACTCTTGTTGTTCGGCGGGCGTCGACGCCCACGCAGACGACCCTAAGCCGCGCGCGCCGCCAGAGCCGTTGGGACATTGGCGATCGCGCGATCCACCAGCGCCGCGTCCTGCGCCGCGCCCAACCCCTCGCGTAGCGCCTGCGCCGTCGCGGCGATGGCGATCTCGACAGCGGCGGCACGCACCTCGGTGATCGCCGAAGCCTCGGCGGCGGCGATACGCTCGGTAACCATCCGCTCGCGCGCCCGTGCCCGGGTCTCCGCCTCGGCGGCGAGCTCGGCGGCCATGCGGAGCGCCTCGTCCTTGGCGCGCGCCAAAATCTCCTGCGCTTCGGCCAGAGCCTCATCCCGCTTGATGCGGGCGCTGGCGAGCATCGCCTCGGCCTCGACCTTCAGCCGCGCTGCTTCTTCGAGCGAGAGCCGGATCGCCTCGCCGCGGCCATCCAGCGCCTTGCTGACCGGCCCCAGGATCTTCTTGCCGAACAGCAGCGCAAAGATGACGACGGAAATGAAGACCCAGAAGGTCCCGTGGACCCAGGGCGCGTTGGCGAGCGATTCGTATTGCATGTCCCGCTCCCTCTAGGCTTTGCCGGCTTCGGCCAGACCGCGCGCCGCGAGCGCGCCATCGATGCCGCGGCCCAGCATGGCCTCGTCCGCGCTCCCGCCCGTCAGCCGGGCGAGCAGCAGCTTCGCGGTGTCGGTCGCAACCGGCCGGATCGCGCTCATCGCTGAGGTACGGGCGGCAGCGATCTGCGCCTCAGCCTGCTCCACCCTCGCATCGAGCTTGGCCGATGCCGCCGCCGCTTCCTTGACCGCCTCGGCCTTGGCACGGGCCACCGCCTCGGCGATCTCGGCATGGGCGCCCTCGCGGGCCGCCTTCATGGCCGAGTTGAGCTCGGCGAC
The DNA here is from genome assembly GCF_009766125.1 of Acidisoma sp. S159. NCBI lineage: Bacteria > Pseudomonadati > Pseudomonadota > Alphaproteobacteria > Acetobacterales > Acidocellaceae > Acidisoma > Acidisoma sp. S159. The sequence continues at coordinate 701,835 of NZ_LMUG01000032.1, forward strand.
CGCGGCGTCCGCCTCGGCCTTGGCCGCGCGCGCCGCCTCCAGATCCGTCTCGATCCGCTTCGCGCGATCCGCCAGCACCTCGCCGACCGCGGGCAGCGCCCAGCGCGACAGGATGAAGTAGAGCGCGACGATGATGATCACCAGCCAGACGACCTGGCTCGCCGTCAGCGGATTCTTGAAATCCATCTGCGGCATGGTCTTGCTGCCTTCTTCCTGAGCCCAGGCAGAACCGGGCAGGCAGACGGCGGCGAGAACGAGGCCGGTGAGGACGGAACCGGCGCTGGTGACGAAGCGGCGCATGAGGATCAGCTTTGGCGCGGGATCAGGTGAACAGAATGACCAGCGCGATGACGAGCGCATAGAGCGCCACCGCTTCCGTCAGCGCGAAGCCGAGCAGCACGTCACGGAACATCTTGTCACGCGCGGCCGGGTTGCGGCCAACCGCGGAGACGAAGGCGCCGAACAGATTGCCGATACCCACGCCGGCACCGGCGACGCCGATAGTGGCTAGGCCTGCGCCGATATCCTTGGCGAGAAGCGCAGAATTGATGTCCATAGTTCTATCGTCCTTTCAGGAATTCATCAGTGCACAGGCACCGGATCGTGTCAGTGCATATGCACGGCGTCGTGCAGATACAGGCAGGTGAGGATGGCGAAAACATAAGCCTGCAGGAACGCCACCAGAACTTCGAGCCCCATCAGCGCGACATTGAGACCGAGCGGCACGATGGAGGCAACAGCACCAAAAATGCCAAGGCTCGCCGTCAGCAGGATCATGAAGCCGGCGAAGACCTCAAGCATCACATGCCCGGCGGTCATATTGGCGAAAAGTCGGACCGAGAGGGAAACCGGCCGCGACAGGTAGGAGATGATCTCGATCGGCACCAGCAGCGGCAATAGCCAGCCGGGCACCCCGTCGGGCACAAAGAATTTCAGGAAACGGAAGCCGTGGACATAGAAACCCACGCCCGTCGAGAACAGGAACACGAAGATCGCGAGCGTCAGCGTCACCACGATGCCGCTGGTGAAAGCGAAGAAATACGGGAACAGGCCGAGCAGATTGCCCAGCAGGATGAAGCTGAACAGCGTGAAGACCAGCGGAAAGAACTTCACCCCCTCCGGCCCGATCGTATCCACGCACATATTTCGGACGAACTCGTAGATCATCTCGACGAGGGATTGCAGCCGGCCCGGCACCACGGCGCGGGCGCGCAGGCCGAGCGCGAAAAGCACGATGATGATGCCGGCCGCGACAACCATCATTTCGTTGGAATTGGTGAAGTTTACGGCATGACCGATAGGCCCCAGTCCCGTGGTCAGCCTGAATTGGCCAAGCGCGTCGATCGAAGGACCAGCCATGAACGTTTCCCAGTAGCCTCGTCAGCTTTTGTCACCCGGACCGACGGCCCGGATCAAATTCCGTATCCCTGCCGCCGCGCCGATTGGCACGAAGGCGATCATCAGCCAGGGACGCGTATGGAACAGCCGGTCCAAACCCCAACCAATCACCACGGCGATAACAAGCGCCGCGACCAGTTCAATACCCAGGCGCATCGCGAGCCTGATGGCATTGCTGTTAGAGTTGTCCGGTGGCTTCCCACTGCTCGGCGGCCGATCCATACCGGCGCTTCCGCGAGCCTTGGCAAGCCGTTGTTCGAACGATTCGTTCCCCTCGCCGCCGCTCATTCCCATGCCCTCTCATAGCCGAACAGCCCCGCCGCAAGCGGGCCCACCCAGGGCACAGCGTCTGCTACCGACCGCCCCCTAAGGTGTCAAGGATCCGAGGCTAGCGCGGCGACTTGTCGGAACCGAAGAAATTCATTTGAGTTTCAAACGACTTGTTCAAGCCTCCGGCAAATCGAGTGTCTTCTGCATGAGCACGAGGCCGAGCCAACGGTCGAACTTGCGGCCGACCTCCGGCAGGCGGCCGGTCACCGCGAAGCCGAACTCCTCATGCAGCCGGATCGAGATGAGGTTGTCGGCGGAAATCACCCCGATCATCACATGCATCCCGGCCCGCGCGGCATGATCGAGAAGCGCCGTTAGCAGCCGGCGACCGGCCCCATGACGCCGGCAAGCGGCGTCGACGTAGATCGAGTGTTCGACGGTGAGGGCATAGCCATCCCAGGGCCGGAAGGCCCCGTAGCTCCCGAAGCCCGTCACAAACCCATCGCTCACACTCACCAGTACCGGCAGCCGGGCAGCCTGCCGCTCGGCAAGCCAGCGGCTGCGCGCCTCAAGCGTGGTCGGCGTGATGTTCCAGCTCGATGTGGTGTTGAGGATCGCGTCGTTTGTGATGTCGAGGATGCGCGGCAGATCGCTCTCCTCGGCCGGCCTGATCTCCATTCGCTTGCTCTTTCTCCGCTATGGTCTCGTCCTGGGTTGCCATCAGCCGCTCGATTAGCCAGCGCCCGGCTGGACCCACCGAGCGGTCGGTCCGGTGCGCGACGCAGATTTGCAGGGGTACCCCGCCGTCATTCCCCTGCCACTCCTCCGGCAAAATAATCCGCAGCCGCCCGGCCGCGACATCCGCTTCCACCATGTGCCACGGCATGCCGCCCCAGCCGAGGCCGCCCAGCAGCAGCGCATGCTTGGCGCCAAGGTCGCCGAGACGCCAGGTGCGGCTGGACAGGACCCCGTGGTCCCGGCTGCCGGTCCGGCCGGAACGATCCGTCAGCACGAGCTGGACATGGGCCTGCAAGTCATCTGTCGGAATCGGACCCGGCATCAGCGCCAGGGGATGCTGCGGCGCTGCCACCGCGACCATGCGAACCCGCGCGATTGGCCGCAAACTCAGAAGCGGGTCCTCGGCCGCAAAATACAGCAGCAGACCGATGGTGCAGGTGCCATCCGCCACCAAAGCCGCCGCGGCGCCGAGGGATTCGACATAGATGCGGGTCGGCACGGTCGGGTAGCGCTCGCGAAAATCCGTCAGCGCCGCGACCAGAGCCGTGGTCGGGAACATGGCATCCACCACCAGGGTCAGCTCGGGCTCCAACCCCTCAGTCAGGCCATGCGCCTGGGCGCGGAAGGCCGCGACCTCCTGCGCGATACGGCAGGCCCTCGGCAGCAGCGCCGCGCCCGCCTCGGTAAGCACGGCACGATAGCCGCTGCGGTCGAAGAGGCTGGTGCCGATCTGCTCCTCCAGCCGCTGGACCGCGTAGGTGATCGCGGATTGTGCGCGGCCGAGACTGCGCGAAGCGGCCGAAAAGCTGCCTTGGTCCGCCACGATGAGGAAGACCTGAACCTGGTCGAGCGTTAGTCCGTCCGTAATCATCGCCCTCACTCTATCCGAAGATTGGATGGAGTTTCACTATATTTTATCTATTTCCTCTATGTTTCAGCTGCAATAAACCGCTGGGCATCTGCTCAATCTCTCGAGGACCAATCATGATACGTTCTCCTCTCTTCGCAGTTGCCGTCGCTGCCGGCGTTGCATTCGGTGCCGCCGCGGTCTCGACTCCCGCTTCTGCCCAGGTCGTGACCAAGGATCCGGGCCATGTCCAAAGCGGCAATTACGCCGTGGAACCCGCGCATACCCGCGTTCTTTTCGCCGTGTCTCACATGGGATTCACGACCTGGTACGGCAACGTTTCCGACGCCAGCGGCTCGCTCGACTTCGACGCCAAGGTGCCCTCCCATAGCAAGCTCTCGATCACCCTTCCGACCGACAGTATCAGCACCACCAACCCGAAGCTCGACGGTGAGCTGAAGAGCCCGACCTGGCTCGATGCGGCGAAATATCCGACGATCACTTTCAACGCGACCTCGATCACCCGCACCGGGCATGACACCGGCCGCATTAAGGGCGAGCTGACGCTGCACGGCGTGACCCAGCCGGTCACCTTGGACGCCCATTTCAACGGCGGCGGCGTCAACCCGTTGGACAAGGCATACACGATCGGCTTCGACGGCACGACGACGATCAAGCGCAGCGCTTTCGGCATCAAGACTTACGTGCCGCTCATCGGCGACACCGTGACGGTGACGATCAGTTCGGCCTTCGAGCGCCGCGCTTAACATTCGGACGGCGCATTGGTCATGGCCCGCGCGATCCTTCCTTTGCGCCGCTCGCGCTACAGCCTGGTGGCGATCCTGCTGCATTGGCTGATCGCGCTAGGTATTCTCGCACTCATCGTCATCGGCCTAGTGATGACGCAGCTCAAGATCACGCAGATGCTGGAGTTCAAGCTCTTCCAGCTCCACAAATCGATCGGCATCACCGTCCTGCTGCTCGCGGTAGTCCGGCTGCTATGGCGCTTCACGCATCGGCCGCCGCCGCTTCCGGCCCAGACGCCACCTCTTGAAAAGGGGGCGGCGCATGGGCTGCACTGGCTGCTCTATGTCTTCATGTTCGGCATGCCGCTGACAGGCTGGGCGGTAGTTTCGTCCTCGCCCTTCAACCTGCCAACGGTTCTCTACAGCCTGGTGCCCTGGCCCGATCTGCCGGTCCTGCCCAATCTCGCGAATAAGGCAGCGGTCAGTCATATCCTGGCCTGGGTCCATGCTTATGGCGCCTGGACCCTCATCGGCCTCCTCGCCGTCCATATCGCAGCGGTGCTGCGCCACCACCTGTTAAAGCGCGAGCCCATCCTGCGCCGCATGCTGCCCGGGCGCGGCCTGCCGAGCCGCGACTGACACCCCTCCCAAGGAACTTCTCCCATGAAGGCCGTCGCCTTTACCGTCGGTGCCGTGCTGCTCACGGCCTCCCTTTCCGCGGCCCATGCCGCCGACTGGACGATCGATACGGCACAGAGCCACCTCGATTTCACCGGTTCGCAGAGTGGCTCGCCCTTCAACGGCCACTTCACTGGCTTCGCCGGCACGATCGCCTTCGATCCCGCCAACCCCGCCGCCGGCCATGCTGATGTCACGATCGACACTGCGACCGCGACCACGGGCGACAGCCAGAAAGACGGCGCCATGCCCGGCGCCGATTGGTTCGCGGCGCAAAAATTCCCCCAAGCGCATTTCGTCGCGACCGGCTTCAAGCTCACCACCGCTGGCGGCTTCGAGACGAATGGCACGCTGACGATCCGTGGCATCTCCAAGCCCGTCACCCTGCCCTTTACCCTCGCGATCACCGGCGACATCGCCAAGGCCACTGGCCATGTCCAGCTCATCCGTACGCGGTTCGGCGTCGGTCAGGGCGCCTGGAGCACGGCGCAATATGTGGCGCTTGAGGTTGCCGTGAATTTTGCCATCACTGCGAAATCAGCTCCGTAAAGGCGATGACAATGGGCGCTCAGCGTTTCCCGACCTATTTCCTGCCACATGGTGGCGGCCCTTGCTTTTTCATGGACCCGCCGATGGGACCGCCTGGCACCTGGGACCGCATGGCCGACTTCCTGCGCGGTATCGAGGCCGATCTCGGCGCGAGGCCCCGCGCCATCCTGACGGTGACGGGCCATTGGGAGACGCCGGATCTCGCCGTCACATCCGGCGCTGCCCCGGACCTGATCTACGATTATTGCGGCTTCCCCGAGAGCACCTATTCGCTGCGCTACCCGGCGCCGGGCGATCCCGCGCTCGCGGCGGATGTCGCGCGGCTGCTGGAACAGGCCGGATTCCCCACGATTCAGGACCCCGCGCGCGGCTTCGACCACGGCGTGTTCATCCCCTTTCTCCTCGCCTTCCCCAAGGCCGCCATTCCAGTGGTGGAACTGTCGGTGCGCCAGGATCTCGACCCGGCCGCCCATCTCGCCATGGGCCGCGCGCTCGCGCCGCTGCGGGACGACAGGGTGGCGATCGTCGCGACCGGCATGAGCTACCACAACCTGCGCGGCTTCTTCGGCAGCGACCCCCGAGGCGCCGCCGCCTCGGAAGCCTTCGACGCCTGGCTCAGCGAGGCAGTCTGCAACGAGACGGGCGAGACCCGCAGCAAGCGGCTGATCGACTGGGCCTCGGCGCCGTCTGCCCGGCTATGCCACCCGCGCGAGGAGCATCTCATCCCCCTCATGGTCGCCGCCGGCGCGGCGGAAGACGAACCCGCCACACACGCCTATAGCGACCACGTTCTCGGCAAGGCGATTTCGGGCTTTCGCTTCGGGTAGGTCGCTTAGCGGAGTCTGTAGTAGGTGACGCCAAGGCGTTGGAAGCTCTGGTTCGCCAGTCCCGACTGTTTGTAGGCTGGACGGGGCGGCGGCGGCGCCACCGTCACCGTTGCAAAGCTAATATAAGTTGTATTGGTTGCGGGTTCGAAGACATCGTCGCTAACCCAAGATGAGTGGTCCGACGTATCGCTGGTGGAGCGCTGACGACCGCAATAACTCACTGACATGACCGTTTTCCTTGCTTGAGCCTCACTGTATTGCCGCAAAAAGAAAAGGCTCAATTAAAGAGCTGCTTACGAAACGAATCTCGTTCCATCGCGTGATATGCGGTTGTTGACTTCGAGCGACTATCGCATCCGAGCCCTCTTCACTCCGCCGCAAGCCGCGCTTCGTATGTCCGCCGCGCCGCGACAAATACCGGCAGTTGCTCGACGATCCACAGCCAAAGCGGCAGGAACTTCAGCATCAGTTCCCGGCCCGTGGGCGTGAGCGCATATTCGACGCGCGGCGGTACTTCCATGAAGATGCGCCGCGTCACCAGCCCGTCCCGCTCAAGCTGACGCAGCGTCTTGGTCAGCATCTTCTGGCTGACGCCCTCCACCTGCTCCGCGATCCGCGAGAACCGCATTGGGCTGTGCTCCCCAAGCACGTGGATCACCCACATCGACCAAGTGTCCGTGACCCGGCTCATGATGTCCCGCGCCAGCCGATCCTCCTCCGGCGTCAGCGCGTCGCAGGCAGCGGTCACAGCGCCGATAGTATCCGCGGGGTTAGTATGGAACATCCGGGTGCCTTCTTTCCGATGGAAACCAGCTCTCCTATGTTCCGGCCGCCAATGCAAGGAACGACGGACATGACGAAGGTATGGCTGATCACGGGAAGCTCGCGCGGCCTCGGGCGCAATCTGGCGGAAGCCGCTTTGGAGCAAGGGCACAGCGTCGTCGCGACCGCGCGTGATCCAAAGTCACTGGCGTCGCTGGCCGAGCATTACGGCGACCGCATCCTCCCCATCGCGCTCGATGTCACGGATGAGACACAGGCGGCCGCGGCGATCGAGGCCGCCTTTGCGCGCTTCGGACGGCTCGATGTGCTGGCGAATAATGCTGGCTATGGCTTCATCGGCGCCTTCGAGGAGATGACGCCGGCGCAGTTCCGCGGCCAGATCGACACGAATTTCTGGGGCACCGTCAACGTCACCCGCGCAGCCCTCCCGCATCTGCGCCGGCAGGGTTTTGGCCATATTTTCCAGTTCAGCTCCGTCGGCGGTCGTCATGCCATGCCGGGCCTGTCAGGCTACCACGCGGCGAAATTCGCGGTCGAAGGCTTCAGCGAATCGCTGGCACAGGAAATCAAGCCGCTCGGCCTCAAGCTTACCATCGTCGAGCCTGGCGGTTTCCGCACGGACTGGGCGGGCAGCTCGATGGCCTATGCGGAGCCGATGCCAGAATACGCCCCGTCGGTCGGCGCCTTCAGCGACTTCATCAAGGCACATGGCCCGGAGGTTCCCGGCGATCCGCGCAAGGCGGCGCGTGTCATCCTCGACATCGCCGAAATGCGGGCGCCACCGCTACGACTCCCACTTGGCAACGACGCGCTCGCCATCATGCGCAACGGCTTGAAGGCGAGCCTGGCGGAGTTGGAACGCAACGCCACGGTCACCGGCTCGACCGACTTCGATGGGCTGACGGTTTCGGATCAGGACCACGCGGTTCTTTCGCTCACAGCCTGATGACGCCATCATCGAGCGGAGGCGCAGCTTCCGCCGCTTTGGGAGAGAATCCTGTCTCGCTCCGCACGCCTCCTCGCGCTGATGCAGGCCCTGCGGCGCCGGAGGCTGCCGGTGACGGCGGCGGTTCTCGCGTCCGAACTCGGTGTTTCCCTCCGCACGATCTATCGCGACATCGGCAGTTTGGTCGCCGAAGGTGCCGCGATCGAGGGCGAGGCTGGGTTGGGCTATGTGCTCAAGCCGGGCTTCTTCCTCCCGCCGCTGATGTTCGGCGAGGACGAGCTTGATGCGCTCATCCTCGGCCTCCGCCTCGTCACGCAGCGCGGCGACGAGGCGCTCGGGCAAGCGGCCGAGGATGCGCTGGCCAAGATCTCCGCCGTGTTGCCGCCGGAGATGGAGGATGCGGCCGCAACCAGCGGTCTCCTCGCCGCGCCGGGTAGCCAGGACGACACGCCCCACCTTGGCACGCTGCGTCAGGCGATCCGCGCCGAGCACAGACTGCGGCTGCGCTACACGGACAAGTCGGGCGCTATCACCGAACGCATCGTCTGGCCGATCGCCCTGGGTTTTTTTCAGGCCGCCGAGGTTCTCGCCGCCTGGTGTGAGATGCGAGAGGATTTCCGCCACTTCCGCCTCGACCGGATGGCGACGGCCGAGACAACCGGGCAGCGTTACGCGAAACGCCGGCGAATCCTTCTCGCGGACTGGCGGAGCCGGGAGTTGGACTCGGACGTGTGACGTCTACTGCCGGAAACTGTCACAGCTCGGCGCCAAGCTGCTTCGGTCACAACCGGAAAACACACATGACCAAGCCGAATCTTGTCGTCTTCTACGTCGACAGCCTCGCCGCGAGCGCCGCCTTCTACCGCGACCTGCTTGACCGCGAGCCCGCGGAATCATCGCCGAACTTCGTCATGTTCCCGTTGTCGGGCGGCATGGGACTTGGCCTCTGGGCGCGCCACGCCGTGGAACCCGCCGTATTGGCTGGGCCCGGGGGCGCGGAGGTGGTTTTCGCCGCCGAGGATATTGATGCCGTGCATCGGGATTGGTCATCGCGTGGCCTCCGCATCGCACAGCCGCCGACCGACATGGATTTCGGCCGGACCTTCGTCGCCTTGGATCCGGACGGTCATCGCCTCAGGGTCTTCGCACCCGCGGCGGCGTAGCAATCGGAGGGGCGCCACCGTCCCGCCCCGAACTCTTAGAGCGCGATGGCTTGATATTGAACCACAAACAAGGGATTCGTTATGGCACGCGAAGGCGTGCCATCCACGCCTTGCCTCCGTCACGCAAGCAAAGGCGTGGATGCCCGGCCTTCGCCGAGCATGACGTGGTGGGGCGAGCACGGTTCAAACCGAAGACAGACACCCCACACTCCTCACGGATCCGGCGTATTCTCCACCGCGCTCAGCCATTCGTCGCGGCGCGCCAGGATGAGGTGGGCGGGGTTGAGGAGGTCGGTGACCTGGTCGGATCGCAGCCCCGCCTCGATCGCCAGTTCGCGGACCGTGCGACCGCTTGCCAGGGCCTCCTTCGCGATGATCGCCGAGCGCTCGTAGCCCAGCAGTGGCACCAGGGCGGTCGCCGCGCCGACGCTCGCCTCGACATGGCGGGCGCATTGGTCGGGCCGCGCCTCGATCCCCGCGACGCAGCGCGTGGTGAAGGTGCGGACGCCATTGGCCAGCAACTCGATCGACGACAGGATGTTATGCGCGATCAGTGGCTCGAAAGCGTTGAGCTGAAGCTGGCCGCCTTCCGCCGCCATGGTCACGGCGAGGTCGTTGCCGATCACCTGGAAGCACACCTGGTTGAGCACTTCGGGGATCACCGGATTGACCTTGCCCGGCATGATCGACGAGCCCGGCTGCATCGCCGGCAAGGCGATCTCGGCCAAGCCGCCGCGCGGACCGGAAGACAGCAGCCGCAAATCATTGGCGATTTTCGACAGTTTCGAGGCAACGCGCTTGAGCACGCCCGAAAACATGACGAAGCCGCCCATGTCCCAGCTCGCCTCGAGCAAGTTCACCGAGCGCACCAGCCGGAAACCGGAGATCGCCGAAAGTGCGGCAATGGCGCGCGGTCCGTATTCCGGCAGCGCATTGATCCCGGTGCCGATCGCCGTGCCGCCGAGATTGACCTCGCAGAGCAGCGGCTGGGCTTCCTGCAGGCGCTGGATATCCTCGCGGATCGTCACGGCATAGGCGTCGAATTCCTGGCCGAGCGTCATCGGCACCGCATCCTGCATCTGCGTGCGGCCGAGTTTCACGATGCTGGAGAAGGCTTGCCCGCGATCCTCGAAAGCCGCGGCCAGAGCTTCCAAGGCACGCATCAAGCCGCCCATTTCCAGCAGCACCGAGAGGCGCACCGCCGTCGGATAAGCGTCATTGGTGGACTGGCTGAGATTCACGTCGTCGTTGGGATGCAGATGCGTGTACGCGCCGCGCGGATGACCCATCAGCTCCAGCCCGCGATTGGCAAGCACCTCGTTCATATTCATGTTCGTGGAGGTGCCGGCCCCGCCCTGGATGACATCGACCGGGAACTGGTCGTGCAGCCGCCCGCGCTCGATCTCGCGCGCTGCGGCGATGATGGCGTCCCGCTTGGCATCTGGCAGTTTGCCGAGCTGGCTATTGGTGAGCGCCGCCGCGTGCTTGACCATGGCCAGCGCGCGCAGCAAGGCCGGGTGCCGGGTCAGCGTCTGGCCGCTGATGGGGAAGTTCTGCACGGCGCGCATAGTCTGCGCGCCCCAATAGGCAGCCGCCGGCACGGCGATCTCGCCGAGGCTGTCGTGTTCGATCCGGGTCTCGGTCATGCGTCATCCTGTCGATGATCTTCTCTTGCCCGCGCCTGATGGGGCGGAGAAAACGGTGGTGAAGCCCTGTTGCCGTTCGTGCGGCAGCGCGAGCGTGAGAAATGCAAGTCCGCCCATCGCGGCGCAGGGCACCCAAAGCGCCACCGCCTGCGCCCGCAATTCCAGCTCGGTACCCAGGATGGCGCCGAGCAGCATGCCGATCCAAGGAACCGCCTGGATGACCCAGCCGGAGCGACGCTCGCCCATGAGCCACCCGGCAAGACCGATGCCGAAGCGGGAAAGACCGCCGCTCACGAAGCTGACGCTCATCGCTGTCCCGCCGATTCGCTGCAGCCCGGCATTGCTCGCGCCCATCGCGAGAACGAGCAGAAGCAGTGCTGGCAACGATAGCGCGTTCGCTGGCGATACCAGCGCCGCGGCGGCAAGCAGCAGCGTCACAAGCGAAAGCAGCGGCGTCTGCCGCCCGCGTGTCAGGATGACGACGAGGCCGCCCAGGGTATTGCCAAGAACGAAGCCCAGAATGAGGAGCAACAGCGGCAGGGCCTCGCGCCACAAACCCTGCCCGACAGCGATCGCCAGATGGGTGGTGTTGCCGGTCATGAAGGACACGAAGTCCCGGCTGCGGATGAAGCCGACGGCATCCGTCATCCCCGCTATCATTGATAGGACCACCGCGAGTCCAACGCCGATTCCCACGATATTGGGCTCGGGCCTATGGGGACCGTCGAAGGGCACGGTGCCGCCTCACTGCTTATACATCTTCGCAACGTTTTCGTGCATCCGTTGCGGCAATTCCGGCGCCATATAGGCGTCGGTGACGATCTCGATATAGGCACCGACGTCACCGCGCGCCGCCCGTTCCATCGCGGCATCCAATTCGCCGCATGTCGTGACGCGGGCGGAAAACCATCCTTCGCAACCGAAGGCCTCCGGCAGTTGCGCGTATTTCCATTGCGCGATGTCGTTGTAGCTGATCGCCGGATCACGGCAGAGCAAACGCTCGATGAGATAGCCGTCGTTGTTGAGCACGAAGATCACCGGCTTCAGCCCGAGGCGGCCAAATTGGCCAAGCTCCTGCACAGTGAACTGATGCGCGCCTTCGCCCGTTACGAGCACGGTGCGCCTTTCCGGCGCCGCGAGTGCCGCACCGAGCGCTGCCGGCGTCGCCCAGCCGATCGCGCCCCAAAGGCTTTGATTGTAGAAGGTCGCGCCCTTCGGCATCCGGGCGAAGCCGAGACCCATCGAGACCGTGCCGGTATCGGCGACGACAATATCGCCCTCGCGCAGGAAGCGCTCCCATCTCGGATAAAGCGCGGCGGCGGTGATCGGCGCGTCGCCCTCGCCTTCGATATCGCCGAGAAGCTCCGGCGCCGGCGCCGAAATCCTCCGCCCGCGCGTCAGCCGCGGTGCCAGCGCCGCGAGGATATCGGCCATCTCGACATTGGCGATCACATGGCCGCGCACCGTCACATGATGGTGGTGGATCGCAATGACTCGCTCGGGATCGAGCCGCGCGGTGAAAAATCCGCTGTTGAAGTCGGTCATCATGGTGCCGATGGTGAGGATGCGGTCGCAGCCTTCCACGAAAACCCTTACCGCTTCGTTCATCAGCTTGCCGATGTAGATGCCGAGATAGCCGGGCTGGGATTCGTCCAGCATCGTTTTGTCCATGAACATCGTCGCGAAGGGCAGTCCGCTGGCATCGACGATGGCCTGGATCGCGCTCTGCAGACCAAGCCGGGCCGCGAGGGTACCGGGCAGGATGCAGGCTGATTTCGCGGCGCCAAGCTCGGCCAGTACCGCCACCAGCGCGGCCTCGAGCGCTGCTGGATCGCTGCGGGGCGCGGGAATTGGCGACGCCTGCCCCAGCACCGGCTGCGACGCGTAATCTGCCGGGAAGCCCATATAGACGGGCCGCCGGTGCATCAGCGCCTCGGCGATCAATCGCTCGGTTTCGTACGCGGCATTCTGCGGCGTGAAGATGGCGCTGGCACAGACCACGGGCTGGCTCATCTGGTGGAACAGATTGAATTCGCCATTGCCGAGCGTGTGGTGCATCAGCGAATGGCTCGCCTGCACCGCCATGTTCGGCATGCCGACCAGATGAAACAGCGGCACATGCTCAGCATAGGCGCCTGCGATGGCGGCCAGCGCGGCCAGCTCACCCACGCCATAGGTCGTGCAGACGGCCGAGAAGCCGCGGACCCGGGCATAGCCATCCGCCGCGTATCCCGCATTGAGCTCATTGGCCGTGCCGATCCAGCGCAGACCCGAGTCCGGGGCGCAGATCGCATCATTGACGGGAAAGGCGAAGTCTCCGGGAACACCGAAAACATCGGTGAGGCCAATCTCCGTCAGGCGACGGAGCACATGCTGGATGACGGTTTGTGACATAAAGGGGCTTTCGGCTGAATCGGGGGAGGTTGCACCCTTTCTCCGGCGACTGGCCAGAGGAACGCCCGCCGACCGGAACCGCAGCCGAGACATGCATGGCGCCACTCTTTTCGCCGCTTCGCTTGAGGGTCCAAGGTTGATGCTGTAGGCCACCGCTCATGGCGGACGTTACCCAATTCATGCCCAATGCCACGATCCACCTGCATCGGCACGACCTGCCGGACGGGCTGGAGCTCGGACCTGTCATCGCGGTCGATACCGAGACCATGGGGCTCGACCCCAGGCGCGACCGGCTGTGCCTGGTCCAGATTTCCTCGGGAGACGGCCAGGCGCATCTGGTGCAGCTCATCCCGCCCGCGCTCGGCGGCCGGGGCTATGATTGCCCGAACCTGAAGGCGCAGCTCAGCGACCCCAACCGGGTCAAGCTCATGCATTTCGCTAGGTTCGACGTGGCGATGCTGTACCACGCCCTCGGCATCCGCGCCGCGCCGGTGAAATGCACCAAGATCGCCGCCAAGCTGGTCCGCACCTTCACCGATCGACACGGTTTGCGCGACCTCTGCCGCGAGTTGCTCGGAGTCGAGATCAGCAAGCAACAGCAGACCAGTGACTGGGGCGCCCCGGAACTCACTTCCGAGCAACTCGCTTATGCCGCTTCGGACGTTATGTACCTCCACCCCCTATGGGCGCGGCTAGAGGCGCTGCTGATCCGCGAAAATCGGCTGGCTCTGGCGGAGGAATGCTTCGCCTTCCTGCCGGCGCGCTGCGAGCTCGATCTCCTCGGCTACGAGGAACCCGACATCTACGCCCATCGCGGCTGAGGAGCCGCCGCCCCGCGAGTTTCGCGCAACGCGACGCGCCCGCACCATGTTAGGTGGGAGTCCGTTGCCGCATGGAGGGTCACCATGATCGATCTCGACTATCAGGCGTTGCAGGCGACGCCGGTTTCCGAGGACCCGTACGAGCATATCGTGATCGAGAACTTCGTCCGCCCCGCCTCGCTAGCCGCCGTGACGCGCGAATTGCCCAAGCTCGACAAGGGCGGCTCCTTCCCGATCGGCTCGTTGCGCCTCGGCCCGAACGCCAAGGCACTGATGGAGGAGCTGGAAGGCCCGCGGTTCCGCGATGCCGTCGCCGCCAAGTTCGACCTCGACCTCGAAGGCGCGCCGACGATGGTGACGCTGCGTGGGTCGAGCCGGGAGAAGGATGGCCGCATCCACTGCGACAGCCACACCAAACGCGTCACCATCCTGCTGTATCTCAACCCCGAGACCGAGGCCTGGGCGCGGCGTGAAGGCTGCCTCCGCCTGCTGCGCGGCCCCGACGACATCGAGGATTTCGCGGTGGAAGTGCCGCCGGTGAACGGCACGCTGCTGATCTTCCCCAACGGCCCCACCACCTGGCACGGCCATAAGCAGTTCGTCGGCACGCGCTACGTGATCCAGCTCAACTACATGACCACCGACAGCACCGCCCGATCCGAAATGCGCCGCCACAAGGTCTCCGCCTTCGTCAAACGCCTCACCATGGCCTCCTGATCCGCATGGCGGAGGAGAGCGCCGTCCGGAACTTCAAGGAAACGGTGCTCTCGGACGAGAAGTTCCTGCTGCGGCGGGTGGAGTTCGACCAGCGCCACTTCGATGGGTGGTGGTCGAGGCTGACCCGTGAAGTCTATACCCACGGCAATGCCGTCGCCCTGCTACCCTATGACCCGGCGCGCGGCACCGTGCTGCTGACCCGCCAGATCCGCTTCGTGACCTATCTCAACGGCCATCCGCACCCGCTGATCGAGGTCTGCGCCGGGATGCTGGATGGCGACGAACAGCCGGAAGCCGCGATCATCCGCGAGGCGCGCGAGGAAATCGGCTGCGTCATCCGCAACCCGCGCCGAATCTTCGACTCGTTCATGAGCCCCGGCTGCTTGACCGAACGCATTTCGTTCTTCGTCGCGACTTATGGCGAAGCCGACCGCACCGGCCGGGGCGGCGGCCTGGCCGACGAGGGCGAGGATATCGAGGTGCTGGAGATCACGCTTGAAGCGGCCGTGGCGATGATCGGCCGCGGCGAGATCGTCGATGGGAAGACGATTCTGCTGCTGCAATGGGCGGCTTTGCACGGAATTGCGGACTGATACGAGCTAGCGTTGGCAATAAGCCCACCATCGTCATCCTCCGCGAAGGCGGAGGATCCACGCCTTGCCTTCATTGCGCGCGTAAGGCGTGGATGCCCGGCCTTCGCCGAGCATGACGGGGGGACTCCTGGATCGGTCAGTATCTTGCCGATTGGCAACGGGCGCTCAGCCTCTACTCCGCTGCCAGCCGCGTCAGCACCGCCTCGGTAATCCCGGGCTCTCCCAGCCTCTCGGCCAATGCCGCCAGGATCGGCGCCGCTTCTTCCTCGAAGCGCCAGGGCGGATTGACCACAAGGACACCGCAACCGCCGAGATGCTCGAACTCGTTAGGCGGCCGCAGCAAGAGCTCGGCCACCACCACGTCCCGCATCCCGCTCTCCACGATCGCGGCATGGAAAGCCCGCACCCGGGCGCGATATTTCACGGGATACCAGACGGCGAAGACGCCTGCCGGGAATCGGCCGAGCCCTTCCCGCAGAGCCACCAGGATACGGTCGAACTCGCCGGGGTTCTCAAAAGCCGGGTCCATTAGCACGAGCCCGCGCCGTTCGGCCGGCGGCAGCAGGGCCCTCAGTGCCCCGAATCCATCCCGCAGATGGACCGCGACCCGCTTGTCGCCGCGCAACAGCCGGGAGAGCGCCGCGTTCTGCTCGGGCTGCAATTCGCAGCAAATGAGACGGTCCTGCGGGCGCAGCACGGCCTGGGTCAGCGCCGGCGAACCGGGATAGAGCCCGAGGGATCGCACGATGCCCAGGTAATCGGCAAGGGCTGGCGGCGTGTCATCCAGCAGCCGGCCGATGCCCTGCCGCCATTCCCCGCTGCGCTCAGCCTCGGTGCCCGACAGGTCGTAGCGCCCTGCCCCGGCATGAGTATCCAGCACCGCGAAGCCCGCCTCCTTGCGCGCCATGGCACGCAGCAGCCAGAGCAGGAGCACATGTTTCAGGCAGTCCGCGAAGTTCCCGGCGTGGAAGGCGTGGCGATAATTCATCCGCTCGGCGTCTCGTTTCTAGGGCGTGATGGTCTAATACTGAACCCCGACCCCAGGATCCGTCATGGCACGCGAAGGCGGGGCGGCCCCCGCGTGCCATCCACGCCTTGCCTTCGTCGAGCAAGAAAGGCGTGGATGCTCGGCCTTCGCCGAGCATGACGTGGGGGATTGGGCACGGTCCAAACCAGAGAAATCCGCCTCTAAAGCTGCTCAGTTTCCACTGCCTGATCGCCGGCCGGCACCTGACGTAAGCGGGCGAGCACGGCATCCGTGCTGTCCACCACCTCATAAAGCGCGCGGGCGGAGGGCAGCGCGAAACCCTGGCCAACCAGCGTGTCGATCAGAGCCATGAACGGCGCCGCCCAGCCGCCGATGTCGCAGATCAAGATCGGCTTGTTGTGCAGGTCGAGCTGCCGCCAGGTAATCATCTCGAAGGTCTCGTCCAGCGTCCCGAGTCCGCCGGGCAGCGTGATGAAGGCATCCGACATCTCGAACATGCGGCTTTTGCGCGAATGCATGCTGTCGGTGACGATCATTTCGCTAACGCCACGATGCGCCACCTCGCGCCGGGCCAGAAAGTCCGGAATAATTCCAATGACATGGCCACCGGCGCCCAGAGCACCATCCGCGACGGCGCCCATGATGCCGATGCCGCCGCCGCCGTAGATCACGGTGATGCCCGCCTGGGCGAGACCCTCACCCAGCGCCAGAGCCGCGCGCCGATAGGCGGGATCCTGGCCGGATGCCGCGCCGCCGAAGACCGTCACTGCCTTGATCGCCGGCATGCATTCTCCTTCCTTGCCGCCAGCAGAGTCTCCGCCAGCGAGCGCTTGGTGGCAGCCCTTCGGCTGCGGTGCAACCGCCCCGGCACCGCAATCAGAACCTGCGAACCCGAAGGGTGCACAAGAATTATTCATTTCATGATAACGAGCGGATGTATTGAGAGCTTTTCGACAGGGGCGGCCGCGAATCGATGACTGAGGTGACTCGCCATTCACCAGAAGAAGGTACTGGGACGTCTCGGACGTCCTGGCGGCCCATCCTGGGACTTGTTCTCCTGCTCGGTATACTGGCCGCAGGTGCCGCTACCGTCTACGAACGTATGGGACCAGGCAGCGAACCCGCGGCGCCGCACGGTGTTGCCATGGCTCCGACCACGCCCGCGAAACCGCAAACCACGCCAGCAAGCGCGGCACCGGCCGCGAGTGCGCCAAAGATGACCGCGCTGGCCATGCCGCCGAGCGTCGCGCCACCGCCCGCCCCACCCGCTGCCACCAAAGGTCCAGGCGTGGACGTCGTGCGGGTCGATCCGCAGGGCTCGCTTGTCATGGCCGGTAGCGCGGCGCCGGGAACGACTGTCACGATCACCAACGACAAGAACGTCATTGGCGAGATCACCTCCGACAGCAACGGCCAGTGGGTCTTCCTGCCCGATGCGCCGCTCGCGCCGGGTGTGCATGAGCTGCATCTCACGACGCCCGGCACGAAAACCGTTGGGCCGGGCAGTTCCACCGTCCTTCTGACCGTTCCCGGCGTGGTCGCTGCCCTCGCGCCGAAGAGCGCCGGTGCGACAGAGACCCCCCAGGGCGCGGCGCCCCAAAGCCCCCAGGGCAGCGTCGCCGACAACACCGTCCAGAAGGTCATCCCCGCCGAAAGCCCCCCCGGTGGCGTTTCCACCCCGAGCGCACCGGGCAGCGTGGCCATGTCGCAAAGCGGCGCGCCCCCGGCAAACCCGCCGAGCAGCATCGGCCCGAGCGGCTCCCTTGTCGTGCTGTCGCAGGGCAATGCGCCGCCACGCCTGCTGCAACCAGTGCCGGGCAGCCATCCGGGGCCGGTCGGCCTCGATATCGTGCAATACGACCAGCAAGGGCATATCCGCTTCGTCGGCCATGCCGCGCCGGGCCGGAGTGTTCGCCTCTACGTCGACAACAAGGCTGTTGGGGATGCCGAGGCCGATGCGTCAGGCCAATGGCAGCTTTCGCCGATTGATGAACTCAAGTCAGGCGTCCACAAGCTGCGCGCGGATGAGCTGAGCGCCAGCGGCAAGGTCGCGGCGCGCACAGAAGTGCCCTTCGCCCGCGCCGACCTCGCGCATCTGCTGCTGCCAGGCCAGGCCATCGTGCAGCCCGGCGACTCGCTCTGGCTCATCTCGCGCCACAGTTTCGGGCACGGCACGGAATATACTGCGATCTTCAAGGAGAACACGGACCAGATCCGCGACCCCGACCTGATCTATCCTGGCCAGACTTTCCACATGCCGACCGCCGACGAGGCAGCCCATGCGCCGCCTCTGCCGCCATGGCACAAGATGGCACACCACCATAAGAGCTGATAACAGCACCGCCATCATGGCCCACGGCAGCGCTTTTCGCTTCGTTTTTTCCCCACCCCACCCGGCGGCGAGGCCCTTCCTCGCCATCGGCGCGGCGGTCGTCGTCGTCGGGCTGATCTTCGGGCACTGGCTGTCCTGGATCGGCGTGCTGTTCCTGCTGTTCTGCCTCTACTTCTTCCGCGATCCGGAGCGGCATCCCCCGCCGCGCCCCGGCGCGCTGCTGGCGCCTGCCGATGGCCATGTCGTGAGCGTCATGCTGGCGACACCGCCGCCCGAACTTGGCCTCGGCATCATGCCGCGCTGGCGCGTCGCGATCTTCCTCTCGGTGCTGGACGTGCATGTGAATCGCATGCCGGCGGATGGCACCGTCACCCGCATCGCCTATCGTCACGGCAAGTTCCTGAGCGCCAATCTCGACAAATCCGCCGACGAGAATGAGCGCAACGCCCTTGCCATCCGCTTGCCGGACGGGCGGGAGATCGCCGTGGTGCAGATTGCTGGCCTCATCGCGCGGCGCATCGTCTGCCAGGTTCGCGAGGGTGACGCGGTGCAGGCGGGCGGCCGCTTCGGCATCATCCGCTTCGGCAGCCGCACTGACCTCTATCTGCCCGAAGGCGTCCAGCCCCTGGTGTCGGAAGGGCAGAAGATGGTCGGCGGCGAAAGCGTCATCGCCGAGCTCGACCTCGAATTCGCACCCCGCGCTCGGGCCGAGACGACGGGGCCGACAATCACCTACGCGGGCGCCTCCACAATCTCGGGCGGAACAGTCTTTTGAGCGGCCCGCGCCTTTCGGGCGAGCCCGACGGGCGCATCTGGCCGGCCCGGAGGCGCCGGAGGCGGGTGCGCCCGCCGCATCGCCCGCGCTTCAAGGGTCCATCCTTCAACCGGCTCCTGCCGAACCTTCTCACCATGCTCGGCCTCTGCGCGGGGCTGACAGGCATGCGCTTCGCGCTTGGCGGTCATTTTGACGCCGCGGTCGTGGCCATCAGCCTTGCCGGGGTTATCGACGGGCTGGATGGGCGCATCGCCCGCCTGCTCAAAGGCACCTCCCGTTTCGGGGCCGAATTCGACAGCCTGGCGGATTTCCTGTGCTTCGGCGTGGCCCCCGCCTTCGTCATGTATCTCTGGTCGCTCGGCACCTATGGCGGCATCGGCTTCGTGCCGTCGCTGATGTTCGCGGTCTGCATGGCGCTGCGCCTCGCGCGGTTCAACGCGGCGCTCGATAGCGATTCCGCGCCGACCTATACCTCCGGCTTCTTCACCGGCGTTCCGGCGCCGGCCGGAGCGGGGCTCGCCCTCCTCCCGGTTTTCCTTGGTCTCGAAGCGCGTTCCCTCGACCTCGGCTGGCTCTCGATGATCGCGCATTCGCCGTTCTTCGGGGCGCTGGTGCTGATCGGCACCGCCATCCTGCTGGTCTCGACCTTGCCCGTCTGGAGCTTCAAGAACTTCAAGGTGCCGGCGGAATACGTGCTGCCGCTGCTGCTCGGCACCGGCATTTTCGCAGCCATCCTCTTCGCCGAGCCCTGGGCCGCCCTGGCCGCGGCGGGGCTGATCTATCTCGGCATGCTCCCCTTCAGCCTCCGCAGCTTCCACCGGCTCAAGCACGAGGCGGAAGCGATGCGGGCCGGTTCAGACGAGGAAGCCTGACGATGGCAGCCAAAAGTGGAAAGCGCCTTATGCAGGGCATCCCCCCTATAGCGCTGCTTGTCGCCGGCGGCGCTTGGGCTTAACCGCTTCGGGTTGGTGGCGCGGCATTCAGGCGCCGGGACGGGAGAGGGTCATGGGCTATCGGGTCGCGGTCGTGGGTGCCACCGGAGCGGTGGGACGCGAAATGCTCAAGACGCTCGCGGAACGCAACTTTCCGGTGAGCGACATCGCGGCCCTGGCCTCGGGCCGCTCGGCGGGCACCGAGATCTCCTTCGGCGAGCACCGCGTCCTCAAAACCCAGAATCTCGAGAAGTTCGACTTTCGCGGCTGGGACATCGGACTGTTCAGCCCCGGCGCGTCGGTTTCCGCCATTCACGCGCCGCGCGCGGTCGAGGCTGGGTGTATCGTCATCGACAATACCAGCCATTTCCGTATGGACCCGAACGTTCCGCTGGTCGTGCCCGAGGTCAATCCCGAGGCACTCCACGGCTTCCGCGAAGGGATCATCGCGAACCCAAATTGCTCGACGATCCAGATGGTTGTCGCCCTCAAGCCGCTACACGACGAGTTCAAGATCAAGCGGGTTGTCGTCGCGACCTATCAGTCAGTGTCTGGCGCAGGCAAGGAAGGCATGGACGAGCTTTTCGCCAATAGCCGGGCCTTCTACGTCAACGATCCTGTGACGCCGCAGCAATTTACCAAGAACATCGCTTTCAACGTCATCCCGCATATCGACTCCTTCATGGATGACGGCTCCACCAAGGAAGAGTGGAAGATGGTGGTGGAGACCAAGAAGATCCTCGATCCGAATATCGCGGTAATGGCGACCTGCGTGCGCGTGCCGGTGTTCATCGGCCACGCCCTCGCCCTTCATGTCGAGTTCGAACGGCCGGTCGCCCCCGGTGAAGCCCGCGCGGCGCTGCGTGGCGCCCCCGGCATTGCGGTGACGGATGTGCGCGAAGATGGCGGCTATGCGACACCCACCGAGGTCGCCGGCGAGGACAATGTTTATGTCAGCCGCATTCGCCGCGACCCCACCGTGCCGAACGGCATCGCCTTCTGGTGTGTCGGCGACAACCTCCGCAAGGGCGCCGCGTTGAATGCTGTGCAGATCGCCGAAACATTGGTGGCCCAGGGAGTCTTCGCCCGGCAGGCAGCGTAGCGCTGCCCCGGCAACCCACGATCGTGATGCTGCACCTGCGTTGACCCATCTTCCGTCGAAGATTAGAGAAGCGTCCCAAAGACCTAGCCTTCCTCGGCCCTCCTCTGCCGGACGCACGGTCCCGGCCCGACCGACATTCTAACTGGAACCGACCCATGGCGGACGTGCGCGACGCATTGATCATCGGCAAGCGCAGCGACGGCAAGTTGGTGCAACGCCCGCTCTCGCCGCATCTCCAAATCTACAAGCCGCAGATCAGCACCGCGACCTCGATCTTTCACCGCATCACCGGCTGCGCGCTCGCGGTCGGGCTGCTGCTCATGGTGTGGTGGCTGGTGGCGGCGGCGACGGGTCCCCGCGCTTTCGCCTCGGCTCAGGGCTTCGTGGGCTCGCCGATCGGCCTGATCCTGATGTTCGGCTGGACGCTGGCGCTCTGGTACCACTTCTGCAACGGCATCCGGCATCTGTTCTGGGACGCCGGCTTTGGCTTCGATGTCAAAACATCGCACCGCAATGCCTTCGCGGTCCTGGTTGCGACCGTGGTGCTCACGGTGCTGAGCTGGGTCGTCGGCTTGGCCGTGTGGCTCTGAGGACCGCGATCATGGCGCCCAAGGACAAGCTTTCGATCACGGTGCGGCAGAGCGAGCTTGGCCGCGTCAAAGGGCTCGGCGCCGCGCGCAGCGGAGTGCATCACTGGTGGATGGAGCGCGTGACCTCGGTCGCGCTCATCCCGCTCACCCTCTGGTTCGTCTTCTCGGTTCTGGGCATGGCAGGCCATCCGCAGCCCGACATCGCCCATTGGGTCTCGCATCCGCTGGTCGCCGTACTGCTGGTGGCGCTGATCGTGACCTCCTTCCACCACACGCAGCTCGGGCTTCAGGTGGTGATCGACGATTACATCCATGGCGAGGGCACGCGGCTCATCGTGCTGCTGGTGATGAAAGCCGCAGTGGTGCTCCTCGGTCTCGCGGCCCTGCTCGCCGTGGTGAAGCTCGCGATCTGAATTCAGGCGAGGCTGGCGGCCCTCCCATGCGGCCGTCCCTCCCATCACGACGAGGCTGAGATGAACGCGATCACGAAGCCCACCCTGGGCAGCTACGACGTCATCGACCACACCTACGACGTTGTCGTCGTCGGTGCCGGAGGGGCCGGGCTGCGCGCGACCCTGGGGATGGGCGCAGCCGGCCTCAAGACCGCCTGCCTTACGAAGGTCTTCCCCACCCGCAGCCATACGGTCGCCGCGCAGGGCGGCATCGGCGCGGCGCTCGGCAATATGGGCGAGGATGACTGGCGCTGGCACATGTACGACACCGTGAAGGGGTCGGACTGGCTCGGCGACCAGGACGCCATCGAATACATGTGCCGCAACGCCATCCCGGCGATCTACGAGCTTGAGCATTTCGGCGTCCCCTTCAGCCGCACCGAGGATGGGCGCATCTACCAGCGCCCCTTCGGCGGCCATATGAAGGAGTTCGGCAAATCCCCGGCGATGCGCGCCTGCGCCGCCGCCGACCGCACCGGCCATGCCATCCTGCACACGCTGTATCAGCAGAGCCTGAAGCATGAGGTCGAGTTCTTCGTCGAATATATCGCGCTGGACCTCATCATGGATGAGGAAGGCGTCTGCCGCGGCGTGACGGCCTGGTGCCTGGATGACGGCTCGATCCATCGTTTCCGAGCGCAGACGGTGGTGCTCGCGACCGGCGGTTATGGCCGCGCCTATCAGAGCTGCACCTCCGCCCATACCTGCACCGGCGACGGCAACGGCATGGTGATCCGCGCCGGCCTGCCCATGCAGGACATGGAATTCGTGCAGTTTCACCCGACCGGCATCTTCTCCGCCGGCTGCCTGATAACCGAGGGCGCGCGTGGCGAGGGCGGCTACCTCACCAATAGCGAGGGCGAGCGCTTCATGGAGCGGTACGCGCCGACCGCCAAGGACCTGGCGAGCCGGGACGTGGTGTCACGATCGATGACCATCGAAATCAACGAGGGACGCGGCTGCGGTCCCAACAAGGACCACATCCTGCTCCATCTGGAGCATCTCGGCGCCGCGCTGCTGCATGAGCGGCTGCCCGGCATCTCCGAGACCGCGCGGGTCTTCTCGGGCACGGATGTGACCAAGGAGCCGATCCCGGTGCTGCCGACCGTGCACTACAACATGGGCGGCATCCCGACGAATTATCACGGCGAGGTACTATCCCCTACGCCGAGCGATCCGGACCGCGTGGTGCGCGGCCTGATGGCGATCGGCGAATGCGCCAGCGTCTCGGTGCATGGCGCGAACCGCCTCGGCACCAATTCGCTGCTCGACCTAGTGGTCTTCGGCCGCGCCGCCGCGCATCGCGCCGCCGAGACGATCCAGACCGGCGCCACCCAGGCGCCGCTCCCGCCACGCGCCGGCGAGGCGTCGATCGCGCGCTTCGATGACGTGCGGCACGCGAAAGGCGCGACCCGCGTCTCCGAGCTGCGTGTAGATCTGCAGCGTGCGATGCAGTCCCACGCCGCCGTCTTCCGCAACGCCAAGAGTCTGACCTTGGGCGTCGAGAAGGTGCAGAAGATCTGGAGCGGCATGGCCGATATGGGTGTCAGCGACCGCAGCCTGATCTGGAACTCGGATCTGGTGGAGGCGCTGGAACTGCAGAACCTCATGGGCAATGCGATGGTGACCATGGTCGGCGCGGAAGCCCGCCATGAGAGCCGTGGCGCCCACGCGCATGACGACTATCCCGATCGCGACGACAAGAACTGGATGAAGCACACCCTGGCCTGGTGTGACGACTCCGGTGCGGTGAAGCTCGATTATCGGCCGGTCAAGATGCAGACCCTGACCAACGAGGTCTCCGTCTTCCCGCCGCAGAAGCGCGTGTATTGAGGCTGATGGCCATCGCAACCACCTCGTCATGCTCGGCGAAGGCCGAGCATCCACGCCTTACGCGCGTCACGAAGGCGGGGCCGCCCGCGGCAAGGCGTGAATCCCATGCCTTCGCATGGGATGACGTCGTGCTTGCTCATCCGGCGCGGATCACTCCCGCCCGCATCGACTCCTAGGAGATCCCGGAAATGGTTGAGTTCACCCTTCCGAAGAACAGCAAGGTCGTCGAGGGTCAGCGCTACAAGGCGCCGGCCGGCGCCAAACGCGTGCGCGAATTCAAGATCTATCGCTGGAACCCCGACGACGAAAAGAACCCGCATACCGATATCTACGAGATCGATCTCGATGATTGCGGGCCGATGGTTCTCGACGCGCTGATCAAGATCAAGAACGAGGTCGACGGCACGCTGACCTTTCGCCGCTCCTGCCGTGAAGGCATTTGCGGTAGCTGCGCCATGAATATCGACGGCACGAATACCCTTGCCTGCCTCAAGCCGATCGAGGATTGCCGTGGCGCGGTCAGGATCAATCCGCTGCCGCATATGGCGGTGATCAAGGATCTCGTGCCCGACCTCAGCCAGGCCTACGCCCAATATCGCAGCGTCGAGCCCTGGCTGCAGTCCGACACGCCGCCGCCACCGGATGCCGAGCGGCTGCAGAGTGTGGAGGAGCGCTCCAAGCTCGACGGGATGTGGGAATGCATCCTGTGTTTCTGCTGCACCACAAGCTGCCCCAGCTACTGGTGGAACGGCGACCGCTATCTCGGGCCGGCCGTGCTGCTCGCCGCCTATCGCTGGATCGCCGATAGCCGCGACGAGCATAAGGGCGAGCGGCTGGACGCCCTGCAGGATCCGTTCAAGCTCTACCGCTGCCACACCATCATGAACTGCGCCGAGACCTGTCCCAAGGGGCTGAACCCCGCCCAGGCGATCGGCGAGATCAAGAAGCTCATGGTGCAGCGCCGAGGCTAAGGCCGGGCGCGCACCGCTTCAACTCGCATGTTCAGAGGAAATCTCACGACGGGCCGCGGCCGGGTAGCCGCCTGGTCCGACTCGCTCGTGATGGACCATTCCTTCGTCCGCTTCGTCTTCGCGAATTGGGCGGAGGTGGCGCCGAAGCGAATGTATCGCTGCAACCATCCGCATGCCTGGCGGCTGGCCGCGGCGCAGCGCAAGCTCGGCATCAAGACGGTCATCAATCTGCGTGGCAAGCGGTTCTGCGGATCCGACGCGCTGTCGCGCGAGGCAGCGGCGAAACTCGGGCTGCACCATATCGACATGGCGTTCGAGAGCCGTGGCGCGCCGCACAAGGAGCGCATTCTGCGTTTCGCCTCGATCCTGGAAACCCTGGTCGAGCCGGCGATCATGCATTGCAAGTCGGGCGCGGACCGCACCGGACTTGCCGCCGGCCTCTATCTGGTGATGCGCGGCGGCACCAGCGCGGATGCCCTGAACCAGCTCTCCTGGCGCTTCGGCCATTGGAGCAATGCCCGCACCGGCATCCTCGATGCATTTTTCCTGCTCTACGCGAGAGAGGCGGAAGGCCGAATCCCGTTTTTGGATTGGGTGAAGACCGAGTATGACGAAGCGGCCCTCCGCCGGGACTTTATCGCCGGCGGCCTCTCAGCCTTCGTCGTGGACCGGGTGCTCCGGCGCGAATAGCAGAAGCCGGGAGTGTTCCTCGGATGGCCTTGCCTGCAGTCGATCTAAGCGATGACGCAGCGGATTGGGCGCGCTCACGCGGGGCCTTTCCGGCGCGCAGCCTCGCGGCGGGGGGAATCCTCGTCGGGCTGACGGTGCTTGCCCTGAAAGTTGCGGCCTGGTGGCTGACGGGCAGCGCCGCGCTTTATTCCGACGCGCTCGAATCCGTGGTCAACGTCGCCGGCGCGGTGGTCGCTTTCTGGACGCTGACGATCGCCGCGCGCCCGGCCGATCACGATCACCCCTTCGGCCACGACAAGGCGGAATTCTTCTCGGCCGTGGTCGAGGCGCTGCTGATCATCCTCGCGGCGGGCTCGATCCTCTTCCACGTCTGGTTCGATCTCAAGCTCGGCCACAGCCTGTCGGCGCCACTCTCCGGGATGGGCATCAACCTGGTCGCGACCGCGTTTAACGGCGCCTGGTCGGCGGTGCTGTTCCGCCAGGGACGGCGGCTGCGCTCCCCTGCTTTGCTGGGCGACGCACGGCATCTCGCCTCGGACGTGGTAACCTCAGGCGGTATTCTCCTCGGCCTTTGCCTCGTCCTGGCCACCGGGATCCTGTGGCTCGATTCGGCCCTCGCCGCCGCGACCGCGGTCTATATCCTGTGGTCTGGCCTTCGCATGCTGCGCAGTTCCGTCAGCGGCTTGATGGATGCGGCGCCGGATGCCGAAACCCTGGCGCGCATCCGCTACCTCGTCAGCACCCATGCCGACGGCGCCTTGGAAGCCCATGACCTGCGGACACGTCAGGCGGGCCGGCTGACCTTCCTCCAGTTTCACCTCGTCGTGCCAGGTGCGATGCCAGTGGATCAGGCGCATGACATCTGCGACCGGATCGAAGCCGCGCTGCGTGCCGAAATGGAGGGTCTTGTCGTCACCATCCATGTCGAGCCGGAACGAAAGGCGAAGCATACCGGCGTTGTGGTTCTGTAACGGCCTCACCGCCGCATCGCCACAACGCCACCACAGGAAGGTGCCAATTCGGCCTCGGGGCCGATCTAGGTCTCAGAAGCAAACCGTAGCGCGATGGGTGATGCCGGAACTCGCATGCACACCCAGATGTTGCGGTCACTAGGACAAGGAGAGCCTTAACCATGAAGACCAAGCTGACCACGCTCGCCGCATTGGCTGGCCTAACGCTACTCGGCGCCTGTACCGATCCCTATAGCCCCGGCCAGCGCGCCCTCGGCGGCGCGGCCATCGGCGCGGGAAGTGGGGCCGTCATCGGTGGCATCGCAGGCGGCGGCCAGGGTGCCGGTATCGGAGCATTGATCGGTGGCGCAGTCGGCGCCGCTGGCGGCGCCGCCACAACACCCCAGCGGCCTCAGTACTATAACAACGGCGGCTATTACGGCGGCTACTAGCGTCGCGGCGGGGTCCGGCGACCAGCAGCCGGACCCTAACCCGCTATGCCTGCAACTCCGCCAAGGCCACGGCCCCCTGGCGCTTAGCAACTGCCGCGACTCGACCGCCGTCATGGGCCGAAATCATGACCATGTCGCCGGCCATCATCATATTGGAAGCGTCGGCGAAGAAGCCCTGACCGCCGATATCGTCAAGCGCGTCCGCCCCGGCCTTGTAGTGCCAAAGCGTAAAGCCATTCGCATAGGCGAGAACGCAAAGGTTCCGGAGAGCGAAGGACATTGGTCCCATCCTTTATCTCTATGAACTTAATCCTGAGAGATTTACGTCAGGAATTAATTCTTGTTAAAATGTTAGTGTCTTAAAAAAATTCCCGAGACCGCTCTGTCGCTTTAACGGGTTTTGCGGGCTTTTCGGATTCTACAGATTGTGCTCACAGGCTAAGTATGTTTCGGCGACCGCAGGTTTGTCTCTGCGGATCAAGCGGCCTCTCCGCCAATGGAATAGCCCAGAATTTTATACCGCCTCAAAGACCCTTTCTGGTCGTCGCGAAGGCAAATATCGCAAAATAGAGACGGTTAGGAGGGACACTCGTTACCATAACGAAATAACTAACGTTAGCGAAGGAGATTTTCAAGCTCGACGCAAGGAAAATTATCTTATTTTCGGCCAGGACGATCTTCGTCAGAGTGCCGCTCCGGCAGGCGGGCCGAGCGTGATGGGATTTTGAATGCGGCATGAAGACGTCTGGCGCGCCATCGATACGCTGGCAGCGGAACGTGGGCTCTCTGCCTCAGGCCTGGCTCGCCGCGCAGGCCTGGATGCGACCACCTTCAACCCGTCCAAACGAGCGACCCAAACGGGCCGCGAGCGCTGGCCAAGCACCGAAAGCGTCTCCAAGGTTCTCGAAGCGGCTGACGCCACGCTCGAGGAGTTCGCCGCCCTCGTGAGCGGTGCGCGGGCGCTGCCCGCGGGTTCCCGGCCAGCGACCCGGCGCCTCCCCCTCATCGGCCTGGCCCAAGCGACGTTGCCCGGCTTTTTCGACGACACCGGCAATCCGACCGGCAGCGACTGGGATGAGGCGGGCTTGCCCGAAGTGCTCGATCCGCGCGCCTATGCCATCGAGGTTGGCGGCGATGCGCTGGAGCCGGTGTATCGTGACGGTGACATTGTGATCGTCTCGCCCCTCGCCCCGATCCGGCGCGGCGACCGCGTGGTGCTGCGGGATCGCAAGGGCCGTTTCCTGGTCCGTCAGATCGCCCGCCGCTCGGCGCGGAGCGTGGACGCCCGGTCGCTCAACCCGGCGCGCGGCGATGTCAGCCTGCCGGTGGATGCGATTCTGTGGATGCATCGCATCGTCTGGGCGAGCCAATAATGTTTACCGCGCCCGGCGCTAGTTCTCCCCAGGCGGAATCGCCCCACATGCCTCGCATGTCCCGCCGCCAGATCGATGTCACACCGGAGCTTCTGCTCCGTGCCTATCGGGCGGGTTTGTTCCCGATGGCCGAAACGCGCGGCAGCCCGAGGCTCTATTGGCTCGACCCTGAGCTGCGCGGCGTGCTCCCGCTCGATACCTTCCATTTGCCGCGCCGCCTGCGCCGGACCGTCCTGTCCGGCGAGTTCCAGGTAACGGCCGACCGCGCCTTCGCCGAGGTGCTGCATCTCTGCGCCGAAACCGGGCCGCGCCGCGCCGATACCTGGATCAATCCGGAGATCGAGCGGCTGTTCTGCGAGCTGCATATGATGGGCTATGGCCATAGTATCGAATGCTGGTCCGGGAACCGGCTGGTGGGCGGGCTTTATGGCGTGGTCCTTGGCGGTGCGTTCTTTGGGGAGAGCATGTTTTCCCGCGCGAGAGACGCCTCCAAAGTAGCCCTGGTCCAGCTTGTCGCGCGGCTTCGGCTGGGTGGCTTCACGCTCCTCGACACCCAGTTCGTGACCGATCACCTGGCGCAATTCGGCACCATCGAGATCGCCCGACAGGATTACCGCGACCGGCTCGAAAGGGCGTTGCGGATCGACGCGCGTTGGGTCGAGACGATCGACGCGGATCTTCTCAACCGTATCGTTACGGAATTGGAGTAGCATCGCCTCATGCAATCCCTCCCCTCTGGCCTGATCTTGCGTCGGCTCGTGTTCGGCGCCGCCGGTGCCCTTTGCGTCGCGACCGGTGCCGCGGCGCAGGAGTATCCCTCGATCCTGCCGATGCGGGACGCGACCATCGTCTATGATGTCCAGAGCACCGGAAGCGGTGCGTTGCGGGTCGAGGCGGATATCTCAGCCGCCAACCAGAAGCTGCGGCTATCGGAAGTCGGCCGGCCCGACTACCTGCTGATCGACCGGGGCGCCGAACAGGTCATCCTGGTGTCGCCTGATAAGGGCATGAGCTTCGCCGTCGCGACCGGCGGCTTCCTGCACCGCCAGCTCGACCCTGGGTCGAACCTCCATTTCAGCCGCGCCGGCACCCGCAGCGTCGCCGGCATCGCCTGCACCGTCTGGCGGATCGAGGGGCCGCATGGCGCTGGCGATAGCTGCATCACCAATGACGGCATTATCCTGAGCGCCGAGGGCAAGGGCGACAAGCCTGACAGTTCCGGCCGGATCCCGTCCGGCCGCGTCACGGCGCTGAGTGTGAACTATGTCGATCAGCCGCCCGATCTGTTCGATCCGCCCGACGGCATGCCAACGGTCAATCTTCCGCCGAGCCTGTTTCAAAGCATGGTTTCGGGCATCACGGGGCTGTCGGGACCTTAAGCCTAGTGTCTTTGGTCTGAACGGCGCTCCAAAGATCGGTCATGGCATGCGAAGGCGGGGCGGCCCCCCGCATGCCATCCACGCCTGCCTTCGTTCGGGCAAACAAAGGCGTGGATGCTCGGCCTTCGCCGAGCGTGACGTGCTGGAATGAGCATGGTCGCAAACCAAACGCATCCCGCTCGAGGCGCCCGTCCGTCCCAACGCCTCGAGAACGTCAGCCGCCGACCTGCCTGATCCAATCCGGCAGGCTGTAGTAGTTGGTGATGCGAGCGACCTTACCGTCCCGCACCTCGAAGAAGGCGCCGGCCGGCAAGACATAGGTCTGGCCCTTTGCCTCCGGCAGCCCCTCATCGGTGCCGATGTAGCTGCCATGGACAGTGAATTCCGCCGCGCCACTACCGGGCGGGCCGGTTAGGATCACCAGATTCTCCAGCCGCTCCCTGTAACAGCGCGTCATGTGGTCGACGAAGCGGCCAAACGCCTCCCGCCCGACCTGTCGCTCGCCCTGGTTGATGTCGTGGACGACATCCTCGGTGAGCAAAGCGAGAAACGCCGCCTTGTCGCCCGCGTTGAAGGCTCGGTAGTAAGCCTCGATTACCCGCGCCGTCTCGCTCATTCCGGATCCAACCCTCTCGCTCGCTCGCCTTGCCCTGGCGCCTGAGGGGCCGTAAGGGAGTGGCCCCGTAGCGTGGCGAGCCCATGAACCCGAGTTCGATGGACCAGTGCAAGCCCCCCGTCGAAGGGGCTTCATCGATGGCCAAGCCCCTGAGCTTCCAGGCCATAATTCTGCGCCTGCACGAGTATTGGTCGGCGCAAGGCTGCGTCATCCTGCAACCCTATGACGTCGAGATGGGCGCCGGTACGTTTCACCCGGCGACGACCTTGCGGGCGCTCGGTCCGCGGCCGTGGAAAGCCGCCTATGTGCAGCCGAGCCGCCGCCCGACCGATGGGCGATACGGCGAAAACCCGAACCGGCTTCAGCACTATTACCAATATCAGGTGCTCATGAAGCCGAGCCCGGCGGATGCCCAGGCGCTGTTGCTCGGCAGCTACCGCGCCATCGGCATCGACACCGCCCTGCACGACATTCGCTTCGTCGAGGATGACTGGGAGAGCCCGACCCTGGGCGCCTGGGGCCTCGGCTGGGAAGTGTGGTGCGACGGCATGGAGGTGACGCAATTCACCTATTTCCAGCAGGTCGGCGGCATCGCCTGCGAATTGCCGAGCATGGAACTGACCTACGGGCTTGAGCGGCTGGCGATGTACGTCCAAGGCGTCGAGCGCGTCTATGACCTCGATTTCAACGGTCAGGGCGTGAGCTATGGCGATATCTTCCTGCGCGCCGAGCGGGACTACAGTCGCTACAATTTCGAGGTCGCGAATACCGAGATGCTGATACGGCATTTCGCGGATGCCGAGGCCGAGTGCGCCAGCCTGCTCAGCTGCAAGCTGGCGCAGCCGGCGTACGACCAATGCATCAAGGCGAGCCACCTGTTCAACCTGCTCGACGCTCGCGGCGTCATCAGCGTGACGGAGCGCGCGGCCTATATCGGCCGGGTCCGTGCGTTGGCTCGTGGCTGCGCCGAGGCCTGGCTGGCGGGTGAAGTTTGATGGCGTCGGCCGATCCACCGGCTAGCCCACCGCTACGGCCGGGCTCGGTCCATGCCTGAGCTCCTGCTCGAACTCTTCTCCGAGGAGGTCCCGGCGCGCATGCAGCAGCGCGCCGCCGAGGACCTCAGCCGTCTCTTGACCGAAGCCCTGGCCACTCTCGCCCCCACTACGACACGCGTGCTGTATGGCCCCCGGCGGATCGCCTGGATCGGCACGGTGGCCGCCGAGGTTCCGGCCGCCACAACCGACGAACGCGGACCGAAGCTCGCCGCGCCAGAGCAAGCGGTCGCCGGCTTTCTCCGCAAACACGGCGCCGCGCGCGACGATCTGCGCGAGGAGGGTGGCTACTGGCTGCTCACCAAGCGCACCGCCGGCCGCCCGGCCGAAGCGCTGATCGCCGAAGCAATCCCGGCCCTGTTGCGGCGCTTCCCCTGGCCGAAATCCATGCGCTGGGGCGGCACGAGTGCCTTCACCTGGGTCCGTCCGCTACGCCGGATCCTGTGCCTGCTCGATGGCACCGTCGTGCCGTTCGATCTCGCCCAAAGCGAGGATAACGGCCACGGATTGGCCAGCACCAACAAGACCGAAGGCCACCGTTTTCTTGCGCCCGGCGGCGTCGCCATCGCGTCAAGTGCCGACTACGAATCCGCCCTGCGCGCGCGCTTCGTGCTCGCCGACCC
Source organism: Acidisoma sp. S159 (assembly GCF_009766125.1). Classification (NCBI taxonomy): domain Bacteria; kingdom Pseudomonadati; phylum Pseudomonadota; class Alphaproteobacteria; order Acetobacterales; family Acidocellaceae; genus Acidisoma; species Acidisoma sp. S159. The sequence continues at coordinate 734,061 of NZ_LMUG01000032.1, forward strand.
CGTCGAACGGCGAACGCAGATCGCCGAGGGTTTGGCGCGGGTCGCGGAGACCGCTGGATACCACATGGTACCCGACGATGGCCTACTCGATGAGGTGACCGGCCTAGTCGAATGGCCGGTGCCACTGCTCGGCCGCATCGATGCCGAATTCATGGAGCTGCCACCTGAGGTGAGACAGGTCTCCATGCGCGTGAACCAACGCTATTTCGCGCTCACCGACGCCTTCGGAAAACCCGCACCGGCCTTCGTCTTCGCCGCCAATATCGCGGCCCCGGATGGTGGCATGGCGATCGTCGCGGGCAACGAGCGCGTGCTGCGCGCGCGGCTATCGGATGCGCGGCATTTCTGGGATCTGGACCGCCGGGATACCCTTGCGTCGCGCCTCCCGGCCCTCGACCGCGTGACCTTCCACGCCAAGCTCGGCAATCAGGGAGAGCGCGTGTGGCGGATGGAAACGCTCGCCGGAATCATTGCGCCATTGGTAGGTGCGGACCCGGCGCAAGCGCGTCGTGCCGCGCAACTCGCGAAAGCTGATCTGACGACGGGAATGGTCGGCGAATTCCCCGAGCTTCAGGGCGCCATGGGCCGCTACTACGCGCTCCATGACGGCGAAACGATCGAAGTCTCCGATGCCGTGCGCGACCACTATGCGCCACGCGGGCCGCAAGACCCGACGCCGACCGCGCCAGTTTCGATAGCAGTGTCACTTGCCGAGAAGTTCGACATCCTCACGGGATTTTTCGCGATCGGCGAGAAGCCCTCCGGTTCGGGCGATCCTTATGCGCTGCGCCGCGCCGCCTTGGGCGTCCTGCGCCTCATCCGCGAGAACGACCTGCGGCTTGAACTGCGCCAACTGGTGCGGCATGCACACCAAGCATTCGCGCAGCCGACGGACAGCGAAGCCGCTCTCGCCGACGACGTGCTCGCCTTCATCGTCGAACGCCTCCGCGTGCAACTTCGCACCGAGGGCCGCCGTCACGACGTGCTCGCCGCTGCTTTCGCGGCCGCCAATGATGACGACCTCAATCGCCTGCTGCGCCGCGCCGATGCGGTCGAGGCTTTGCTCGGCACGACAGAGGGCGCGGATCTCCTTGCCGCCTACCGCCGCGCCGCCAACATCCTCCGCATCGAGGAGCGTAAGGCGCCACTGCCCGAGGGCCCGGTCGATACGATGCGGCTGACGCAACCTGAGGAAACGGCACTGGTGCAATCGCTCGACGCCGCCGAAGCGGCGATCGGGCCGCGCCTTGCCGACGAGGATTTCTCGGGCGCCATGGCGGCGCTCGCGCGGTTGCGTGCCCCGGTTGACGCCTTCTTCGAGGCGGTCATCGTTAATACCGACGTGCCTGAACTGCGGGACAATCGGCTGCGGCTGCTCAAGCGGCTGCGCGGCACGATGGATCGAGCCGCAGACTTCTCGCGACTAGAAACCACGGGAGCCGTGTAATGGCTGATGTGATGACGAAGTGGGTCTACAACTTCGGGGCCGGCCATAACGAGGGCCGCGCCGAAATGCGCAACCTGCTCGGCGGCAAGGGGGCAAACCTGGCGGAGATGGCCGGGATCGGCCTGCCGGTGCCGCCCGGTTTCACCATCACAACTGATCTCTGCACGGCCTTC
>NZ_LMUG01000032.1:735690-739590 GCF_009766125.1 Acidisoma sp. S159
TGGCATCACGCCGTTCAATTTCCCGGTGATGGTGCCGCTATGGATGCTGCCGATGGCGATCGCTTGCGGCAACTGCTTCATCCTCAAACCCTCGGAGCGCGATCCCAGCGCCTCGCTCCTGCTCGCCGATCTGCTCAAGCAGGCGGGGCTGCCGGATGGTGTTCTGAGCGTGGTCCATGGCGACAAGGAAGTCGTTGACGCGATCCTGGAGCATAAAGGCATCCAGGCGGTGAGCTTCGTGGGCTCCACACCGATCGCGGAGTATATTTATCATACAGGCGTCACGAACGGTAAGCGCGTGCAGGCGCTGGGTGGTGCGAAGAACCACGCCGTCATCATGCCGGATTGCGATCTCGACAAGACTGTCGATGCGCTGATGGGTGCGGCCTATGGCTCGGCGGGCGAGCGCTGCATGGCGATTTCGGTGGCCGTTGCGGTGGGTGGCATCGGCGATAAGCTGATCGAGACCATGGCGCCGCGCGTGCGCGCGCTGAAGATCGGGCCGGGCACGGATAGTTCGGCAGAAATGGGTCCACTAGTCACGAAGGTCCATCTCGACAAGGTCACCGGCTATATCGATGCCGGTGTGGCGGAAGGCGCCAAGCTGGTGGTGGATGGCCGCGGCCTGAAGCTGCAGGGCTACGAGAATGGCAATTTCATCGGCGGGACGCTGTTCGACAACGTGACGCCCGAGATGAAGATCTACAAGGAAGAGATCTTCGGGCCGGTTCTTTCCGTTGTCCGCGCCGATGATTTCACCTCGGCCATCAAGCTCGTCAACGAGCATGAATTCGGCAACGGCACCTCGATCTTCACCCGGGATGGCGATTCCGCCCGCGCCTATATGCATCAGGTCCAGGCCGGCATGGTCGGCATCAATGTGCCGATCCCTGTGCCGATGGCCTATCACAGCTTCGGCGGCTGGAAGCGCTCACTATTTGGGGACCATCACATGCATGGGCCAGAGGGCGTGCGGTTCTTCACCAAGTATAAGGCCGTGACATCGCGCTGGCCGGCCGGTATCCGCGCCGGGGCCGACTTCGTGATGCCCACGCTAGCCTGACGGTTGATGAGTGGCTGAGACGACGGGAACGCATGAAAAGGTAGTTCCCTACGCCAGAGCTCCGTCGGTGGATGCTATCGCATTATTCCCTTCGAAAGAGATGGAAATGCGCAGGGGCGCGCCCCCGAACTTTGGCGTACATCGGACCTTCGCCGCCGAGCCGGGACCGCGGGACCGGACTAGAAGCGCAGCGTTTCCTGAAACGGGAACAATCGCCTCCGGCCCGGCTGTAGGCCCCAAAAGGGAGATATCAATGATGACAGAGTGCGATCCGTCCAACCTCCCGGCGACTGATTTCACAATGCAGCAAGGCCTCCGTAGGCCGCCCCTTGGCCGCCGGATGCGGCTGGGATTTGTGGGCGGTGGCCGTAGCGGCCAAGTCGGAAGCTGGCATGCTTCCGGGGTCCGCCTTTCCGGCCACTGGGATATTGTAGCCGGTGCTTTGTCGACGGACCCAAAGGTAGCGGCACTTTCCGCTATCGACTGGAGCATTGACGGCGGACGCAGCTATGCTGACTACCGTGCTATGGCTGCCGCGGAAGCAGCCCGCCCCGATGGGATTGAAGCAGTCGCGATTTGCACGCCGAACTGGACGCATGCAGCGATAGCGACTGAATTCTTGCAAAGCGGAATCGATGTCATCCTCGACAAACCAATGGCGATGTCGGTTGCCGAGGCCGATCAACTCGTCGCGTTGCAGGAGAAATCGGGACTGACTTTGGCTTTGACCTATTCCTTTGCCCACCACGCCATGGTCCGCCAGGCGGCTGTCATGGTGGAGCAAGGAGCGATCGGGCGCATACGGCAGGCTCATGTTGAGTTTGTACAGGACTGGGCGACCGCTCCCTTCGCGTCGGACAACCGAGCCGCAGCCTGGCGCCAGGATTCCAGAAAGGTCGGGAGAACCTCGGCTGTCGGCGATATCGGGACGCACGCGTACCACCTCCTGAAGACGATATCTGGGCTCGATGCCGAGGAACTCCGCGCCGAGTTTCATGTGTGTGGCGCGCCAAAGCCGATGGAAGACACAGCCTTCGTTGGTCTCCGTTTGACCGGCGGCGTACCGGGCTTTCTCTGGGTCACGCAGGCAGCGCCTGGCAATGCTGCCGGACTACGCCTCCGGTTGTTCGGCGAAAAGGGCGGGCTGGAATGGGATCAGGAATACCCAGAGCAGCTCCGCTATTCTCTCGTCGGCAGCCCCGAGCAGATCATCCATCGTGGCAAAGGGAACGGCATGCTTCCAGCAGCCGAGCGGCTCGTTCATTTGCCACGCGGCCATGGTGAAGCGCTCACCGATGCCTGGGCGAACCTTTACGCGGAGGTTGGTTTCACGATCGCTGCCCGGCGGGCAGGTGTCGCGTTGCCGGATGGCTTTGTGAGATACACCGGTGCTGAAGCAGGAGCCGCGGGCGTGCGGTTCATTGAGGCTTGCGCCAACAGCAATGAGGCGGGTGGCATCTGGGTGCCGTTGCTGTGAAGAAATCTGGGGACCAACCGTTGAGTCCGCCAGTGGCTGAGGACCAAGGCCTGGCAGCAGTGGCCGATGCTAGCCGCTTCCTGCAACTGGAAACCACGGGAGCCGTGTAATGGCTGATGTGATGACCAAGTGGGTCTACAACTTCGGGGCCGGCCATAACGAGGGCCGCGCCGAAATGCGCAACCTGCTCGGCGGCAAGGGGGCGAACCTGGCGGAGATGGCCGGGATCGGCCTGCCGGTGCCGCCCGGTTTCACCATCACAACTGATCTCTGCACGGCCTTCTACGACAATGGCCGCAAATACCCGGATGATCTCGACGCCCAGGTACGCAGCGCCCTGGCGCGGGTCGAGGAGGCCGTCGGCCTGAACTTCGGCGATCCGGCCAAGCCATTGCTCGTCTCGGTACGTTCGGGCGCGCGCGTGTCGATGCCCGGCATGATGGATACGGTGCTCAACCTCGGCCTGAACGACGAGACGGTGCGCGGACTGGAAGCGGCATCGGGCGACAGCCGCTTCGCCTGGGACAGCTATCGCCGCTTCATCCAGATGTTCGGCAGCGTCGTACTCGGCGTCGATCACCACCGCTTCGAGGAGATCATCGAGCAAGCCAAGATCGATGCCGGCGTGGTGGAAGACACCCCGCTGACCTCCCATCAATGGGAGGAGGTCGTCGAGGCCTACCAGGATCTCGTGCTGAACGAGACCGGCGCCCCCTTCCCGCAGGATCCGCAGGCCCAGCTATGGAGCGCGATCGGCGCGGTCTTCGGCAGCTGGATGAACCCGCGCGCCATCACCTATCGCCGGCTGCACGACATCCCCGCCGAGTGGGGCACCGCCGTCAATGTGCAGGCGATGGTCTACGGCAATATGGGCCAGGACTGCGCGACGGGCGTGTGCTTCACCCGCGATCCCTCGACCGGCGAGGACATCTTCTACGGCGAGTTCCTGGTCAATGCGCAGGGTGAGGATGTCGTCGCCGGCATCCGTACCCCGCAACCGCTATCCAAGGCGCGTGCGAAACCCGGCGAGGTCAGCATGGAGGAGGCACTCCCCCAGGCCTATGCCGAGCTGCTGAAGGTCCGCGAAACGCTGGAGCAGCACTATCGCGACATGCAGGACATCGAGTTCACCGTGCAGAGCAACACGCTCTACATGCTGCAAACCCGCAACGGAAAGCGCACGGCCACCGCCGGGCTGCGCATGGCAGTCGAAATGGCTCAGGCCGGGCTGATCGACAAGCCGGAAGCGGTGCGGCGCATCAACCCGGCCTCGCTCGACCAACTGCTGCATCCGATGCTCGACCCCGATGCGAAGCGGACGCTCTTTGGCCGTGGCTTGCCCGCGAGCCCGGGTGCCGCT
>NZ_LMUG01000032.1:739600-740367 GCF_009766125.1 Acidisoma sp. S159
GGTCGAAATGGCTCAGGCCGGGCTGATCGACAAGCCGGAAGCGGTGCGGCGCATCAACCCGGCCTCGCTCGACCAGCTGCTGCATCCGATGCTCGACCCCGATGCGAAGCGGACGCTCTTTGGCCGTGGCTTGCCCGCGAGCCCGGGTGCCGCTTGCGGCATCGTCGTCTTCTCCTCCGATGAGGCCGAGATGCGGGCGCAGAAGGGCGAGGCGGTCATTCTCGTTCGCATCGAAACGAGCCCCGAGGACATCCACGGCATGCATGCCGCCCGCGGCATCCTCACCACGCGCGGCGGCATGACCAGCCATGCGGCGGTGGTGGCCCGCGGCATGGGCCGCCCCTGCGTCTCGGGCGCCGGCGGCGTCGCGGTCGATTACGGCACGCAGACCCTCTCGGCCGGCGGCCGCACCGTGCGCGGCGGCGAGACCATCACGCTGGACGGCGCAACCGGCGAGATCTTTGTCGGTGCCGTGGCGATGATCGAGCCCGCGCTTTCGGGCGACTTCGGCATCCTGATGGGCTGGGCCGACGAGATCCGCACCCTCGCGGTGCGCGCCAATGCCGAGACCCCGCTCGACGCCGAAACGGCGCGCAAGTTTGGCGCCGAGGGCATCGGCCTCTGCCGCACCGAGCATATGTTCTTCGACCCCACCCGCATCGGCGCCGTGCGCCAGATGATCATGGCGGGCGACGAGGCGGGGCGACGCGTCGCGCTCGAGAAGCTGATGCCCTTCCAGCGAGACGATTTCATCTCGCTCTTCCGCA
>NZ_LMUG01000033.1:0-780 GCF_009766125.1 Acidisoma sp. S159
TCAGGCGCGGTACGCACCGCTCCGTTCGAGAGCTTGAAGTGGCAATCGGCACCTACATCGACGCCCGGAACGCCGATCTCAAGCCTTTTCGGTGGACCAAGTCCACAGACGACATCTTGGCGTCAATCCAGCGCTTCTGCCAAAGAACCGTCGACGTCCAGCAGAGATGTGGATAGAAACTTCGGAATCAGGACACTAGCAAGCGATGCGATGACCGCGAAGGTCAAAAGGATCAGGACTGCGTCGGCCTGTGACACAAGGCGAAGGACGTTAGCCGCGAACCGCCGTGATCTCCCGATTTGCGGCGCTGCGAAATTGAGCTCTCCATCTGACCTAGGCAGCAATGGCGACATTAATTTACAACCTCGCCACGGTCAGACTTTGGTACCGCATACCGCATAGTTTCTGCCTGATCGGTCGAACCGGCGGCCAGTTCCTTAACCAATCTTCCTTGGCTGAGAACCAGTATACGATCGCTCAAGGCCAGCAGTTCCGGCATTTCTGAAGAAACCATGATGATCGACATTCCCTGGTCGATCAGCGTCTCGATCAGTGCGTAGATCTCGAATTTCGCATTTACATCGATACCGCGGGTGGGTTCATCCAGCAACAATACCCTGACCTTCGCCGCCAGCCATTTGGCGATGACAACCTTCTGCTGATTACCCCCGCTTAGAGTGCGGACAAGTTGACCTAGCCCGTCCTATTCAGCGGTAAGCGCTGATAAAGGCGGAAACGCGTAGGGCGCGGCTGCTCGACGCGCTTCTTTGTCGCTTGTTC
>NZ_LMUG01000005.1:0-2257 GCF_009766125.1 Acidisoma sp. S159
GCGGCTGGAGCGATGGAAAGCGGCGGCACGGTTATGTCCGGCGCCACCCTCATCGTGTCCTCGGGCGTCGTTGCGAGCAGCGTTACGGTGCTGTCCGGCGGGTCGCTGGTGGTGTTGAGGGGCGGCTCGGATCTCGGCGTGATTGACCACGGCACGGTGGTGGTAAGCAGCGGCGCGGTCGAGAGCGGCGATGTCCTGAGTAGCGGCGCGCAGATTCTGGTAGCCTCGGACGGCACTGCGATGTTGATTACTCTGAGCGCGGGTGGCACCGAGACGGTGCTGGCGGGCGGCACGGGGCTGGGGTTGAACCTGTCTTCCGGTGGGGTGATCACCCTGTCCTCCGGTGCGTTGCAAAGCGGCAGCACCGTGCAGACCGGGGCAATATACACTGTCGCCAGCGGAGCGACCGCGACCAATATGTTGGTCACGTCCAGCGGGTCGGCGATTATCGATGGCCTGGCCAGCGGCGTGACGGACTTGGGATTGTATGGTGGGACAGTTACCGAAGGGGTTGTGGTCGGTAGTGGAGGAATCCTCGACGGCTTCACAGTCGGCACAAGTGGGTTCAACACCACACCAGGTTGGCTCGATGTCCTCTCGGGCGGAACTATTGAAAGCGGGACCATTTATCCTGGTGTGATTTCTAATAATGGAGACCACGTCGACTTATCTGGAACTATGTTCTCAGTAACCGACGACGACAACATCTTCGTCTACGGCGGCACGGCGCTGAGCGTCACAGTAAGCAGCGGCGGAGCGATCAGCACAAACGTTCCTACGATAGGCGCCCGAGACCTCATCAGTACTACGGTCTTGGGCGGTGGATCGGCCTATTTTGGCTTTGGTGTCTATAGCGATACGATCGCGAGTTCTGGAGCAATAGTGACAGTCGCTGCTTTTGGCACGGCTATCGCATCGGCAGGAACCAACGCAGGGCTGGAGATCTCGGGTGGCACCGACCTCGTCCTTACCGGTGGCGTCGATATAGGCACCATTGTGAGCGCAAGCGGAGTTTATACTGTCAGCTCCGGCGGCACGGCGTCGGGAACGATCTTCAGCAGCGGCGCGAGCGGGACGATCTCCTCGGGCGGGCTGGAAAACGGCGCCACGGTGCTCTCCGGCGGCGCGCTCACTGTTAGCGCGAGCGGGACCGCCAGTGCCACGCTGATTAACACGGGTGGCACCGAGATAATCTCCAGCAGTGCCACCGGGTTGAACGCGACCCTGTCCTCGGGCGGGGTGCTCAATCTCGCTTCGGGTGCCGTTGAGAGTGGCGGCACGGTCGCCTCCGGCGCAACTCTTACCGTGTCGAGCGGCGTGGTTGTGAGCGGCGTCACCGTGGCAACGGGCGGCTTGCTGGTGGCGCTCTCGGGTGGCGCGGCCTTGGCTACTATCGACAGCGGCAGTGTCATCATCTCAAACGGTGCAACCATCAACATTGCGAGCTTCGGCTCGGGCGGGACTATCCAGGTATCGTCAGGCGGCGTTCTCAGCGGTCAAGTCACCAGCCCGGGATACCCGACGATGGTCACCGTCTATTCCGGCGGCATCACCTCAAATGGGACGGCTGCGTACTGGGCTTGGGAGAACAGGGGAGGCACCGACGTCGACCTGACAGTTGCACTCGGAGGCGTAGAGCTCCTTCTCGGCGGAAGCGCCATCAGCACGACGCTCACAGGTATGTGGAACGGTGTTTCCGTGGGCTTCCATCCCATACAGGACATCTACGCTGGGGCCTTTGCGAGTGACACCCAGATACTGTCGGAAGGCTCCGCCTACCTTTACGCGGGCGGCACGTTGCAGGATTTCACGCTATCCTCAGGCGGCTCGCTTTTTCTTTTCGCCGGCGGCGTGGAGCATGGCGGCACAGTAGGCTCCGGCGCCGTCCTGCCCGTGGGGAACGGCGTGGTGGTAAGCGGCGTCACCGCCGCTACCGGCGGCTCGATCGTGATTTCGTCGGGCGGCATCGCCTCGGGAAGCATCGACAGTGGTGCGATCCTGGTCAGTTCAGGCGGCCGGGACCTCGCCGACACGGTAGCCAGCGGCGGTCGGGAGACCCTGTCCGCGGGGGGCACCGCCACTGCCACGACGATCGGCGCGGGGGGCACGGAGATAGTCTCCAGCGGCGCGACCTCCATCGACACCATCATCAGCGCTGGCGGGACGGGCACCTTCATGAGCGGTGCCACAGCCATCGCGGTCAGCGGCAGCAATCAGGGATTAACGCTCTCCGCTGGCGTGCTCGATCTCGTGCAGG
>NZ_LMUG01000035.1:0-292 GCF_009766125.1 Acidisoma sp. S159
GACCGGCCGGCTGGCCAAGGCCAGCTGGGGACCGGGCCGTGACGACGGCCTGAAGGAGCTTGCGGCCCAGGAGGGGCTGGACCTCACCGATCGCCGGCTCGGTCTCGCCTTGGAGCTCGCGGCGGAGATCCAGGATTTTCCGCGCCATCTCGCGACGCATGTCGGCGGCTTCGTCATGAGCCGGGGCCTGCTCACCGAAATGGCGGTCGTGGGTAATGCCGCGATGGCCGGCCGGACGGTGTTGGAATGGGACAAAGACGACGTTGACGCGCTCAAGCTTCTCAAGGTCGAT
>NZ_LMUG01000036.1:0-440 GCF_009766125.1 Acidisoma sp. S159
CGGCTGCTCCGACGACATTACGATTCCTTCATCCGCCGTGGGTTTAGCCATTTGACTTATGCTGCTTTCGCCTTACGAGAAGCGATCGTCTTCACCTTTGTTGAGCGACCCGGCATCTTTCTTAAGCTGGACTTATGCGCTGTTGCCGCCGCTTTCAACTTTTCGCGATTCGCTTTTAGTTCGTTGCGAATGGAAGCGAGAGCACCCTTCACGACAGCCGAGCGCCTGTCTGCCGAAATGGTTTCTGCAGCATCAAGAAACGCACGAGCTAAGGCTTTTGTGCCACGTAGTGCGCGGCTTGCTTTGAGAGCCATGAGTTGAACTTTCAGATGGACAAGCGGCTTATTTACCAGATTCTGCGGAATTGCAATCTATTTCGACTGCAGAACTCTCCAGCTCGGTCCTGTTATTCTCGCTCCCGTAAGTACTCAGATGCGGGA
>NZ_LMUG01000037.1:0-1527 GCF_009766125.1 Acidisoma sp. S159
TGACGGTATCCTCCCGCCATCTCCAGAATCACAATGCGCCGAGCCGAAGCAAGCAATTAATGGGTCCTGACCCTAGGCCTTGCCCTCAGCGCACCATCGGGCGCATGGGTCTACAAGAACCGGAAGTGACATAATATCCGGACTATCATCAGATTCGGGCCCTTGTCGCAGCCGCGGCGGGGGCCTTTTCTGCGTTCATAGACTCCAGATCTAAGATGGCATCAGTATATTCTGCAGCTTGGAAATCCGGAGGGGGCCATGCAAAGCCTGGGACAGAAGCGTAAGAGCGCACTCGCTACTCTGCAGTATCAGCGGGACCAGCTCTCAGCCGAGCATGACGAAGCACAGGACCGCGCCAATATCCTTTTTGCGCAACTCCGAAACAACGCCGAGCTGACCCAGAGGATACGGTCTGGCGAAGACCCCGACGCTATCCTTCTTGAGATGCTCGCGGTCGACTGGTCGCCTGCCTATCGAGCCCCTGGTCAGGGACTTCTCGCCTTCACCTGACCATCTAGGCGTCCGCGGGTATGACGCCCTCAAGTTACTACCAGATCTTCCGGTAGTAAGGGGTGTGTCGTCCGAACTGTCTCGCAATGATGCTACGCCCTGCGACCTTTGAGGGCCGCCTGGACGCGGTCGACGGTCCAGGAATCGATGAATTCGTTGATGTCCTCTTCGGTTAGTCGATGCCCGCACCCGCCGCATATTGCCCCGATAAACTCCGCCTCTGACTGAGGCGGCCGGGGCGTACCAAAGTAGATGCCGCCACATGACGGGCACACTATCGACATCTCCGCCACGTCAAGCTCCCGAAGCCACAACCTTTGATAGCAAGGAGGCTGGTAGGAGTCTCGATATCCGTGTAGCCTTGTCAAGACCTCGACTCTTTGTGAGAGTGTCGACGCATCCACTACAACTCGGATTTGGGCTGGCGTTGTCGCCGGAAGAGGTCCGCTTACTGTGCGGGCCCCTTATCCGACGGGGCGTGAGGGCGCGCCGACAACTGTAGGCACACGCTTAAAGCAGACCTATCGCGGAGGGCGGCCTCATCGCGCCGCATGCGCTCCTGCGCGAGCAACTCAAACGCGGCACTCACCGGCACCCTGAGGCGCGCTGCGGCATTTCGGATCGGCACCTTCAAATCGTGCACGAGGTGCCAGAGGCCTGGCGCAAGGGTATCGGTCGAAGGTTCCATGGCACACCGTCATGAGTTGAGCCGGCAGTTTAGCCAGACGCTGGCAGCGCGAAGAAATGCTCACTCCGGTGAGCAGCCTCCCCTACCGCCCTCTAGCGGCGCTGAGGGCGGTAGGAACTGCCGAACTCGTGCACTCTCGTGTCATCCCGTTTGAGGCCACTCGACGTGGCGTCGGTAGTGGCGCCCACAAGCCCCCTTCAACCGCCAAACGGATCGGTGCTCCGACCTCTCTTCCGGCCCGAGCTGAAGGTCTAAGAGACCGTTTGAAAATGCTTGTGGCGGCTCGGGGAGGGATGATTCAAGCTCGGGATGTGGACCCGAGAGAACCG
>NZ_LMUG01000038.1:0-6731 GCF_009766125.1 Acidisoma sp. S159
ACCATTCCGACGACCACGAGCAGCTTCGTCGCCATCTCGAGCAGTTCGTCAGCGCCTACAACTTCGGCCGCCGACTGACGACGCTCAACGGTCTCACACCATACGAATTTGTCTGCCGAACCTGGCAAAACGAGCCAGAGCGGTTCGCCTCAAACCCGCTCCACCAAATGCCGGGACTAAACACCTAGTGTCTTGGATTGAACGCCGCGTGCGGGCCGGGTGGCGGCTCCGGCGCACGAGCAACAGCTACCACTTCCGCCTGCTGAAACGCCGGTCGCGCAGGCCATGCGTCTACCGCGCCGCCGAATTCCATCCACTGTCGGACTCAGGGTCTGCGTAGAGGAAAGTAAGCTTAAGAAAGTGGCCCTAAGACAGCTGCTGGCAGAAGCAGCGCGGCTGCCAAACCTCCTGGGAGCACGTCGGGCAACGATCGAGCAGCATGACCTAACATCGCAAGACAGGTTGCTCAGGAAATGAAAAGCGCTTGCGTGCGGCAACCGGCACTCGAAGCTTCGTTGGAATTAGAGAGATCGTGGAGTTGTGGACCAAGCAGTCGGCAGCCCTAACGGCCGATCGCAGATGGCGCACCTCTCCAACTTGGGACTTCACAGAGTAGAATGTTCATGGTCTGTTCCCTCCGCAATAGGAGCTCTCATGGACAACCAAGCCAGGCTGATCACCTCAGACCTTTACCTGCCCGATGAAACAGAGCTCCAGAGGGTCATTCGGATGGGGGTCGAAAGCGTCGGCCGGCGTTCGGTCCATCCGGCCGACAGGATCGCGGCGATCCGTGTGGCGGCAGAGGTCATGCGCGCTCTCCAAAGAGCGAACTACATTATCCTGCACAGCCCTCCCGCCGAAGGCAGGTGATCAGGCTCAGTTTGCGATAGCGGCCAGTGCACCCACCCGCCTTCCATCTCTCGCATCATCTCTCCGACTGGCCGGAGTGCTTCATCGAGCTTCGCTGCCCGACCCGTCGGCGATGACCATAGCACCTGCCAAACTCCTCATGCAGCAGCATTGACACCGTCATCTGCCGTACGGGGGATGACAGCCAAAAAACATCGCCCGCGGTCAACGGCGAAGGCTGGTCAGTCTGGGACTTCCGGAGTTATGAATATTGGCGCAAGTCAGGTTATTTGCGACCCACATCTTCTCAGGCAGGCTCACAATGATAATCCAACGGCGCTAAGTAAGCACAAAATGAATGGGCGGTTTTAGTAAGAGGTCACCGATGCAGCAACAACTCTCGGATGTGATCGGTGCTATCTATGACAGTGTTGCGCACGATGACTTGTGCCTAACGCGCTTAGTCTTGTCGGAAGCCAGGTGGATGGCCACCCGTGTCCGATCGCATCGAGAACGCGGCCGCGGCGGCCATTTTCATCGCCGCCGCGGGTACCGTCGTACAGACCGCGATCGAGGCTATCGCCGCCTGTTTGGGCTGACGATGACCGAGAAGCGCATCGCCGGTTACATTTCGGATGGCCTGACCCGGCATGAAATCGCCCAAGCGCAGGGTGTAACCGAAGGCACGGTCAAGTCGCAGATGGCCGCGATCTTCGACAAGACCGGAGCTGGAGGCCAACGCGGTCTGCAAAGCCTGATGAAGGAGCTCACGCCCGCTGTTAGGCGTGCATCAAGCCCTCCGCGCTCGACGGGGGTGTAGCGCGGTGCCAGGTCATCAAAGCTGATTGGCCAACTGGCAAAGTCATCTGCAATGAATCGGAGGCTCGCGCCGTCCCAAAGATTTTGCAGCCCGCCCATCGCGAAGACCTGATATTGCGGAAAGCCAGCGGGAGAACGGCAGAGCCGACGCGTCGTCGTTGGGGCAAATAGCGCGCTTCCGAAGCTGACCGTATGTCACCATCTCGAAAGGGAAGAGCGCACATGATGGAGTCGACAAATGCCCCCGGCTTCGCATCGCTCAACCGAGTCGTGCATTCGCCACACCGCCCAGCCGTGGACTTTACTGGGGAGCGTCCACACTGGCGGCGTGGACTTTACTGGGAGACCGCGTGGACTCTCCTGGGAAGCCACCGAATGGACTCCCATTATGAATCAAGCCGATAGCCGGAGATATCCCGCGGACTTTACTGGGGACAGTACAAGTATCTTAGAACAATTATTTCTTCCAATAGCTTGTCCCAGTAAAGTCCACGGTGACAGGACGATCGCTATCGGACAGGTTGCAGGCATGGGAAAAGTTCACGATCTCCTGGAACTTAAAGGAAAGCAGGGCGCCCTGCTGGCCGACTTCGACCGTATGATAGTGGAAGCCGCCGCTCAATATCTCGGAGATGACGAGAACAGCATTGGGTTTCTCTATTCCGGATGGTGCCAAGCCGCCCTGCCCCACCGCAAGCTTCCAAACGAATCAGGCTGGCAAATCGAGAGCGAGCGCATGGCGCTGGTCGTCGAGCCAGGCATGCGCCCTACCTCCAGCGGCAAGCCAGAGCCTGTCGGTGTCCCCTATGGCAGCCGCGCACGGCTGATCATGATCTATCTACAGAGCGAAGCAATCCGCACACAGTCTCGCGAGATCCTGCTTGGTCGCTCGCTGCGAGAGTGGCTCGCGAAAATGGGCATTCCAGTGGGCGGCAAGAGCCTCAAGGACGTTCGTGACCAGTGTGAACGCATCAGCCGTTGCAGACTGAGCCTCACGGTGAGGCACGGCAGCCGGGTCGGCATGACCAACCAAAACGTGGTCGATACCGCCATGTTCGTGGATACAGATCAGCCAGGCCAGGGCAGCCTTTTTGTTGAGACCGCGCGACTATCGGAAGGTTTCTACAATCAGCTACGCCGCCATCCTGTGCCGCTGCAGGACGCTGCGATCCGCGCTATTGCCAATAATTCTATGGCCTTGGATGTCTATGCCTGGCTAGCCTACCGGCTACATTCGCTGGATAGGCCGCGGCCGATTTCCTGGACCGCTGTGAAAGCGCAGTTCGGCGCCGGCTATGCCCGGATGGACCATTTCAAGATCAATTTCCGCCCTACCCTCGCCCTTGCCCTGGCGGTCTATCCAGATGCGCGCGTGGATGAGGATGATCGAGGCGCCGGGCTGGTGCTGCATCCCTCGAAACCGCCGGTGCCGAACCGGCTGGTCGCCATCAGCACTCGGCAATCCCAGTAAAGTCCACGAGTCGCCTAGCGGCGCGTTTCCTGCTCGGACCCTGCAGAGTCCACAGGTCCCCGAGTCCCAGTAAAGTCCACGGCTAGCGGACGAGCGAATGATGGATCGGCGGCGGCTTGGCGGAGGTATCGGCCTTGGCGGCATATTCGGCGTAGAGCCGCGCCAGTCGAGCCATGATGAACTCGCCGAAATCAGGAGCTACGGTTTTGTCGATCGTCAGCGTGAAAGTGTCGGACTCCATAATAATTTTCGCGACGCGCTCTCCCCCCTTGGGAGCCCAATAGCGGGCCGTGCGTTGCCTCGGACGGTTTGCCGCGACAGGCCGGTCACCAGTGTCGAGCCGTGCCGCCGGTAGCGGCTGTGTCAGCATCTGGTGCAGCATGGCGAACCGCTCATCCGAATTGGCGGAGCCGAACACAGTATCGGCCAGCAGGGCATCCATCGCGACGGCTTTGCTCTCTGACCAACCCTGAACGATGTCGAGCCAGCGATCCCTCCCTGCGCTCGGCGCCGGTCCGACAGCCGCGATGAGCTTGGCTGGTAGCGCATTCACGACCGAGATCATGCGCGACAGAACCGTCTTGTCGACGCTCAACGCCGTCATGATCGTGGGCCGATCGTAGCCGGCTTCCTCGAGAGCCTGGGCGAATCGGCTGCGCTCGATAAAAGACAGGTCGGCGCGGGCGCTGTTCTCCTGGCCTTGCGCGATTACCAACTCGCGGTCGGTGAGCGGCTTGACGATACAGCGCACGTTGCGGCCGAGCTCCGACGCCACTCGCAACCGGCGATGCCCGAAGGCCACCTGGTAGCGGCCCTCCGCCGTGGGATGCGGGCGAACGAGGATCGGGGAAGCCTGACCCTCCGCCTCGATCGCCGCGCGAAGAAGGCGATAGCTCTCGTCATCCGATTGCATGCGGTCGGTGATGAACGACCGGTCAATGGCCTTGGTGTCGAGTTCCGTTATGGTTTCGCCAGCCGCGAGCCGTGCTTCGAGGTCTCGGGCGGCGTCGGCGCGCACGGCGAGGGCGTCGATGGTACGCGTCACGGCTCCGAAAGCACCGCGGCCGGAGAAGGCGAGGGGGGGTGCCTTTGTGGCGGCCACCTCGTCAGAGTTGACAGCCGTCAACTTTTTCTCCGTCAGGCCCGTCAGCAGGTTTTTTCTGGCCATCAGCGTCGTCCCCATGCCGCGTGGATAAGCTGCTCGATCTCACCATTGACCGCATCGAGGCACTCCATCGCCCGGTCATAGGTCGAGGGTGTGAACTGCCGGCGCTCCACCTCATAGAGCGTCTGCTTGGTGATGCCGGCATCCGAGATGGCGACGCTTTTGACCATCGGATTGATGAGCACGTGCTGGCCGAACAGCGACCGCAGGAAGCTCACCATCTGGGTCTGTGGCCCATCCGAGGGCTCATATCGCGTGATAAGATATCGCAGCCAGTCGTAACCCATGTTTCCACCAGCATTTTTTAGGTGGCCGAGCACGTCCCCCATCATGAGGAGGAACTGGCACATCGACATGACATCCAGCATCTGCGGGTGAACAGTGACCAGAAGTGCCGTCGCGGTGCAGAGCGCCGACATGGTAAGGTAGCCGAGCTGCGGCGGGCAATCGATGATGACGACGTCGTAGTCGCCCGAGACCTCCGCCAGGGCTTCCTCGGTGCGAGCGAAGAAGAGGCGATCCTGGGTAACACCCCCTCGCATCGCGAGAATGCGAGGGGTATCGTATTCGAACTCCATGAGCTCGATATTGGCCGGCACGATGTCGAGGCCAGGGAAGTTCGTTTTCTGGATGACTTCCCGAAGCGGCCGACGCTGCTCGTCGTAACGTATTGCCGCATATAGGGTTTCGTTAGCGCCGACATCGAATTCCGGCTGAAAACCATGCAAAGACGAGAGGCTGGCCTGGGGGTCGAGATCGACGGCGAGAACGCGGTGGCCGCGCAGCGCCAGATGTTGGGCGAGGTGCGCGGCCGTGGTGGTTTTTCCGCTGCCGCCCTTGAAATTGACGACAGCGATGACCTGCAAAGGCTCCTCGCCGCGACGGCAGGGCAGGTAGCGCTTACTCGACCGGCCACTCGCGTCGAGGTAGCGGCGCAGGTCCTGAAGCTGTTCTGCTGTATAGGACCTGCGCCCGCTGGGGGTGACGAGTGGGGAGGGGCCTTTGCCATCCAGTGCCAGGTTGCGCAGATAGCCGCTGTTCACTCCCAGGAGCTTGGCCGCCTCGCTGGCCTGGAACGCTCGCAGAGTTTTTTCAGCAGTGGGCGGAAAGAGTTCCAAGCGATGGGCCTGTAGCTTTTCAGACAAGTCGCGAGCATGCGCGCTGATTACGGCATCGATATCGGCCGCTACCGCCGATTGTGGGAAAGGCGGTACCTTGGCGGGTGATTTCATGGCCGGAGCTCGCACATGCGATTCACGCTCGATAGTTGATATAAATCGCATTAACGGTTACTTTGGGTGGTTGCAACGAATGTTTGCCTCTATCGACGATATGGAGTTGACGGCTGGCAATTAGTCTCAGTTCGGACCTAGTGTGGTCAGAGGGGCCAGATAACTTGCGATCGACTTGCCAAGCTGCGCTGTTCGCTATCAGGGGAGGCAATAACTGCGGAGGCAGACTGTGCTTCCGCTTTCGCCAGCTTTGAGCGACCATGAGAAGGTGCCGCCGACCCAGTAAAATCTTTGAGACAGAGGGTTAGGCGACGCCTAGCTTGGGTCGGATAGACGCGAGGGCCGGATGAGAGATGTGGCGACGGTTGGGGAGGGGGGCAGGGTGCAGTCCTGGAGAGTGTTCGCGCTGAGACCCGGCTGAACGCTAGAGGCCGAGAGAGACGCAGACCACCTTGCAGCGGCCTCATCTTTCGAGATCTTGTCGAGCCGCTGTTTGCAGGTTGTCGTGATCTGGTTGGCCATCGCCTTGTGGCGCTCGCCGGCGACGGAGATACAAGCCTCTGCCGGGGAGAGGCGGCTGACTTGGTTGGAGATTGGTACCAGGTATATCCTGTCGGGGGTCTCTTGGCCGTATCGTTGCTCAGTATAACCGCGGGACGGGTCTGCTCGACCTCGGCGTGGACCAATGGGTCGAGGGATATCAGTCAGATCTCGCCGCGGCGGGGGGTGCAGTCAGTCGCCATGGCGGCCGGGCTGAGTGGCAACGTCGGCGTGCAGTGCACCGCTCCCGGCTTCAGCACCAGCTTCGCGGGCCTAGTCAGCTGCCATTGCGGCATAGCCGTGGCAGAGGTCTTGACCGACAACGTGTGGGCGGGCGAGGTCGTTGACGAAGCGGCCGATGCGGCGACGTCCCATAGCCTTCGGCATCCACAGTAATGGTGGGTTTCTTTGCCAAAAGCGATCTCCTATTCGTATTGCTATACGCTCAAGCTTGTAAATTGATGGTTTTGTGCACTGTGAGGCACGGTAACGCTCTATTACCGTGCCTGTCCGCGTGAAAAGAAGAAGTTGCCACAGTCGCCGGATGGACTCAGACTGAGCAGAACGTCGGCGGCGGCGCGGGCAAGTGTGGCGGAGGGTTTTGGGGCAGCATGGCGGCTGAGGTGAGCATCGCGGTTCTGCCGCCGGACGTGGA
>NZ_LMUG01000039.1:0-318 GCF_009766125.1 Acidisoma sp. S159
TCCAGGAGACCGTCCAAGCGCTTCTCGGCGAAGCGCCGTCGCCAGGTCGTGACCGTCACGCGCGTAATGCCGAGCCGCTCCGCGATCGCAAGGTTGCTGACGCCCTCGGCTGCCAGTAACACGATCTCAGCCCGCATGGCATCCGCGCGGGCCACCTTGCGTCGCCTCAGCCGGGACGCAAGCTCGGCCGCTTCAGTCTCCGACAGCTCGATCGCAATCGCCTTCGGTGTCGCCACGCGTCGTCTCCTGCGCTGCCAGGAACTCAGCGAATCATAGCCACGCGAAGGTGTCTAGTTATTTCTCGGCCAGGACACTAGC
>NZ_LMUG01000040.1:0-884 GCF_009766125.1 Acidisoma sp. S159
CGCCGCCGGCAAGACCGATATCGCCCGATGTTGGGTGTATGTTGCCGACGACAAACCCTTCGGTGGGGCCAGTCCACCGGCGGCAATGTTCTACTATTCGAGGGATCGAACCGGCGACCACCCGCAGGCGCATCTCGCCCGGTGGTCAGGCATTTTCCAGGCTGACGCATTCTCCGGCTATGGCAAGCTCTATGCGCCAGACCGCAAACCCGGCCAGATCCAACAGGCTGGGTGTTGGAGCCATGCCCGGCGCCCATTCTTCATCAATGCGGATCTCCAGGAGACCGCTCGGCGCAAGGCGAAGGGCAAGAAGCCTGTTGTGGTGTCGCCCATGGCTCTTGAGGTGGTTCGCCAGATCGATGCCCTTTTCGAGATCGAGCGGGAGATCAACGGAGAAAGCACAGAGAATCGCCGCACCCTACGCCAGGAGCGGAGCTTGCCGCTCGTCGAGGCCCTCCGCGTCTATCTCGAGGAGAAGCGCGATAATTTTCCTCGCACCCGACCTATACAAAGCCATCAACTACATGCTGAAGCGGTGGCCCGCATTCACGTTGTTCCTCGACGACGGCCGTGTTTGTCTGTCCAACAATGCCGCCGAGCGAGCGCTCAGAGGCGTCGCTCTTGGACGCCGCTCATGGCTTTTCTGCGGATCCGATCGCGGTGGGCAGCGTGCGGCTGCCGTGTATAGCTTGATCGTCACCTGCAAGATGAACAGCGTCGATCCTCACGCCTGGCTGACTGATGTGCTCGGCCGCATTGCAGCCCACCCAGCTTCGCGTATCAATGATCTGCTTCCTTGGAACTGGAAAACCTCGCGCAAAGAGGCATCCATCGCGGCCGCCGCCTGAACATGCAGCGCAACAAGGTTCACGCCGTCACCGTCA
>NZ_LMUG01000040.1:894-3151 GCF_009766125.1 Acidisoma sp. S159
ACTCGGCCGCATTGCCGCCCACCCAGCTTCGCGTATCAATGATCTGCTTCCTTGGAACTGCAAAACCTCGCGCAAAGAGGCATCCATCGCGGCCGCCGCCTGAACATGCAGCGCAACAAGGTTCACGCCGTCACCGTCATCGCTGCCGTCGCCCAGGAACTTGGCGTCGACGAAGATCTCTTGCATGAGATTTCCATCGGCCTGGACACTGAAGACGGTGTCATCTGGGTCTGCGGTATCGGCGAGGACGCCATCATGGCCTTCACCGAGGATGGCGTTGAAGAGCTCAAAAACCTCTTCGAAATGCGCCGTGAAAACCCCGGCCTATTCGAGTAACCATCTTCGCCTGCGGCCCACGCCGAATGGCTACGGTAAAGCTGGAGGCCTGCGACGTTTAACCAGGAAATAGCATCGACAGCTGAGCGACAGATGCAGGTTGCAACGCCTACGCTGACTGTCACGAAGCGTGCGGTGCCCGAAACCCACATGCGGGATCCCCCGTGCCTCGACGCGGGCTCGGATGTTATGGGCGATTTGCATCGACTTCTTATAGTCACATCCGGGCAGCACGCAGGCGAATTCTTCTCCGCCATAGCGAACAGTGAGCTCCGCCGCGCATGTACTACCTTATCCAGAGCGGCAACGACTTGGACGATGCACTGCCCGCAAACTTTCCGTATCGATCATTGAAGCGTTTGAAGATTTGAAGAAGTCGATGTTGGGGATGAACACCGGGAAGTCTAGCACTACAGTCGTGATTTTAGGTGTTGCAAACTGGTGTGAGGTCTGAATCTATGGGCGACCATGATTCGGAAATCGTGGACAGGTTCTGCTTCGATCGAAACGACGCTTGAGCTGTGGGCGTCGTCGCTGCGGGATGTGAAGGAACGGATGCGGGGGCTGTTTTCGCAGGAGCGCTCGGCCATGAACGCGGGGGCGTTCTTGGATGGATTGCTCGGCGAAGAGCGACGCAAGACCGGATGGATGCGCGCGGAGGCAGCCGGCGATCCGGGTCCGTGGCGCCAACAGGAACTCCTGGCGCGGGACCGATGGGATGCCGATGCACTGCGCGACGTTGTGCGCGATTATGTTGTTGAGCATCTGGCCGATGAAGACGCGGTCCTTGTCGTTGATGAGACCGGCTTTCTGAAGCAGGGCAAAGCATCCTGCGGTGTGGCGCGGCAATACACGGGGTCTGCCGGGAAGATCACGAACTGCCAGATCGGTGTATTCCTGTCCTATGTCTCGCGCCATGGTCACGCCTTTATCGATCGGGCGCTTTATCTGCCCAAGGCCTGGACCGAGGATCCAACCCGGCTGAAGGCCGCGTATGTGCCGAGTGGTGTTGGCTTTGCGACCAAGCCGCAATTGGCATCCCGGATGATAAGCCATGCCATGGCTGCTGCGGTGCCGTTCAACTGGGTTGCCGGTGATACGGTCTATGGTGTCGGTGACATCGAGCGGGACCTACGCCAGGCCAGTAAAGGTTATGTGCTCGGCGTCGATTCCGCTCATGTCTTTCGGTCGTGGGGTAAGCCGCGGCGATTAGCTGGGACGGCCGCAGAGATCGCCAAAGGCCTTCAGCCATCCGACTGGAAGCGGCTGTCGGCAGGAGAAGGCACGAAAGGGCCGCGTCTGCATGACTGGTGCTACCTCGAACTGGCCGATCTCGATGCTGAGGAGTTCAACGAGGCCAACCATGGCCTGTGGACGCGCGGTCTCCTGATCCGGCGCCACATCACCGATGGTGATCTGGCCTACTTCACCACATGGTGCCCCGCAGCAACTTCGATTGAGACACTGGTCAAGGTTGAAGGCCGTCGTTGGGCCATTGAAGACAGCTTCGAGACTGCCAAGAACGAATTTGGTCTTGATCATAACGAAACCCGATCATGGCATGGCTGGAACCGCCACGTCTCTTTCGTCATGCTGGCTTTTGCCATGATGGCCGCCATCCGTCATCAGGTGAACAAGCCACCTCCCAAAAAAACAAATCGGTCAGCAGCCAGACGACGTCCCGTCTCGTCCGCTGGTCGATCCAAGAAATCCGACGCATAGCGCATCGTCTCGAGCAAAAACTTATAAACTCCGCCTTTGTCATCGCATGGTCTCTCTGGCGACGCGCTCATCAGGCCGCCGCTCAGATATCTCATCTCAAAGCAAAATCACGACTGTAATGCTAGGGTCAGGACCCATTAATTGCTTGCTTCGGCTCGGCGCATTGTGATTCTGGAGATGGCGGGAGGATACCGTCATG
>NZ_LMUG01000041.1:0-37742 GCF_009766125.1 Acidisoma sp. S159
CGACAAAATGGAGCCGAACGGCAACCAGCAGAAAGACCCGGTCTCGTATCTGATCCGCGGCGCTCGCCGAATGCATACCTCTCACCGACAAATGACCCATGCTATTTAAGCCGGTGCGAACCCCATTGCTCGGTAGGTTCGATCAACGCAGCAAACAGCGCGATGTCGCAAATCTCAGCCGTCGCCGAGCCAATGTCGCGGCGTTCAAGCTCGTTCGCACCCCGACAGATCGCCTTAGGCATGCCCAAGCCCAGCAATCATATCTCTCCTTGAGAGGCTTGATTGCGGCCAGCAATCGCCTGACAGACCGCAACTTTGACTTGCGCGGTGGTGGCCGTACCGCCGAGATCCGGCGTGACGATACCAGCCTGCGTTACCGCTTCTATGGCGGTCATCAGCCGGGAAGCGGCGGCCGGCTCCCCCAGATGCTCCAGCATCTGCACGGCGGTCCAGAAAGTGCCGATCGGATTGGCGATGCCCTTGCCGACGATGTCGAAGGCCGAGCCATGGATCGGCTCGAACATCGACGGATAGCGCCGCTCGGGATTGATGTTCGCCGTGGGAGCGACGCCGATCGACCCCGCAAGCGCGGCCGCGAGATCGGACAGGATGTCGGCGTGCAGATTGGTCGCGACGACCGTATCGATGCCAGCCGGCTGCAGCACCATGCGGGCGGCCATCGCATCGACCAGCATCTTCTCCCAAGTAACGCTGGGGAAAGAGCGGGCGACGGCAGCCGCGACCTCGTCCCACAGGACCATGCCGTGGCGCTGGGCGTTCGACTTAGTGACGACCGTGAGATGCCTTCGCGGTCGAGCTTCGGCTACCGCAAAGGCGAATCGCATGATCCGCTCGATGCCGCTTCGCGTGAAGATTGCAACCTCGGTCGCGACTTCCTCCGGATGTCCGCGATGGGTACGGCCGCCGTTTCCGGCGTATTCGCCTTCGCTGTTTTCGCGGACGATCACCCAGTCAAGCTCGCCGGGCGAACAATCGCGAAGCGGCGAGCGTAACCCGGCGAGAACGCGGGTGGGGCGGACATTCGCGTATTGGTCGAACCCCTGACAGATGGCGAGCCGCAGGCCCCAAAGCGTGACATGGTCGGGGATGGCCGAATCACCCACCGCGCCGAAATAGATCGCATCGAGGTCGCGCAGCCGATCCAGACCATCTGCGGGCATCATCACCCCGTGGCGACGGTAATAGTCCGACCCCCAATCGAAGGATGTAACCTCGACTTGGAAATTGCCATCGCGCGCGGCGATTGCTTGCAACACCTCAAGCCCGGCACCGATCACTTCAGGTCCGATGCCGTCACCGGGGATCGCGGCGATACGATGGGTCTTCATGGGAGCATCCCAAGGGTTCTCGGCAACAAGATGATGGCGCCTCTCCGGCTTGGGGACGTCGGGGGCGCGACGCCTATGTGCTGGGCTTGACGTATTTGCGCCAGTTTTGGGCTTCGCTGAAGCCGAGGACTTCGCGAGTTTTACGGTTCGACAAAAGCCCCTCGAACTCTCCCAGTTTTCCTCTTACCGCGACATTCGGGTAGTAGCGGCGCAACAATTCCGCCGTCGGCAGGTCCGATGAGGTGTCGTTGTTGACGGCATTGAAGACTTGGTAGCCGAGACCATCCTTTTCGATGCCGAGACGTATGATCTGTCCGAGATCGCGCGCGTCGATATAGCTCCATGCGATGCGGCGGCGGAAGTCGGGCTTGGCGAACCAGCCTGGGAAGAGCGCGTATTCATGCGGCTCGATGACATTGCCGATGCGGATCGCATAGATATCGGTGTCGGTGCGGCGGGCGAAGGCCTGGGCGGTCTTTTCGTTGACGATCTTCGACAGTGCATAGCTGTCCATAGGATCGACCGGATATTCCTCGTCGAGCGGGAAATATTCCGGATCACGATAGCCGTTGGCGAAGACGATACCGTAGGTGGTCTCGCTCGATGCGATGATGACCTTTGGGATGCCGAGCTTCACCGCCGCTTCGACGATATTGTACGTGCCCATGACGTTGACACGGTAGACCTCGTTATCCGGCGTGATCATGATGCGCGGAATCGCCGCGAAATGGACCACGGCGTCGATTTTCTCGGGGCGCAGGTCTGAGTCGAATTCGTGCAGGCCGGTGTAGCTCGACAAGGCGTTGAAGACCTGGCCGGAATCGGTGATGTCGGTAATGAGCGTGCGGACCTGGGGATTGGCGAGCGGCTTGGTATCCAGGTTGAGCACCCGATAGCCATGCTCGACCAGATGCTGCACCACATGACGGCCGGCCTTGCCGCTGCCGCCCGTAAAGATCACGCGCTTCATGCTCAATCCTAATTGCTGTGACACCGGGTGTTCCGGACACGCCGGAACACCCAGGCTTGGAGATAGTCTTTGAAGTGGTAGTTGTCGATGTTCTCGGCGTTGAAGATCAGCGGCTCGCTGAAGATAATTACGCCGTCGTTCACTTTGAACTCACCAAGGTCCCCGGCGTGAAGGTGGCATTGCGGGGCATGGCGCTATTGGCGGCGAGGCGCGCGACATACATGACGAGCTCGCCTTCCTTCACCTCATCCCAAAGCGGCGTCTCCTTGATCACACCGGCCTTGACGTATTGCCGGATCGCATCTGGGTCCGAGCAGCCGCCGACGATGACCTTGCCGGTCAGGCCGAGTTTCTGCACGGCGGCAGCGGCGCCGACGAGGGCCGCGGCGTCCGGGCCGATGATGCCCGTAACCTCGGGATGCGCTTGCAGAATGTTCAAGCCGGCGGTGAGGGACTGCGACACGCTGGACTGGCCGTATTGCGTGGTGACGATGGTCATCTTCGGATAGGCCGTCGCCATATAGGCCTTTAGAGCCTTGATCCACTCATTCTGGATCGTGGCGTCGGGCGTGGAAGACAGGATCGCGATCTTCGCAGCCGGCTGGATGTATTTCGCGACCGAATCCACGAGCGCCTTGCCGAACGCCGGATAGGCCGTGTTCTGGATGAAGAAGTCGCGGGCATTGGGCGCGACATCGCTGTCATAGGACACGACTTTGATGCCCTGCTTCATCGCGCGGCGCAGGCTGGGCGCAAGCTCGGTCGGGTTGTTGGACGTCGTGGTGATGACGTTGAAGCGCCGGGCGATCAGGCTGTTGAAGACATCGACCTGACCCTGCGCCGAGGCCGTCACTGGACCCGCGTAGAGAAAATCGATGTTGAGCTTGGCGGCGGCGGCCTTGGCGCCTTTCTCATTCGCCTTGAACACCGAGATCCCGATCAGCTTCGGAACCATGGCGACGTGAATGCGCTTGGAGATATCGATTTCCGCGGCAGGTGCGCTGAACGCCAGCCCGAGGAGAGCCGCCGCCAAGAAGCCAGTCGATCTTAAGTTTCTCATCGTCATTCCCTGAAGACATTGATTTTGATTGCCAAAAGTCCGGCTGACCGTGCGCGAGCTTCGTCCGTCACTCGGGGGCCTCCGTCATCTTGTCCCGGCCGGCACCCCGGATGCGCCGCAGCAGCAGCGCCAGGCCCGTTCCACGGCCGGACAGAAGATTGCGGATCGTGATGGCGGCCAGCAGGATGGCGCCGGTCACCATGGTCGTCACCATGTCGAAAAAGCCCGCGATCAGCATGCCCTGGCGGAGGAAGCCGAGGAACACGTCACGACTTGCTGGAGATCCTCGAAGAGCGTTACGGCCGGCGCTTCACGATCGTGACCAGCCAGGTCCCCGTGGAAAACTGGCATCAGCTTATTGGGGATCCGACCTACGCGGACGCCATTCTCGATCGGCTAGTACACAATGCGACACGTATCGATCTGGACGGGGAGAGCATGCGGAAAAAGCGCGGCGGTCGCGCACAAACGGCTTGACCATCAAGGGCGTCACGGAGCACGAGTTTTAAGGCCACAGTGGCTCAGGACTGGGCGACATCATCTCGGAATAGTGGGCGAGATCAAATCGGAACGATGGGCGACATCAATCCTGAATCCTGGGCGACTTCATCGGAATGCGCAGATAGGGCATTCGCGGCGCGTGGCATGGCTTGCCTCCAGGAGAACGGCTCTGCCTTACCTACGTGCGACTAATGCTTTTGGATGAGCTTTCGCCATGAAGCGGTTCGGCGCCGCCCTTGATCCTGCCAACGTGGCGGATGCCCTCCCACACTTCAGCCGTCTCTTGCGGTGCTAAAGACAGCGCGACCACCTCACGCGCGGAAGCATCATTGGCGCACGCGACTTCCCCGGTGCTCACAAGCTCGCCAGCTTCAGCAAGACGGTAAAAGCTATACACGGCCATTGAGTGACACCCCTGTATCAACGGGCGGGGTAGAGCGGGTAAATCTGTCCCTCCTGCGGCCCTTCCGGGGCAACTGTGTGAATGTCAGACAACCTTCGCGCGGCCTCGCCACGTTGTGGTCTAGCCAGCCGACAGCTCAGCTAGGCCGGCCTCCCAAAGCGCCTGCCGCGCGCGCAACAAAGGTGCCGCGGCCGACGGTTGCCGTGAGCAGCCCATTGCGATTTGCCTCGGCATAGCCGTGACTTACGGTCACCCCATCGATGGTGAGGTGCCGCGCGACGGCGCGATGCGTCGGCAGCCGATCTCCTGGCAGCAGTTGCCCGTCCCGCACAGCAGCTGCGATGGCGTTCGCCAGCTCTTGGTAGATCGGTCCGGTGCGGCCAAACAGATCTGGCAGCCAATGGGGGGCGTATCCGTTGAACTTAGTTTAGTGGGCGCCATACAGTATCAGTTCTGTTCGGATGTTGTCGGCGTAGTCCAAGCAAGAGACGCGCCGGGCAGGATGAAGTGCCGAGGCAGGTGTCTGGCGAGGAGCGTGGAACGGCCGTTTCCTCGCTCGACCCGCGCGACGCGCAGCTGTTTAAGCCGTTACGGCCACACATCTATCGAGTTTTTCACACGCGAGATGCCCACTTCTCCCGCGTTGTGATCTTACGAGAGCAAGCCATAAGTCGCAGTTGAAACTAGCTCATGCATCGAGGCATCATTCCAACCACGCTTAGGTGGGATGCACGGCTAGCAGGAACTTGACGAGTTGTTCACAAACCTCGGCAGATGCCTCGTGCTGCACCCAGTGGCCCACATTTTTGATTTCGAGGGTTCCCACCAGACCGGGGAGACCGGTGCGGAGTTGCGCTACGGGGGGATAAAGTGCCATCAAGCCATCCTCCTTTCCAACGACAAAGAAGGATGGTTGACTGATTTTCGCTCCTTTCCAGGCGCCGGACAGGTAGAAATACGGTTCAGCGGCGCGGTAGTAGTTCAAGGCACCATGAAAACCGGTACGCTGGAACTCAGCGATGTTGTGCGCGACGTAGTCGGGTCCCGCCCAAGTCGGCAATGGCCCTGGCGCCGGACGATGAAGGCTTCGAGCCGGATCTATCGGGTTCCATCCCTCGCCGGTTGGAGCAGAGCCCGATGCCCAATATAAAGCCCCAGGGATGGTGACCGCTGCGTCAGCCCAAATGTGATCGGCGTCCGGTCGAATCTGCTCGAACATGTAGAACTTGTCTTGATGACCGGACTTCCGCATGCGCTCGAAGACGCTGACGTCACCACGGGGAAAGTACGGCACGCTCAGGCAAAACACCGCCGTGAACCGATCCGGACGCATCATTGCGGCGTTCCAAGCATGCGTGGCGCCCCAGTCATGACCGACGAGGGCAGCACTGGGAATATCCAGCGCATCGAGCAGACCAACGAGGTCACCAGCCGTGTGCAGCGGCGTGTAGACGCTCGCGTCCGCTGGAGCTGAGCTGCGCCCATAGCCGCGCATATCTGGAGCGATCGCTCGATACCCAACCGACGCGATCGCTTTCATCTGCCGGCGCCATGTGTAGGAAGTATCTGGGAAGCCGTGGCAGAATACGACTGCGGGCCCTTCACCCTCCTCGATGAGGTGAAGAGAGATTCCGTTTGCCTCTATGTCGCGGTGCCTCATCGTCATTGCTCCAGGGTAGCCAGACGCTTCTGAATTGCGCGCATGATGGACTCTCGTAGTGAAGTCGCACCAGCAACAGCGAGCTTACCTACTTCAGCCTCCTCGTTTGCAGCCAAGAACGAATGGCTTGGGCGACTTCGTTCTTGCGCTCAAGAGGGAGCCAGTGGCCGCCCGCGAGATGCGTCACAGAAAGATCCCGGCAGGCGAGGCGCATTGGCTCGCCAAGGCGGCTACGATTGATGTCGCAGATAGCGTCCCACTCGCCGTTAATGAAGAGCACGGGCTGCTGTAGGGCGCCCCCACTGGGTGCGGCACGGGCGTAGGCGATGTTGGCCGCGTCGTTCAGATACCAAGCGTTGGCTGGGCGAAAGCCGTGTGCAAGGAACGCCGCACACAAAGCATCGAAATCAGTGGGCGGCCAGAGCGCGGAATCGGGCGGAGTTGCAGGCGCTCGGTGTGCCGAACCATATCGGCCTCCATTGAGGGTTAACAAGGCCGACGGAGACACCTTGCCCGCAGAGGCTGGGCTCCCACTCCGATAGATAGACGCGAGGGTGGCAGGGATGTCCGCATCGCAGTCGCTGACCGTCTGGTCGAAATGCGTGAGGTAGAAGCGGTAGTAGTCCCACTGCCCGTCCGGATACTGGTCGGCTGGATAGAGCTGACGATCAACGAGGGCTACGAGCTTCGGCAACGCGAAGCCCTCCGGCAAATAAGGGACCGACACCAGCACCAGCCCGCGGCAGCGTGCGGCGTGGTGAGCGGCCAGCGCACTTGCCACGGGACATCCCAGATCATGCCCGATCCAGATGGCCGGGTGGGCGCCCAGATGGTCGTGGAGCTCGACCATGTCCTCGACAATCTCACTTACAGCATAGGCCTCATGGGCGGTTGGTGCCGACGAGTCGCCGTAGCCACGCATATCCGGTGCGATACATCGCCAGCCATCGGACGCGAACGCCTCGATCTGCTTACGCCACATCAGGCCAATTCCCGGCCACCCGTGCAGGAAGATCATCAAAGGCCCCTCGGGCGGCCCGGCATCCCAATAGTGCATTGCGTGGCGGGACGAGCTGGAGGTGCGACCGGTCAGGGCGGAGGGCTTCATCGGCGTCTAGTCCTAAACCATTCGAGTAAGAGTCTCGGTCTTCACTCTATCCGGGCTGGGCCGGGCCTACCGCGCTTCAACTTGGCCCTCATCGAATACTTGGATCGCCCTCTGACGAAACGAGAACTCGCAGATATCGATACTCTCGGCAACCTGCATGGGAAGTTCCTGCCCCTGCAGGTCTGTTCAAATCTCGATCAACATGCCTTCGCAAGGTGTGGGAGGTCGACGCTTTGGAAGAGCCGTTCAGTCACGCGCACCTTTAAGCATTACCTGAACCGCCTGTTGCTCACCGCCTTAAGTCAACACGCGCGAAAAGGACAGTTATCGCGGGTTGATTCCATTGCGCCGGAGCATAGTTTGGTCGGGCTAATGAGCATCCCGGCGAGACGCAGGAGGTGGCGGTCAAGAACCTGGGTTTTCGAGTCTGGATCTTAGCTCATTCGGCGCCTGAATCTGCTTCAGGCAATCGTCAGCATCGCGCAAGCATTCAGCAGCGAATGCGATACATCGCCACCGGGGTCAAACCAAGATCCAGGGCCGTCGAGGGTCCGTGCTGGCTATCCAGCACGAGGGCCCTTGAGAACCGACTGAGCACAAAGGACGATGGAAAATAATAGCGCGCGCCATGCTGGGTCGAACAGCGGGCCGCGCAATGGTGGTGCGGTATGTTGCCTCCATCCGGGATGACGCCAAAAGTCTCGATCTTCCGCCGTCGCTACCAGCAGACGTAGCCGCCATCGACCAGAACGATCGAGCCGGTCATCAGACTGGACGCGTCACTGGCGAGAAACAGGATGGCGGAGGCTATCTCATCAGGCCGGCCGATGCGTCCCATGGGCGTCCCGGCCAACCATGTGTCAAAGACTATCTTATTCCCGGTGACTACGCTGCTCACGAGATCGGTGTCGATATAGGTCGGGGCTACGGCGTTGACCCGCACGCCGCGGCTGGCCCACTCGGCTGCAAGCGATCTTGTAAGATGATGCACCGCTGCCTTTGATGCATTGTAATGCGCCTGTTCCTGCGGCTTGTTGACGATGAAGCCGGACATAGAACCCAGATTGACGATACTACCTCTCCCTGCCGCCAGCATTGCCTGTCCGAAGGCGCGGGCGCACCAGAAGACCCCATTGAGATTGACGTCGAGAACCTTCAACCAGCGTTCGCCGGTCATTTCCTCCGCCGGGGTACTACTGAGGGCGATCCCGGCGTTATTGACTAGAATATCGACGGCGCCATGGTCCTTCAGGACATCGTCGCGCAGAGCTTCAACGGCCATCTGATCCGTCACGTCCAGGCGTGCCGTCTTGACGCGATAACCCTGCGCCGCGAGCACTGCGGCGGAACCTCGGACGGCGCCGTCGTCGATATCCGTCATCACCACAAGCGCTCCCGCCTGGCACAACGCTTCTGTGCTGGCGAGACCGATTCCGCGCGCGGCGCCTGTGACCACCGCCGTCCGCCCCGATAAGTTGTACTTTCCGAGATAATCCACGGTCGTTCCTTACTCTAGTGATCGCCGAGGACATTTACACGCAAGGCATCAACGGCAACCGCGATGAAGATCAGCACGCCGCCGATCATGGTGACGTAGAAGGACGGCACATAAACAATCGCGAGCCCGACATGGATGACCGTGAGCAGCAGCACGCCGCCCAGGATACCGAGCGTGCCGCCGCGCCCGCCGAAAACGCTGACACCACCGATGATCGGCGCGGCAATGGCGTAGAGCAGGAAGCCATTACCCTGGTCCGAGGTAATCGCCCCTTGCCAAGCAGCCAAAAGATGGCCCGCGATGCCCGAGATGAAGCCCGAGAGAGTGAAGGCGATAATCTTGATGCGCTGCACGCGGATTCCGGCCACAAGAGCGGCCGCGGCATTGCCACCCGTGGCATAGAGGCTGCGGCCCAGGATCGTGCGCCGCAACATGAACCCCATCGCGATGAAACCGGCGAGCAGCACCACGGGCATTAGGGGCCAGCCACCGAGAGTTGCCTGGCCGATCCAGTTGTAGCTGCCGGGCATATCCGTAATCGTGTTGCCCTGGCTGATGGCCAAAAGGCCCCCTTGCAGCGTGATCATCATGCCGAGGCTTTCGATCAGCGAGACCATCTTCAGGCGTGTGACGCAAAGACCGTTGATGAAGCCGATCATTGTCGCGACGCCGATGCCGATGATAATGCCCAGGCCGACCGGAAGCCCGAGACGCTGGATGGCGAGCGCGCCAATGGCCGAAGAAATACCCGTCACCGCACCGATTGAAAGATCAATCTCCCCAACCAGAAGCACCAAAGATTGCGCGAGACCGAGCAAACCGAGCACCGTGGCCTGAACAAGAATGTTCTGCAGGTTAGAGGTCGTCAGAAAGAAAGGATTCAAGATGCCGAAAATCAGGATCAGGCCCGCGAGCCAGATCCAGACGACATTCTGCAACACGACCTGCGCGCGCACCGCAACCGAGCGCTGGCGCTTCACCGCGAGAACGGGCGCCGCTATGCTCCCGTCCGCCGTGCGATCGGACTGTGCGGTCATGATACTATCGCTCCCTGCTCGGCCGGCACAGCCGGTGTTACAAGGTGTGGAGATGACGAGTAGGCAATTCTCAATACATCCTCCTTGGTGAGGGATGTCGCTGCCCGGTCATCGACGACCACGCCATTGACGAAAAGTAATACCCGGTCGACAGCCCGGAGCATTTCATCGAGATCGGAGGTCACGATAATGACGCTAACGCCATCACGCGTCAGGCTGGCCACAATACGGTGGACCTCTTCCTTGACGCCGACGTCGATGCCGCGCGTCGGCTCGTTGAGGATGAGCAGCCTCGGCTTGGTGGCGAGCAGCCGAGAAAGCAGGACCTTCTGCTGATTGCCGCCGCTGAGCTGGCCAACCGGCTGTGAGGCATCCCGCGCCCTGATCGACATCCGCTTGAAGAAGTCCGCAACCAAATCGCGTTCGCGCGCCAAAGAAATAACGCCTCCAGACGATATCGCGCCGAGGCTGGATAAGGTGATGTTCTTGGCAATCGAATGGATCGCAACGATACCGTCCCGGAGCCGATCGTCGGACAGGAAAGCGATGCCCTTTGCCAAGGCTTCAGCCGGATCAGCCGGTAGCGATCCGGTCAGGCCTGCGTGTTCAACCGTGCCCTCCGCTGGCACTAGCCCGTAGATGGCGCGGGCAACCTCCTGCGCACCGGCCCCCGGCAGGCCGGCGAGCCCGATGACCTCACCGGGAGCGATATCCAGATGGTCAACCCGGAAATTCGACCCGCGTAGTCCGCGGAACTGCCAGTTCGGCGGCGGGGCTTGCGCCGCCTCCGGCCCCGCACGTCCGCGCGTAAAGAGGTGAAGGCCGCGCCCCAGCACCATCTCGCTCAAGGCGCTGGAATTGACCGACGCGACCGGCTGATTATCCGTCACGAGGGCGCCGTCCCGCAGCACCGAGACGGAGTCGCAGATTTCGAGGATTTCCTCATTGTAGTGCGAGATGAACATGAAGGTGACGCCCTCGCGCTTCAGTTTCCTCATGAAGCCGAATAGGATTTGGCGGTCGGCCATTGTCAACGCGGTTGTTGGCTCATCCAAAATGATCAACCGGCCACCGCTGTGCAGGGCGCGCAGGATGTTTAGCTTGCGTCGGTCGACGGCGGAGAGGCGCCCGGCTATGGCGTGCGGATCGAGACCCGTCCCGTCTAGGTAATTAGTTGCGAGCCGGTTCATGGCCCGCACATCGACCCAGACTCCGCGGTGTGGCCAGCGACCTAGCACCAGATTCTCCGCGACCGACAGTGAACTAACGATCGCCGGCTCTTGCGTGACGAGAAAGACCCCGAGCCCTTCCATGCGTTTGACGTCCGCAGGGCCGGTTTCCTTGCCGTCGAGATGGATCTCGCCCTCTGTTGGCGTCTGCAAGCCGGACACGATCTTGACCAGCGTCGATTTGCCGGCGCCGTTCTCGCCAAGCAGGCCATGCACGGTGCCGCTGTCAACCGAGAGCGACACACCCTTAAGGGCGCTTACGCCGCCATACCGCTTGGTAAGCTCTATAGTTTGGAGCAGCCTCGTCGTGGCCATGGCGCTCGACCTTCAAATGCAGGCCGGCGCGCGCAAACGCACCGGCCTGGCACGTTTTTGAGGCTACTTGTACTTCAGGCCCCAATCGTTGTAGGTCACGTTACCCCACATGCGCTTGTCGCCAGCGTTGGAGGCGTCGATCAGGAACGGCGGAATGACGAGGCTGGGGCCGGAGGCCGAGTTGGTGATGACGCCTGACTTCCAGAAGTAGTTGTCATTCTCGTAGGGCCCGAGTGGCACGGCTTTCCCGTTCAAGGAGTATTTGGCTAACATCTCAACGGTGATCTGGCCATACGCGACAGGGTCCTGCGATATCACGCCATCCATGTAGCCCTCCTTGATCCATTGTAGGGCAATCGGCTCGCCGTCGATGTTGACGAAAATCACATGGCCGGGGTCACCGACCTTCTTCCATTTACCCTTCTGCTGCAACGCAGTGACGATTCCACGTGACGGCGTATCACTCGGCGCATGAACGGCATCAAGGTTGGGATACTCCGAGAGGGTCTCAACCGTCACGCTCAGCATGGTCTTCAACTCACCCTCAGTTGGGCGATCGAGCAATTTTATGTCCGGATATTTCTTGAAGGTCGCGTCCATGCCTTCCTTGCGCAGCCTCCAGGCGACGCTTTGGAGAGCGCCGTAGCAGTTCAAGACCGTACCCTTCGGGCTGCCATATTTTTTCTTCAGACAAGCGACGATTGCCTCGGCCGCCATGACGCCGCCTTGATAGTTGTCGAAATCGACCGTGATGGCGACATTTCCGCCAGTGGCTGGGGTGTCGATGATGCCGACCGGAATGCTTTTGGCATTGTATTTCTTGATGACACTGACGATGGCTTGGCTGTCAATGGGATCGGAGATGATCGCCGAAGGGCCGTTGAGAAGGATCGATTCCCACTGTTGCAGCTGCGTGGTGTTGTCAAAGCTGGCATTGACTGCCTGGAAGCGCCACCCCTGCGCTTCGACCGAACGCTGCACCGCTTCCTGCTGCGCGACGAAGAAGTAATAATCCAAGCTCTTGTTACTATAGGGCACAAATTTCTTGGCCGCCGCGAAGGCCGGCGCGCGACCAGCCAAAGCTGCGGCAGCAGCTCCAACCCCGGCGCCCAGAAAGCTACGACGATTCAAAGGAAGCAGGTTCTTCAAGGCGTGTCCTCCTGATTTGAGTCTTTTGTTCTTGAGCCGATCATTGTGCCGAGGCTGCCGCCGCTACTCTATCCGCTTGTTACGGCTCCGCCTCTTGCTCACGATCCTCGGGGCGGCATCCCGGCGCGGGATGGGACTTCCGCGCGGAGAGGTACATCCGGCACATCTCCGCATTCGCTTCCGCCGCGCTGCGGACCCGTCTTGCCGCGCGCAGGTGGTCGGCGTACGTCGCGGAAGACACCGGTAAACCGGAGAGGGTCGTAAAAGCGCGGGCATCATCCTGCACCGATCCACCATCATGCAGACGCATGCCGAGATAGCGCAGGGCCAGTGATCGGATTTCCTGGTCGTCATGGTCCAGAAGTCTACGAAGGCCGCCCATCGACAGCTTTAGTGCGTCCTCAATGCCCCCTCGCTCAGCTAGTAGGCGCAGCAGGCGCTCCTGCCGGCCCAGAAACGCCTTCTGACCGAAGACCCTGCGGATATCGTCGAGACCGGTTTGTGCCTCGCCGACGAAAACTTCTGAGAAGCCCTTTCGCGCCGAAACGCCTTGATTGATCTTCTTGGAAGCGAAGTGATCGACAAGCGTGATGGTGGCTCCCCGCACCCAGTGAAGATGTTCCAGCGCGGCCTTCATGTCCGTTGCCATCAGGAAGGCAAAATTCGCTGAGCACCAGTAGGTGGGAAGGCGAAGTACCACCTCAACGTCATCCGCGCGGAGCGTGACACTTTCGATGAAACCCATGTCAGTGACGGGTTCATCTAATTCCGGATCAAGCACATCGCCTAGCGCCGCGATGACCTCAGCGTGACGTTCTTCCCCCAGGTCAGGCACGAGTTCCGCAGTTTCGCGCGGCTCAAGCGCTTGCACGGATTGCGCCCCCCGGCTGAACGTCGGATTGACCGAGCAAAACCTCGCCATCTTCATGGTGGGACGCGGCCATGCTCGGCAAGCGGCACTCCAACGGCACATCGAGGTCGTAGAGCCTGGCAGCGTTCAGCCCCAGGACCTTCCGCTTAACATCCAGAGTCAGCTGGGTTTTCGCCTCCTGCGCCATGTCATCAGGAAATTCATAGGCCATGAACTTCTCAACGATCCACTTGGGACTTGTGATTCCGTAGTCGGATCCAAAGAGGAGCCGATCGGGGCCCAGGAAAAAGAGTAGGTCCGCCATCATCTGCGCGAAATACTTTGGCCGCGCGTGAATGAAGGACGGAATGAGCGCCAAGCCGCCATAGACGTTAGGCTCCTGGCCTGCGATCCAGCAGAAGTCATCGATGCGCGGCATGCCGCAGTGATCGACAATGAAATTCAGATCTGGAAAGGCCGTTGCAACATAATCGACATCGCGGACATCGAAAGCGTCGAGGTTGAGCGGATGAATGGTCGGACCCTTGTGGATGTGAACATTCTTGATGCCGAGTTTCAAGCATTTTTCCATATACGGGGCAACAATATCGTCACGCAACGTATAGCCTTTGGACTCGCCGTTCCATTCTGCGGTATAAAGTTTTACACCCTTAAGGCGATACTTCTCAAAATCTGCCTCCAATGCGTCCAGGCCTTTCTGCCCGTCGCGTGGATCAAAACGGCCATTGAGGACCACTTTTTCGGGATAAGCGTTCTTGAACGCCGAGCACTGCTCGATCGTGTTGAATCCCTCGACGTAGAAGTCGCGAAGGTTCGTCGGCAGCATAATGGCCGCGTCAACGTAGCCGTCCACGAACAGATCCTTGGCCGCGCCCTCTATCCCGTAATAGCAGAAGCGATCGAAGTTCCAGCGCTGCTCGTCCGGTGTCATCCCGACATGGGAACCCCAGAAGCTTTCGATGAAGGTCAGGCCATAGCGATTGCGGCGGTTCTCAGGACGCGCATCCCAAAGATGGATGTGCCCGTCGACCACGAAGACCTTCTGACCCGATTCGGTGACATACATTTCGCTCTCCCGGCGGTCGGCCGAACCTTTTTGGCTCTTCGTTCTTGATTCAACATGCCATGCCATCCTAATGTCCTACAACTAAAAAATCCCGGAGAGGGCAAACACCGTGGATGCGCTGACAGGCCTACTGGGTGATGAGGCCACTGTCGTTCCGGTCGCCGATCGTGCGCGGTATCTCGCGGATTGGTCGCGCGACCTCAAAGGATTAGCGCGTACGGTTATCCGTCCTCGGTCGGCGGCCGAGGTCGCTCTCGTGGTCCAAGAATGTTTGGCGCGGGGCCTTCCAATCGTGCCCCAAGGCGGCCATACGGGCCTCGTCGGCGGCGCGACGCCCTCGGGCGATGGAACCGAGGTCGTGATAAGCCTAGAACGCTTGAATGCGATCCGGGAAATCGACGCAGTCAATTTCTCTATGATCGCGGAAGCGGGATGTATTCTCCAAAACATCCACGCCGCGGCTTTGGCGAGGGACTGTCTGTTTCCGCTCCAGCTTGGCGCTCAGGGCTCATGCCAGATCGGCGGTAACATTGCCACCAATGCCGGTGGCATCAATGTTATCCGCTATGGCATGACCCGCGATCTTGTCCTGGGGCTGGAAGTTGTGCTGCCGGATGGCCGCATCTGGAACGGACTTCGCAAGCTGCGCAAGAACAACACGGGCTACGATCTCAAGCAAATATTCTTGGGCTCCGAAGGAACGTTGGGCATTGTGACAGCAGCATGCCTCAAGCTGTTTCCGAAGCCCAACCAGACTGAGACTGCCTTAGTTGCGGTCGGATCACCGCAGGCAGCCATCGCGTTGTTGGGGCGCGCCAGGCGCGACCTCAGCGACCTTCTCTCGGCCTTTGAGCTTTTGCCGCGCCGCGGGGTCGAATTAGCACTCGGCGTAATGCCGGGTTTGCGCGATCCGCTCCGCACACCATCACCCTACTACATACTGATGGAAACCTCGGCCAGTGGCCTAGTGGATCTGAGATCCCTGATCGAGCAGTTTCTCGGAGGCGCCATGGCGAGTGATCTTGTCAGCGATGGCACGATCGCGGCGAATGTTGCCCAAGCCTCCGAGTTCTGGCGCATCCGCGAGGGCATGATCGAGGCGCAGGTGCAGCGCGGCCGCCACCTGCGGACGGATGTCTCGGTTCCGATCTCGTCTATAGCTGCTTTCCTTGAGACGGCAGATGCAGACCTGCGTCGGATCGGGCCTGATGTCATACCCATCGCCTTCGGGCACCTCGGCGACGGCAACATCCACTTCAACGTCATCCCGCCTGCGACGCTAGATGAAAGCGCCAAGACCACGCTTCTGCGTAGTTGTGAGAACATCATTTTCGAGATCGTCGACCAGCTGGGCGGGTCGATTAGTGCAGAGCACGGGATCGGCCGGGTCAAGCGTGACGCTTTTCTCAGCCGCTCGACGGCGCTCGACACCACCCTGTTGCGTGGCATCAAGAAGGTCTTCGATCCAACCGGCCTGATGAACCCAGGTCGAATGGTGTGACCGAGGCCGAGACAAAAAATCCATGAAACTCGACACGCTTGACCGCAGGCCCTACCTACCCTCGCGTGTCGTACAGGCGATCCAGCGTGAGATTATCGAGGGCCGCCTCAAGCTCGGCGATCGGCTGCCGGGAGAGCAAGTCCTCGCGGGCAGTTTCGGCGTCAGCCGCAACGTAATTCGTGAGGCCATCGCACGGCTAAGATCGGACGGCGTCGTTGAATCGCGCCAGGGTGTCGGCGCCTTTGTTGTTCGCGATGCGGCAATTCCGAGTTTGCATATTGATCCTGAGATTATCAACGATCGAGCGCTCTTTAATGACGTCTTCGAGCTGCGCGGCATGCTCGAAACTCGCGCGGCGGGTCTGGCGGCTAAACGCGGTTCACCCCAGCAGCACGCCGCGATCACCATCGCCCTTGACCACATGCGAAAGGAATGGAACGGCGATCTAGGGGTGGATGCCGACCTCGAGTTTCATCGAGCCGTCGCGTCTGCGACCGGCAATGACTATATCGCAAAGGTGGTCAGCTTCGTCTCCGAGCACATGCGCGAAAGCATATTCGCTACCCGCAGGAGGCCGGGCGCTGAGGTGGAAGCGATCATCCGGATAACAATCGCCGAGCATGAAAAGATTCACGACGCGATCCTTGGACAATCTCCCGCAGAGGCGCGCGAAGCCATGGCCCGGCACATCATGAATGCGGCGGCAAGGGTCGGCCTGACGCTTGTCCTAGATGAATGATGGAGATCGCAAACCCCTCGCGGCCTGCATCGGCTTGGCCACGAACGCCTCTTTTACAATGATAAGAGCCTCGGGATCCAGCACGGCCAGATTGGTTCTCTCTACTGCCCCACACAAGCTGGGCCGATTTCCGGGACGTACGTCCTGTCCAATACTTAAGGACAGCGAGACCCTGCCATCGGCTCTCGCCTGACGGAAACGGTTCTTGGGAAGCCCTGCCACCGGACATCCGGATTAAACGCCGATAAACGCTCTTTAGAAGCTTCGGCTTGATCAGGTCGAGCTCGCTAGCTCGCGGCGGCCCTCGCAGCTCTGCTCACGACCCGGCGGGATGTAGATGCGCACGCCAGTTTCGAGGAGACGTGCCGTACAGCTCATTGAACTGCCGAGAAAAATGGAACGCCGAGTTAAAACCTAAAATGGCGGCGATTTCCTTAATTGACTTGTTGGTATTTGCCAGAAGATCCTGAGCACGCTGCATTCGAATAGTGATTTGATAACGCTTTGGACTGATTCCCGTGTGCTCTTTGAACATTTGACGAAAGTGTGAGTAGCTGAGGTTCAGTTCGCGCGCCAAAGTCTCCGGTCTCTCGGGGTCCGAGCACCGAGAATGCATATTCCGGGTGACTTTTTGGATCAGAAAGGAGTTGTTTCGGGCGGACGACTCGGCGCTTTTAGCTAGATGAGCAAGAAGCTGAAGACCGAGGGTCGCGAGAACCGGCTGGTTCGCATTTGCGTCTGCCCGGGCGAGATGATGGATTGTCTCAAATGCGCCGTCTATATCGGCATTTGAACGATAGACTGGGTCAGGTCCAACAAGACCGGCCTGGGCTGCAAAGTCGAATGCTGAGCCTCGACACTCGATCCAATGCTCAGTCCATCCAGTTCGGTCGTCGGGTGAGTACCGGTGCCAAATCCCTGGCATCAACAGCATGATGCTCCCCGCCGAGATTTCCATCACGGAGTGTGCGGGTCCATATTGCAGGCGTCCACGCCCCGCGCTCACCAAAATTATCTGGTATGCCTGCAAGATGCGGCCTCGTTCCCAATCGAAATGATGATCATCTGGATGACGAACTGGCGGATAGACCATGCCCGGCTTGATCTCGGTGTAACCGGAGGACGACGCGGTGCAGCCCCAGGCCGCGCAGAGCCGATTCTCCGAGAGATAAACGAAATAGTCTCTCCCCTCTGCACCCATAGCCGCCTGCCTGGCAATTTTTATATGTTTCGCGCTAACTTCTATATGTAAACGGGCTATTCCCCCAGAGATTAATCAGCATATTATGGATGAAAATTGGAGGAGCGTCATGCTGCCGACGCGCATTGGCCTGTTCGGGATTGGACTTGATACCTATTGGCCGCAGTTTTCCGGTCTAAAAGATCGCCTGGACGGGTACTTGCGGCAAGTTGCTGGGATACTGGAACGGCCGGGCATCGAGATCGTCAATTTAGGATTGGTCGACAATCCCGAAAGGGCAGTCGAGGCTGGCCACCAGTTCCGGCAGGCTGATGTCGATATCATCTTTCTACACGCCACAACCTATGCACTCTCCTCTACCGTGCTGCCTGTTGTGCGCCGCGCCCGAGTGCCGATAATCATCTTGAACCTATCTCCAGAGAGCTCGATCGACTACACGAGCTTCAACGCGCTGGGGGATCGCTCCGCTATGACTGGGGAGTGGCTTGCGCACTGCGGCGCATGTCCCGTGCCAGAAATCGCTAACGTCTTCCTACGCGCCGGCATCCCCTTTTACCAAGTCACCGGAAAATTGCACGATGATCCCGCATGCTGGCAGGAGGTCGATGACTGGATTGAAGCCGCTCGTGTTGCTTCGGTCATGTCCCACAACCGGCTAGGCCTCCTCGGTCACTACTATAGCGGGATGCTCGACATCTACTCCGACGTCACATTGCAGTCTATCGTCTTTGGCACTCATATTGAGTTTCTCGAGGTAGAGGAGCTGACAGCACTCAGACGCACGGTGAGCTCATCGGACATACAGGACCGTCTCGCAGTTTTTGCGCAAGAATTCGATTTACAACCAGATTGTTCGCCTTCTGATCTCGAGGCTGCTGCGCGCACCTCCATTGCCCTTGACTGTTTAGTAGACCGTTACTCCCTCGGATCCCTCGCCTACTACTACAAAGGAACTGGCAATCCAGAGAATGAAACTGCGATCGCCTCGATTATCCTCGGCAACTCCTTGTTAACGGCAAAAGGCGTTCCTGTTGCCGGCGAGTATGAGGTAAAAAATGCCCAGGCCATGAAAATCATGGATAGCTTCGGTGCGGGCGGCTCATTCACAGAATACTACGCCGTCGATTGGGATGCCGATGCCGTCCTGATGGGGCATGATGGACCTGGACATATCGCCATTGCGGAGGGTCGCACAAAGGTACGACCGCTCTCAGTTTTTCATGGGAAGGTAGGGAAGGGATTGTCGGTCGAAATGTCTGTCAGAAGCGGTCCCGTGACCCTTCTGTCGATCGCTGAAACGCCTCAAGGTCGGTTGAAGTTTGTGGTGGCCGAAGGCGAATCAGTCGATGGCCCAAAGTTGGAGATCGGCAACACCAACAGCCGGTATCGGTTCCCTCGCGGCGCTCGCAATTTCATCGAGAGTTGGAATGCCCAAGGTCCGGCACATCATTGCGCCGTCGGGGTCGGTCGCCTCGCTTCAAAAATCGAAAAACTAGGCAAACTCATCGGCGTGGAGACTGCTCAGGTTTGTTAGTCGAAATCACAGGCCCAATAATGGTGGCGGAGGTGTCATGAGCCCAAATATCGGACTCTTTGCGGTAGGACTCGCCGCCTATTGGCCGCAATTCCCAGGCATGCGGGATACACTTCTACAACACCACGAGCTTCTGGCCGCGAAAATGCCGGAGGGCGCGGTCGTGCGCGGCGGCATGATCGACACAATCGAACATGCCGGCGCCACTGCCGCAGTATTCTCCCAGCACAGGATCGATC
This sequence comes from Acidisoma sp. S159, assembly GCF_009766125.1. Classification (NCBI taxonomy): domain Bacteria; kingdom Pseudomonadati; phylum Pseudomonadota; class Alphaproteobacteria; order Acetobacterales; family Acidocellaceae; genus Acidisoma; species Acidisoma sp. S159. Next base: position 19,431 of record NZ_LMUG01000041.1, read on the forward strand.
TCCTGATCTGCCACCTTTCAACCTATGCGAGTTCGGATTGCCTGCTCCATCTCCTACAAACCATGCAGGGCGTTCCCGTCCTGCTCATCAACGCACAAGCCGTCCCCGCTCTTCTGCTAGCCGAGGTGAAGGGCATTCAGGACTGGTTAGGCGCCGGCTGCACTTGCGCCGGACTTCCCGAGTTTACGGCGGTGTTACGACGTTGCGCGCAGCCGTTCGCGCTTCTTACCGGCTATCTTGACGGAGATACTGCATTCGATGTTGAACTGCGGGAGTGGTGCATGGCAGCGGTCGCCAAGGCTCGACTCATGTCTGGGCAGATCGGCATGCTGGGCCGGCCCTACCCAGGTATGATGGATCTCAACCTTGACGAGACTCGCCTGCTACGCCGGTTCGGCTCACAAGTGCTCCATTTAACGTGGGAGGACATCGAGCAACGCCTTCGAGGAGATCTGACTACAGATGCTTTAGCGTCGGCAGGTGACCGGATCCACGACATCTTTGAGGTAAACCCTGCCGATGACGTTCGAGAGGTCGCGACGGTTTTGCTCGCAGTGGAGAGCCTCATTTACACGCGGCAGCTGATCGCCCTCGCTAGCCATTTCGAAACGACGCCGTCCGGCGACCTCGCGCGAATACTGAGAGTGTCAAACCCCGTGTTCTCGGTGCTTATGCGGGATGGCATCGCATGCCCCGTGGAGGCAGATGTCAAAACTGCTATCGCCATGACGCTGCTCAAGTCAATCGGGGGTAGCGCCACTCTTGCCGAGCTCTATAGCATGGACTTCAATGATGATGTCTGCCTCATCGGCCATAGCGGGGCTGCCGACCCCGCTATCTCGGAGAGCAAAGCGCGGTTGAAACAGGTCTCGGTCTTTCATGGCAAGCCAGGCAGCGGATACGTCGCCCAGTTCGATGTGCGACCAGGCCCCGTAACGCTTCTTTCGCTCACCGAACGTGAAGCTGGTTGCTATATCTTTGTCGCTGCGGAGGGAGAAGTCGAGGCCGGGCCGACGTTGCAGCTCGGCGATACTAATGCCCGCGTTCGCTTCAAACAAGGGGTGCGGCATTTTGTAAACGAGTGGTCGGCGACCGGACCGACCCACCATGCTGCTCTCGGCTTAGGTCACCACGTATCCGCATTGCGCAAGATGACCACCCTGTTCGGGGTGGAGATCGAGGTCATATAGCCTTGGTTGTCGCAATTTATGATGTGCCTTTCGGAGCGAGTTAGGGAAGACAATTGGAGGTCTAGATGCGGCGCAATAGCGAGACAATTCCTAAGACTATGCGTGCCCTCATACTCAAGCGCAGGGAGCACTTCGAGTTCGCCGAACGCATGGTCCCGGTGCCGAAGGCTGGAGAAGTGCTACTGAAGATCGGTGCGGTGGGGATCTGCGGTTCGGACAAGCACTTTTATTTTGATGGTCGGTGCGGCAGCGAGATTGTTACTTCCCCGGTGGTGCTCGGGCACGAATTTGGCGGTCGGATTGTGGCGGTTGGCGACGGCGTGGACGCCCAGCGGCTGGATGATCGTGTGGCAGTCGAGCCGCTCATGCCGACCCCGGGCGACCCCTTTGTTCTCGAAGGAAATTACAATATATGCCCTACTCAGAAATTCTTTGGCGTTCCCGGAACCGATGGTGCGATGCAGCAGTATCTCTGCGTTCCATCGCAAAATGCCTTCAAAATTCCCGATAGCGTGAGCGACAACGCAGCGGCCATGGTAGAGACCATCTCCGTCGCCCTGGCAGGTGCGGAGAAGGGTGCTATTCATCTCGGATCGCGCGTATTGGTGACCGGCGGCGGCCCAGTCGGACAGTTCGCGGTTCAAGTCGCACGAGCCGCAGGCGCGACAGAAATTGTTGTGGTCGAGCCCCATACAGGGCGCCGCCAACTCGCAGGAACCTTTGGCGCTCGGACCACGAGCAACCTGGCCGATGTGGATGAGCAATTCGATGTTCTTATGGAATGCTCCGGAGTAGAATCCGTCCGCCACGACGGCTGTCTGAAAGTTAGATCAGGGGGCCGCGCCGTATTGATCGGCGTCGGCGCGCAGGTCGCGAGCCTTCCCATGTCTGCGATCATCGAGCGTGAAGTGACTATCCATGGTGTAATGCGGTATAAGTTCACATGGCCTACAGTCATCGCGGCGATAAAAAACGGGCAGATCGATGCGGACTCGCTCGTCAGTCGAGTGTTGCCCCTTTCCGATGCCCTAGACGGCTGGCTCAAGCCGCTACCGGATGAGATCAAGACCATGATTTGCATGAATCCTTAGCCGAATGCTGGGGCATGGCGCGTTGTTCTACCAAGCCATGCCCGCATACCGAAGCAGAGCAGCCGCTGAGGAGCAGGGCTCATTCGACGAGCCGTTTGTCTCTTTGAGGTAAGGAACATGTTTGAAGCGGCAAAACCGCCAACAAGTAGGGAGCAGTGTTATGAATCGTCTTATTCCAACAGTGGCGTTGGGGTTTCTAGCGATATCAACATGTATCGCTCAGGCAGCCGAGACCAAGATCGGGGCGATCTACCTCGACTCGCAGGGATTCTATGCGGGGGTCCGAAAAGGAGTCCAGGATGAAGCCGCAAGCCAAGGTCAAAAGATTGATCTCCTGGAAACAAATGCGGGTGGCGATGTTTCAAAAGAGAGCGCCTTCGTTGACACGCTCATAGCGGCTAACGTGAAAGCCATCATCCTCTCCGCCGTTTCGGCGGATGGATCTGTGCAAGCTGTCCGTCGGGCGTCTCGCGCTGGTATTCCGGTGGTTTGCTACAATACCTGCATCGAACCGAACGCTATGAAGAAATATGTTGCGGCGTATGCGGTGGGTGATCCATTCACGTTTGGAGAGCGCTTGGGCGGTGCTGCCGCGGATTACTTCGAGAGCGCCGGGAACAAAAACCCCACCTTCGCCGTGCTCAACTGTGAATTCGTCGAGGTTTGCGTGCAACGCCGCAAGGGCTTTGAGAAAGCCCTGATGGGGCGGCTGTCGGGGGCGAAGATCGTTTCGAACCAGGAGGGTACCGTTCTCGACAAGGCAATGTCGGTGGGCCAGACCGTGCTTACGGCTAACCCCAATCTTGATGCATTCTTTGGCGAATCCGGTGGCGCGACGCTCGGCGCTGTTAAGGCGGTCCGGAGTCAGGGTCGTGTTGGGAAAACGGTCGTCTTCGGGAGCGATATGACTTCGGATATTGCTCGGGAATTGGTCAGCCACGAAGTCCTGAAAGGTGAGGTTGACGTTTCGGGTAAAACTATTGGGCGCGCTGCATTTAAGGCGGCTCTGCTGGCCCTGCAGGGGAAAGAGGGCGCCGCAACCCTAATTCCCGTACCAATTGATCTTTATACGACGCCTGCCGAAGCTACGGCTTGGCTCGAAAGCCACAAAGATGGCTTGCCATAAGAGGACACCGACGCTCGGTATGGCCGATTTTGTTCGTTTGCCCGGATGATCATGCCTGCGGTGAAAGGGCTGTATTGCTCGCAACCCAATGGATGTTTCGCCGGGACCGGCGCCCACAGCGCAGCATTGTAACCGGAGTGGAATACGGCCCATGACCGGAGCCCAGTTGCCAGTTGCTGAACTTCGCTCGGCAACCAAACGATATCCTGGCGTGATCGCGCTAGACGAGGTCGATTTCTCCGTGATGCCCGGGGAAGTCCGCGCCGTTCTTGGGAAAAACGGTGCGGGAAAATCGACGCTCATCCGCCTGCTCACGGGTGCCGAGTCCGCGGACTCTGGCGAGGTCTTGCTCAGCGGCAAGCCTTTTGTCGAGTTTGGTCAAAGGCGGACCCGGGAAGCGGCGGAGCGCGGGCTTCGAGCCGTCTACCAAGAACTCAGCCTCGTTCCGAGCATGACCATAGCGGAGAACATGTTCCTTGGTAATTGGCCGCGGCGTCGGCGCGTGCTCGATCATCGGGCGATGGCCGAGCAGGCGCGAGAAGCCCTGCGCCGGCTGGGCTTGTCGCTCGATCCCCGGCTACTCACCGGCACCTTAGCCCCAGCGGCGCGACAGATGGTGGAGATCGCCCGGGCCTTTTTGGGTGTCCCTCATCTGGTCATTCTCGACGAGCCGACGAGTTCGCTCGCCGCCGCTGAGGTCGATCAGGTCTGCAACGCGGTGCGTGAGGCGGCCGCCGCTGGCGCTGCGGTTCTCTACGTGAGCCACCGCATGAGCGAGATCCGCCGTCTGGCCGATACAGCAACAGTGATGCGGGACGGGCGCGTCGCATCAACCCTGTCCGTTGCGGGGGCGAGAACTGAGGATATCATACAGATGATGTTGGGCCGCGTCGAGCAGGCGCGGCCGGCGCATACTTCTGCCATTGGCAAAACGACGCTTTCTGTCGAAGGGATCGCAATGCCGCCAAAGCTGCGCAACATTACCTTCGATCTGCACGCGGGCGAGGTGCTAGGGATTGCCGGCCTGCTCGGCTCTGGGCGCACCGAGCTCCTTGAGATCGTCATGGGACTACGGCTCCAGAGTGCAGGCAGCGTCCGGGTCCGCGATGAGAAGATCGCCAAACCCAGTTACAAGGGTATGATGCAGCGCGGGTTCGGCTATACTCCAGAAAGCCGCAAGGAGGACGGCATTGTCCCCCTTCTCGGCGTCGATGAGAACATTGTGTTGACCGACTTTTCCCGCGTGACCCGAGGCGGCGTCCTGTCCTCAGCCGCAGTCGAGAGCGCGGCGCGGACAGTGGTCGAACGTCTTCACGTCAAGACTGCTCGTCTGGAAACGCCAATCGTCACACTTTCAGGCGGCAACCAACAAAAAGTAGTGATAGGGCGCTGGATCCACGCCGGCTCACGTATCCTGTTGCTCGATGAGCCGACGCGCGGCGTGGACATTGAAGCTAAGGCTCAGATCTACGATATCATCCGCGCGCTCGCAGCGGAGGGGCGCGCCGTCCTGTTCGTGTCGAGTGAAATCGAGGAACTCGACCAGGTCTGCGACCGTGTCCTGGTGCTGCGCGACGGTGTGATGGCCGAGGAACACATCGCTCCGTCGATCGATGCGGAGCGGTTGCTTGCCGCATGCATCGGCTGAGAGAAATAACGATGAGTGTACCGACTGTATCCCCGAGGGGCGTCGCCGAAACGCGGCGGATGTTAGCGGGACATATGAACGAGCTGGGCTTGCTCGCAATCATCGTAATTCTCTATGGCGTGTTTGGCGCCCTGTCCCCAGGCTTCTTGAGCGCCAACAACCAGGTGAACATCCTGCGTGACGGCGCGACCATCGGCATCGCCGCTTGGGCGCAGACCTTGGTGATCGTCGCGGGCGAGATAGATATCAGTGTCGGACCCATGGTTGCATTTATAGCGGTCATCATGGCGTTTCTGATGAAAGTGCCTGTGCCGCTGCCTTTTGCCTTGATCGGCGGTGTCGTTCTCGGTCTATGTCTCGGCAGTCTGGCAGGCGTGTTACGCGCGATCTTCAGCGTGCCGTCCTTTGTGGCGACGCTGGGATTGTGGAGTGCGCTGCGTGGCCTCGCACTGTTCATGACAAATGCGCTTCCCGTAACCTTCGACGACAACGACACGCTGGACTGGATCGGCGACAACGTCTTCGGCCTACCGGTCTCCGCAGTTGTCATGGTGATCTTATTCGGAGTCTTCGTGTTTGTCTCTCGGAAGACTGCTTTCGGCCGTTCCGTCTATGCGGTTGGCGGGAATGCCAACGCGGCACATCTATGCGGCATCAACGTAACGCGTATTCGTATCCTCGTCTTCGCGATCTCGGGGTTGATGGCCGCGATCACGGCCATCATGCTGCTGGCGCGGCTGGGCAGCGGAAATGCGGGGGCGGCGTCCGGCCTGGAGTTTGACGTGATTGCGGCCGTTGTCGTGGGGGGCACATCCCTTTCGGGCGGCCGCGGTTCAATGCTGGGCACCCTGCTCGGCGTCCTAACAATTACAGTGATTGGCGACGGGCTAGTGCTGTATGGCATAAATTCATTCGTGCAGGACGTTGTGCGCGGCGTCATCATCGTGGTCGCCGTACTTCTTAACGTCGCGGCCTCGCGCCGCTCTGGTCGGCATGTCTGAATTGGATTCGCCGATGCAAGATAAGGGCTGACGCTGATGAGCAAGATGCTCGCTGCCTACCTTCCTGGCAATTCGACCGTTCAGCTAAGGGAGATCATGATCCCTCAGCCTGGAATCGGCCAAGTGCTGCTCCGCATGCGTGCTTCGGGAATTTGCGGCAGCGACATTCACTATATCTACCACGAGCATAAGGGTGGCGAGGCTGCCGCCGCCTATCGTGGCGTCGTCGCTGGCCACGAGCCAAGTGGCGAGGTCATCGATTTGGGTCCCGGCTGCCGCCATTTCAAACACCACGATCGCGTGGCAGTGTATCACATCAGCGGCTGCGGGTTCTGTCGGAATTGCCGCAAGGGCTTCCAGATCAGTTGCACGGATCCACAGCGGGCAGCCTATGGCTGGCAGCGCGACGGCGGCCATGCGGAGTATCTCTTGGCCGACGAGCGTGACTTAGTTCATCTGCCGCCCAGTCTGACTTACGAGGACGGCTGTTTCATTTCCTGCGGCGTCGGGACCGCCTACGAAGGCATCCTCCGTGGTGGCGTCTCAGGAAGCGATCGTGTGCTCGTCGTCGGGCTGGGTCCGGTCGGTATGGCGGCACTGCTGCTGGCAGGCGGACGTGGCGCAAAGCTCCGCATCGGAGTCGATATCGAGGCGGAGCGCATCGCCACGGCGAAACGGCTCGGCATAATCGATCACGGCTTTATCGCCGGCGCCGACACGCTGGCGCGGATCCGCGAAGTCACGCATGGGGGAGCGAATGTCAGTCTCGATTGTTCAGGAAGCTCGCTCGGCCGGCTGCTCGCGTTACAGGCGACGCATGAATGGGGCCGCTGCGTCTATATCGGCGAAATGGGAGATGTGCATTTCAACGTCAGCGAGGACTTGATGCATATGCAGCGCACGCTGATCGGGTCCTGGGTCACCAGCTTGCACAACATGGACCAATGCTGCGAGGACCTAGATGACTGGGGTCTCCAGCCGCATCGTATAATCACCGACCGTTTCCCCCTTTCTCAGGCTGCCGAGGCCTACGCACTAACCGCGAGCGGCCGCGCCGGCAAAGTCATTATCCAGTTCGATGATTTTAGCGCTTAAACGGTAGCCGGGATTTTTTTCTGGTTGAGAGCTGATTGCCGCATCTCCCACTCGCACACAGCCGCAGCGACTTCATCTGGCTCCAATTCTCCACGACTAAGCCGCTTGAATCTTGCCAAACAGGTCTCTGTCTGACAACCTGCAAAGCCACGCGACCTAAGGTTCAATTAGAAAAGTCAATCAGTTCCGAGGGAGTTGACCTTATGCCGCTGGATTTCGAGCGTCGCCGCATTGGCAAGACGTCCCTCTCGGTTCCGGTCCTCGGCTTTGGCTCGGCACATCTGGGAGAGTTGTATGGTCTTGTAACCGAAGCGGACTCGCTAGCGACGATCGACGCAGCTTGGAATTCGGGCATTCGGCTGTTTGACACGGCACCCTTTTATGGGCTCGGCCTTGCGGAACACCGTCTTGGCTTCGGGCTGCGGCATCGGCCACGCCGTGACTATGTGTTGACCACCAAGGTCGGGCGCGTACTAGAACGCCCTTTTGACCCGCCCGCCTTCAAGTCCGCGATGTGGAAGGGTGGCCTGCCGTTCCAACACCGCTTCGACTACAGCTATGATGGCTTCATGCGTTCGTACGAGCAAAGCCTGATGCGGCTAGGCATAAACACAGTTGACGCGCTGGTCATCCACGACCTTGACAGCCTGTTTCATCAAGAGGAAATCGGCCACCATAAGCGCAGTCTCGTCACCTCCGGAATCAAGGCCCTTGAGGAGCTGAAGCGGCGGGGAGAGATCAGCGCGATTGGGATGGGCGTCAATACTAAGGAAGCGTTCGAGACGATCGCTCCTATCGTGGACCTCGATTTCGTTCTGGTCGCTATGCCCTATACGCTGATCGATCAGGCGAGCCTTCATACCGGGATGGCTGAATGCGTGAAACGTGGCGTCAGCGTATTGATTGGTTCGCCTTTCGCATCGGGCATTCTTGTCAGTGATTCCGGCGCTGCCGCGAAATATGCCTATGCCGACGCGCCGGAAGATGTGCGAAGAAGAGTCAGAGAAATAGAGGCGGCCTGCCGAACCCACAACGTGAAGCTCCCCGCTGCGGCATTGCAGTTTGTTCTCGCACACCCGGCCGTCGTTGCCGAGATTCCCGGAGCGGTAAAACCCAGCGAGGTCGAACAGAATGTCGCGTCCTTTATGGCGCCAATCCCGGCCGACTTTTGGGTGGATCTCAAATTGCAAGGGCTCATCGATAGCGACGCGCCGGTCCCATGAGCGCCTCTACTCAATCAATCGGTGGCCAAAGCGCCGCCGACCGAGCCATTCTCCTATCGGCGCGCGGCATCACCAAACAGTTCGCCGGTGTGGAGGTGCTTCGCGACGTCGATCTAGACCTGTATGCGGGCGAGATCCACGCCCTTCTTGGGGAGAACGGTGCGGGCAAATCGACCTTTGCCAAAATCGTCGCCGGCGTTCACCGTCCCAGCCGGGGCGTTCTGCTCCTCAACAATGCGAGGATTGAGGTGCTTAGCCCGCTGGCGGCACAGAAGCTCGGCATTACCCTCATACACCAGGAGCCGATTTCGTTTCCGGACTTGTCCATATCGGAAAATCTTGCCCTCGGTAGGGACGACGGCAAGCCACTCGGCCGCGTGCGATGGGCCGAACTGAAGCGCGAGGCCAACAGTTTGATGGCGCAGCTCGGAATCATGATTGACGTTACCAGGCCAATGCGGGGACTTTCAATCGCCGACCAACAGATGGTGGAAATCGCGCGAGCGCTGGCCAGCGAAAGCAAGCTCATCATCATGGATGAGCCTACGGCGCCGCTGACCCCAAAGGAGGTCGAGACCCTTTTCGGCATCTCTCGGCAACTTAGAAATGAGGGCCGCTCGATCGTCTTCATTAGCCATCGGTTGGAGGAAGTGCGAGCGCTCTGCGACCGCGTTACGATCTTTCGCGACGGCAATAAGATCGCCACTGAGGAGACGAAGAATCTTACGGACGCTGAGATCATCAGGCTGATGATCGGTCGCGAGGTGAAGGGTTACATTCCCAAGCACAAAACGACGGTTGGCGAGGTTGCGCTCGCGGTCGAGGGGCTGACACTGCCCGGTCGGTTCGAAAATATCAGCTTTGAGATTCGCAAAGGTGAAATCGTCGGCCTCGGCGGACTGGTCGGCGCCGGGCGGACAGATGTCGCACGGGCGATCTTCGGGGTCGCGCCGGCTGCCTCTGGAACCATCGCTGTTAACGGTCAAGTGGTGGAAATCAGGGAGCCAGCGGATGCGGTGGCACAGGGATTGGCCTTTGTCCCCGAAGATCGGGCCGTAGCGGGCATATTCCGCACGCTGCCCGTCTCGCAAAACATCACGGCCGCGGTGCCTGAAATGATTGCGCCAAAGGGTTTCATACGACACGGGTTGGAACGCACGATCGCCCTGGACTCGGTCAAGAAAATGATGATCCGTCTTGTTTCTCCTCGTCAACCCATCGGTGAACTTTCGGGTGGAAATCAGCAAAAGGCGATTCTCGCACGTTGGCTGCTGACGGACCCGAAGATACTGATTCTGGATGAGCCGACGCGCGGTGTCGATATCGGCGTCAAGGCTGAGTTCTACGAGATGATCGGCGCGCTGGCGGCGTCGGGGCGAGCGATCCTCCTCATCTCCTCGGAATTGCCCGAGCTGCTTGCACTGAGCGATCGGGTTCTGGTGATGTCGGAGGGCCAGCTCACCGGCGATTTTGCCCGCGGTGACGCAACCGAGGAGAGCGTGATGCATGCGGCCGTGCCTCGCCGCAAAGTTGTAGGCGACGCCCAGGCAGCCGCATGACGATTATCGCTCTCCTAAGGCGTCGCGAAGCCGGCATAATTGTAATGATCGTCATATTTTCGCTGTTCGTTGGGGTGCTTCAGCCGCGCTTTCTTACCTCCGAGACGCTGAGGATCGTTTTACTCGCTGTGCCGCTGGTCATGATCGCGGCGATGGGTGAGATGATGGTGATTGTCGCCCGGCATGTCGATCTCTCCATCGGTTCTATTCTCGGCTTTTCCTCGATCGTCGCGGGCATGTTGTGGCGCGATCACCCCGGTTTGCCAGTCCTTCTTGGCGTCGTTGCGGCACTGGCAACGGGCTCTGCCCTAGGACTCGTAAACGGGCTGGTGGTGACGATCTTCCGGTTGCCGTCGATCATCGTGACACTGGGAACGCTCAGCCTCTACCGGGGACTACTATTCTTCTACTCGGATTCAAGACAGGTGGATCCGCAATATATCCCACGCGACATTATCGGAATGAGCCAAACCTCTCCGATATTTGGAATTCCTTGGATCATCATCGTCGCCTGCGTCATTGCGTTGGCAACCTATTTCTTTCTGGATCACACACGCCTCGGCCGACAGATCTATGCTATCGGGTCCAACCCAACCGCGGCGCCGCTGCGCGGCATTCGTGCTGCTCCCGTTACCATATTGGTTTTCGTCATCTCTGGTGCACTGGCCGGGGTCGCGGGAGTACTGTACGCGTCACGCTTCGGCTACGTGAATCCGGGCATCACTGGTGTCGGTTTCGAGTTCACGGTCATTGCTCCTATCGTCATCGGCGGCGTATCGATAAATGGGGGCGTCGGTTCCGTCGGGGGCACGGCCCTCGGCGTACTTCTGCTCGGTGCGGTAAGCGTGGCATTGCCCGTCCTGGGAGTGTCGGGGTTTTGGCAGAACGCCATCTATGGCGCGGTGATTCTCTTCGCGCTCGTGATTGACCGTAGCGTTCGCCAGGGCGGGCTCAAGGGTTTGCTGGCGAGGGACGCCGCATGACTACTAACCTGCCTCCCTCAGCGTCTTCACAGGATGCGTCCAAGCCACTCTGGCGCGCTACTCTCATGCGTCCAGAGACTATGACTTTGGTCCTCCTGGTCGCGGCTATTATCGTCGGTTCGCTGTTGTCACGGTTCTTCGACTCACTGAGCTTCATTCTTGAGAGTGCGACCTATTATTCCGAATTCTCGATCGTCGCATTGGTTCTAACCCTTGTGATCATATCCGGCGAGATCGATCTATCGCCGGCCGCTATGATGGCGCTATCTGCTTGTCTGTTCGGGTCGGCCTTTCAGGCGGGCGTGCCAATTGGCTTGGCGATGGTTATTAGCATCGTCTCTGGCGTCGTCATGGGCGCTTTCAACGGCTTTATGGTGCTTTGGCTAAGACTGCCATCTCTTATGGTGACCATCGGCACGCTCACCATGTATCGGGGCCTCGCCCAGATTCTTGCCGGTGACAGGTCGATCAGCAAATTCCCGACCTGGTTCGTCGGTGTAGATTACCGCGAGCTCTATGGCGTGCCAATACCGGTGCTCATTTTCATCTTCGCCTCGATTGTCCTTGCGGTGGTCCTCGGCACGACAATCTTGGGTCGCCAAATCTATCAGATCGGCACGAGCGAGGTCGCCGCGCGTTATGCCGGCATCAAGGTAAGGCGGATAAAGTTCATGCTGTTTGTGAGCATGGGCGTCGTGAGCGCGATCTGCGGGCTTATCGCCACATCGCGGCTTGCGTCTGTTCGGTACGATCTGGCCTCAGGCGGCGAGCTTCAAATGGTCTTGATCGTAATGCTCGGTGGGACTTATATCTTCGGCGGGCGCGGCACGATTCTTGGAACGTTCATAGCCTCCTGGCTGCTTGTTATCATAGCGACTGGTATGACAATCGCCGATATTCCGGTGACCTACCAACTGACCGTGATGGGCTTATTGCTGATCGTGTCAATCATCTCTACTAATTTGATCTACTCTCGCAACCAAGCATAGCGGGCGCTGCCGGGGCTCAGCATGTAACAGGAGGGACTTATGTTCAAAAGATTAACGCAGCTCGGACTTTCGCTGGGACTCGCGGTAGCGGGCGCGGCTGTTGCTCACGCTGCTGATAAGGTTTCCATCGTCTACATCCCAAAGAACACTGGCAATCCATACTTCGATTCGCTCGAGAAGGGCTTTCAGGACGGTTGTGCCAAGCTTGGCTGCACTTTCGACGCTCAGGCCCCCGCTACGGCTGATGCGACTTCCCAGATCCCGTTCATCACAGCGCAGACGCAGCGCGGCGTCAGCGTGATCGCGATCTCGCCAAACAGCCCGGACGCCCTCAACCAAGTGCTCGACCGCGCACGGGAGCGCGGCATTCTTGTACTCGCAGTCAATGGCGATCTTGTTGGAAACCTTCAACATCGCGATGCCGGTATTCTTCCGGTCGACTTCACCAAGACGGGCCCTGGGCAAGTGGAGCTGCTTGGTTCTGAGATCGGCTATAAGGGGGACATCGCCATTCTCTCAGCCACGACCGATGCGCCCGACCAAAATACCTGGATCGCGGCGATGAAGGATGTGCTCGCCCATAATCCTAAATACGCTAAGATGAAACTGCTGACGATCGCTTACGGTGATGACGATCCGCAGAAGTCGACCACCGAGATGGAAGCGCTGATTCAGAAGTATCCGACTTTGAAAGGAGTAATCTCGCCTACGACTGTGGGAGTGGCGGCTGCGGCGCAAGTCATTGAGACCGCCGGCAAAGCGAAGCAGATCACGTTAACCGGCCTTGGGACACCGAATCAGATGCGCCCCTTCATCAAGGACGGTACGGTGCACGCGATCCAGCTCTGGAGCCCTTACAACGAAGGACTTCTCACGGCTTATTTCGCCGTAGGCGTGAAGAGCGGCGCGATCAAGAACTCGCCGGGCACGACATTTGAGGTCCCCGGCCTTGGCACGGTTACCATCGGGCCGGATCATATCATCAACACCCAAGCCGAACTTACGACATTCGACGAAAGCAATATTGACAAGTATAATTTCTAATAAGTGGAGGTGGGGTCGTCACGAAGCTAGTTATCTAATGGAGCCAGATCATCACGGGCGACGTCGAAAAGCCGCCGCCGGCCCAGCCACGGCCGGTCCGGCGAAGCGCGATTACGATTGGCGATTTATCATCCTTGGATGATCTCGCCAATCGCATCGACCATCCGGATCTCGGCGCGTGCGCCGACGATATGCTCGTGTTGAAGAATATCGGGTCACGCGGTGAGTCCGGCATGCCGGAAGCGGCTTATTGCCGATCCCAAAAACTCCCGCGCGCCAGGGTCAAAGACATGCTGAGGATCTGCGATGGCCGCATCAGCGGCACGGCGTTCGGACCGATCGGGCCGCATAATACAACAAATTCGTCGCGCACGCTGCCCTCAGTTAGACTTAGATGGAGACGACACGCGCCTCAGCCGCACTGACGCGTGCGGCGTCGAGGACGGCGATGGTGGCAATCGCTTCCTCGGCACTTACCGGCGGCGGCCCCCTTCCCGGACCGCTTCGGCAAACGCTTCGTAATAGTCGTGATAGCGGCCTTGCTCGGATGGTATCCGCTCGTTCCCCGCGGCGGTTCGCAACGTGCCCCAAAGTTCGGGTTTCTCGAATCCCCAGCCCGCGAGGTCATCCGCCGGACGACGGCCCGCAAAGATCGCCTGCGCCTGCACGTCCGTTCCCGATGACACGTAACTACCCGCCTCGCCATAAGCGCGGAACTCGCGGACTGCGAGGTGGTTGAGCTTGCTGCACGACAAGTGGGACCGGACGCCGCTTTCATGCTGGAGCGCCAGCACGAACCCTGCGTCGGTCGGTCCCTCCGGGCGGTCGACAACGTCCAGCAGAGCGTAGACGGAGGTCGCACGCCCGAGCAGCCACAGGATCTGGTCAACGAGATGGCTCCCGACGTCGCGGAGTAAGCCGCCAAATGGCCCCGCCTCCAAGGTGTTCGGGTCGTCGAGATCGAAGCGTGAATGAATGCGCCAGATTGCGCCGAGACGCCCTCCGTCCAACACCTTGCGCAGCGTTTGGACATCGGCGTCGAGCCGCCGGTTATGGAACACGCTGAGGACCACGCCCTTGGCTTTCGCGGCCGCGTCGAGCTCCCGGCCGATTGCCGCATCGGGGGCAAAAGGCTTGTCGGCGATGACCGGCACACCCGCCGCGATCGCCTCCAGCACCAAGGCCCGTCTTGTTTGGGGCGGCGTTCTGATCGTGACCGCATCGACGCCGGCGTCGAGCATCGCCGTGAGACTTGGATAGATGCTCACGCCCGGCAGGTCGCTCTTCGCTCGTTCGACCGTGGCCGGCGCCCGCGCCACAATGCCGGCAAGTTCGACCCCTCTGGCCGCCTGGATGAAGGGCACATGAAAATGCCGCCCCCCGGTGCCGTATCCGACAACCCCGATCCGCATCGCGCTTCCCTCTGGTTTCGATAGGCGCTTCCCTCGCCGCTTAAATTCTCGGGGAAACCGAGCCCATCGCATGATCATTGGTCAACAGCTACTCCAACGTTCTGGCTCCAGCGCTTCCTAGCGGGGCTTGCTATCATTGTCGGCATGCTGAACGCGCGTCCGCGAATTCGACCGTCATCAGAGAAGAAGACTGTCGCCGGTCTCGCGCCCGGATCATGATAGACTCTCCCGGCCTGCAGCTATCCTAGGAATAGACGCCCTTCGATCCATCCGGCGGCCATGTGCATCTTCCTTTAGGCTACAGGATGTCAGCGGGTTCCTTGCTTGGCAAATTGCCCGATCTGTGCCGCGTTTTCCTTTGTCACGAAGGTCGGCCCCGTCAGCAGTGGACCACCGCCGCCGATCACATTACCATTGGTTTTGTAGAGCCAAAGCGAATCGATGGACTCGTAGCCCTGAACAAAAGGTTGGATATCAATCGCCCATTGCAGCTTACCTTGCTCGATAAGTGTGATCGCACGCGGGTCTAAGCCGAATGTGCCAACCTGAGCTTTGCTGTTGGCGATTTTGATCGCCTGGAGCGCGGGTGGCACGAAGTCGGCTCCGAGAGTGACGACAAAACCGACCGCTGGATCCTGTTGAAGTTTTGCCGTTATCCGGGACTGCGCGCTCGCCATATCGTAGCCGGGCACATAGACGGTCGATAGCTTGCCCTTAAATGTCTTCTGAATTCCGTCGCAGCGATCTTCCAGTTGGATGGCTCCCTGCTCTTGATCAATGCAAAGTGCCGCTGTGACACCGGCCGCGTTCAGCCGGTCGCCGACAGCCATGCCACTACTCGTCTCATCGGTGCCGATATAGGACATCACGCCCATCTGCTTCCAGTTGTCTCCGGGCGCGTTGAAGGCGACGACCGGGACATTCTGCGAGACCGCCTGTTTGACCGCGGTGCACATCGCCAGAGGAAAAGCGAGCGTGAGGGCGATGCCATCCACATGCTGCTGCAGAACATTGGTGACCAATTGCGACTCCCCTGATCCAGTCGGATTGGCAAGGTAGATCAACTTGACGTTGTCCTTTAGGGCGGCGGCCTGCGCTCCTTTGCGGATAACGTCCCAGAACGTGTCGCCAGGCTGGCCGTGGGTTATAATCGCAAAGGTATATCTCGGTGGACCCGACGCCGAACTGGCCGTTGGAAGCGCAGCGGCGGCCGCCGAAATAGTAACAGCAGAAATGAAAAGGAGAGCTTTCTTCAAAGACTTCATTTTCTTGGTTCCCATTGTCGTCCTCGTTCGGTGAGCACCGGAGGACGGATTTTGATTGAACTAAGGCACAGCTAGGTCAGACATCTTTGCTAACCCAACTCTATGCACATCATTCAGCCGTCACTGCTGCCTATCCACTGACCATCATGAAGCGGATTCAAGCTACGTGGCCCGAGTATCACGCGGCGAGATGTCGCCCAGAGTCATTTGCCACGTTCAAAGGGCGATCCTCCTCGGGGAGAGCACGCAGGACAAAAAAGGATGGATCGCTAACCTGCCGTCTAACCGCCGGGATGATCTCCTGATAGGTCGTCCAGAGACTGGAATACGTCACCGGACATTGGTCTTTGATCATCTCATGCAGCTGCGGGAGATTGTAGAACGGCACCATCGGAAACATATGATGCTCGATATGATAGTTCATGTTCATGTACAGGAAGCGGAAAGCGGGGTTCATGTAGAAGGACCTCGTGTTCAGGCGGTGATCACGAATATCCTCGGCCAGGCCAGCATGCTGTGTGATGTTGAAAAGCTGCGCTAGAAATCCTCCATAAAATCGCGGCAGGAACACGAACATCGCTGGCAGAATACTGTGGGTGACGATGCAAAGAACGATTACGGCCAGGAAGATGGCGACATAGAGCCGCGAGAGCCAGAGGACTTTGCCACGCTCCAGCTCCGGCACGAAATGCTTGCCATCCTCCGACAAGCGTCCCATCGCATGGTTCAAAATGTAACGGAGTTGAGTAAAGCCGCTTTTGATGTAGAAGACATCGAGTAGCATGCCAGCTATGTCTGGCGGCCGGGGAACGGCGATCTCCGGGTCTTTGCCAACTTGCAGCGTATCGGTGTGATGCCGTGCGTGGCTCCAGCGCCAGTAAACACCCTCGTGCAGCGTCATGAACGCAGAGAGGTGGTACAGGGCCTCATTCAGCCAGCGTGTTTTGAACGGCGTGCCGTGGGACAGCTCGTGGGCACTATGGTCGGAGGCTGCATAGAGCACGCCGTAGAGCGCGAATGCTGGCACGCACCAGACCGTGCCCCAGGTGAGGAATGCGACGGTGCCCGAAAATGCGAGAAATCCCAGCCACGTTACGAAATGCCGGAGGGATTCCTTGTCGGACCGTCGCATCAGGGCCTTGAGGGCCTTGCGGTCAACCTTTGCCGAGAACCATGCCTCCTCGACACGCGCCTCGAACCCTCCGTCACGAAGGTCTTCCGTTTCCGCAACCGGACTGGCGAGCTTGTATCGTCCCGCGAGAGCGTGGCCCATTATGCCTCCCAATCCTTGAAACAATTCGCGCGTATTTTAAGCGGAGGCCCTTTGAGGGTAATTTGTTTCCGTTGCCTAACGCTATCGCTCTGGCCTATGGACGTCCACGCAAATGGTGGTGGTTTCCCATCATTGCCATGGCAGCGGGGCGCGGCTGATGAAGCGGCATGAGAACGCCAAGTTCGACCGGAAGCGGGCGACGATGGAGGATGTGGCGGCTCTCGCTGAGGTCGGTGTGGCTACCGTCGACCGGGTGCTTAACGAACGCGGCGGTGTCCGCTCGGAAACCGCACAGGTCGTGCTGAAGGCGGCCAGGCGGCTTGGTCTGAAGCGTATTTTGCCTCCGTCACATCACATGGGACTTCGCATCGAGGTCCTGCTCAATCGGCGCGAGCTGCCCCTCATAGCTAGGATGGCTGAAGCCTTCGAACACATCGGCCGGAGCCTCGACCGTTCGATCATTGTGCAACGAACATTGCTCGCGGATGACGAGCCTGCTCATATCGCGGCTAGGCTGAAGGCCACGACCTGCAACGCGGTCGTTATCTACGCGCCCGAAGACGAGATCGTTGTTGAGGCCGTCAACGCGGTCACTGCGGCGGGCGTGGCAGTCGTCACGGTTATCTCGGATCTGCCGTCCTCCAGGCGTTTGGCTTACGCCGGGATAGACCACTTCATGGCGGGCGAAACGGCTGGCTTCTTCTTGTGCCAGATGATCCGGCAGCAGGGCCCGATCCTTGTTCTGTGTCACAACTTCCGGATCCAATCGCATTCCGAGCGGATCCGCGGCCTGCGGACTATCCTGGAGAGGGAGAATCCTGGCATACACATCGCTGACATCGTCCAAGGACAAGACAGCGTAGCGCTGTCGGGCCGCCTGCTTTCGGAAGCAGTCCGCCGGCATCCGGATATAGTCGGGATCTACAATGCGGGGGCCGCCCATGAAGCCATCCGAAAGGTATTGCACGAGGTTTCGGGGCAGTCTGTGCCGATCTTCGTGGGCCACGAGCTTACAACAGAGACGCGCGGCATGTTGCGAGATAGGACAATGACGTTGGTCATCGATCAGAATCCATTTCAGCAAGCCCAGAAAGCGATCGATCGTCTTCTTCAGCATTACGGCTACCGCGAGACAGAGGTGGCGCCACCCGATCGCCAGGGCGTGCAATTCACATTGCATGGTCCGTTCAACATCTAGCAGCGACTTAGCCCAGCACCACATCGGCCGAACCTGGAACGGGTATTCCGATGTTTTCCGAGAACCACGCGCAAACAACGACGTGATTGCCAAGAAGGCCCGAAATACGGGTCAATGCGCCGGGCATCGCGCATGGACTCAAGCCCCTCTTCCGCGCGGCCTATCCGGGTAAGGAGTATACCGAGATCGGCCTTGCTCGCCGGGTTGGCCGGATT
>NZ_LMUG01000041.1:37752-59998 GCF_009766125.1 Acidisoma sp. S159
TCTCGCTTCGCCAGTGCGAACGCGCGATCAAGGACTTCCGGCGGCCATGCGAGCGCCCGGCTAAACTCGCGTTGCAGGATCATCGCCAATAGGCTGTGAGGAAGCCCATATTCAGGGTCGAGCTCAATCGCCTGCTCAAGGGAGCTTTTCGCCTCGGCCCGTGCCAACGGTTGGTCCCATACCAGCCAGTTGGCCCGCATCGTAAGGTCGTAAAGCGGCCGGACTGGACGGTGGCCTACGACGCAAATGTTCTGCCTTGCTCACATACACCCGGCCGACCAGGGTTCCCGCAATTGTTCGAACCAGTTCGTCCTGCAGGGCGAAGAGATCTCGCGTCGGACGATCGTACCGTTCGGCCCAGACGTGATTGCCTGTCTGGGCATCGATCAACTGAGCCGTGATCCTGACGCGCTCTCCGAGCCGGCGGACACTGCCCTCTACCAGGTAACGCACGCCAAGCTCGCGCCCCACCGCCTGGATGTCGACGCGATGACCCTTGAAGCTGAAGGTGGCGTTGCTCGAGGCAACCGCCAGCGATTGCCAGCGTGATAGATCAGTTATGACGTCCTCGGTGATCCCATCTGAGAAATACTCTTGCTCTCGATCCGAAGACATGTTGACGAATGGCAACACGGCGATGGAGACCCTGACGCGCCCGCCGAGGTTTCCGCCGTCAGAGGCGCTCGCTGCACCCGCCTCGGTCGAGCCATCGCCGCACCCGGGCCGCCCAGGCTCCCCCCAAGCTCGCTGCTGGGCGGCGGCGGGTAGCACCAGCCAGTAGCCGCGTTTCGGCGCGGTTTTTAACACCAGGCGGTCGGTATCCTGGAATGCACGGCGGATTTCGTGCACGCACTGCACAAGGTTGTCATCGGTTACGATGCGGCCGGCCCACAACGCATCCATAAGTTCGTCCTTGGTGACGAGCCGGCTGGCATGCTCAGCCAAGTAGCGCAGGACAGCGAACGCTTGTGGCCGCAGGGCGACTGAATGCCCCGAAGTAGTATTCAACGTCTCGCTGCGCGAAATCGGCAATCACATCATTGACGGCAAGCTTCCGACCCTGAACGTCCATCGGGCCCTCCGAAATAACGGGCCTCGGCACCCCGAGACCCCTTATAGCACATTCCGACGGGGTTGCCGCCTCAGCCTGCACCGTGCTGCGTCGCGAAATCATGCAAAAATTCGGCGGCCGATCGGATCGCCTTCGTTACGCAGGAACCGGAGCGACCTATGATGTGTAATCTGATTCGGCGCTTCGACCGTAACCACGTCCCGCTCGTTCCGGGCCATGGATGTCGCGTTGGGCAAGGCGAAGATGTCCGACAATGACATACTGACGTACGGAGGGTATTTCCCATCTATTTGACTCGAGGAGATCGAACTAACCCACCTACTGTTCGAACCGTCGAAGGAGCGGACTTTAATCAAGTGCACTCTGGTGAGTATCACGTTTTGTCTTTCGTTGGTCGCGGGACGCGCGGCAGCGCAGACTCCGTCTTTCCTGTGCACTCCGGAACAAACAGTGGGGTTTCTTTACCAACTTCACTCCGAACACTGGGTTCCGCAGACAATCCTCCAAGACCATCAGTATGTGGTGCGCCCATTTGACTTCTCTGGAAAGGACAACAGTCTTTGAGCCTTTGTCGAAGGAGATTCATTTAAGCCAACATTTGGAGTCTTTGATAAAGCAGAGGATAATTTGTTGTCACTGTGTAGGATGACGCACTCCGGCGTCACCCCAGAATGCATCCCCTATTTAGACGACGTTACCTTTAATCTAAAATGATCGATTTCAGATTTACTCCGCCGGAGAGTATTTGACATCGGGTTGGCATTTCTCCCCTGAGCCGCCGATGCTCGCAATTGGCCGTCGCCAGCCTTACGACGACACAGCGAGGTTCGAGAAACCACCGGCGCAAATCTTGAAACGGGGGAACCGTCCCGACGCCTCGAGCTTGGGCTCGACTGGCGAACAGTCCGCGATCTCTGCACTCGCCAGATTCAGAGGACTGGCCTCAACCAATGCGAACTTGTAGGCGTCCAGTGAGCTCACGAACCGTGCACGGCACGCCGTGATGTCCGAGGAGAGCGTTCTCCCACGGCCGATCGGGTGTTGCCGGTCCTCCTAATGTATGATGAGCTTTAGAGCTCAGCGAAGCATGCAGAAGGACGCCGGCGAATGATTGGGAGGCCATCCGACATTTGGTGGCCGTGCATCTCGGCCTCCTTGTTGAGCGATGGCATGACGCTACTCGCTTTGTCGAAGACCCGGGACTCGACAGCTTCAAACTGCTAACCCGCCCATGAGGTTTGAGTTCGACTGGACCATCGATTTTGAACAGACGCCACATCTGCCGCCCTCGGACGGTTGATTGACGCTGTGGAAGCGCGGCGACCTTGGCGAGCGAGCGAAGTGGTTCCTTCTCACCAAGGCAGCGGCAAGGCCCTGAAGGCGCCCGGGGGCGGCCAAGTCCCACTTTCCCGCTTTCCGTGCGTTATACAACCCAGAGTAGTTAGATTGCGACTGCGCCGACAAGGTTGGCGTCCCAGTAGAGCCACGGTTGCAGAAAAACATTGACATCAACCGGCGCGGCGTAAGCATGGTTCTCTTGAAAAGCGAGTTGATACCGACCGCTTCAGCAGCGCGCCGGGCTTTTCTTTCCGACTATCATGCCGTTGGGCGGGCCCACAATGTGATCGACGCTGTTGTTCACTCGGAGGAAGAAGACTCGAATTTCGGGGCGTTTCGTTTCGAGACGCTGCCTGTTCCTGGGGATCGCATCAAGGTTGGCGACATCCGCGGAACCCCGGGGGTCCTCGTTGTCCTCTATGTCGAACACCATCCCGTAATGCTGCCAGTACCGGCTGCGGCCAATCAGGACCCGAGCGTCGCCATCTGTGCGCGTTTCATTCAAGATTTGTCGGAGGACGAATTCGAGGCAGAGAATTAGCTGTCAGCCGCTTTCGGGAGGGAGCGATGGACGACGGAAAGGAACCCATTTGGCTCCGCATGACAATTGCCGCAGTGTTCTGCTTCGCAGTGGTCTCCGTCGCCATCTTGGGAGCTGCTGTCGTGCACGCTTTCCTGTCGCCTTGAGTGTCCGCAACGAGACCGTTTAAGACCCTCGAAGCTCCCAAACACCGAGAACCAATGCCCCAATCACTTGAGCCTCTTCGAGTCAATAGCAGTCATATTGCTTCGCAGCTCACGCTCGCGACGCAGTTCTCGATCCGCCGTCGACCATCCGTCGATTTGGCCTGTTCAGCAAGCTGCATCGGACGAAGCCGTCTAATAACAAGTCGACCTTCCTCGGTGATCTCACGCAGGATCTCGGTTGCTGGCTCAAGCCGCGATACCCGCGGCGCGACTATTGGGCAAGACGGACCAACGTCTTGCCCCCACGAGGTGTCTCTGAGACGGATCATCATCTCGTGGAGCGTCCAGACTAATTAACCGGCCGAGAGAGCTGACGATGCCTGCCTATTCTGCTCCCGTCACCGACATGCTCTACGTGCTGGGCGAGTTGCTCAGTGTCGAGAGCGTGCTGTCCGAGCTACCCGGTCATGCCGACGCATCTCTGCCGCTTATGGGAGAGGTGCTGCGGGAGGCTGCCCGGTTTTGCTCGGAGATAGTCTTCCCGCTCAACCGGCTTGGTGATCAGGAAGGCTGTACGCTGGACAACGGCGTAGTGCGCACGCCGAAAGGTTTCCCCGAGGCTTATGCCGCCTTCGTTGCCAGTGGGTGGGCCGGATTGTCGCATGACGCAAACCACGGTGGCCAAGGACTGCCGCGAGCGCTGCAAGTACTCTTCGACGAGATGCTCTCATCGGCGAATTTCTCTTTTGGGCTTGTCACGAGCCTAACCTGTGCCGCGGTGAAGGCAATTTCTGCCCACGCCGGCGCAGATCTACAGGCCGTCTATCTGCCTCGTATGGTCAGCGGTGAATGGACCGGAGCCATGGCGCTTACGGAAGCCCACGCCGGCACTGACCTTGGCCTGCTCCGCAGCAAGGCCGAGGCGGCGGCGGATGGCAGCTACCGTGTGACTGGCACCAAAATGTTCATTACCGCGGCCGATCACGACATGGCGGAGAACATTATCCACCTCGTGCTGGCACGTCTGCCGGATGCACCACCGGGCATCAAGGGAATCAGCCTATTCCTGGTCCCGAAATACCTTCCAGGTAAGGATGCACCGGTTGGGCTGCGCAATAGCGTGACCACCGGTTCTCTCGAGCACAAGATGGGCATCAAGGCCTCGCCAACCTGCGTGATGAACTACGACGGCGCGACTGGCTGGCTGGTTGGCCAACCACATCGTGGACTGCAGGCCATGTTCACGATGATGAACGCGGAACGGCTATTCGTCGGCATCCAGGGCCTGGGGATTGCGGAGGCGGCGTATCAGGGCGCCAGCGCGTATGCCCGCGAGCGCCTGCAGGGCCGTGCGCCCGGAGTGGCAGACGGACCAACCACCCGCTTCCATCCTAGTCCACCCCGACGTACGCCGCATGTTGCTGACGATCAGGGCCTTTACAGAAGGCGGCAGGGCGCTAGCCGTGTGGCTGGCGTTGGAGATGGACAAGGCTGCGCTGCATCCCGACACATCGGTGCGTTCGGCGGCGGATGGACTGGCGGCGTTGCTCACGCCCGTGATCAAGGCAGCCTTCACCGACATGGGATTCGAGAGCGCGGTGCTGGGCCAGCAAGTACTGGGCGGCCATGGCTACATATGCGAATGGGGTATGGAGCAGCTCGTCCGTGACGCTCGTATCGCGCAAATCTATGAGGGCACCAATGGCGTACAGGCGCTGGACCTGGTCGGCCGGAAGCTCGTCCTGGAGGATGGCGCGCTGCCAGGCCACTTCTTCGCCCTGGTGCGAGCGACTATCACCGACGGAGCCGGCATACCCGGCGCTACCGAGTTCACGCTCCCGCTCGCCGCGGCGCTGGACCGGCTAGAAGCGGCAACCGTAAGGCTTGTCAACCGCATGCGGCGAGATCCAGCGGAAGCCGGCGCCGCATCGGTGGATTACCTCCGCTTCATGGCGCTGGTGGCGCTCGGCTGGATGTGGACGCGCATGGCGCTCTTCGCCTTGACCCGCGGTGCGGCAATGGAAGACCATCATCGCAGCAAGCTCAGCGTAGCCCGATTCTTCATGGCACGGCTCCTACCGCAGACCCTCGCACTGGATGCGTCGGTAGCCGCGGGGGCAGCGTCGCTTATGGCTATGACCCAGGACGAGTTCTAAATCCGGCGTGTCAAACGACCCAAATAATCAGAAGGAAATGGGAATCCGATGCGAGCCATGATGATGGATGTCCCGCTCTCGGTCTCGTCGATCCTCCTTCACGCAGCGCAGTATCATGGGCAGGCGGAGGTAGTTTCACGCAGCTTGGATGGCACGATCCACCGGACAACCTACGCCGATCTCGGCCGGCGTTGCGCCCGTTTGGCGAACGCCTTGTCACGTCTGGGCATCAAAGCCGGTGAACGGGTCGGCACGCTCGCCTGGAACGGCTACCGGCACCTGGAAGTCTACTATGGCGCCGCCAGCGCCGGCCTGGTCTGCCACACGATCAATCCGCGGCTGTTCCCCGACCAGATCGAATTCATCGTGAATCATGCCAGCGACCGGGTCCTGTTCACCGACCTGGATTTCCTGCCGTTAATCGCGCTTGTCGCAACCCGCCTGACCCAGCTCGAGACGGTCGTCGTCATGACGGATGCCTTGCAAATGCCCGCCAAGTCGCTCGGCTCGTTCTCGATGCTTTGCTACGAGGACCTACTGGAGGCAGAGTCCGACAGCTTCAGCTGGCCAGTGCTGGACGAAAACACTGCAGCCGCCTTGTGCTACACCTCCGGAACCACGGGCTACCCTAAAGGCGTGCTCTACAGCCACCGGTCGATCGTGCTGCACGCCATGATGGCCTGCACGCCGGATGCATTCGCATTGTCGGCTCGATCGGTGATCATGCCCGCCGTGCCGATGTTCCACGTCAACGCCTGGGGACTACCCTATGCGGCTGCCATAGTCGGAGCCAAGCTGGTTCTGCCAGGGTCAAAGCTCGACGGTGCGAGCCTTCACGGACTGATTTCGGCAGAGCGCGTCACGTTCACCGCAGGCGTCCCGACCGTTTGGATGGCTCTGCTGGATTGGGTCATGAAAAATGGGCTCAGTCTTGAGCCGCTCGAACGAGTAGCCATTGGCGGGTCGACCTGTCCTCCGGTCATGCACGAGCGTTTTCGCAACCTTGGTGTAACGCCGTTGCATGTTTGGGGAATGACTGAGACCAGCCCGGTTGGTTTGACCAATACACCGAAAGCCGGCATGCCGCCCAAGGCGCCGGAGGAGGAAGCCCGCTTTGCGGCCAAGCAGGGCCGCCCAGTGTTTCCCATGCAGTTCCGCGTCATGGACGCCACAGGTGCCGAGATTGCCTGTAACGGAACCGCCTTTGGCGATATGCAGGTTCGCGGGCCATGGGTGGCATCCAGCTATTATGGCGACGAGCCCAATTCCTCCCACGCCGGACCGGGCTGGTTATCGACCGGAGACGTGGTGACCATGGATGCGGACGGATACTTTCAGGTGGTCGATCGCAGCAAAGATGTCATCAAATCCGGTGGCGAGTGGATCAGCTCAATCGAACTTGAGAATATTGCCCTGTCTCACCCGGCTGTGCAGGAGGCGGCCTGCGTTGCCCGTCCGGATGCGCACTGGGGTGAGCGTCCGTTACTGGTCGTCGTCGCAAGGCCGGACGCCGCGACGACAGAAGAGGAAATTCTGTCGCATTTTTCCGGGCGGGTACCACGATGGCGTATCCCGGATAGTGTTGTTTTCGCGCCGGAGCTACCTCACACGGCTACGGGAAAGCTGCTGAAGACCAAGATACGCGAGCTCTACTGCATGGCACCGAAAAGCCGCGAGTTTGGGATGCTTCGCTGAAGGTCATTTTCGATTCCAGAGTTGTGGGGGAATCTCGTCGTTGGTGGAATGAGGAGCTCATTTGCTATGGCCAAGCCTAAAATCTCGATCGACTACTCCAGCAGGGGCCCTCACGCGAGCCGCACAGACACTTGAGCCCCTTTTGATTGTTCAAGAGGGCCGTCGCCACGCATTTCAACAATGCGACAGCGGTTCAAGTTCGCGAATAACTAGCCTTGCGTCGATGAATATGCCCCGCCGCGGGCTGGAGCAACACGATCCTTAGATGGTCCCAGCGCCAGTCGCGGCGGGGCACACAATATCGGAGACCCATCCATGCGTTTCAGGGTCTATGCTGACCCTGCCCTATACTTCGTGTTACGCGAACTGGAGAGGAGGATGCGGCTGGCCCGGAAATTGTGAATAGAGTCTTATTCTTCCCTTATCGGCGTTTTGTGAAGCTGAGAAAGTTTCTCTGCTCTGAGCAAGCTGCTGCACCTCACGAAGTTGTGTAGTGACATCGCGAGATCGACCGTCTCGTCGCATCTGCGGATTCGCAAGATGATGCGACCATCTTCTGTGATCCTGGATGAGCGCGGCCGTAAATACACTCTTACCTGGCAGCGCTCACCACCGCATCCTTAGGGCACTAGAAACTTTCCGGTGGCTTGACTATGGCATCACGACCCATCTGGCGCGGGCATCTGCGCCTCGCGCTCGTTTCCTGTCCCGTCGCCCTCTATAACGCGAGGCACGACCGGGCTGCGATCCGCTTCAATATGATCAACCCCGACACCGGCAACCGCATCAAAACCGTCACGCAGGATAGCGTGACCGGCGAGCCGCTGGAACGCGGCAAGACCGTCAAGGGATACGAGTTCGACAAGAACAGGTATCTCATCCTGAGCGACGAAGATTTTGAGAGCGTGAAAGTCGAAAGCTCCTCCATCATGTCGGTGGAGAAGTTCGTTGATGCAGGGTCTATCGATCCAATGTATTATGACGCCAGCTACTTCCTGGCGCCCGACGGCAAGGCCGGTGAGGACGTTTACGCGGTTCTCCGTGAAGCGATTGCGAAGACCGGCAAAACAGCGCTGACGCGCGTCGTCATCTCTCAGAGGGAGCGGACAATCGCCTTGCGCCCGATAGGCATAGGCTTGATGGCCCACACACTTTACGAAGACCGCGATCTCAACAGCTCGGATGACCTCTTCGAAAAGGCCGCGCAGCTCAAGACCGATCCTGAGATGGTCGATCTTGCCACGCAGCTGATCCAGCGGCAGTCCGGCAAATACGATCCCGCCGATCTCGAAGACCATTACGAGATCCGGCTCCGGGCCCTGATAGACGCGAAATTGGCGGGTGGCGGACTGGTAACGGAGCCGGAAAGGCCCATTGAACGCGGAAATGTCATTGACCTTGTGGCGGCGCTCAAGAGAAGCCTCGCGCAGGCGAACACCGTGGACGAACAGCCGAAACCAACGAAGGTGCGTAAAGAGCCGGATCGTCGTCAGACGGGTCTCAAGCTGCCGATAACGGGTGGCAAGAGTAAGGCGGCCGAGCCCGAAGCCCAGCCGGTCCCGAGCAGGACGAAACGGAAAGCGTAGCCGTTCATCACCACAACGGTTCGGTCCGTTTCTGCTCTCGAAACGAGGGGGCTTGAGTGCAGGCTAATCCGTTTCGTTCTTTGCCGACGGCACTTCGGCGGCACCGACGTAGACCCAGCCGCCGGTCGTCACGTCATCGGCGTGAATGCCGACGGCTTGGTAGAAGAGCCAGTGGTCCATTGGGGACATCGGTCCCGGCTTTTTTATCTGACCTGGCCCAGGAGGTTGATCGATGGCCGACGACATCAGTCGCGTATGACGTGAGGTTTCCGTCAGACGAAGTGAGAATGCGACCCCCTGACGAATTGGAGAACTGACCTCCTCGAGATTTAGAAGGAAGAACAGATGGAGAGTGGGGTTCCAGAATTTCCTGCATTGGCGAGGACAATGCAGGGAGAGGAGATGCTTCAGCCTGAAGAGGGCACGGCGATGATGCAGCTCCATGGGCTTGGGTGGGGAGCCAAACGATTGTCGAGCGAGTTTGGCTGCGCACGGAGTACGGTGCGGCGTTACCTTCGGGCTGCGGCATTATCACGTTCCATAAGCCTGAGCGGCGATCGGCATTCGATGGGCAAGGCGACTGGCTGCGTGAACGCTTTTTCCGGCACGATGGCAATGCCGATGTGATTACTATCCTGGGAGACAGCTATCGCCTTCGCGAGAAGCGCAGATCCGGCCTTCTGCAGAAGGCGGGATCTGCGCTCGATACCGCCGAAATCAGTGCACAATGAGTGGGGGTCAATTCTTCAGTTCGCCCCGGGGTTAGTTCTCTGATTCGTTTGACAACATGCGCAACTGGAAGCCTCGGCATGGCGCACCGAGCCCGGGTGACGAAGCCGTCGTGCTGACGCCCGAGGAGTTGGCAGCGATAGAGGGAGCACGTAAGCAACGCAGAAGACGCGAACCGACGCGCCGGCGCGGCCTCCAAGGCGCGTCTGAGGGCGAAGCGCGAGGTGGAGGAGGACGCCGCGACTGATCCTCGGGGATTGCCGTAAGAGCCCGTCATTCACCCGCCCCTCCCCAGCGACGCGGCGGCCCGCGCACCGTGTTTCCCGTGCGCCGAATCTGAACCTCGACCGAAGAATCGCCGACTATCCTATCCACAAAATCGACGATCTGCTGCCCTGGCAATGGAAATCATAGACCTGGGGCAGATTTGCTCAAACACCCCATCCCGCGGCCGTTGGCTGACGCTTACTTCACGGCCTCCATCATCGGCATATCACCGCGCTACTGCATGAGAAGCTTAATCGACGCCACGGTGCTCCGCTTAAAGACCGGGCATTGCGCGCCTCGATGAAGCATTCGGGCCAATCCGAGAGGAGGTGCACGAGGCTGAATTCGGGCGGGTGCACCGGCCGCTATTCGCAAGCAGCGCGATGTCCCTGGAGGATGACGTAGTTCGCTCCCTGGATGGCGCGCACGACCTCCGCGGCGAGATGGGCCGCAGCGATCCTGTCAGCCGGATGCACCGACCGCCGGCCCATGCTTTCGAGCCTTGTCTGAACGAGCCGGGTGAGTTCCGCGTCATCAACTGGCTGAAGGTCCGAGGGGATGAGCCTGACCTGGTCGTTCATGGATCGCCCTCCCCCATCGCGAAATAACAAAGCGCGAACAAGACGGCGAGCGGGGGATTCAATCCGGCGCGCAGTAGGTTACCGCGGCAGCCGGCTGCTGGTTGATCGCCAGCTCAACCTCATCGCCGTGAGTCCAGGTCATGTCCCGAACCGACCCGAAGTCGCTGTCCTTCTGTGGCTTCCCCAGCTTCGCGATAAGGTTCTCAGTCAGCGGCCGCACATCGTCGCCCGTTGCATTGTACAGAACGCACTTCAGGCGGTGGGTCTCGGTGTCGAACATGAAGCCCATCTGATACGCCAGGGGGCCTTCGCGGTAATGGCCCTTGACGCTCAGCTCCCAGTGTAATTCGTCATAGCGTGTTCGCTCGTTCGGCGGCAGGACGTGTGCGGCGCCCCCCGACGCTGCTACGACCTCCTCGGGCGTCATGCCCCAATGAGTGAACGCCCAATTCGCCCGTGCCGACGTAGCGATGCCGCAGACTGCGAATGCGAGGATGGCCGGCAGCAACCTGACGCGTCGGGGCATCACTACTTTTTGGGCTGGCATACGTGTCTCCACTGAGGCCGCCACCGATTCTGATGAATGATCGCCCGATTGCTGATCAGGCGCAAATAGCAGCTGCCAGAATCTTCCCCAGGACTCGCGCATCTGGTGGCGCATCGCCATGTTGATCGCCGTGACCTAGTTGCTGGTGAAGGGGGTGCCGCCGATGCTTGGGCGATCCTCCCAGCCTAAACCTCGCTGATAGTCGAGAAACCTAACTCCAAAATGTTTGCGCGGGCTGTTTCCGGTAAGGGCCAACTTCGGGCCGGCGAAGTCTTCCGAGCGCCTTTCAGACAAGCATAAGGGGGCGCACTCGCTAAGAGACCCGTTGCGGTCTGGGGCAAACCAGGCTCATCGATCGGAAGGCGAACTCGGCCACGAGAACCGGTGTTTGGATCGCGCAAGGCGGAATAAAAAATCACGGCGACTGAGCTCCAATCTGCTCGACTGGCTGATGTGACTCTGGCCAAGCCTGCCAAGGTATGTACCTCGGTTGATACCTCGGCAGCAGTGAAAAACCTCACATTAGGGTGGCAAAATCTCATGACTGCGGTGGGCAGTCGGCGCATGGCTGAGCAATCAGTCCGTGCCCAGCCTCGAGTTCGATGCCGAGGGGTATGGCTCAGACTGATCGCTGGGCCGGGTAGGAGAATGCCCATTCAAGGCGCGTCGCTTTCCACCGTGCAGCGCCACGCGATGCGAGCGATCGGGCTGTGCCGCACCGCAGCCCTCGGCGGGCATGTCGAGCGCTGCGACGGCTGCGGTCATCAACGCATCGCCTACAACTCTTGTCGCAATCGCAACTGTCCTAAGTGCCAGTCACACGACCGTCAGGCCAACAAAGACAGTGAAGCAGGTTGAATAGGACCTGGAACCGACGGTCCAGTCGCGCTTGAGGGTGGTTTGTAGAGGAACCGCAGCGCCGTGACCGCGACGGCCATCGAACTGGGCGATAGGTGCGGCTCCTGGGTCAGATAGAGTTGAAAGGCTCGGATCTTGGCAGGCCCGAGGAGTTCTGGCGATTTGTGGAAGTATTGTGCGAATATGGCGACGTATTGGACGTAGGCACGTTGCGTATGTCGCGAGAAGCCGCGAAGCTCCATGTCCTCGGTCATGCGTTGGCGAAGCGGGGTCATCGATTGCTCCTATGCAGGTGTGGCGTGCCACGGTCCTGCAAACGGGGCAGTCAGATGAACAACGAACGATTACCGGCCTCGCGGAAGACTACGCCGGATTGCTCAACCTATCGCGCGCGACCACGCGACTCCCGCGCAGCGGGTTAGTCCAACAGAGCTTCTCGCGTGTTAATATGTTGTTTACGTGCCCTGCGGCAATCTTCTCCAAGCTGGTCGGCTCGACCTTTCGCTACACGGCCGACACCAGCTCGTGGTCGAAGATGCGGCCGTAGAAAGCCGAACTCCTGAAATCGCTTGGGAGTGCCCGAGACCTGTCAGGGCTTCACGAACCGATAGGCGAGGCGATCGGTCTCGCCCTTGATCCCGGGTTCAAAAACCTTGATCGAGTGCGAATCATCCTTGTTCACGAGCAAGGTGCTTTGTGCATCCAGCACGAAGCCGGCCGCCTCCACCTCATCGCGGACGGCCGCAGGGTCGATCCGATGCAGAGACTGGGTGTCGCTCGTGCCTGAGCCTGCGGCGGCGGCATGGTCTACGATGACATAGTACCCGCCGGGCTTCAGCAGCTTGTAGACAGCTCGATTGAAGTCGGCCGCCGTCGCGCCTCTGGCCTGGATCAGCGCGGTGTGGAGATCGTGGTAGAAGAGGTGCAGCCAAAGGACGTCCGCCGGCTGTGTGACCTCCGGCATCGCCACGATGTCCGCTGAGACAACCACGACGTTCTCTCGGCCCGGCTCC
This sequence comes from Acidisoma sp. S159, assembly GCF_009766125.1. Taxonomy (NCBI): domain Bacteria; kingdom Pseudomonadati; phylum Pseudomonadota; class Alphaproteobacteria; order Acetobacterales; family Acidocellaceae; genus Acidisoma; species Acidisoma sp. S159. The sequence goes on from NZ_LMUG01000041.1 coordinate 50,282, forward strand.
TTCGCAAGCGTCCGCATGCTGCCGACCGGATCGTTCTTGAAATGGGCGACTTCGGCCGGCACGAAGCTGTAGACCCAACCTCCGAGCCCCACGATGTCGGAGAAGAGGCGGGTCCAGTTGCCGTCGCCCGGGTAAACGTCAATGACAGTGGAGCCCGCATCGACGCGCGAGAACCGGATCAACTCAGATTGTTTGGATTGGTCGTACATCAAGATCTCCATTACAAGTCGGCATTTGAAGAAGGCGCAGCGTGCGGGGGCGCGATCCGCGGCTCATTCACCGTCGACCCTGAGTCGATGGCCGCAGATGGCCAGCGCTACGCCGGCCCGGACGCATCTACCTCGGCCGCCCGCGCCAATGCCTGGGTGTCGACATATTCCCGAATGCTCGTCAGTCTGCCGTCCCGGACCGTGATGGCGAAGATCCAGTCGTCCTCGAACGTCTTGTTCGTGGCTTTGATCTTTCCCCTCGCGAAGCCGATGACCAGGACCCGGTCTCCTTGCGCTACGAACTCCCGGGGTTCCGTGGACGTTTCTATCGACTTGGACGCTGTCCCAAGCAAATTCGCCAGCCCTGCGTGCCCGCGATACGTTCCGGCCAGCGGCCAGGCCTCGCCCGGAATGATCCACTCGATGTCTTCGGCGACCAGCGCCAGCAGCGCCTCCCTGTCGCCACGGCCGAGTGCGGCGAAGAAGTCCTTCACGGTCTGGATGTTCTTCTCAATGCTCATGGGAATGCCTCCACTTCGTTTGGATCGGATCGCGCTCGATTCGATCCCTGCATCGTGGCCCTGCCGGTGCGCACGTCGTCTTCATCCGTCGACTTTGACCAGGTCCTTAAAGATCAGCCGACCCCAACTATTTCCGCGCGCCTGCACAAGCAGTCCGCCTTCCGAAAGCCCGCCAAGTTCGATCGGCGCGAAACCGAGATTTTCCGCAAGCGCACCAATCTCCGCCGCGGCAGCGTTATCGTCGCTCGCCAGGAACACGACTCTCCTGCCCCCATGTGCGGCCGGATCTTGGTCGAGGACGGCCGCGGCCAGATGATTGAATCCCTTGACCAGTCTTGCGCCAGTAAAGGCCTGCGCGATGAACTTGGAAGAAGGCTGTCCTCCCAGTTCCTCGGGCGGCACGCCGTAGGCATTGGTTACGTCGATGATTGTCTTCCCCTGCCAGGTGGGGAGCGCCTTCGCGACATCCGGGTGCGCCTCGAAACGGACAGCCAAAAAGATGATGTCCGCCTTGACCGCTTCCGCCAGTGTTTGGGGAATGACCGTGGGTCCGATCGCGGCCGCATCGGACGCGAAGCTTTCCGGGTCGCGTGTGGTTGCGACGGACACTTCGATGCCGTTGCGGGCAAACGCCTTGGCAAGAGCGCGACCGATCTTACCAAAGCCGATAATCGCGTAGCTCATAATGCCTCTCCGATCTTGTGTTAGCGCCGGATCAGACCTGCGCCATGCCTCCATCGACGGCCAGATCCACGCCGGTGATGTAAGAGCTTTCATCGGAGGCAAGGAACGTGACGGCAGCCGCGATTTCCTCTGGCCTGCCCCGTCGACCCATTGGGACCTGTGACGCAAACTGGGCGGCCGCTTGCTCGGCTTGCTCAGGGGTAAGGCCCGTCGTTGTCTCCAAGGCAGGGGTCTCGGTTGGACCGGGGCTCATCGCATTCACGCGGATTTTGCGATCTTTCAGCTCCAGTGTCCAAGCGCGCGCAAAGCTACGGACAGCCGCCTTACTCGCGGCGTAGGCACTGAATCCTGGCAGGCCCAACACATTCGACACCGAAGAGTTCAGGATAATCGAACCGCCGTCCTTGAAGAGGGGAAGGGCCTTCTGCACCGTAAAGAACAGACCCTTCACGTTCACATCGAAGGTCTGATCAAAATGGGCCTCAGTAGCTACCGCGAGCGGTCCGATTGTGCCCGCGCCCGCGTTCGCGAAGAGAATGTCGATGTGGCCGTGCTTCTCTTTCACGACGGCATAAAGGCGGTCCAAATCTTCCAAGCGCGACACGTCGCCCACGACCGTCGTAACGTTTCTCTCGGTGAAAGTTGCGGCTTCCTTCAGCTCCTTCTCTCGTCGACCCGTGATCACGACGTGCGCACCTTCGCCCACGAAACGTTTGGCTGTGGCCAACCCAATCCCGCTGCTTCCGCCCGTGATGACTGCGATCTTGCCTTCGAGTGTTTTCATAATACTGTTCCCCTGGTGCTACGTGGGCCCGGCATGGGAACCGCGCCGGGGTCAGAGTTGCGCCAGGCCGCCGTCAACGGCGACCTCGCTGGCGGTCATGAAGCTGCTGTCCGATGATGCGAGAAAGGCGGCCACGGCCCCGATTTCCGCCGGATCGGCCATGCGCTGGAGCGGCGTCATCGCGGCGTAGGCCTTCTGGCCCTCCTCGCCGAGCGCCGCCTTCGCGAGTTCGGTCGCCGTCGCCCCGGGGGACAGCACGTTCACCCGAATGCCAGTGCCCTTTAGGTCCTCCGCCCAGGTGCGCGCGAGGTTGCGCACAGCCGCCTTGCTCGCGCTGTAGGCGGTCATTCCGGGGGCGCCGGTGGTGCCGGCGCTCGAACCGGTCAAGATGATCGAACCGCCCTTGCCCATCAGCGGCAGCGCCTTCTGGACCGTGAAGATCGTGCCCTTCACATTGGTGTCGAAGGTTTCGTCAATGTGCTCGGCGGTGATCTCGCCAAGCTTGGCCACGCTTCCCGCCCCGGCGTTCGCGAAGACGATGTCGAGGGTCCCGCGCTCGGCCTTGACCGCGGTGTAAAGCCGGTCGAGGTCGGCCAGATCGGACACCGAGCCCATTACGGCACGGGCATTGGGTCCGAGTTCTGCGACGGCGGCGTCGAGCGCTTCTTGTCGACGGCCGAAGATGAAGACGAAAGCGCCCTCCTCGATGAAGCGCTTTGCTGCGGCGAGGCCGATGCCGGTGGCTCCGCCCGTGATGACAGCGGTTTTTCCACTCAATCGGGTCATGTCGTGCATCCTTCGTTTCGCTATCTCGGGTTTTCGACGGAGGGGTGATGTCTCCCGAGGGCCTCAACATAGCTTGCCGGAAGCTGGCGATGAGTGCGGAATCGCGCACATCGGTGGTGCGAAATCGATCCGGCGGGATGGTTGAACGGCGCGGCAATTGCGCGCGCTGCGGCTCGATGTGGTAGAACGGGCTCGGAGGGCGCAGCTGGCGGCGCGAGAATGCACCATGATCGACTGGGATGACGTTCGCTACTTTCTTGCCGCGGCGCGCGGAGGCTCAGTGCGGGCTGCCGCCGGGCGCCTGGGTGTCAACCACTCGACCGTGCTGCGACGCATCGCCCAGCTCGAGGAACGCCTTGGGGCGCAGATGTTCGAAAAGCTACCTTCAGGATACCGCCTGACGGCTGCGGGCGAGGAGGTCCTTGAGCTCGCCATCCAGATGGAAGCGTCGTCGCACCAGCTGGAGACGCGCGTCTTCGGGCGCGACCAGAGCGTGCGCGGGCTTCTGCGGGTGACGCTAACGCCGCCCCTTGCGACACACCTGCTGATGCCGGACTTCGCCGATTTCGCGCGTCTGCATCCGGACATCGAAATGGAAATCTTGTCGTCAGGTGAGCTGGCAAATCTGACCAACCGAGAGGCCGATGTCGCGATCCGCGTCGTTTACGACCGCAAAACCCTGCCGCTCAATCTTCACGGCCTGAAGGGACCGGAGCTGCTCGGCGGCGTCTACATGTCTCGCGATCGACTCGCCGCGTGGCGGGCAAGCGCACCGGATTCCATCCGGTGGATCGTCATCAGCATGCATGGAATTCCGGACTGGGCCAGCGAGGGCGAGGTTCGCACCACAGGGGTCCCATTCAGGACCACGGATGCTGAGGCACAAATCGCTGCAGTAAGGCAAGGGCTCGGGATGACGACACTGCCGTGCTTCATTGGCGATGCCGATCCCCTACTGGTGAGGGTGCCGGGCACCGATCTGCACATGTACGGAACGGTTTGGCTTCTCACACAGGGGGAGACACGCAAGACGAAGCGCGTGCGACTCTTCACGGAGTTCGTGTCCAGCAGGCTCGCCGCCTACGCGCCGCTTCTCGCGGGGCTGTCAATACCGCGCGACTGACGCTCGGAAGGTATCTGTCGACGCTTGCAGCGGACAAGTGTCTGCAAGCGGACATCCCTAGCGTATACCTTGTCCGTAGCGCGGCCCGCCTTCCGCGGTCCGGACTTCAGGGGGAGCTGTTGCGCCAGACATCGTCGCACCCCTTCCTTCCCTCCTTCCCTCCATCAAGGTAACGATCGACATCACCTTTGACGTCGATGCTCCAGATCTCAGCCCGCTGAGTGTTTGCATCGTCGATCTTGATCCGAACTGTAGCGAGGCAAGGCTCGTCTTCACGTATGGTCCTCGGCCGACCGCGCCGTCCACGCTTTTCGCTGACCTCGCGGTCGGCGAGGATTTGACGATCTATCGTTCAACCTTGTTTCGGGCATTGGATAGCCGCGTGTCCGCCCACGCAGCATTGCTGGAGGCGGTCGATCCCAATGACCTGCTCAATCGAAAGTCGTTTGAGCCGAAAACGCATTGCGCTAGTCAGAGGGAGCTTCAACAACGCACAGCGAGGCCTCGACGACGACACACATCGCGAGCGAGACGTTCGGGCAAGTCGTGGAGGTGCTCTTTCAATCGGCTCTCACCGATCCCGTCGATCCCGCGAAGCGGACGACGGCCGAGCAGCTCAAAGGCGGCTGGTGAGCAAATTCCGGGCGGCCTGCATCCAGGCTTCTACGCCAAACTCACTTCGCTCCTGCCGACGTTCGACTTGTTCGGCTACCCCGGCCACTGATCCCACCCTTATTTAGCGCCGCCAACTGGACTGAGCGCTGAAGCGTCACCTCAAGATGCTCCCTGCGTCGAAACTGTAGTTCGCATTTCACGTCGCGATAATCGCGTGCCATTCAGACGCGACGGACATAGTCATATCGGTGATTGAGCCACTCCGTGCCGGTGCCGTCCGCCATCGTGAAATACTGCTCGTTTGTGTCGTGATCGGGGCCTTGCGTAGCGAGTTCCTGCCGCATCCGTAGAAACTGGCCGGTCGATATTGTGCCGCCGACGACGGCTATGGGTGCGAAGCTTAATGCGATCCGGTCGAGGTTGCCGGTCCAGGCTCCAGGCCGGCATAAAGCCGACCGGATCCCTTCTGTCGAAGGACACATAGTCCCAGCGGCCATCTAGTCGGTTGTAGCAGAGCAGGTCGGTTCGTTTGACGGCCGAGTGGGTAGTATCCCCCGGCAGACGGATGAACTCCTGAATCAACGTGCCGATCATCACACGTTCGCCGACCAAGCCAGTGCTTATAACTGGAGCGGCATGAGGAGCGGGCCAAACTGTTTCCGTGACATCCCAAATGCCTGCGCGCAGGCTGAGGAAGCGCGCTTCCGGTCCTGGCTCATTGAGTGGCTCGCTCATCGCCGTTCCGGCAGCTGGGGCGGTTTGACTTGAACTTTGCGCTAGGCGCTGTCACGAAACCGCAACTTCAGCTCGCGATTTGCTCGTCTTACTCAATCCGCGAGATCGGAGAGTCGGAGACCCTAACGTCTTTCCGAGGTGGCGAGGGCGTTACCGGATCACCAGCCAAATGTCGGGATGGCAACGCGTTAAGGCGCGAAGGTGAAGAGGCACACCAGGCGGGGCCACCCGCTCACACGTTCTCTTGGCAACTCCAGGTTTTCCTCGAAACTCGAACGCCAGGCTCCATATCGCAGCGGGAGCATGCAAGTCCGCGGATACCGCTGCTCCATTTCGGGAGGCTGCCTCATGGCAATTAGCGACGAAAAGGCGATTTCGCGGCGCAACGTGGTCGGTGGAGCTGGCATCGGACTGGCTGCTGTCGCGGCGGCGGTGCGGCCGGCTCTCGGCCAACAGACATCGTCACCGCCCTCGCCGTCGCGGCCGTTGCAAGACCCGACCCACAAATACCCACGACCGCCTTTTAAGAAGCAGTTGCAAGCCTGGCCGGGTTTGGTCAGCAAAATGGAGCCCCGCCCTAACCATGGCGAGCAGAGCTATCGGGGATCAGGTCGGCTCGCTGGACGCAAGGCGCTCATTACCGGAGGTGATTCCGGGATGGGCCGCGCTGCTGCTGTTGCCTACGCGCGCGAAGGTGTTGATGTGGCAATAAATTACCTTCCTGCCGAAGAACCCGATGCCCGCGAAGTCATCGCGCTCATCAAGGCAGAAGGTCGGGTCGCGGTTGCAATTCCCGGAGATATTCGCGACGAGGCCTTCTGCCAGAAGCTTGTCACGGATGCAGTCGCCGGGCTCGGCGGTTTGGATATCTTGGTGAGCAATGCCGGCCGTCAGCAGGCACACAACTCCATCTTGGACATTTCGACCGAGCAGTTCGACTGGACGATTAAGACAAACATCTACGCGCCATTCTGGATTATCAAGGCGGCGCTGCATCACATGCCGCCCGGCTCTGCCATTATCGCGACGACGTCGGAACAAGCGTACGATCCCACGCCCGATCTTTACGACTACGCGCAGACAAAGGCGGCGACGATGAATTTTGTTAAATCTCTAGCCAAGCAGCTTGGCCCGAAGGGTATTCGTGTAAACGGCGTGGCACCCGGGCCCATTTGGACGGCGCTTCAGGTGACGGGCGGTGCGTCACAGGAGAAGCTCGAAAAGTTCGGAAGCATGACGCCACTTGGTCGTCCCGGTCAGCCAGCGGAGCTGGGCTCGATCTATGTCCAGTTGGCGGCCGCGGATGCCAGTTTTGCGACCGGACAAGTCTATGGCGCGGCGGGAGGCAGCGGTCAGCCGTACGACGCCCCCGTCTCAAGCTTGGCACCTCAACCGAATCGCGCGATCGCACCAGACGACCGCAGCCGCGATCCCAATCGCAGCCTTACGGCTGCCGCCCCTGACGATCCTCAACTGCGTCACATGGCGGTCGTGGGCGACACCTACATCCTCATATCGGAGCGCAGACTGCGAGGCGCTTTTGGCTGATCGACATGCTGGTGCCCGACGGCAGCGGGCCGCCGCCGCACCGTCATAATTTTGAGGAGATATCCACGCTGCTGGGCAACGAGCTGGAGTTCGCCTTCCGAGGGGAGACGCAAACTTACGAGCACCCTCGGCCATCAACATTCCGGCGAGTGCCCCACACGTGTTCAAGAACATCTTCGGTGAGACGGCTCATGGCTGTGCCTGTGGGCACCCGCCGGACAGGACGCTTTTCTTCGGCTAATGGCATCCCGGTCGAGAACCCCGCGTCGCCGCCGCTGCATTCACGAGCATCGCTCGGTTGCGAGCGGGGACAAGTAATCAAAACGCGAAAAACCCCTTCCCGCGTGTTGAGGGAGGGACGGCTGGTGTCTGCTGCACAGTAAGCCTATGTGGACTGACCGCGCCTCAGGTCACAACTCAACGGCCTCGCGGCTGGCTGCTTCGGGGGTGGTGTGCTCGGCGACGCGGCGAGCCGCATCTTGCGCCAGAGTCCACTCCTCATCTTCGTTCCGTTCAGGCTGGTGGAAACAGGATGTCCTGTTCACGGCGGAGTGCCACGAGGCGGTCATTCGCGGGACCGAGCACTACATCGTCATAGGTGAGGTATTCTCCTTTCGAGACGGCTCGTTTCATTGTGGCATCTCGCGCCAGGGCGAAGGGAAGAAAATTGCCTTCACTCACAATGCGCGCCTTTTCCACACGCCCCGCGACGCAAAGGCCTCCAATCTCGTCGATGACCTCACCTTGGAGGAGGTCCTTTTTCGTCAGCGCCATGACGTCGGCGTAGCGCTTGCCGCTTGTCAGCGGTGCGATGGTCACCTGCCGATCGACGACTGCCATGGCAATTGAGATCGGCGCCTGGATCGCCACGTAATGATAAGGCGTGTAGAAGATGCCGACCGTCGACTTTCCCTTCGGCGAAGTGAGTAGTTGGACGCCTGCTGCGCTACCGAGGGGACTCCTATCGTCCACCAGGTTGCCGAGGCCGGACATAGAATTCATAAACACCCGCTGCAGTTCATTCCGAATTCGCACTACGACGAAGCACCAGACAGGCTGGACGTGGGCACCTTCCGCCGGGACGATACGTTCGACCACACCGGTGCGACTTAGGATGCCGCCATTTTCGCGGCTGTCGAGGAGCTGGGGAACACGCTGCGCGAACTCGTTAAAGGTGACTGCCGGTCCATGCATTCCGCGGATATCGGGCTCGAGCCCGGTCGCGTTTGCGATCATGCAGCATTCTTCGTTCGTCTTAGAGCCGTCGACGAACGAGGCGAAGAGGGCTGCATTGCGCTGCACGGCGCCCGCGCTCACGTTTTTGAGATAGGCGCCCACATTTTCCTTATTCCATTTGACGTCGCCGCCGCCGTAGTCATGCCGTCCAGCCGCGAGAATTTCGAAGCCAAGCGCATCAGCTTCATCATACAGCGCCTTCACCACGCCCGGTTCATCGCCGTGGATGCCAGTATAGACGACACCCGCATCGTCCGCTTTCTTCTTGAGGATGTTCCCGACTAGCACATCACCTTCAACGTTGAAGGTGACAAGGTGCTTCTTGGCCGCGATCGTGGCCAGCGCGACATCGGCGAAGAATGTCGGATTGCCGGTTGCCTCCACGACGCAATCAATCTGTGGCAGACTCCAGGCGATTTCCGCCTTCGTCGTAATCACCTTGTGACCGGCAGCCAGCGCCGCATCCGCTTCTTCAACCGATACGCAGCGTGTGATCTGGTTCTCCATGAAGCCGGCGGCGCCCAGCACTTCGGCGGCACGGCCAAGATCAACATCTACTACGACCTCAGCCTGCATCCCCCGTGCCATGGTGAGCTGATCAACAAGAGCGCCGCCCATGGCGCCGGTGCCGATGACCGCGACCTGGATGGGGCCGTGTGTCTCACTGTGCTTTCGGATGCGGTCGTTTATCCCGAACATTCTATTCCTCGCTCCATCTATGCCGGTTGAGCTTGTCACGCGCCGGCAATGGCCTGATTTTCTGAATCTTCTCTCATAAGGGCAAACACTGGCACATCTAAGTAGGATCGTCGACACGCCGAACCTGTTAAGCTTGCTCTCATTGGTCGGCGCGTGAAGTGGTCGCCCCTCTACTAAGGTGGGTATCGGCCGGCTCGTTTCCCCGTCCGCATTGGAAGTCCACGCGCCCACGCCTGGTGGGCGGCACATACCGTATAACGCAGACCGGCGTCGAATTTGACGTTGCATGGCGTGACACCCCGCTCGGGTGCTCGACGCATTAACGCGCCCGAGCGCGTGTCAAAAGGCTTCATTGCCTCCGTTCTGCAGGACTCTGCTGAGTTGACTGGTGTCGCGGCGAATCGAGCGGCAGTGACCTCATAGATGCCATCGTCAAAGAGCTGAAAACCTCCGGCGGCTTCACCTTACCCAGCTTCGGCACCTTTCGTGTCGCCAAGACAAAGGCCCGCAAGGAGCTCAACCCACGCACAGGTGAGCCGGTCAAGGTAAAGGCGGGCAAAACCGTGAGGTTCAAAGTCTCGCCGTTGCTCAAGAAGTTGGTCTAAGGTCCCACATCGCCGAGGCGACGCCGTCAACCTTTCACAGGATCACTCGCGCTTTCGCAATATCTAGAAGCACTCTCCTCGACATGGCCAGCCTTGCCGACGGCTTCCCGAAAGCGGCCGAGGGCGCAGCGCGGCACGTCGCGAATCAGGAAGACAGCGCCATCGGGAATAG
>NZ_LMUG01000041.1:60008-70248 GCF_009766125.1 Acidisoma sp. S159
AGCGACTCTTAGTGAACGTCCACTCCAAACCAGCGTTTTTCCCTAGCGATGCACCACTACGACCCCTGCTGGTCGTTCGCTCCACGAGTCTTAGCGGACGAAGTCGGAAGCCGGTCGAGTTTCAGAAGAAGGCTGTCGATGATCAGCGAGGTGCCCAAAGTCCTATCCGTTCCCTCATGAATGCGATGGAGATTGGCGCGGACTACGATCGCCCGCCCTTCGTCGTGGGTTAGGGCACCCGAGCCTTCCAAGTATCGCAAAAGCCCGGCGAGCACGGCTTGTGGGGATAGAGCATTGCGGGCGCGCGGCATGGCTTGGCTCCATATGGAACGGCTCTGCCTTTTCTACGCGCGACTAATATTTTTGGATGATTCACTCACCCCCGGGTGACGTGGCGCCCGTGATTTTGCCCACGTGGCGGATGCCCTCCCACAGTTCCGCCGTCTCTCGCGGCGCTAACGACAGCGCAACCACCTCGCGTGCTGAGGCGTCATCGGCGCAGGCGACTTCCCCAGTGCTTGCCACATGACCAGCCCGGCCTAACCGGTAGAAGGTATAGATGACCACGCGTTTCACCCCTGACTAGGCGAGCAGGGTAGGCCGGGAATCTGTTCCCGCCGCGGCCCTTCCGGGGCAAGTGTGTGAATGTCAGACAACGTCCCACGACCTCGCCACGTTGCGGTCTAGGCAACCGGCATCTTAGCGCTAAGCTGGGTTCCCAAGGCGCCTACAAGCGCTCTCCCGCTCGGCGTCACTTCGAGTCTCGCGGCGCGTCTGTCTTTGCCAATCAGTCGACGAGTGAGTTTGTAGGCCTCCAAAGCGTCCGCAGCGCGCGCAACTCCCGGTGCCTCAACACCCGTTGCCTCAGCGACGCCTTTGATTGTGTGGGGGCCGCCGGGTTCGCCGATGGTGAGCAGCACGCCGAGCTGTCTGAGAGAAAGATCGCGCCCCTGGCTGCGCACCATGACCAGGACACGTTCCCGCAACCAGGACACGAGGTCGTCAGAATCCGGTTCGACCGGCCCCTCCGAGCTTGCACTCAGCATGATGTGTCACAGGTTCTCAACTTGATAAGCGACAAGCCGCATGCTCCTAATGATAGATTGAGTCGTCGAAGATGCAACCAGGAGTTGCTTATGAGCCGACTGCTTTCATGGCTACCGCCCTTTGAATTCAACGCTTTGAGACTTGAGAACTTTAACTCTTCAGCATTTCATTTGGAGCTAAAACATCGTGACACCTTTAGCCGAGGCTCTCATCGAAACAACTGCTCAGGCACTGGCGAAAGTGGACCACAAACTTCCAACCGAGCGCGTTCTGCGCAAATATCGCGAAGACGCTCTAGTCGTTTTAGTAGCGGTGTTGGCAAGGCTTGGAGGAAAGAAGGGCGAGCCTGGTTTGTTTACTTTCGCCTCGACCCCGGCGCAGATGATTTTGTCGATGGCGGATGAGATTGACGGGACGCTCCAGGACCAGGTGGCCTAGTCGCTACCCATGACGTGCCGTGCAGCGCGTCCGCCCACATAGACCAGCGCAGCGGACGCTAAGAGTATTGCGGCGCGGGCGATTTCGTCGCCGCTGTCGACGCTCGCAGTGTTCAACAATGATACGACGAACTCGAGCGAGGCCATCACCAGTAGCGACGCCGTGGCGACAACCCATAGCCACCACGCTGCTCGGGCAAGCGTCTCCGTGCGCTCCAGTGTCGCGATGCCCACAACCGTTTTCATCAGTTTCCTTCCCGCTGCGGGTTATTGACGCAGTTGCTCTACCTGCGGTGATCCTAACGCCGCGCCAGCTCGCGCGTAAAGATGGCATTCCCCTTTTTCCCGCTGATCAGCCGTTCGCGTCCTCTCAGGCTGTTCTTCAACTGTCGGCACGCTCTGGACGAACAGTTGGGGGGTCGTTCCGATGAAGCTCATGTTGCAGCGCATTGAGGCCGGCGCCACCCGCCATGTGGAACATGAGATCGTCGAGGCTGAGTTCAGATCGGGGCGCGTCGAGCTCGACCTCGCCGCGCGCGAGAACCATAAAGTGGTCACCGACCATGTAAGCGTGGTGGGGGTTATGAGTGATGAAGATGACACCAATCCCCTGCTCTCGAGCCGCCTGGGCGATGTAGCGCAACACAATGCCCGATTGCGTCACGCCAAGCGCCGCCGTCGGTTCGTCGAGGATCAAGACACGGGCGCCGAAGTGGATGGCGCGGGCGATCGCGACCACCTGACGCTGGCCACCGGAAAGCGTCCCCACGGGCTGCTCCAGATCGGACACGTTGATGCCCATTTGGCGCAGCTCCACATCGGTCTTCTCCCACATCCCGGCGACATCGAGCCGGCGGAATGGCCAGGTGCCGGTGGTCATCTCCGAACCGAGAAAAAAGTTCCGCCAGATCGACATGAGCGGCACCATCGCCAAGGTCTGGTAGACGGCCGAGATACCGAGATCCAGAGCCTGGCGCGGTGACGTGAAGTGGACGGGGTTGCCGTCAACGGCATAAACGCCATCGTCGTGGGGATGCAGCCCGGCGATGATACTGATGAGCGTCGACTTGCCCGCTCCGTTATCGCCGAGAATGCAGGTCACCTCACCTTGCCGGACCGCTATGCTGACATCCTTCAGGGCGCTGAAGTTTCCATAGCTTTTGCCGACATTGGCGAGCTTCACGATGGGTGTTGAATTACTCTTCGACATGTCTTTCACCTCGAGCTTGCGCGGGTGCGCAGCCAGCCATTGAAGACCGTTGCCAGCAGCAGCATCGCGCCGACGAAGAACATAAACCAGTCGGGGTCCCAATCGGCATAGATGACGCCTTCGGTCGTCATGCCGAAAATAAAGGCGCCCAGAGCCGATCCAATCGCTGAGCCGTAACCGCCGGTCAACAGGCAGCCGCCGACCACTGCCGAGGCGATGTAGAGGAGTTCGTTTCCGATACCGGCGCCCGATTGCACCGTGTCATAGGCAAAGAGCATGTGCATGCCGATGAACCAGACCGAGAGGCCAACCAGCATGAAGAGGCCGATCTTGACCTTCTTCACCGGGATACCGACGGCTCGCGCGCTGTCGCCCTGCCCGCCCACCGCGAAGATCCAGTTGCCGACCTTGGTACGCAACAGAACCCAGGTGCCGAGTAACGCGAAGATAATCCAGTAGATGATGGCAATGCTGATCGTCACGCCGCCGATGGTCAGGCTCGAGGCGAAGACGGCATGCGCCGAGTTAAAGCCGCTCATGCCGGATATGTCGTCGGTCGCGACATTGCCCGTCAGCAGCTTGGTGATGGCGATATTCAGGCCCTGGAGCATGAGGAATGTCGATAGCGTCACCAAGAAGCTGTGAAGCTTGGTCTTGACCAGCAGATAGCCGTTGAGCGCGCCGATCCCCAGTGACAGGACCAAAGCGGCAAGGACACCAATCCACACATTGCCAAAAACCTCCGTCGTGAAGATGGCGGCGGCAAGGGATGAGGCGGTGACTGCAACTCCGGCGCTTAGGTCGAACTCCCCACCGATCATGAGGAGCGAAACCGCCACGGCCGGAATCCCTAGCGTCGCCGACTGATAGAGAATCGTCGTGAAAGCGGCCAACTGCCGGAATGGCGGCGCCGTGACGTAGAAGAAGATAAAAACGAGAATGACCCCGCCCAGCGCGCCGATTTCTGGCCGCTTGAGCACCTTCTTCCACAGTGCTTGTCGCTCGACTTGTCGTCGAGCAACCCGCGCATTTAAGACATCCGTCGCTATCGTCATGGTGGTCCTTTCGCGTTGATATAGCTCCGCCAAGAACAATGTGGCACTGGGGTGACGAGGTCGCTGTGGCCATCCAAGCACTGGCAGCACACTCGACCCGCGATCCAATCGCTATGAAAGCGTGCTGCCGCGCAAGGTATGTTCAACTTGCGTGAATTGCGGCTGACGAGCCGGGACTGTGACGAACGTCATCCGGCCCCGGTCAACCAATAAGTCGCCTTCTTAGCCTTCTTCGATTTTCTCTAGTTTCGCGCCTGGTTAGTGGATGGTGCAGTCTCAGATTATAAGGAACGTCTGCCCTATGTCTTCGCCGAAACTCGGGAGAGTTCGCACCTCAAAGGGCCTTTGCGAAAGCCGTCTCCTCGCTTCCGATGTCCTCTGAAGGTGCGCTTTATCTCTTTCAGATGCTCAACGCGTTCCTTCCGAAGCGAACATCGCAATGTCCTTGGCGTTGTCTTTCGTGACATAGCTCGGACCAGTCAGAACAGGGCCTCCTCCTCCGAGCTGATTGCCGTTGGCTTTGTTGAGATAAAGGAGATCAATTGCTTCGTAGCCTTGGAGCCAGGGCTGGATATCGACAGCCCAATCCACCGTCCCTCGCTCTATGGACTTGATTGTCAGACCATCAATGCCGAACGTCCCGGTTTTAGCCTTGCTCCCCGCTAACTTTATTGCCGTTTCCGTTGCGGGGACAAATGAGGAGTCTAAGGTTACAATAAAATCAACCGTTGGGTCTTGCTGTAGTTTGGCCAGCATTCGCGACTGTGCGCTGGCCATATCGAGACCGGGAACGTAAAGAACGGTCACTTTGCCTGCAAAAGTCTTCTTGATTCCGTCACACCGCTGCTCCAATTGAATTGCACCTTGTTGGTGATCAAGGCAAACTACATTCTTAGCACCGGCCTTGTTGAGCCTGTTGCCGACGCTCATGCCGCTCGCGATTTCCTCGGTGCCCACATAGCCCAACATACCCATCTTCTGCCACTCGTTTGCACCCGCGTTCACCGCAATGACGGGAACATTCTCCTCCTCAGCCTGCTTGACCACCGGAGCCATCGCAAGTGGAAATGCGAGCGTAATGGCAATGCCGTCGACATGTTGCTGCAAAGCGTTTGTCACCAGGCGCGCTTCGCCGGACTCGGTTGGATTCGGAAGATAAATAAGCTTGGCGCCATGATTAGCGGCGGCCGCTTGCGCACCTCTCCGCACGACATCCCAAAAGGCAGCGCCAGTCTGCCCATGTGTTATGAGCGCGAAAACGTAATGCGTTGGCGCCGCCGCCCGAGCTTGAGGCGGATGGGCTACGATGACTGTGGCGGCCCCGAGAGCGGCCATAGTAAGAAGACGCAATACCTTGCGGCTATACATTATTAGTTTCCTCCTTAGTTACGCGGCTCGCCGCGAATGGTTTTAGTCCACCGTCGTTAAGTCGCTTCTGGCATCACACTGAGACAGTTATTTTTATTGCTGTCGCTGATCCAACCCCAAAGACGTTTCGCTAAGTGTCACCACTACGTCATCAATTGAGTAACAAAGCCACAGAGCTTTTGATCATTTTTGATCAGTCATGGACATGAGTACTTCCATTTGTCGGAATTCGCGTGCCGAACAAGCTCTCGCGCAGGCCCACCTTGGCCCTGATCAAATCGGATCAATGATCTGCTACTCCCGCCGTGGTCAGAAGGGTAGTTTCATCGAAACAAGACCTGGAAGGCCGGCGTCATGGACGATGCACTTTATGGCACCCGCGACAAGCGCGGGGATTGGAAGCCCAACAAGCTGATTACCTATCCGCCGGTCTTCGTGTGGCCGGCTCAGCCCCTGAACTTCCTCAAGTGGATGTTCGGGTATCCCGGCTACATCATGCCGTGGAATATGTTGTATGGCGTCATTGGCGTTCTGCTCTGGCTCTATGCGACACCGTCCCTAGCGACGACCAAGACGTTCTCAGTTGGATGGGTTTCGTACCTCCTTGTCCGCAATGCGGTGATGGTGTTTCTGTTCTTCGGTGCTTTTCATCTTCGCCTCTACATGCAGCGAAAGCAGGGGACCAGTTTCAAATTCAATGGCAAATGGCCGTCAAAGGACAACTCTGCCTTTCTGTTTGGCAACCAAAACGCCGACAATATGATCTGGACCTTCATGAGCGCCGTGCCGATATGGACCGGCTATGAGGCACTCACGCTCTGGGCGTTTTCCAATCATTATGTTCCCTATGTCAGCTTCGCCGAACACCCAATCTACTGTGCCGCGATATTTTTTCTTGTACCTCTGTGGCGTGAAATACACTTTTATCTCGTGCACAGGCTGATCCATGCGCATGCGCTCTATCACACCGTCCATAAATTGCATCATAACAACGTCAATCCAGGCCCGTGGTCGGGTCTTGCGATGCACCCCGTCGAGCATCTGCTCTACTTCTCGGCTGTGCTGATACATTGGATCGTGCCGTCTCATCCTGTTCATGCGATCTTCAACTTGGTCCATGCAGGCTTAGCGCCCGCGCCGGGCCATGCCGGCTTTGAAAAGATAATTATCTCTGAAGAGAAAGCGATTGAGACGCATTCCTACGACCACTATCTCCATCACAAGTTTTTCGAATGCAATTACGCCGACGGCGCGATCCCAGTCGACAAATGGTTCGGCACCTTCCACGACGGCTCAAAGGAAGCGGAGATTCGGATGAACCAACGCTTTATGAGCCGAGCAGCGAAGCAGGCTGCAAAGCGTGAAGTAAAGACAGCGACAAGGGGCGTCTAAATCGACGCAGGACTGAGGCGTCGCCTCAACTCCGCGCATGAGAGAGTTCAACAGAGTCCCCTCTCCCATGCACGGATGCTAGTCTAACTGAGGATCGAGCTCGCTCGAGAGCAGCGACGCTTGATCTGGCAAAAAAGAATTGTCTCACATATCAGAGTAGAAAAGGAAGGTCACCAATGACCCATTGGGTGCCTGTTTGCAACGATCAAGACATAGAGATGGAAGACGTCATTCGGTTTGACCACAACGGCCGGACGTACGCGGTATACCGCAGTCCAGAAGGCGAATTCTTCGCCACCGATGGGCTTTGCACACACGAAGCAGTCCATCTGGCCGATGGTCTAGTGGTTGATGAAACGATTGAGTGCCCCAAGCATAACGGTCGCTTTGACTACAAGACCGGACAGGCCCGTGGAGCGCCGGTCTGCATCAATCTGATGACATATCCGGTGAAGAACGAGGCTGGCCACATTTTAATTGCCTTATAGCAGGGGAAACGCAGTGAACGGCATGGTCATCATCGGAGCCGGTGAAGCTGGCGTCCGTGCGGCATTGGCTTTGCGTGAGGGCGGCCATAGAGGGTCGATAACACTCGTCGGCGACGAACCTCATCTACCTTACGAGCGACCCCCGCTCTCTAAGAACTACGACCCGCGAATCATTTCACCCGAGTTGAAAGTCATTGCCACGGAGGAGCAGCTTGCACTTGCCGAAGTCGAGCATGTGAGGGGTGAGCGGATTGTAGCGGTGGACCCGATAGCGAAGGCGGTTAAGTTCAGCAACGGCACCGCACTGTCTTACGCCTTTCTCTTGCTGGCAACGGGAGCGATCCCTCGTCGTCTGCCGATGGCCGAGCCGAGCAGGCACTGCGTCTATTTTCGAACATACGACGATGCCGTAGCAATTCGGAGCCGGCTTGGTCCAGGTCTGAGAGTAGTTATAGTTGGCGGAGGCTTCATCGGTCTGGAGCTCGCCGCCTCGGCGCGACAGTGCGGTGCTTCAGTCACCGTAATAGAGGCTCAACCGCGCATTTTGATGCGCGGCGTACCGGCCGAGATTGCAGCGACGATCGGTGCCCGGCACGAGCGCGCGGAGGTCGAAATTGTTTGTGGTGTGGGCTTGGCAGATATAGTCGACGACTCCGACTCTGTCACGTTTACATTGTCGAATGGGCGAATGGTTGAAGCTGATCTGGCCGTCATCGGCGTCGGTGCAACGCCAGTCATCGATTTGGCGAAGGCTGCCGGCCTCACGATAGAAAATGGCATCGCCGTCGATTCAAACATGCGCACCAGTGACCCGAACATTTTCGCGGCGGGAGATTGCTGTTCGTTCCCCCTGGCAATTTATGGCGGGCGTCGAGTGCGTCTTGAGGCTTGGCGCAGTGCACAGGAACATGGCACTTTGGCGGCTCGCAATATGCTGGGGAACGCCGAACAGCACTGCTCCATTCCATGGTTCTGGTCAGATCAATACGAGCTTGGCCTTCAAGTAGTCGGTCTGAGTGATGAGGGGACTTCGGTCGTAAGGCGTGACATAGGCGCGGATTGCTTCATCCTATTCCATCTGGCTGCGGACCTTCGACTGGTCGCGGCAAGCGGTATCGGGCCAATCAACAGTGTAGCGCGAGATGTGCGCCTTGCGGAGATGCTTATTGCTAAGAAGGCTAGGCCGGCCGCCGAGATGTTGGCAAGGCCCGAGGTCAAACTCAAGTCGCTTTTAGAATCATGAGGCCAGTGTCATAGACCAATGTTTTCCCGAGTTATGACGCGGAATGGAATTGGCGATTTATCGGGCGGTCCCTTCCTAAGCCCAATCAAGGTTTCGAGAACCTCGAGGGCACGTCTGACCTGCAGCTCAGGAGCCTGATCTATAGTTAGCGCTATGGTGCCAGAAGCTAGGAAGAGTCGAGTGGCGGGCGACAGTTCATGTCCGATATAAACCACTTGGCCTGAGCGCCCGAATTCGTTGAGAGCCCGATCGACCCCTAGATGGCCTCCGCCAGTGTGATAGACACCTACGAGATCATCGTGCTCTTGTAGTGCTTGACGGACAAGAGCGTAGCTCAGGTCGTCCGTGTCCCGCGTCATCAGACATGCTGCGAAGGTCAGACGATCGCTGTCGGCCGGGAAATATCGCGAGAAGCCGAGGAGCCGCTGCCTGTGCACGAGATAAGCGCCGCTGTGACAGAGAGCGACCACACGGCCGTGTCGGCCACCGAGCATTCTGGTCATAAAATACCCGGCGGTCCTCCCTGCACTCTCGTTGTCGATCCCCACATAAACTCCTGCTCCGCCGTACTGAACGTCCGATACAAGAAGGACGATGGGAATTCCTTTAGTGTCGGCCGCCGCTAGCGCTGCAATAATGGCCGGATGGTCCTGGACGACAACGATCAAGCCCGACCGGTCCTGCGCAGCCTTCTCGATCCGCCGCGCGATCGTGTAGGGCGCATCTTCTTGGAGAAAGGAACGATGAATGATGATCGACTTGTCGGCTGATGCAGCAATCTTCTCGAACTCTTTGCTGAGGCGTGAGAAGAATTCCGTCTCTGGGCGTATTAGGACTACTTCGATACGGATACGAGCACGATACAAAGAAGGCAGGCTTCGATCGTACCCAAGCGAGCGCGCAGCAACTATCACGCGATGCGCCATCCTTGGCGAAACATTTGATCGGCCATTGAGCACGCGTTCTACAGTCGCGGTTCCGACACCAGCTTCCCGGGCGATATCCTGAAAGCGAGGCTTGCGGCGTACTTCGCCTTCATCATCTTGTGCCATGCTATATTCCTGAACCTGGTGAACGTGATGATAGCGATATAGAGGCAGTGACCTAGCTGGGCATCTTGGCTACGCCTCCTTCTAGGGCGACCGATCTGGAAGCGGGCGGGGCACTGCGGAAACGCCCATGCTGTTTCTTTTGCGCTCTTTTGTCCAAGCGGGGGGTCCCGCCAGCGTAGAGTGAATATAGCGGAAGGTAGGCGGCCTCGTCCAACCAAGCACACTTCGCGGCGGTGATTTCGGTCTAGTAGGGGCCAGGCTTAGGTCGGCAATGCCCAAATCAGATACCAGGGGAGAATCTTAAAATGCGTCCCCGCTCCACCGATATCCTCGCCAGTCGCCAGCCATGCGCGATGTTTCATAGCCGCTCGAATCCAACAACGACGGGACCTTCCCTCCGCATGCATCGATCTTCAACTTCTGTTTTAATCCATTGCTGACCTTTTCCGGATCCGCCAGTTTTGCGCGCATCCAACGTCGGAGTGCAATGATGCTGGGAGTCTTCAGCGGATTGCCTGGGACAGGCGAGACAACAATATCGCGCAGTCGCGGCTAGGCGGGCGGCGACTTACATGCGTATCGATGTTATCGAGCAGGCGATCCGATTGGCTGGCGTCTTACGCGGCGAGGTCGGACCGTCAGGTTACACTCCGCGCCGAGCTCCTTGAGCGTCGCCAAGTGTTTCTTGACAGTCTTAGAGTTCATTCCGAATCTGATAGGCAACGTCCTATGCGCCGGATCAGGATGATGGCTGATGCTGCGTAGAGGAAGGCTTCTGCGGAGGAGATGAGCCGTTCCACGTCGCGGTAGAAGCGGCGGTTGCGGCCGAGCCAAGCGAAGAAGCGCTCGACATGCGCTGATCGCGACCCCGCGGTTTAGTCTGCTGCACTGGAAGCGAGACAAGCGGATGGGCCGCTTGCAGCGTCCTTGGAGGCGATCATGGCACAC
>NZ_LMUG01000041.1:70451-70913 GCF_009766125.1 Acidisoma sp. S159
TGGCAGTACCATTCTCTGAAGGACCTTGGTTTTCCGGTTATCTGCCTCGATGCCCGTCATGCACGGGCGGCGACGGCCCTGCAGCGAAACAAAACCGATGCCCACGACGCCGAGACATTGGCGCAGCTGGTTCGGACTGGATGGTATCGTGAGGCGCGGGTCAAGGGATGGGCTGCCCATGCGACACGGCGTCTGGTCGGTGCCCGGTCACAACTCGTCGGTATCTCGATCGACCTATCGAACCAGGTGCGCAGCACGCTCAAGACGTTTGGCCTCCGGGCAACCGGAAGAGCAGGAGGTATCTTCGAGACCAAGGTGCGTGCCGCACTGGAGGGCAGACCGGAAGTCGCCGATGTGGTCGAGCCGTTGCTGGCGGCTTGGCTGTCGCCAGGTCACGCGAAGGGGAATGACCGGTAGGCTTCTCTGCAGCGGCCGCTACAGGGCGACTTGCCGGCCGACTTC
>NZ_LMUG01000041.1:70923-71459 GCF_009766125.1 Acidisoma sp. S159
CCTCGTCGCGAGCCGCAAAGAAGATGGCGGAATCGAGGTTCAGCGGGCAGCCTTGCTTCTGTGCAAGCGCCAGGGCGACCGTCAGGCTCGGCACTTCGACAAAGCCAAACCTTACGGTCACCCGCCATAGACCGTCGGCTATCTGCTCGACCTCGGCTCGCTTCTCCTCCGGCACGCGCGGGATCTCGTCAAAGGCTAGAGTCAAACTTACGACCGTCTCCTGCAGCGCCTTCATATCGGCAATATGGCGGAGAAGTACCAGCGGGATCAGAATGCCGCCGCGGCTCAAAAACACCGCTGTGCCGGGCACCCGAGCAATGCTCCCGGTTTTGAGCTCCGCGAAGAAGTCTGCGGGGCTCTTCTCATTTTCCGCCGCGCGGCGCCGCATGGCCTCGACGCCGCGATGCCACGTGGTCATGATCGTGAAGATTACGATACCTAACAGCAGCGGCACCCAGCCGCCCTCGCGCAGCTTGAGCAGGTTTGCTGCGAAGAAGGTGAGATCAAAGACCAGAAAGGCGCCACTCGCGGGAAGC
>NZ_LMUG01000041.1:71469-72595 GCF_009766125.1 Acidisoma sp. S159
CCGCGCGGCGCCGCATGGCCTCGACGCCGCGATGCCATGTGGTCATGATCGTGAAGATAAACACACCCAAGAGCAGCGGAACCCAACCGCCCTCGCGCAGCTTGAGCAGGTTTGCTGCGAAGAAGGTGAGATCAAAGACCAGAAAGGCGCCACTCGCGGGAAGCGCGATCCATCTCGGCCAATGCCAGAGGTCACGCATCGCGTTGTAGAGGAGAACGGTCGTGAGAAGCATGGTGGTCGAGACGGCCGTGCCATAGGCGCCCGCCAGTCGGTCCGAACTCCCAAAACCGAAGGTCAGTGCGAGCGTGCCGATCATCATCGTCCAGTTCACCAAGGGCACATAGATTTGGCCGTATTCCCTGTCGGAGGTCTGGCGGATTAGCAAGCCCGGAAACCAGCCTAGCTGCATGGCCTGCCGGGTCAGGGAAAAGACCCCTGTGATGATGGCCTGGCTCGCAATGATGGTGGCAATGGTCGCGAGGCCGACGAGCGGAACGACGGCCCATCCGGGCGCGAGCTTGAAAAAGGGATTGCCTATTAAGTTGGGTGTCTTGATCAGAAGCGCCGTTTGACCCGCGTAGCTGAGCAGCAGTGCGGGCAGCACAACTCCGTACCAGGACAGACGGATCGGGCGACGGCCGATGCTACCCATGTCGGCGTAGAGTGCTTCGCCGCCGGTGATGGCGAGGAAAACGCCTCCGAGCACGATGAAGCTACGCCAGCCATGGCGGACAAGGAAATCTACCCCATGGCGCGGATCGATAGCGGCTAGGACTTCGGGACGTTGAACGAGACCTAGGAAGCCGAGCACTGCGATCGTCGCAAACCACAGCAGCATGATGGGGCCGAAAAAGCGGCCGATGCGGGCGGTGCCAAATGTTTGTACCGCAAACAGCGCGAATAAGATCAGAAGAGCTGCCGGCATCACATAGGGCTTGAAGATAGTCGTGACGACATTGATGCCCTCCAGCGCGCTCAGTACGGAGATGGCAGGCGTAATGATGCCATCCCCGTAGATTAGGGCGCCGCCAAACAGCCCCACGGCAACGAGTGCGGGGGCGGCACGGCCGGCGCGACCGGCAACGAGAGACATGAGCGCTAGGATGCCTCCCTCGCCGTGATTGTC
>NZ_LMUG01000041.1:72605-73605 GCF_009766125.1 Acidisoma sp. S159
GCATGACGAGGATGCAGTATTTGATCGAAATCGTCACGATCAAGGTCCAGACGACGAGGGAAAGAAGGCCCAGCGCATCTCCCACCGAAGGGCGACCGCCCACGTCGCTCACAATAGTCTGATAGGTATAAAGTGGGCTCGTTCCGAGATCGCCAAAAACGATGCCGAGCGCCGCTAAAGCAGTTGTTGTCGTCGCGCCCTGCTTCGTGGCCGAGGTTGCCTCACGCATGTCTGGGGCGATCTCCGTCGATTGGGGCAGTCTTCAACAAGGTCCTTTGACTGCTTGGATCAACGGCCGCAAGGGCTGTTCGGCTCTCCATGCTTCCTACGTGATGATCAGCGCGTTTCGGGCGCGGCACTGAGGACGAGAGACTGCGCAATGATCCCAGCGTAGCACTTGAATTTCTCAAGCCATCCGGTACAGAAATTGCGCCTAACCATCATGAGGACTGGTAACTGTGTCAAAAGCCTTCATTGCCTCCGTTCTGCAGGACTCTGCTGAGCTGACTGGTGTCGCGGCGAATCGAGCGGCTAGTGACCTCATAGATGCCATCGTCAAAGAGCTGAAAACCTCGGGCGGCTTCACCTTACCCAGCTTCGGCACCTTTCGTGTCGCCAAGACAAAGGCCCGCAAGGCGCTCAACCCCCGCACAGGTGAGCCGGTCAAGGTAAAGGCGGGCAAAACCGTGAGGTTCAAAGTCTCGCCGGCGCTGAAGAAGTTGGTCTAACGTCCGACTTCGCCGAGGCGGCGCCTCAACCCTTCACAGGGTCACTCGCGCGTTCCCATATCCAGAGCACTTTCCTCGACATGCCCAGCACTGCCGACGGCTTCCCGAAAGCGGCCGAGGGCGCAGCGCGGCACGTCGCGAATCAGGAAGACAGCGCCATCGGGAATAGATGTCGCCCACGTGCTGGGCGACGTGAGGCATCTTGGCTTCCCCGAGAGGAACCGGATGCCTCGGCCTGGGCGAGCCCCACGCAGGTTCCTGAGGGACGCAGC
>NZ_LMUG01000041.1:73615-75932 GCF_009766125.1 Acidisoma sp. S159
GAGCAGGCCCGGAAACCAGCCGAGCTGCATGGCCTGTCGGGTCAGGGAAAAGACCCCCGTGATGATGGCTTGGCTCGCAATGATGGTGGCAAGGGTCGCGAGGCCGACGAGCGGAACGACGGCCCATCCAGGTGCGAGCTTGAAAAAGGGATTGCCTATCAAGTTGGGTGTCTTGATCAGAAGCGCCGTTTGGCCCGCGTAGCTGAGCAGCAGCGCGGGCAGCACAACTCCATACCAGGATAGACGGATCGGGCGACGGCCGATGCTACCCATGTCGGCGTAGAGTGCTTCGCCGCCAGTTATGGCGAGGAAAACGCCCCCGAGCACGATGAAGCTTCGCCAGCCATGGCGGACAAGGAAATCTACCCCATGACGCGGATCGATGGCGGCTAGAACTTCGGGACGTTGAACGAGACCTAGGAAGCCCAGCACCGCGATCGTCGCGAACCAAATCAGCATGATGGGGCCGAAAAAACGGCCGATGCAGGCAGTGCCAAATGTTTGTGCCGCAAACAGCGCGAAAAGGATCAGAAGAGCCGCGGGCATCACATAGGGCTTGAAGATAGTCGTGACGACATTGATGCCCTCGAGCGCGCTCAGTACGGAGATGGCAGGCGTGATGATGCCATCGCCGTAGATTAGGGCGCCCCCAAACAGCCCCACGGCAATGAGTGCGGGGGCGGCACGGCCGGCGCGACCGGCAACGAGAGACATGAGCGCTAGGATGCCTCCCTCGCCGTGATTGTCGGCCCTCATGACGAGGATGCAGTATTTGATCGAAATCGTCACGATCAAGGTCCAGACGACGAGGGAGAGAAGGCCCAGCGCATCTCCCACGGAAGGGCGACCGCCCACGCCGCTCACAATAGTCTGATAGGTATAAAGTGGGCTGGTTCCGAGATCGCCAAAAACGATGCCGAGCGCCGCCAAAGCAGTTGTGGTCGTCGCGCCCTGCTTCGTGGCCAAGGCTGCCTCACGCATGTCTGGGGCGATCTCCGTCATTTTGGGCCAGTCTCCACCGAGATCCTTTGACGGCTTGGATCAACGGCCGCAAGGGCTGTTCGGCTCTCCATGCTCACCATGGATATGATTAGCGCGTTTTAGGGCACGGCACTGAGGACGATGGGTGGTTAGATGATCCCAGCGTGGCACTTGAATTTCTGAAGCCATCCCGTACAGGAGATGCGCCCAACCACCATGAGGACTGGTAACTGTGTCAAAAGCCTTCATTGCCTCCGTTCTGCAGGACTCTGCCGAGCTGACCGGTGTCGCGGCTAATCGAGCGGCTAGCGATCTCATAGATGCCATCGTCAAAGAGCTGAAGACCTCAGGTGGCTTCACCCTACCCAGCTTCGGCACCTTCCGTGTCGCCAAGACAAAGGCCCGCAAGGCGCTCAACCCACGCACGGGTGAGCCGGTCAAGGTTAAGGCGGGCAAAACCGTGAGATTCAAAGTCTCGCCGGCGCTCAAGAAGCTGGTCTAACGCCGCGACTTCGTCCAATCGACGTCGTCTAAGCATCACAAGATTATTCAGCCCTCGCGAGATCGAGGGCATTCTCCTCGACATGACCTGCACCGCCAATCGCTTCTCGAAAGCGGCCGGTTGCGCAGCGCGGCACATCGCGAATTAGAAAGACGGCACCGTCCGGGATAGATGTCGCCCACGTGCTTGGCGACGCGAGGCATCTTGGCTTCCCCGAGAGGAACCGGATGCCTCGGCCTGGGCGAGCCCCACGCAGGTTCCTGAGGGACGCAGCGATCTCGCGTCCGACGAGATAGATCGGCGTCTCACGCGCTTCGAACACGGAGCGAAAGGGCACCCGCTCGTCGACCGTGATCCGAAGATCAACCATGTCTTCCAGAGCAGCTATTCTGCCATCGACCGCCCAGATGTCCTGACAAAGCGCGCGCAGCGCCTGCTCCGCTTTGAGTGGAAAGACCCAGCCGGTCGTCGAGCCGAGCCACGTTCCACCGACCTGCCTTGCCCGATACGGAAGCGCCGGATGATAGGGCGCATCGAGTTCAAGCCGTGCCGCCGTGGCTCTAATGACAACCATGTCAGGTTCTCTCCAGAACTAGGCGAGTCCTAGCTGTCTCCTCGTTGCACGCCAACTGCAATGTCGGTGCAAGCCTATGAATTCGCTGAATCAGTCGCGGCCAAGAAATCAACAATGTGAATCTGCGGCTCCGTGTGCCGCAGCCGTCGGCGCAGGTTGCGTATATGACAGCGAGCCAGGCAAAGCTTGTGTGTAGATCGAGGGACCCCTTCCGGACGCGGCCAAGCCAGAACGTCCCTGGCGGTGCGCGTCACCTAGCG
>NZ_LMUG01000041.1:75942-76021 GCF_009766125.1 Acidisoma sp. S159
TAACCATGTCTTCCAGAGCAGCTATTCTGCCATCGACCGCCCAGATGTCCTGACAAAGCGCGCGCAGCGCCTGCTCCGC
>NZ_LMUG01000041.1:76031-76142 GCF_009766125.1 Acidisoma sp. S159
ACGCAGGTTGCGTATATGACAGCGAGCCAGGCGAAGCTTGTGTGTAGATCGAGGGACCCCTTCCGGACGCGGCCAAGCCAGAACGTCCCTGGCGGTGCGCGTCACCTAGCG
>NZ_LMUG01000041.1:76152-92342 GCF_009766125.1 Acidisoma sp. S159
CAACCAAGTCTTCTAGAGCGGCAATCCTGCCATCGACCGCCCAGATGTCCTGACAAAGCGCGCGCAGTGCCTGCTCCGCTTTGAGTGGAAAGACCCAGCCGGTCGTCGAGCCGAGCCACGTTCCACCGACCTGCCTTGCACGATACGGAAGTGCGGGATGATAGGGCGCCTCGAGTTCAAGCCGCGCCCCGTTGGCCCGAATGACGACCATGTCGGGTTCTCCCAGAAGAACTGGCCGAATCCTAACTCTCTCCTCGCTGTGCGCCAAACACTATGTCGGAGCACCTAGATGAATTCGCTGAATCAACGGCGGCCGAGAAATCAAGAAAGGGAATCAGCTGCTGTGAGCCTGCTCGCATTTGCTAGACGGATTAGGGTGCTCCGCCCCTTGGACTTTCGGAGGTCGACTTCATCTCGCGGTCTTGCCTCACCGAAGCGAGCCATCTCTCCGTGCGGCCCAGCCTTTCACAAATGCTGCGCGTTCCGAGACCGTCATCCAGGAGCCGCTCGGCGCGCGCTCTAACATCGCCGTCCTGAGCAGGCGGAGCAGTTCGAGGAGCGACGACAGCGGATAGAAGAGCGACGGCTCGGTGGTTCGCATTGTCGCGCTCGGCCTTCTCCTTTTGCAACAGCTCGTAGAGCTCACAGACTCGAACGCCAAGTCGTCTCGCCGCCTGTTTGATCGGCGTATGTTGCTCGTGGACCAGCTCCCACGCCCCGGTCGTCGTCGCCATGTTCCTCCTACTCGTCGATCATTGAGCGTCCTTTTCGTGCCACGCCGCCGGTTGGACATCAATGGTTAGCCGCGCTCGCTTGGAGTGTTGGGGTAGACGGACCGTCACAGCGAGGGCACGCACTTCGCGCTGTAGAGGAAACCGACGAAGAGAAGGATCGAATTCGCGTCATTTGTCGGCGCCTGGTCGAATGCAGAACAGTCTCATCCGCGCGAATGCAAATCGCCGCTTGATCGAGGCTGGTGTCTTCCATGAGCGACTGATATTTTCATAACGACATCGCCTCATTTGAGTCATTCATTTTAGTCTCGGAGCTTTCGTCGCTATGTCTCTGCTGCCCCTCCGCTTTGGTGGAGCTACTGCATTAACCGTCGCATCCACCTTCCCGCACAAGCTTTCACCAGCGCTTGCCGATGGCATGGTCGCGCGACGGCGTCTGTTCAAGCGGATGGAGGCAGTATCGAAGGCCGGCGTCATCGCCATTGTGGGTCCGCCGGCGAGCGGCAAGACCTTCCTCGCCGCCAGCTGGCTTTGCTTCGACTGGGTCGTGCAGCGGACAGGCCACGCCATCTGGTATCAGGCCGACGATGCCGACGAGGACATCGCGGCCTTCTTCCAGCTCGTCGGATCAGCCCTCGAGGAACAGCTCAACGACAATGAGGAGCCCCTCCCCGCCTATACCCCGGAAGCTTTCTCTCAACTGAAGAGCTTCTCGGCCCATTGGTTCCGGGCTCTCTTCAAGGGAGGCACGCGGCCTCCCATCCTCTTCGTCATCGACGATCTTCACCGTCTCCCGGCGGATTCCCCGTTGGCCCAGGTGCTGCTTGAGCTCGCGAAGGCGCTCGGGCCCCAGGATCGTTTGATCTTCTTTTCGCGGGTGGCCCTACCGTCCGCTATCCGGAGGGCGATCCCCCGCTCGCGGCTGGTAGCATCACCGACCTCCAGGTGAGTGAGAATGAATGGGAGGATTTCGCGCAGGCTTCGGATCGACTGGAGCCGCTGACGCGCGAGGCCTTCGCCGCGTCGCTGCGACGCTCGGGTTACTGGATCGCCGGGCTCGACTGCCTGCCCCGGCGGACCGGGATCCTTCACGCCAGCTTGGATCAAATTCAATCCTTGCTCGCTCGGCTCGAAGCATCGGATCGCGCAGCGCTACTGGCGACAGCGTTCCTGCAAACCGGTGTCGAGCAGGACTGGGCGACGCTCGGCGGACCCGAAGCCTACCCAGCTCTGCTTCGGCTCGGCGCGGCGACGGGGTTTGTCTCCCGCCTCAGCGACACCGCGTTCCGTAAGCACGAGCTGCTTCCGGTTGAACGAGAGACTCGTGATCACTGACCGCCGCCGTCCAGATCCTCGCAGTCGAACTCAAGCCCATGCGAGTGAATGGGGTCTCCCCGGGCGTGATTGATACGCCCTGGTGGGACGCCCTGCCTGAGGCCCAGAAGCAGGCGATGTTCAAAGACTTCGCGGCCAGAACCCCGGTCGGCCGCGTCTGGCGGCCGGAGGACGTGGCGCAGGCGATCGCGTTCTGATCGCCGACGACTTCATGACCGGCCAGACGCTGATCTGCGACGGCGGTCTACGTTTTACGGCGTAATCGAGGCCGGCCCCTGATCTAAGGCGCGGTCACAATTTGAGCATGCCTGCGTGGTGCGCTGGCCTGCCGCAGATAGCACAGGTTCTGCGGTCAGACCGTGTAGGAGCGATCGCAAGCAATGAAACATTGTGTTGAGGTTGATGAGGCGACGGTGGCTTTTCAGGTTGATGGGGCGGGCCCGGCCCGATCCTCCTGCACGGCGCGGGCGGCAATTCCGAAACAAATCGGAGCCAATTGATCGGCCGGCTGTCCAAATGTCACACCGTCGTCCGACCGGACTTTTCGGGACCGGGCGAGACGGTTGATGATGGAAGGCCGTTAACCGTCGCTATGCTGGCCGCTCAAGCAGTCGCAGCAGCTGATCTGGCGGGCGCGACACCCTTTGATCTCGTCGGCTTCACCTTCGGCGCTACAGTTGCGACCTGTCTCGCGGCCGAATACCCCCATCTTGTGCGCTCTGTCATATTGCTCGCTGCGTCCTCGACGAGCGCAGATGCGCGCCAGACACTGCAATTCGAGCTATGGCGGGATCTGATCCGCACAGATCGGAAGGCGCTGACGCGTTTGCTCCTGTTTACCGGCTTTGCCCCGGATTTCCTCGCCAAGATGGACTATCCGACAGTGCTTCAGTTCATTGAGGAAATCGTTGCCCGAAGTAATTGGGATGGCTTGGCGCGGCAGCTCGAATTGCTTCTGACACAGGATGTAAGAGACCAAGCGCGGCGCATCAACAAACCTACTTTGGCTACCGGTCGCACCCACGATTATTTGGTCCCGCCCGCTTATACACAAGGGCTCGTCGATCTCATCCCAAACGAGCGCTATTTGGAGATAGCAACGGGCCATCTTGCGACATTGGAGAGCCCGCAACTTGTAGCCAACTGTATCCTCGATTTCGTGAGTCCCAATTTTCGGGTAATTTGGTCAACAGGCAGATAGGCGCGTTATCTCGTGTTGAGGCTCGTGACCAGCGTGCGAGCATTTCCCAGGCACATGTTACTAGGCGAGTTTGGCGCAGGCCAGGTTTCTCTGCTGCACCCGTGACGTCGCCCCGCCCCGCCCATCAGCGGGCAACCTATGGATCGTTTAAAAGCAATTCAACTCGCTCCGATCCATAGTTTGCCTGCTCTTCACGCCTGGAACGACGGCCCGTCGCGAATGGAGCCGGCGACACACAATGACGGAAGCCGCCGAGCTTGGCAAAGTATACGTGGAAGATGAGAGTTACCTCAGATACCATGTCGGATGATGACCCGCGCGTCGATTGACGCCACAGGCCTTCCATGTTGGATTTGCGCTTCACAATGCAGTTGTCTTTACAACTGAGGAGTTTCGTAATGAGTGCCCTGAGATTGAACAGACGGCAGGCGCTTCAGGGACTAGCTGCGATCGGTTTGGCCGCGACCGGTGGCCTGCCCAGTGCTGCCGACGCCGCGGTGTCGAAGGTCCTCCGCGCCCGCTCCTATTCCGACCTTCAGGTGCTCGATCCACTGGATTGGATTTCACAGCCTGATGTCGATATTGCCGTCTGCTGCCTGAGCAAGCTTATCCGCCACAAGCCCGGTACCTCTTGGGACTGGGAGTTAGACGCAGCGGAATCAATCAAGCAGATCGACGACACTCATGTGGCCTTCACGCTACGCAAGGGCATCAAATGGTCCAACGGATTCGGTGAGCTGACGGCTGAGGATGTCAAATATTCCTTCGAGCGGATAGCGAACCCGAAGAACCAGTCCCCCTACATGACCGACTGGTCGTCGCTCGACCATGTCGAGGTTACCGACAGCTACTCCGGTGTGATTGTTTTGAAGGAGTATTTCGCGCCGCTCTGGACCAGCACGCTGCCAGAGGCATCTGGTATGATCGTCTGCAAGAAGGCGGTGGAAGCGCTGCCCGGCAAGAAGTTCACCACTGCCTTTCCGGCAGTCTCCGGCCCCTACCAGATCGGCCAGTGGGTGCCGAAACAGAAAACCGTCCTTACGCGCAATCCGGACTTCTCCGGCACACCACCCACCTTTGATAGCATCGAGATTTATCCGATCGAAGACCCGAATACTGCAGAGATTGCATTCGAGGCGGGGAGTCTGGATTTCACCTGGATCGGGCTGGATGCGCTTGCCCGACTGAAGAAAAAGGCTCCGGCACATGCCGTGCTGATCGAACGGCCGTCCCTTGCTTTCACCTGGCTCGGCATGAACCTTACACATCCAAACTTGCAAGACGTCAACGTCCGACGCGCGATCCAGCAGGCGGTCGATATGGATTCCGTGCTAGAGGCGGCTTATTTCGGTCAGGCGCAGCGCGCGACCGGTATCGTCGCTCCCAGTCTGCTCGGTCATCGGACGAAGAACCTCTATGGCTATGATCCGAATGCGGCCAAGGCGTCGCTTGAGAAGGCTGGTAAGTCAGAAGGCCTGCGTGTCACCCTCGCCTGCCTCAATACATCGGAGTTCCTGTCCGCTGCGCAAGTGATTCAGGCCAGCCTGAGCGAAGTGGGTATCACGGCCGACATCAAACCCTATGACTCCGGCACCTTCTGGACCCTCGGCAGCCAGACGGGCACGAGTTGGAACGAAATCCAGCTCATCCTCAACCGTTACACAATGGAACCCGACCCCTCGTGGGCCACGGCTTGGTTTACGACCGCCCAGATCGGCGTCTGGAACTGGGAACGTTGGAGCAGCCCAGAGTTCGATAAGCTGCAGGAGAAGGCATTGCATATGCGCGATTCGAAGGAACGCAACGCGACGTATCAGCATATGCAGGACCTTATGGAAGAATCAGGTGCATACCTCTTCATCACAAACGGCGCGACGCCCAGCATTACGCGCGACAATGTGGTTCCAGCTTTGCTGCCGGACGGCGTGCCACTGCTCTTCGCATTCGGAAACGCCTGAAGGCACAAATCATGCTCGGCGAGGGGCGCACTGCTCCGAGCTGGGCATGATGAAGAAATCGGGCGATCGACCTACGACACGAGCGGGAAGTGGCAACGCGCCACCCGCTGCCCGATATTTCTGTCGTCGGGAGCCTGTTCGGTGCAGAGCGGTTGCGCGCGCGGACACCTAGTGTGGAATTCACACCCGGAAGGACGCGCGGCCAGACTAGGTACTTCGCCCATCAACTCGACATCCTCGCGGCGCTTGTCCGGATCAATCTCGGGCTGAGCCGCCAGCAGCCCGTGCGTGTAAGGATGCGCGGGATCGGCATAAATCTCGGCCGTATCCCCCATCTCGACGAAACGACCCATATACATGATTGCCATGCGATCGCTGACATGGCGCACCACTGCGAGATTATGGGAGATCAGCAGATAGGTGAGCCCGAGTTCATCTTGCAATCGCCGAAGAAGGTTTAGGATTTCGCCTTGGACGGATACGTCCAGGCCAGCAGTTGGTTCGTCAGCGATGATCAGCCTTGGCGATAGTGCCAGGGCACGTGCGACGCCCACACGGCGCGCCTGCCCGCCGCTGAGCTGATGAGGATAGCGCTCGGCGAAGTCCGCCGGAAGACCGACCAAGGCCAGCAATCGCCGGCATTCGGCCTCGCGGTCCCGCGCACGCAAACCCTGCCTGAAGCCATGAATGTCGAAAGGTTCCGTCACCAGCGACCGCACGGTCAGGCGCGGGCTAAGCGACGCGATCGCGTCCTGAAACATCATCGCCATCTGTCGCCTCCACAACACGAGGGACGCGTCCCCGCCTGAGGGCATGGCGGCGCCGGCAATCTTAATTTGTCCTGCACGGAATGGCGCAAGGCCCATGACAGCGCGGCCGAGCGTGCTCTTGCCCGATCCGCTTTCGCCCACCAAAGCGAAGGTTGACCCGGCCAAGATATCAAATGAAACGTCCAGCACCGCATCGACCCCGTGACGCGCCGCAAAAGGAAGAATACGCGGGGCATCATAGCGCACGCCGAGCCCCTTTACCTCCAGCAGAGCGCTCACGGACCGACTTTGTGACAACGAGCAACGTGTCCGAGGCCGACACGGTGCGCCGGCGGTGGCGTAAGACATATGTCGCTCGCCATTTGGCATCGTGGCGCAAAGACGCAGCCTGGCGGGGGCGAGACGAGGTTTGGCACTTCACCCCCGATTGTCGGTAGGATCCGCGCCATGCCCGGGATACGCGCCGGATCGCAATCCAGAAGCGCTCGCGTATAGGGATGGCGTGGTTGCAGAAGAATATTCCGCACCGGTGCCTGTTCCATAACCTCACCCGCATAAAGGATCGTCACGTCGTCACAAAGCTCGGCGATAAGTCCCAGGTTATGCGAGACAAATAGAATAGATCCGTGAAAATCTTTACGCAGGAGACGCAGCAAGTGGATGATCTGCGCCTCCATCGTGACATCCAGCGCTGTCGTCGGCTCGTCGGCGATCAGAAGGTCGGGATTACCCAGCAGCGCCATGGCAATTGCGATGCGCTGGCGCATGCCTCCGCTGAACTCATGTGGATGGCGAGACAGGCGCGCTGCGGCGTCAGGAATGCCGACGCGGCTAAGCATCGCGGCGGCTCGGTCACGTTTATCCGTCGCAGAAAGGCGATCGCGATACTGAATATCCGTCATCTGTTGTCCGATCGATAGCACCGGATTCAGTGCCGTCATTGGGTCTTGGAAGACCATCGCTATACGCCGACCCCGCAAGGCACGTAGGGCAGCGGACTTAAGGGCTAGCAGGTCTTCGCCATCGAACTGCACAGCACCGCTGATATCGGCATTCTCCGGTAGCAGCCGGGTTGCCGCACCGATCAGCGTAGACTTTCCGGAGCCACTTTCGCCGACAATTCCCATTATGGCGCCGCGGACTACCGCCAAATCGACATGCCGAAGCGCCTGAACTCTGCCGGCAGCGCTGGCGAAGGAGACGCTGAGGTCCCTCACATCGAGCATCGGCCCTGCCATAGCCCCGTTCACCGGCCGCGCCGCAGTCTTGGATCCAGTGCGTCTCGAAGGCCCTCGCCAAGGAAAGTAAAACCTAGCGTCGTGAGGATCAGCGGCAAGCTGCCTCCGACGACGATCCAAGGCGTGTCGCGAATGTAGTTGTATCCCTCACTCAGCATCCGTCCCCAGCTCGGTGCGGGCGGTGGTACACCGAGACCAAGGAAGCTCAAGCCGGCTTCGAGCGTGATCACGCCCGGAATATCCATACTAGCAAGGATCAGCAGCGGGCCGATGACGTTGGGCAGGACGTGGCGCAGCAGAATGCGCGCTGGTCTCGCGCCTAACGAGCGCTCGGCCACAATGAATTCCGCGACACGAATGCTCTGGGTGGAAGTGCGGATAAGGCGCGCATAACGGGGGATCGTGACGATGACGATGATGAGTAGGACCGTGCCGAGATCCGGACCGAGCAGCGTGATCACCGCCAGCGCCAGCATCACCACCGGAAAAGAATAGGTGGTGTCGAAGATCACAAGCAACATCGCATCCAGCCAGCGCGGGCCAAAGCCGGCGATCAGACCGAGCAACACCCCGCCAATAACCGAAATACCAGTCGCCGACAGACCGAGGAACAACGCGAAACGGGCGCCCACAATCATGCGGCTAAGGATATCCCGCCCTAACTGATCGGTGCCCAGCCAATGCGCCCAGGAAGGATTTGAGAAACGGATGCCTAGCGCCATCTTGAAGGGACTGTACGGCGCTAGCGCATCCCCGCCGATCGCGCAGATAATCAAGGCCAGCACAAGCAACCCGCCGACCGGACGCGTCCAGTCCCCAGCCAACAATCGCCGCGGGGAGAACCGCCCTGCCGTCACCACGACCGTTCCTGAAATGTCAGAGACCGGCACGGACACGGGGATCCAGGAGCGCGACGACCAGATCGGCCAACAAGGTGCAGAGCGCAAAGAGGCCAACCGTGACGAGCACGGTTCCCATGACAACCGGATAGTTGCGCGTTTCCACCGCACCCAGCACCATCTTGCCAATGCCCGGCCGGTTGAATACTGCCTCCGCGAACACGGCGCTGGAAAGCAGGCCACCCATCCCAAGGCCGATGAGGGTAACGGTTGGGAGCACCGCGATCCGCAACGCATAGCGAAAGACGATCATCCGCTCCGGCAGACCGAAGGCGCGTGCTGTACGAATATGAGCCTCACCCAACACCTCCAGCATTGACGCGCGCACCAGCCGTGCGAGGTAGCCGACCCAGCCCAGACCAACGGCAAAGGCGGGCAGCACAAGGTGGTAGAGTTCGTCCAGCGGATGCCCCTGCTCGCCCGCGCCGATTGCGGGAAACCAGTTGAAATAGACCGCAAACAACAGCAAGGCGTAGATCGCGACCACGAAGGACGGCATCGAGATCGCGCCCACCGAGAGCACGCCGCTCAACCGGTCAATCCAGGTATTGCGGCGGATCGCCGAATAGCAGCCGAGGGGGATACCCACCAGGGCGGCCCAGCCGAGACCGCCGATCGTCAGCGCCAGCGTGTAGGGCAAAGCCTCCAGAACGAGGCTGGCGACGCTGCGTCCAGTCCAGACGTCGACACCGAGATTCCCGTGCAGGACATGATCGAAGAAATGCCACAGCTGAAACGCCATCGGCTGATCTAGGCCCATGCGCGCGCGCAGCGTGGCTCGCATGGCGGGCGTTGCATTGGGCCCAAGCGCGATTGAGGCCGGGTCACCTGGAATCAAAAAGACCAGCGCGAACATCACGGTCATCGCGAGCACGCAAATGACCAAAGCAAGAGCAAGGCGCTTGCCCGCATAAGTCAGCATGGCAACGGCATCTCAGACCCCATCACGCGGGACACGTCGTGCCCAGTTGCGTGACAGGACCCGTGTCTCCCCTTCATAGGCGTCGAGGCTGGCTTCCAGGAGGAACTCCTGTTTGGTCGCGCGCATGACCGTCCGCGTCTCGGTGCGGGTCTGCCAAGCGCCACGGCCGACGCACATGGTATAGCTGATATCGACCTTGGCTGAGAGTGGATCCCGCGCCAAGATGCTGTAGCTTTCGCGCTGGATCGATTCTGTCTCCAGCCCGAGCGCCACAATGGTAGAGCGTCCTGAATCAGCCAGCACTTCGATCACCGACTCGCCGGTTTCGGCATCGCGTGTGACACGGCGATGGCCTCCGCCTTTGCGCTGCCAACTGCGTTCCAGCGGCGGCGCTGATTGCGCCGGCTGAAAAGCAAGCGCGGCATCCTCAGGACGCGGCTTGCGCACCGGTAGCGTCAGGCGGCTCGCCGCCGTGAAAAGGCTGAGCGTCGCGGGTTCGGCCGAGGGCCAGATGACGGGCCAGTAACTTGTAGCAACCGCGACGCGCAGCCGGTGTCCCGGCACGAAGCGATGCGCGGCATCGTTCAAGGCAATGCGAATGCGCATGCGCGCACCCGGCACGACATCCTCAGGCCGCTCATGGCTGTTCCGATGTGTAAGGTTCAGCACGCCGTAAGTTACCCGCAGCGACCCGCCGTCGGGTGAAACATCGCTAAGACGCACGGCGATGACCGCGTTCGGTCGATCCACGGCAACTTCCAGATCGAGTACAGGCGCGCCTAGGATTTCCAGGGTCTCTTCGAGCGGCACCGTGTCGAAGATCAGAGCGCGGCCGTCGTCGACCAGTTGATCGGTCGGCTGGTCGGGTCCGGTCCCGAAGCTGAACCAAGTTCCGGAAACCTCGCCATGGTCCTGCGGCGAACACCAGTCGAGCTTCTGTTCAAGGCCAGGTTCCGCGCGCAACCCCTCTGCGTTCAGCACTAGAACCTGTCGTTGAATGGCGAGGCTTGGCCACGAGGGTTCGGCTATCCAGCGACCCTTGCGGAATTCGTATTCCCCGAGAGGCTCCTGCCAGTCCTGCATCCAGACGCGGAGCATTGGCTCGTCCATCACGCCGGTTTCGCGACCGGCTAGATGCTGATCAAACCAGCGCAGACATTCCTGGAGGAAGCCGATGCGCGGTCCGGGCCGCGCGAAGTGAGGATATTTATGCGCCCAGGGTCCAATGATACCTCGGCACGGCGCCGTCAGCCCCGCCAGCAGCTTTGGCACGGCGTTAGAATAGCCGTCCGCCCAACCGCCCACGGCCAGCACTGGGCAGTTTATGTCTTCAAAGCTCTCGCAGATCGAGCCGTGCTTCCAGTAATCATCCCGCCGCTGATGTTGCAGCCAGATTGCAGCCAGCAGCGGCTCGTGCTCCAGGCGCTGCAACCACATGTCCCGCCAGCGGTCGCCCACCAGCGCCGGGTCGGGCGGACGCGACATGTAGCCCAGCATGGTTGAGGACCAGGCCAAATTGTCATTGAGCAAACAGCCCCCCATGAAATGGATGTCATCGGCATAGCGATCGTCCGTCGAGCAGATGCTGACGACCGCCTTCAGCGCAGGCGGCCGACGAGCCGCGACCTGCAACCCGTTAAACCCGCCCCACGAAATGCCGATCATGCCGATAAGGCCGCTACACCATGGCTGCGCCGCGATCCAGTCGATGACCTCTAGCGCATCGTCCTGTTCAAGCTTCAAGTATTCGTCATCCAGCAGACCGTCCGACTCGCCGCTGCCGCGCATGTCAACGCGCATGCAGGCATACCCATGGCCGGCAAAGTAAGGATGCGTCAGCGCGTCCCGGTCGACGGTACCATCGCGCTTGCGATAAGGCAGATACTCAAGGATCGCCGGAAAACGTGCCTGCGTGCCAGAAGGCCGCCAGATTCGCGCGGCAAGCCGCGTTCCGTCCGCTAGGACAATCCATTCGTTCTCCGTCTCGGAGACGGAATAGGGCATTTTCTCAACAACTTGCACTTCGCCGAGACCTTCCAGAAAGTGCCCGCAACAGCACGAGACCCGCTTCAGAAACCGTGCGCCTGCATGCGCTGAATGTACCAGGTCAAGAAATTGTCGAGTTGCCCTTCGGTGAAGCGTGAATAGGTGCCTGGCCGATAGCCGCGACTCCCGATTCCGGCATGCGCGATCGCGACGAGATGCGCATCCTGCTCATTGGTCGCCTTCCAGACATGGGTCAATCGGTCGACGTCATAATCCGCGCCTTCTACCGCCTCCTTATGCACGAGCCACTTGGTGCGGATGAGCGTCTCGCTGGCAGAAAGCGGCATGACCATGGTCGTCACCGCATGGTCGCCCATGAAATGATGCCAGGCATTATGGCCCCACAAGTGCAGGTCGCCGAGGTCCTTGCGCGTCATGCTGCCGAGAAGCCTGCCGCACGCCGCGAGCGCATCTGCTGTTTGCGATTCTCCGGCGCCGCCCATGACAAGCCGCTGCGTGCGGAAATTGGTCGGGTGGCCGGCAAGATGTTCGACGGCTTTCGTTTCGAAACCAAGCGCCTCCCATTCGCGAGCCTTTCCGGCGTACCGCATCTCATGGGCTTCGGCGAGCGCACGGTCTTCCGCTGACAAGCTTGCCGGATCGAAGCCAAAGTCGAGGTCAACGAAGGCGACGCAGAGTTCCGGATGGGTGGCAGAGCAGTGATAGCATTCACGATTGTTCTCGATCGTCAGCTTCCAATTGCCGCGTTCGATCAGATCCACCTGATGCGCAACCTTGGCGTCGCGCAGCCCGTAGGGTGCTAAGCGCGCCTCCATGACCTCCGCCAAGTCATCCAGATCGGCTGGCGGGCGGTCCGCGAGGCAGGCATAGAGCAGTCCGCCAATGGAGCGAAGATGCACCGGCACCAGACTGTGGCAACTGGCATCAAAATCCTTGCCCATATGCATCGCGTGGGCGAGCTCGCCGCTCAACTCGTAGGTCCATTGATGATACGGACACACCAGCCGACCGATCGTGGATATTCCGGCCGGCAGCAGTCGCGCACCGCGATGGCGGCAAACGTTGAAGAAGGCG
The DNA here is from genome assembly GCF_009766125.1 of Acidisoma sp. S159. Taxonomy (NCBI): domain Bacteria; kingdom Pseudomonadati; phylum Pseudomonadota; class Alphaproteobacteria; order Acetobacterales; family Acidocellaceae; genus Acidisoma; species Acidisoma sp. S159. The sequence continues at coordinate 88,291 of NZ_LMUG01000041.1, forward strand.
CGCACCACATCCGCATCGTCGCGGAGGATAATGATACTGCTCCGCCCGATGTCTACCACCGAAACATCGCCCGGCTCCGGCACGTCGCAAATCGGACCGACATAGATCCAGTGACGATGAAAGATTACCTCCATATCGGCATCGAACACGTTAGCATCGGTATAGAGTTCGGCTGGCAACGTGTGGTTGGGTTGCCGCGAACGGAGCAGAGACGCGATCCTCGGGGACGGGCTATCGTGCATGGTCGGCTTTCAAACGGCGGTCTGCGGCTGGCCGGGTTCCGGATCGTTATAGCCATGACGCGCGAAGAAGCGCCGAAGCTCACGTGGCTCAGGAGCTTGGCCGGTGAAGATCTCGACGTATTGCGGGATACGCCGCATGCGCGACGACAAATCCTCAACGGTTTTTGCCGCAATGTAGCCAATCTGTGTCAGATACGTTGTTCGGGCACGCGCATCGGCCGCGATCGGATCAAAGCCGTAACGCGCAAATAGGCCCGTCACCGCCTGAAGTCGTTCGGTGTCCGCCGCGTCGATTTCGACCGAGATATGAGGCGATTGCAACGCCCAGCTGCGAATTGCATATTCGAACTGCGAGTCGAAGAGGCGGGGATCCAGCCAGCAGTCGAAGAGATTGAGGATCGCCTCCGCCACGCTCTCAGCGTACACTGCGCACTGCTTGATGATTCCACCGGTGTTCTTCGTGCGCCAACGATCCACCAGCGCCGCCAGAAGCTCGTCTCTATCCTTGAAGAACCAGTAGAAGCTGGTTCGCGAGAGGTTGAGCTTTTTCGCCAAAGGCAGAATGCGCACGGCCTCCACACCGGCCTCAACAAAGCTGTCGTAAGCCGTCTCCAGCCAGCTCTCGGCGGATCCGCGCCATCCCGTCTCGATCGCTTCCGCCTGCTGCATCAGCCGAGGCTAGCAAGCGGGAAGGGTCCGGGCAAGAATAAATGTGCAGCTACGTCGAGTTTATTGACTAGGGTGTACAGTTCTCTTAGCCTCAAGGCCAGACCCGGTTCCGTGGAAGGCCGCTATGTCAAAGGATCCCCTCCTTCAACCTTACCGGTTGAAGGATTTGACATTGAGAAACCGGATCATGACCACTTCACATGAACCGGCCTACCCTGAAGATGGAATGCCGACGGCCCGCTACCGCGCGTACCACGTCGAACGCGCGAAAGCGGGGATCGCCTTGACCATGACAGCCGGTTCGGCCGCCGTGTCTCATGACAGCCCGCCCGTCTTCAACAACGTCCTCGCATATAAGGACGAGGTGGTGCCCTGGTTGAAAGAGCTGACGGACGCCTGCCACGAGCACGGCACCGCGGTTATGATCCAGCTTACTCATCTCGGCCGTCGGACGCGCTGGGATAAGGCCGACTGGCTGCCCGTCGTCTCACCGTCCCATCGGCGCGAAGCCGCACATCGCGCCTTTCCGAAGAAATTGGAAGATTGGGACATCGCGCGAATCATCGGCGACTACGCGGATGCCGCTGAACGCATGAAGGCAGCCGGTCTCGACGGTATCGAGCTACAGGCCTACGGCCACCTCATGGACCAGTTCTGGTCTCCGCTGACCAACACCCTGGACGGGCGCTATGGTGGCTCCCTGGATAATCGCCTGCGCTTCACCTTCGAAGTGCTCTTGGCCATCAGAAAGAGAGTGGGCGACAGCTTCATCATTGGCCTTCGCTACACGGCGGACGAGGTTGTCGCTGGCGGCCTCACGAAAGCCGAGGGCCTCGCGATATCGCAACGCCTGAAGGATAGCGGCCTCGTCGACTTTCTCAACGTCATCCGCGGTCATATCGATACGGATGCCGGGCTCACCGATGTCATTCCCATCCAGGGCATGACAAGTTCGCCGCATCTCGATTTTGCCGGCGAGATCCGTGCCGCCACGAACTTTCCTACGTTCCACGCTGCAAAGATCCAGGACGTCGCGACGGCGCGCCATGCAATTGCCTCAGGCAAGCTCGACATGGTCGGGATGACCAGGGCGCATATGACCGACCCACACATCGTTCGGAAGATCATGGAAGGTCGCGAAGACGACATTCGCCCCTGCGTCGGCGCCAATTACTGTCTAGACCGGATCTACCAAGGCGGTTCGGCCTATTGCATCCACAATCCAGCGACCGGTCGTGAACTGACCATGCCTCACGACATTCCGCCCAGCAAAGCACGGCGTAAGATCGTTGTCGTCGGTGCCGGCCCGGCCGGCCTTGAGGCGGCGCGCGTTGCGGCCGTGCGCGGCCATGAGGTCGTGGTTTTCGAAGCCGCCAACCATCCTGGCGGGCAGGTTCGTCTGACGGCGCGGAGCCCACGCCGTCAGGAAATGATCGGCCTCATCGACTGGCGCATGGCGCAGTGCGAAGCGCGTGGCGTCAAGTTCCACTTCAACAGCTGGGCTGATGCAGACAGTGTCCTCGCTGAGACTCCAGATGCCGTCATCATCGCGACCGGTGGCTTACCACCGACGGAAAGCCTCTCGGCCGGAAACGACCTCACCGTTTCATCCTGGGACATTATCGCTGGTGATGTGAAACCGGGGTCGCAGGTCTTGCTCTTCGACGACGCTGGCGACCACGCGGCGCTACAGGCCGCGGAGATCATCAGTGCGACCGGCTCGATTTTGGAGGTGATGACTCCAGACCGAAGCTTCTCGCCCGAGGTCATGGCGATGAACCTTGTGCCCTATATGCGGTCGCTCCAAAAGCGGAACGTCATCTTTACAGTGACGTATCGCCTCGACTCGGTTCGACGAGAAGGCAACGAACTAGTAGCCATCGTCGGCAGCGATTACGGGGGCGTGAGGGAAGAGCGGCGGATCGATCAAGTTGTGATCAACCAGGGCACGATTCCTCTCGACGACCTTTACTTTGCGCTTAAGCCGCTATCCTGCAATCGCGGAGCGGTAGACTACACCGCATTGATTGCCGGCCGGCCGCAGCCACTGACACAGGAGGTCGAGGGCGACTTCCAGCTGTTCCGTATCGGCGATGCGGTCGCCGCCCGGAACACCCATGCCGCCATCTACGACGCTCTGCGGTTGGTGAAGGATCTGTGACGTCCAGGAGGCTTGGCAGCCGTCTGCGGCCCGCGCTAATCCTCAGTCTTGCGTGCTAGTAGGACAAAGCAAGACCGCATACAACACAAGGGAGGCCAGGATTAGGGTGTCAAGTAATGGCCAGCGGACCGCGTTCTTAAAACTCCGATGGAGGATCACACTCGTCACCGCCATCGGTGCAGTCTCTCACCGACTCGGCGTCGTCGACGAGCTGTGGAATGGTAGATCGGTGTCGATACTATCGCCAGATCGCGCGGATCGTGGGGCTTCGCCCTCATGACCTTCTTGATCCGGACTCTCGCCCACCTATGCGGGACAGACGGTTCGAAGCGTAGGCGTCGGGAACTAGCATGAGCACGTTGAACCAACCAATTGCCGCAGGGTTCACACCCAGCGAACGAGATTATATTCGGAGAGAGCTCGATATGTTCTTCTCGACATATCCGACGGTTGCCGAGGGCTTCATGATCAAAACCTGGCGGGGTGGAGTCGACGCCGGAAAGCCGAAGCTTTCGCCCGTCGCCAAGGGCCTGATCGACCGAGGGCTGATGCAGCTTGATACCGGATCACGTCCCCCAGATTGTTCTTCACGACAGAAGGGTTAGCCGAGCTGCGGGCGATGATGACGGATCGCCGTTTCGCCGATCCAAGGAAGTTTCAACACATCCGCGAGGAGCTCGGCATCGACCCAGCTCTAGAATCCTATGCCCTTACGAACGCCAATAACCTAGCCGCCGAGTTAATAACTGCTCAGTTGTGCGCAAGATCTCGGTCAGTTCCAGAATCGGGACGACCGTTTTCGTTAGTCGTCCCAGTTTTAGAGTTGGCTCGAAGACGATCGGATTGAACCAACACTCAATATTAGACAGTTTTAACCTTGCGCGGGCGGCCTGGGCCCCTCTTGCCGGCGCGAGACTTGGCTAATTTCGCCCGTTCCCGTGTGGCCTTCAACTCTCCGCGGATCGATGCCAACGCGGCCT
>NZ_LMUG01000041.1:92447-96484 GCF_009766125.1 Acidisoma sp. S159
GCGCGGCGCGCGGGTAGTAGTGGTGGTGGCAGACATAGTGCATGTTTCTTTCAGATTACCGGCGAATTCTGACACAAGGTCCTGATATCCAACTAGTCATCAGAATGGCTACGCCGCGACATTGGTCGAAAGCTGCACATGGCGTCGAGTACTCGCAAGCACAATATGCTGATGCATTAAATTCCGATAATCAAATCGGCTAAATATTTCTCGGCCCTCTGTCAAGTGGAGCCGCTGAAGAAAAAATATTGTTTTCTCTGTCGCGCAATGGTCACGAAATCTGCGAGACAAAGCTGTTGGCTAAATTAGGCCGTGAACCCATAAATCTGCAGACGCGACGCCACGCCAGATTCCGCTATGCCTCGGTAGCCGACGTATTGCTGCATAGCAGCGCAACGAGGCTATGTGCCAGGGCCGACGTCAGGATGATTTGCAAGCCTCATTAAATAAGGCCTGAGGAAGGTCCTCGAACACGTTTGCGCGCCAGGGCGGGAAACCGCAAAGCGAACGGCTTCGCCCATTTTGAATCCTGTTGGACTACGTTTTTAGAACGGGGCGCAGGTCAGCCGGCGCCTGCTTCAGATCAGGCCGGAACTGCCCCGTTCATCCACATCAAAATCCCGGCTGACCCACGTTCCATCTCCGTCAAAATCACGAAAACACGGAATCATATATCAGTTTTCAAAGTCAGAGAGTTTTCGAACCCTCCACCTCCCCATACCTTCAAGGCATACGTTAAGCGTGAAAAAGCATTTGTCCTTGTCAGACGGGGAATTTACAGTCGCGTTCTCCGGCTGACGAACATTTTATCGTCACGCCTCGGGACGATTTCTTGGCTCTTTAAAACAATGTTCAAAGCGCAGACGGAGCGACTTGATGCCCACCATTACCACCACGGACGGCGTAAACATCTTCTACAAGGATTGGGGCTCGGGCCAGCCGATCGTGTTCAGCCACGGCTGGCCGCTTACGGCGGACGACTGGGACGCCCAGATGACCTTCTTCCTTCGCCACGACTACCGGGTGATCGCCCACGACCGGCGCGGCCACGGCCGGTCCGACCAACCCAACACCGGCAACGACATGGACCATTGGGTTGCCGACCTCGCGGCCCTAACGGAACACCTCGACGTGCGCGACGCGATCCATATCGGGCATTCGACGGGCGGCGGTGAAGTGGCTCGCTACGTCGCTCGCCACCAGGAGCGGGTCGCGAAGGCGGTTCTGGTCGCTTCGCTGACGCCGAACATGTACCGGAGCGAAGACAACCCGGCCGGTCGGCCGCCCGAGTGGTTCGAAGCGATCCGGGCAGGCGTACTGGGCAATCGGTCGGAGTTCTACCGTTTCGTGCCTGAGAACCCGTTCTACGGCTACAACCTCGATGGCGCGAAGCCTTCGGAGGCGATCATTGCGAACTGGTGGCGCCAAGGCATGGGCGGCGGTGCCCTTGCTCACTACGCGACGGTCGACTCTTGGCTCGAAGATTATACCGAAGACCTCAAGAAGATTACTGTGCCGGTGCTGGTGATGCATGGCGAGGCTGATCAAGTCGTCCCGTTCGCAAGTTCAGTGCCGCGTGCGGTCGACCTGCTTAAGAACGGGTCGTTGAAGACGTATCCCGGCTATCCACATGGCATGCTCACTACGCATGCGGATGTCCTCAACCCCGACTTGCTCTCGTTCATCAGGTCTTGACGGTATCGACCGGACCGAGGCCGTTACCCCAACATGGGCCGGACGGTCAGTGTCGGCCTTACGCGAGAGGGTACTCACATGCATTATCGTGCTCGATGAACTCGGTTACCTGCCGTTCGCCCTGGCCAGCGGCCATCCCCTGTTCCACCTCGTCAGCCAGCTCTACGAGCGCACCTCGATCATGGTCACCACCAATCCGGCGCTCGGTGAATGGCCGGGCGTGTTCGGCGACGCCAAGATGACCACCGCGCTGCTCGACGGGCTGACCCATCACTGCGACATCGTCGAGACCGGCAACGACAGCTGGCGCTTGAAGAGCCGGGCCTGAACCCGGCCAGCTGCTCACTCCGCCGTCCAAATAGGGGTCCCTCCTTTTGGGCGCCGATCCGGGGTCCCGATCTGATGCCGTTTGACACCTTGTAGCTTCAAGCTATGCTTGGAAGATATACGAGGGTGTATGGAACTTAGGCATCTACGCTATTTTATTGCGGTCGCTGAAGAAGGCAGCCTGCTGACCGCCGCTCAGCGGCGACTCAACACCTCTCAGCCATCGCTCAGCCGACAGATCCGCGATCTGGAATCCGAAGTCGGCGTTCAGCTATTGGAGCGCCAGGCCCGCGGCGTGACGCTGACCACTGCCGGACGCGTATTTCTCGATCACGCGCGATTGGCGCTACTTCAGGTCGAGGCGGCAACGGAGGGGGCCCGGCAGACGGCCCGTCCGCGAAAGCCTCTCCTATCGATGGGATTCCTCGTAGGGTTGGAGATTATGTGGCTCCCGCAACTTTTGCGAATCCTGCGGGAGGAAGCCCCGGACGTCGACGTCACACTCAGCACGCAATCCTCACCAGAACTCGCGCTCGCATTGATGCGGGGGAAGCTGGATATCGCCTTCCTTCGTCCCGAGAAAGACAACGAGGGTGTCGTCTTCAAGGTGCTGGCGAAGGAGCCGTTGATCGCGGTGCTGGCGGCCGACCATCGTCTGGCATCGCGCAAGAAGATTCGGCCGCAAGATCTCGCCCACGAAATCTATGTCAGTTCGGCGCGAACCTCTCCGGTGTTGGAAGAGGTCATCCAGGACTACGCATCGAGGGTCGGCATCACCCTCGAGGCAAAGTACGCAGGCGAGAACATATCGTCCGCCATGTCGCTCGTGGCATCCACCGGCGGGATCAGCCTCGTTCCCCTCTATGCGCAGAACATGCTGGCACCCAACGTCGTCGCTAGAGCGCTTGAGGGGGGCACCCCAACGGTCGACTTGGCCCTGGGATACAATCGGGCAAATCAATCACCCTTGCTGCGTCGGCTTTTGTCCCGCGCGGATGAGCTGGTCGCAAACGTTCAGAACCAGAGCATCATTCGCTATGTTGAAGCTGAATAGCCGCCAACGCTAGACGTCCCCTTTGGGTCAATCGCTACAGGGGCGACCCAGCGGCAAATCTGACCAAGTCGGCTATGCCCCCAAAGGAGGAAGTAGATTCAGACCTTTAGCGGGTTCGCGATCAGCTCTCGCGGCTTGATGGCTCCGCCCGAGACGTGATTCAAGCTCCGAAACCGGAGCCTTGAAACATGCGCTACGAACTCAGCGACTACGAATGGACCGCCATCAAACCGATGCTACCCAACAAGCCGCGCGGCGTTCGGCAGGTAAATGACCGTCGTGTGCTCAATGGCATCTTTTGGGTCCTCCGGTCAGGTGCTCCATGGCGCGACCTGCCAGAAGTCTATGATCCCCGCACTACCTGTTACAATCGCTTCGTTCGGTGGCGGCGGGCTGGCGTCTGGGACCGGATCATGGAGTGCGTTGGCTGCCGGTCACGACGCGGCCGTGCAGATGATCGATACCTCCGTCGTGCGCGTGCGTCAGCACGGAGCCTGTGTCGCGGACAACAATCACCAAGACATGGGTCGCTCGCGAGAAGGCTTGACGAGCAAGATTCACGCGGTCGTGGACACCGACGGCCTGCCGGCCCATCTCGCCCTCACCCGGCGAGGCGCATGATAGTCGGCTTTGCTCAGTTCTCCTCAGCGCGCTGCTTCCCCAAACGATGTTGCTCGCGGATCGTGGCTACGACGCGGACTGGACCAGGGAGCTTGCTCGCCAACAAGGAGCATGGGCCAATTCCACCGAAACGGAATCGCAAAGACCCGATCTGCTTCAGCCCGTATCTGTATCGCGCGCGCAATCTGGTCGAAACGGTTCTTCAACAAGATCAAGCAATGTCGGCGCGTCGCGACCCGATATGACAAACTCGCAGCCAACTATCTAGGGTCAGGACCCATTAATTGCTTGCTTCGGCTCGGCGCATTGTGATTCTGGAGATGGCGGGAGGATACCGTCA
>NZ_LMUG01000042.1:0-759 GCF_009766125.1 Acidisoma sp. S159
AATGACCTCAGACGCGAAGTGCCGCCCTTTGAACCCGCCGTCCCGCCCCACCGCTATCACCCGTCCGCCGCTGCTCACAGCCTTCTACCCCAACGCGGCGCCTCCTGGCGCATTGCAACAGAACCCCGTAGCGCTCTCGATGCCGGCATCATTTGCTGCGCATCCGGGGGCACGTGGCATGACAAGGTGCCCCCCGGATGCCTCTCACACGCGGACGAGTCTGCGCATGACGCCGCGAACGGTGCGGCTGCTAACTGATGTTGAATTTCGGCTGCGGATTGGGACCCCATGTATAAAGGCCCCAGTGAGGACCCCAGGGACCTTCGTTTGTCTTCCACGGCTCGTCGAACATTTCAAACCAGTAGGTCTCAAAGATCAATCCGGTCCTACCCTTTCCAGAGACCCATTCCTTTGTCACTCCGTAGTTGATCCTTTCATTCTCGACGGTGGTCGGCTTATGGCCTGCATCACCGCCGTCGCTCGGCCAGCCAATTTCGGCAATTACAACCTCCTTGCCCATGGCTTGCGCCTGCTTGAGACCATTGTCCCAGGACCAATCCATACTAGCTTTGATGTCGGCTGGTGCACTGCCGCCATACCAAGGGTAGACCGTAAGAAGCACTTTGTTCTCGCAATTTCTGACGACTGACCCCCACTTAGCGGCACTTTCCGAGCCTGGCTTTACAGTCCGTTTGAGAAAGGTCAGTCATGGGCGATCCGGCGTAAAAGCAGGCTTCCCATGGCGACATGGATCATGGC
>NZ_LMUG01000043.1:0-16853 GCF_009766125.1 Acidisoma sp. S159
CAATCCAGCGCTTCTGCCAAAGAACCGTCGACGTCCAGCAGAGATGTGGATAGAAACTTCGGAATCAGGACACTAGCACCTACCTGCGCGTCGTTGCCGCGCGTACGATCGCGCTGCCGATCATGTAGATGAGCGCGACACTTAAGCTGATAGCGACAATCCTGGTCGGCATCGAAGCGGCGGCCCAAGTCCCTGACGGGTTAGCGACAAGTTCGTAGAGAAAGTTCAAGGTCCGGGTTCCTGTTCTGTGTTGCTGTCGCGGTTTACCGATCAATCCCACCATAACGGAAACGGTACGGAACGGCAGATCTTCAAGGTCGGTTGAAAGCTAGACCAAACTCATTGCTAACCCGTTAGCGCACAACTCCCGCCCCATTGACCCCGTCTCGACTGATCCTCTAGCCTGCGGTTGAGCCGCGAGGTTCCACATAAAAATGCTCTTGTCCAAAGAGATATATCCAGGAGGACGCCCGATGCGGACCCACCGTCTGCTTTTGCTGGCCGCAGTCGTGGTGCCCGTGCTCTGGGGCCAACTGCCTCACGCACAGGCGCAATCTCCGAAATTCCTCCTTGGCCTCGTCTCGATTTCCGCGAACGAAGCCAATAACGCGCGATTCATTCGAGGCGCGCAGAAGGAAGCGGCGGCTAAGGGCTGGACCGTTTCGGTTATCGACGCGGCAGGCAGCGCCGATCAGGCGAATGCCGCGATTCAGAATCTCGTGCAGCGGAAAGCCGGCGCGATCATCGATCTCGTCTTTCCAGCAACCTCACTCGGCGCGGGCCTGGCCGCCGCTAGGGCCGCCAATATTCCGGTCGCGACCTGGGGTGGTGGGCTCGGCAACGGCATCGTCGCGACCAATGGCAGCGGTGGTCCCCTGGCCATCCCGATCATCACCGCCGCTGCCGCTTACCTCGGTCCCAACGGCTCACTGCTCGCTTTGACCTATCACACCGGCGAGGTGTGCCGGCAGCGCGAGGAGGTGATGGATGGCATTCTCGCCAAGACGCCGGGGATCAAGGTCACCAAGAACGAGGTCCGCATTCCCGGCTATTTCCAGGACGGCGCGCAATACGCCACCGCCTGGCTCGCGGCACATCCGGCCGGCGGCAAGCTCGCGATCTGGGGTTGCTGGGACGATCCAGCGATCGGCGCCATCTCCGCGCTCCGCCAGCAGATGCGGACGGATGTGAAGGTCTATGGCGAGAACGGCAACGCCCAGGCCATCGCTGCGATCCAGAAGGGCTTCATGGAAGCCACGGCTTGGCAGAACAGCGAACAGGAGGGCGTCACGCTAGTCGATACGGTCGCCGATGCCATCGCCGCTGGAAAGTCGTGGCAGCCCAAGGCTGTCGAGGTTCCTCCCGTCGTGGTGACGTCGGCGACCGTCGCTGACTTCATCAAGGAACATCCCGACGCTCTTGGGAAATAGCGCCATCCAGCCTGTCGGCGCGGAGACCGCTACACCAGCGACCGTATCTTCACTGGTTCGCGTCACCGGCCTGCGCAAGCACTATGGCGGTGTGCGCGCGCTAAAGGGTGTCGATCTCGACCTTCGCGCTGGCGAGATCCATGGGCTTGTCGGTGCGAACGGCGCCGGCAAGTCCACGCTAATCAAGATCCTCGCTGGGCTGGAATCCCCGGACGCAGGCGAAATCTCCGTGGACGGCACGCCCGTCTCCATCGCGACGCCGGATCAGGCGACCGCGCTCGGGCTGAGCTTCATCCACCAGGAGCTCAACCTCGTACCGCGGATGTCGGCGCTGCAAAACATCATGCTCGGCGTTCCCAAAGCCAGCACGCTCGGCCTGGTCGACTGGCGCCGCGTGCGTCAGCTCGTCCAGCCCATTGCCACCCGCGTCGGCATCAGGTTTTCGCTTGAAACTCCCGCTGCCGCGTTGAGCGTGGCCGAAGGCTGGCTGGTCTCGATCTGCCGTGCCCTGGTGCGCCGATCGCGTCTCATCGTGATGGACGAACCCACCGCGTCCCTCTCGGCCCATGAATGCGACAACCTGTTCCGCATCGTGCGCGACCTTTCGGGCAATGGCGTCGCGGTGTTGTACGTCTCGCATAGGCTTGATGAGATCACTGGCCTCTGCCACCACGTGACAGCTTTCCGGGACGGCCTGCTCGCTGCGCAAATCGACCGTGCTAGCCTCAACCGCGCCCGCCTGGTCGAAGCGATCGTCGGCACGGACAAGCCGGAGACTTTCGCGCTCGCCGCTGCAAACGTGATCGCTCCGGAAAGCGACGAGATTGCGCTCAGCGTCCGGAACCTCCGTCGCGGCAGTGCCGTACGCGATGTCAGCTTCGACCTCCATAAGGGCGAGGTGCTCGGTCTGGGTGGCCTCGTTGGCTCCGGCCGCAGCGAGACCGTGCGGCTGATCTTCGGCGCCGATGCCATGCAGGGCGGCCAGATGACGCTCTGTGGCCGCGCTTTCACGCCGCGCACTCCGCATGATGCGGTCGAGGCGGGTGTGGGTCTAGTGCCCGAGGAACGGCGCTCGGAGGGCCTGGTGCTGGCGAAGAGCGTGGCCTTCAACCTCAGCCTGACCTCGCTGCTCGGCCTGCATGTCGCGCCACCTTTGCCACTTATGAGCATGCGGCGCCGCGATAAACAGGCGCAGGAGATGAGCCAGCGGCTGCTCATCAAGATGCCCAATGTCGCGACGCCTGTCGGCCGACTCAGCGGCGGCAATCAGCAGAAAGTCGTGATCGGCAAATGGCTTTCGCGTAGTCTGCGCGTGCTCATCCTCGACGAACCATCGCGCGGCGTCGATATCGGCGCGCGCCAGGAAATCCATCGCATCATCCGCGAACTTGCCACTCAAGGCGTGTCGATCATCGTGATTTCCTCCGAGACGGAGGAACTGCCGGGCCTCTGCGACCGCGTCCTCGTCATGGTGGAGGGCCGCATCGCCACGGAGCTGCGCGGCGCTGCCATCACCCGCGAGGCCCTGGTCCAGGCCAGCTATCTCAGCACCGAGGAATCTCAGCCATCATGACGACCGCGTCAGGCGCCGCGCCCGAGCAGGAGAAAACCAGCGCGCTGCCGTCGCTGCTGGCCAAATACGGCACGATCGTCGGGCTGGTGATCATGATCGGCGCATTCTCCGCCATGGCACCCGCCGCCTTTCCGACGCTGTCGAACGGCATCAACGTTCTCAACCAGGCAGCGCTCGCCTTGATCATTGCGGGCGGCCTGACCGTTGCCGTCATCGTCGGCGAGCTAGACCTCAGCATCGGTTTCGCCGCCAGTTTCGAGGGCGTTCTCGTCACCGGCCTCATGGTCAATGACGGTCTGCCGCCGGCCGTTGCAATTCCGATCGTGCTGCTGGTCGGCGCGCTGATCGGTCTGATCAACGGCCTCATCGTCACTAAAGTCGGCGTCAATTCGGTGATTGCCACACTCGGCACCGGCACGATCGTCGTAGGCCTGAACTTCGCCTATTCCAGCGGCGCCCCAATTGCCGCGGGCGTGCCCGATAGCTTTGTCAATATCGCCTTGGGGAGATTGTGGGGCATTCCGCACAACGTGCTCATCATGATTGTCGTGACAGCTCTGCTTTGGGTTTTGGTCGAGCGCACTTCCATTGGTCAAAGCATCCAGGCGGTGGGCGGCAATCCGCTCGCCGCGCGGTTCAGCGGCATCCGTGTCGATCGCATCAAGATCATGGGCTTCATGGTGGCGGGTGTCTGCGCCGCGATCACCGGCATCCTTCTGGCCTCGGCTTTGGGCAGCGGCACCACCAGCGCCGCCGATAGCTATCTGCTTACCGCTTTCGCCGCGGTCTTCCTGGGGTCGGCTACCTTGCGGGACGGCGAGTTCCACATCATCGGCACACTATTCGGGGGGCTGATCATCGCCATCGGCTTCAACGGCTTGGCGATTTTCGGAGCGCCCACCTTCTATCAATACGTTTTCCAGGGCGCGATCCTGATCCTCGCCGTCGGGCTAAGCAGCCTTGGCCGCCGCTACGCGAACCGGTGAGAATTCATTGCGTGGTCAGTAGGTGGTTTCCAGCGCGATATCGGGTACCGGCGAGCCACTCCAGCTGAACCGATAGCGCGCATGTTTCCGCACATGCGTCACCAACCCAGGCCGGAAACAGGCCAGACACGTCCCGGCCGGGTATCGCACGCTCGGATAGACGATACCGGCGGACCCCGTCTCGACCAAAGTTTCGGCCAGAAGCTGCGATTTCCGGTAGTCGTTGGGATCGAGGCAGCCGGCGAAACCCGCATCGTTTCGGATATCGTGGAAGGCGGCGGAGAAGTCGGCGAGGTAGCTGTCATAGGTCATGGAATCGGTGAAGTAGCCGATTTCCCCCAATTCCACCGACTTGTGCCAGGCGACCTCGGCCTGCGCGGCGCCCAGCTCGAAAGCGGCATACCACGCACCGCGATCCGGTCCGTTGAAGCGGCTGCCAAGCGGATGCGCATGCGTGAAGGCGGCATTGACGATGCGAAAACAAGGCGAGGGGCCGAGCAATTCCTCCCGCGCGATCCCCGGCTGCCGTTCATTCTCCGCCAGCAGCCGCTCGTTGGTGGCGTGGTCGAGATCGAAGATTGCCGCCAGCGTCTTCTCGTCCGCCGTAAGGCGCGCCAGCACGCTCGCGCCGTTGTCGCTGTATTTGGAAGAGATGAGCCGGTGGGTATCGTTCTGGCGAAGTGCCGTGAGCCGCGGTGTCACATTCCGCCCCGGCGCGCATCGAGCAGCCGCCGCAGCGTCTGGAAGGCAGGCAATCCGCCGCGGATGAGATAGGCGAGGGGCGTCATGTCGGCAAAGATTCGATTGCTATTGGGCATCGTCATCCAGCGATCGGCCAGCGCCTCGCCATAGAGGATGTTCAACGCTTTGAAGACGCCGACGAGATAGGAAACCCGCCGCAACCGGTCCTCGTCCAGCAGCCGGCCATGATCCTTCTTGAGTTCATAGAAACTGCCGTTGGACATCGTGCCGAGGAGGCGGCGCGCATCCTCGTCCCGGATTTTCCACCTCTGCATGATGGCAAAGAACGCCGTCAGCCCCGCCCCACTCAGCCGCTCCCGTTCGGTTCGGTCAGAGAGGTCGATGAGCGGGGCAAGCTCGTAGCGTGTGACGGGGTAGGAGAGGTGGATCGACAACGGAGGCGCCTAATTTGCGATAACTCCAGAATCGGAGTGAATGGCGCAATGTCAAGCATCACGTGTCGCAGGGCGGCGACCTGATCGTGTTGACGGCCATCCGGGCCGCCTCCGCAAGTCCTAGGTGAACCGCCCCGACCGGGGAAAGCCCACCGGCGGCTGGCGACCCGCCTGGGCACGACTTCCCAGCCAGTCGCGCAGGTTCGTCTCGGTCCGCACCCGCTCCCCGCTCTTCCAGCTCAACCCGTCCGCCAGACGGAAAATCCGCGCATCGGCGATGCCGCCTTCCTTATAGCGTTGCAGCTGCACCCCGGTACCGCGCGCCATCTCCGGCACCTCGGCCAGAGGGAACACCAACATCTTCCGGTTCTCGCCCACCACAGCGATGTGGTCGCCAACGGCCTCCACGCATAAGGCCAACTCCTCGCCGGGCTTCACGTTGAGAACCTGCTTGCCGGCCTTACGCTCGGACAACAGATCCTCGGCCTTCACGAGAAAACCCCGCCCAGGCGAGGAGGCGAGCAGGAATCGGGCCTCCGCGGTCCAGGTGAAGAACGCCACCACTTCATCCTCGTTGCCGAACTCCGCGAGCAGCCGCACCGGCTGGCCATCGCCGCGACCGCGCGGAATATCCGCCGCCTTCAGCGTATAGGCGCGGCCGTTCGTCGCGAGCAGGCACAGCCGGTCGGTCGTCTCGCAGGCCACGATGGAGCGTAGCGCATCGCCTTCCTTGAAGCGTAGCTCAGCATCATTCGCGAGATGCCCGCGCACCGCGCGCACCCAGCCCTTCTGCGACAGGATCACCGTGATCGGCTCGCGCTCCACCAGAGACGCCTCGTCGATTTCCACCACGGGCGGCGCCGCGCCCATGGTCGTGCGCCGGTCGCCCGGCGGACCCTGGCCAAAGGCGGCGCGCGTCTTCTCCACTTCCTGTGCGATGCGGTCCCAGCGCATGCCTTCCTTATCGAGCAGCGTGCGGAGATCCTTGCCTTCCTTCGTGAGAGACTTGTGTTCCTTGCGAAGCTCGATCTCCTCCAAGCGGCGCAACGAACGCAGCCGCATGTTGAGAATTGCCTCGGCCTGCAAATCCGAAATCTCGAAACGCCGCATCAGCGCGGGTTTTGGCTCATCCTCCTCGCGGATGATACGAATCACCTCGTCGAGATTGAGAAAGACCGCGAGATAGCCGTCGAGAATCTCAAGCCGGCGCTCGATCGCGGTCAGCCGGTGGCGCGACCGCCGCACCAGCACCTCGTGCCGGTGATCGAGCCAGGCCCGCAACACGTCGCGCAACGGCATCACGCGCGGGGTGCGTGTCGCATCGAGCACATTCATATTCAGCGGCACACGCGTCTCGAGTTGCGTCGCGCGGAACAGGCTCTCCATCAGCATCGATGGCTCGACCGTGCGGCTTTTCGGTTCGAGAACCATGCGCACCAGTTCGGCGCTCTCGTCCCGAACATCGGCGAGCAACGGAAGTTTCCGTTCCTCCATCAATGCCGCGATCTGCTCGATCAGCCGCGACTTCTGCACCTGATAGGGGATTTCGGTGACGACAATGGTCCAGGTGCCGTGCTTGCCATGCTCCACGCTCCAGCGCGCGCGCAGCCGGAAGCTGCCGCGTCCAGTCTCGTAAGCCTGCAGAATTGCCGCGCCGTCCTCGACCAACTCGCCGCCGGTGGGGAAGTCGGGACCCGGCATGAACTGCAGCAACTCGGCGGTAGTCGCCTGAGGCTTGCGAATGAGCAAGGTCGCGGCGGCGCAGATTTCTCCGGCGTTATGCGGCGGGATGGAGGTCGCCATGCCTACGGCGATACCGGCGGCCCCGTTGGCGAGCAGGTTCGGGAAGGCGCCGGGCAGCACCAACGGCTCCTGCTCCTCGCCGTCATAGGTGGCGCGGAAATCGACGGCGTCCTCGTCGATCCCCTCCAGCAGGGCCTGGGCGATGGTGGTTAGCCGAGCCTCAGTGTAACGCATCGCCGCCGCGTTATCGCCGTCGATATTGCCGAAATTCCCCTGGCCTTCGACCAGCGGATAGCGCACCGCGAAATCCTGCGCGAGCCGCACCATGGCCTCGTAGATCGAGGCGTCGCCGTGGGGATGGAACTTACCCATCACGTCACCCACCACGCGGGCGCATTTCTTGAACGCCGCCGCCGGGTCCAGCCGTAGCTGGTGCATCGCGTAGACCAGCCGGCGATGGACCGGCTTCAACCCGTCCCGCACGTCCGGCAGGCTGCGCGACATGATGGTGGAGAGCGCGTAGGCGAGGTAGCGCTCGCCCAGAGCATCGGCGAGCGGCGCGTCCTCGATATGGCCGGCGAGGTCATCAGGCATCGGCACCCCCAGGAGCAACGGGAACGGATCGCGAACGGATCGCCGCGTCGAGCGTCTCATAGAGATGCCGCCGCGGTTCGGGAAGCGGCCGATGCTGGTGGCCGAACGCGTCTCGCTCCAGGAAATGGCCGGTCAGCCGCAGCGCATCCCGCCATTCCGTGTCGTCGCCGCTCGCCTCGGGGTCACGCAGGAAGGGGGGCAGTCGCAGCAGCCGCTCGCGCCAAATCCCGACGGCGGCCTTGGCCACCGCCCGGCCGGTGCGGGGCGAGACGTAATGCAGGTCGTCCGTGGCGCCCGTTACGGCGCATTGGGTGATGTCGAGTCCATAGCCGAGATCGGCGAGCAGGGTCATCTCCCAACGCGCCAGATCGCCGGCGGTCGCAACGCCGGCTCCGGCGCCGGCCAGCAGACGCAGCAGTCCGAGGAACACGCGCGGATGCCCCTCTCGCTCAGGCAACGCGCCAGCCGCCACAGCACAGGCGGCGCGCAGAAGCGCGAGCGGCCCGGCCTCCGCCATAGCGGAAGCGGCGGTCGCCTGAATGACTTCGCCGGTGATACTGCCGAGCTGGTCCGGCAGACGTCCGACCCACCGCAAGTGAAGCAGGTTGCCCGCCTGCCAGCTTGCGGCGCGTCCCCGAGACGCCCCACCCCGCGCAAGACCGCGATGGACGCCATGTTCCTCAGTGAAAACGGAGACGATCAGGTCGCCCTCGCCATAGGCGCGACCGTCAAGCACGAGCCCCGGCGCCTCCCATTCCATCAGCTACCACACATAAAGATATGTTTATGTCTGGCTGGAGGAGGGCAGGTGCTCCTTCAGGCGCGGCATAAGCTCGACGAGGTTGCAGGGGCGGTGGCGGCTGTCGAGCTGTGTGACCAGAATGTCGTCCCAGCCGTCTTTGACGGCGCCCGTGCTGCCGGGCAGAGCGAAGAGATAGGTGCCCCCGGCCACACCACCGAGCGCACGGGATTGGATCGTTGACGAGCCGATCTTGGCATAGCTCAGCATCCGGAAGAGTTCGCCGAAGCCGGTGATTTCCTTTTCGAGCACCTGCGCGAAGGCCTCGGGCGTCACGTCTCGCCCGGTGACGCCGGTGCCGCCGGTGGTGATCACCACATCGATCGAGGGATCGGCGATCCAGCCGCGCAGCGCGGCGGTGATGGCCAGGGCATCATCCCGCTCGATCCGCCGGTCGGCGACGCGATGCCCCGCCGCCGCGATGCGCGCGACAAGCGTATCGCCCGAGCGATCATCGGCAAGGCTTCGCGTATCGGAAACGGTCAGGACGGCGATGTTGACGGGGAGGAAGACAGGGTCCGCAGCCATCCACCGATATTAGTGGATCGTCGGCGACCCCGCCATGGCGGTGGCGGTCATACGGGGGAATTGTCCCTCCGCCAGAGCATCCAGACTCGCCGAGGGGAGCCGCAACTGCGCCGCGTAAGCCCAGCTATAGCGCAAGACGCCAAATACGAAGTGCCGAGTCTCCGGGTTCGGGATCATCTCGATATACAGCAGAGGGTCCTGCATCGCGATGGCGGCATTGTCCCAGCCGTCAGCTTGGGTCGGACCCGCATTGTAGCTCACAAGAATCCGCAGCAGATCGCCATCGGTCTGTTGCGCCAGATAGTTCAGGTAACGCTGGCCCATCTCAAGGTTGAAAGCGGGGTCGGCCAAGCCTGAGGCGCGGCGCTGAACGTGTCCGCTGCCCGTATGGTTCATGAAAGCGGCGGTCGCTGGCATGAGCTGCAGCAGCCCCTGCGCCCCGGCACCCGAAACCGCCTTGGTGTCGAAGTTGGATTCGACCCTGACCAGCGCATAGAGCAGCGCCGGATCGACATGCAGCCCGTGTCGCGGGAATAGCGAGCGCGGCGGGATCACCACCGGCGTCGCGCTGCCGCGCGTCGGATCTAGGCTCGCAAGTTGGCTCGCCAAGGTCGCCATGCCCGCCTGCCAGGCGACCAGCATCAGCGCGCGCTGCAATCCCGGATCGCCGGAGATTTCAGGATAGAGCATCCGGAATTCTGCCTCGGCCGCGTCGGTCTGCCCGACCTGCAGCAGCGCGAAAGCGCGCTCGGCCCGCGGATTGCTGGCGAGCGCGTCGAGATCGGCGAGGCCCAAAGTCTGCTTCGCGAAAACACCGGTTGGCGAGTCTTGCCCCAGCATATGATCGGCGAGCATGGCGTAGAACCCATCCCCGCTCGCGGCGGATCGTCGCATCCAGGAGAGGTAGTCCATATCCTTGCCCGCCCGAAGCGCTGCGCGGGCCGCCCAGTAGGAGGCCGCCGCGACGAGCTCGTGAGAAGCCGCGGGCGCATTAGCCGCCTGGCCAA
Organism: Acidisoma sp. S159; assembly: GCF_009766125.1. NCBI lineage: Bacteria > Pseudomonadati > Pseudomonadota > Alphaproteobacteria > Acetobacterales > Acidocellaceae > Acidisoma > Acidisoma sp. S159. Next base: position 9,797 of record NZ_LMUG01000043.1, read on the forward strand.
ACAGTGCTTCGGCCGCGTCATCATTCCCACGCCAGGCAGCGAGGCCGGCGACAAAGGCGGGCAAGCCGAGACGGCCATGCGACTCCTGCATCGCCTGGCGCGCGATCACGAGGGCGGTGCCGTTACGGTCCTTGGCGAAAGCGGTGCGAGCCACCTCGGCACGCAGCGTAGCGCCGTATAGGGGATCGATCCGCGCCGCCGAGATGCTGGCGACGGCCTGTTTGATCTGGCCGCCGAGGCTCAGCCCGATGACACCGGCGTCGAAAGCGGGCTGTCGCCGGACGCCGCTATCCGAGGGCCGCAAGTCGAGATCGGCGCTTGCCCGAGCCTGCGGCAGTGCGAGCGAGGGCAGCGCCGGCACGGCCGGGATGTCCTTGCGCACCTTCACCCGACGAAGAAGGAGCGCGGTGATCGCCGGGGCATCCGCCTGGTCGCCATAGTTCGCCAGCCATTGCCGCAGATCCGGCGCGCCGATGCGCGTATGTGGGCTGAGATAGCGGTCGGCCAGGATGCGGCCGAGCAGTATGCGGTTGGAGAGCCGGGCCGTGGTGTCCACGGCGGCTGAGATCTTGCCGCGATCTTGAAGGTCGAAAATTTGCCGTACGAGAGCGGCATCGCTGGGATTGAGCGGCTGCGGCAGCGCAACGCCGTCACTACCATGAGGTGCCACGCGCGGCACCGCATAGGCCACCTGGTCCTGCGGTTGGTTGTCCATCGTGGCCCTCTCTTGCGCCCGAGCGTGGAGACCGGGCGCGGCCGTTCCAGCAAGGATTGCAGCGCTCGCGATGACAGCGCGGGCATTGAGAAGGCGGGAGAACGTAGTGACGATCCCTCGCATCCGAGGACCGGTACAACAAGACGCTACAGCATCGCAACCCTCATGGAAGCATTTCCGGCCAGTTAATGGTGATTTGGTTCAATGCTCATTGTTTATTTACGTACTATTACGGAATGAACACTGGTAATCGCTAGTAATCTTGAACTCGTTCTTGCAGTGAAATCAGGTCGTTCCAGGCTTCTCTTTTCGCGCTAGGTGTACGCATTAGATACGCTGGGTGATAAGTTGCTAAAGCTGGCACTCGCTCAACCATACCGGGAACTTCAAGATCATACCAATTGCCGCGAATGCGCCGGATGCCCTGGCTATTGCCGGTGAGCGCGCGGGCCGACGTTGCTCCCAGCAAAAGGACATGGCGCGGGGCGACCAGCGCGATGTGGCGCATGACGAACGGCAGGCAGGTCGCGACCTCGACATCCGAAGGTGACCGGTTGCCGGGCGGCCGCCAGGGAATGATGTTGGTGATCAGAACCCCGGTTCGGTCGAGCCCGATGCTCCCTAGCATGCGGTCGAGCAACTGGCCGGAGGGACCAACGAAAGGCCGACCCGCGCGATCCTCTTCGCCGCCCGGAGCCTCGCCGATGATCATGATCGGTGCCGCGGGATTGCCGTCCGAGAAGACCAGATTGGTCGCGGTGTCGCGCAATGCGCAGCCCTCGAAGCCCGCTATGGCGGCGCGCAACGCCTCCAGAGACTCGCAGGAGGCTGCAAGTGCCGCCGCTTGAGCGGGCGCCGGCCGGTTGACCCCGCCGAGGAAGGCCACCGGGGAACGCAAGCTGGGCGTGGAGAGTGCTGAGTCCATGCGCAAGGCTGCTGCCGGTGACGTGGCGGGGCTTTCGGTCTCGGGCGGCGCCGTTTTCTCGACCGCCAGCCTGGCGCCGCTCGCACGTTCCGCCAAGCGGTCGAACGGCGTGTCGGCGAGCGCCTCGTCGGCGCCCCACTCGATCTGCAGGCGGAGGAGCGCCAGGTCATCCATGGACTGCGAGCGACTCCCTCATGCCCCGGTCGGCTCCGGCGTCTCGCTGTCGAGCCGCGCCATCCCGTGGCGGTCATAACGGTCTCCGGCCGCCGCGCCCGGCGGCGCGATGGCCCCGATCCGCTCCAGATCGGCGGGCGTCAGGACGATGTCGAGCGCCGCCAGAGCCTCCTCCAACTGGTCCCGCCGCCGCGATCCGGCGAGAGGCAGGATGTCGGGTCCCTGGCAGGCGACCCAGGCGATGGCCAGTTGCCCGACGGTCACGCCCTTTTCGACCGCGACGGCTTTCAGACGTTCGACGATCTTGAGGTTGTGGGCGAGGTTCGCGCCGCCGAAGCGAGGCAGGTTCTTGCGCGTGTCGCCGACCGCGCCGTCCGGCGACCACCTCCCGCTCAACAACCCCCGTCCTAGGACGCCATAGGCGGTGATGCCGATGCCAAGCTCGCGGCAGGTTGGCAGAATCGCCGCTTCGATCCCGCGTGCCAGAAGGGAGAATTCGATCTGCAGATCCGCGATCGGATGCACCGCCTGGGCGCGCCGCAGGGTCGCGACACCCACTTCGGATAGGCCGATGTGGCGGACGTAACCTTCCTCCACCAACCGCGCGATCGCCCCGACTGTCTCCTCGATCGGCACCTCAGGGTCCAGGCGGGCGGGGCGGTAGATATCGATATAGTCCGTGCCGAGTCGCTGCAGGGAATAGGCGAGCGCGCTCTTCACCGCGGCCGGCCGGCAGTCGAAGCCGACGAAGCCGCCCGCCGGATCGCGCATGGCGCCGAATTTCACGCTGTAAATCAGCTTCTGACGGGCGGCGGTGTCGAAGGCCTCGCGCAACAGCAGCTCGTTGTGGCCCGCGCCGTAAAAGTCGCCGGTGTCGAAGAAGTCGAGGCCGCGGTCGCGCGCGGCGCGCAGGGTCGCGATGCTCTCGTCATGCTCCGCGGCGCCGTAGAAGTCGGACATGCCCATGCAGCCAAGTCCCAGGCCCGTGACATGCGGTCCGTCGCTTCCCAAGGTCACGCTGTACATCGTCGCTATTCCTCCAGAGGCGCAACGCGGCTGGCCACCGCGGCGCCGATGCTTCCTCCGAACCGTCGCCTCCGGCAAGCCATTCGACCGGAAAGCTCAGCGGTAATGCGGGAGCGCTGAACATCTCACCTGGACACTATCCGGAGCGCAAACCGCATTACATCGCGGAAAAGCACCAGCCTGCCGAGGTCGCCCGGATGGTGCGCTGCCGCCACCGCTGATACCATCCCGCCATGAGAAATGGCCCCATGCTTTGCCGCAGCATTCTGCTGGCTTTGACCGCGCTCTCCGCTTGCGCCGCGAGTACGCCACCTGACGCCGCTGGTGCCCTGCCCCCCGGTAGAGGCGCTTATGCCGATTTCCTGGTCGGGCAATATGCCGCAAGCCGGATGGATTTCCCCCAGGCGGCCAGCGCCATGCGTCAGGCGCTGCGGCAGGACCCGGCCGCGAATGGCCTACTGGGCGAGGCCTTCCTGTTGGAGCTGCTCGCCGGCAATCATGGCACCGCCAGCGCGCTGGCGACCGGGGTGCCCCATGATCCCCTGGCGGCGCTGCTGCTCGCCGGATCCAGCGCGCGAGCGGGGCGCTGGAAAGACGCGCTGCACCGCTACCAGTCCATCCCGACGCCTGACGGCCTCACCAAGATCATGAAGCCGTTGCTGATCGCATGGGCGCAGCGGGGCGCCGGCCAGACAGACGCCGCGCTCGCCACGCTGCAGACCCTGGCGAATGCGCCGAACCTGCGCAGCATTTACGCCTTGCACACAGCGCTCATCGCCGATCAGGCCGACCGCATCGCGGTCGCCGCGCAGAATTACGGCTTGGTGCAGGGCAGCGTCGGCGTCGTCAATCTCCGGCTCGCGCAGGTGGTTGCGAGCTGGGATCTGCGTTCGGGCGATAAGGCCGGAGCCTACCGCGTGCTGGATGGGCTGAACGGCGATCTGGCGCTTGCGATGGTGGTGCCCGCACTCAAGGCGCATCTCGCGACTGTCCCTGTGCGGAACGCGACGGACGGTTTGGCGGAGGCCTATGTCAATCTTGCCGGTGCCTTGCAGGACCAGCAGAACTCGCAGCAGGTCCCGGCGGCGGTGCGGCTGCGCAATCAGCAGACCACGCTGATTCTGCTCCAGCTCGCCCTGCAGCTCAGGCCGGATTTCACCGCCGCCCGGTTGCTGCTCTCAGACGTCACGGATACCGGGCACAACGCCGTTGTGGCGCTGGCGCCTCTCGCCAGCATCGGCAAGAGCGATCCGCTCTATCCGCTCGCCGCCATGCGTCGCGCGGTGCTCGAAACGCGGCTCGGCCAGGATGCCGATGCACGCCGGCTGCTAACCGACCTCGCCGCGGCCTATCCCTGGAGCGCCGAGCCATTGCTGGCGCTGGGAGATCTTCAGCGCGGCGGTGCGCACTACAATGATGCGGCGACATCCTTCACTGCCGCGCTCAAGCGTTTGCCAACGGGCAGCCCGGTGATCTGGCTGGTCTATTACGATCGCGGCATGGCCTATGATCTCGGCGGCGACTGGCCACGCGCGCAGGCCGATTTGCAGCAGGCGCTGAAGCTGGCCCCGACACAACCGGATGTTCTCAACTACCTCGGCTATAGCTGGGCCGTGCGGAAGCAGAATCTACCGCAGGCTCGCCAGATGATCGAGCAGGCGCTGCGGGCGGTGCCGGATAGCGGCGCCATCGTCGATAGCCTTGGCTATGTCCAGATGCGGCAGGGCGATGCGAAGGGAGCCGTCGCGACACTGACTCGCGCCGTGCAGCTTGCCCCCGATGATCCGACCATCAACGCCCATCTCGGCGACGCCTATGCGGCGGATGGCCGCCGGGTGCAGGCGATGTTCCAGTGGCGCCGCGCGTTGCAGCTCGGTCCGGACGCTGGCCTGACGGCTGAGCTATTGGGCAAGCTGCAACTTCAGACTGCCGAGGCCACGCCAACCGCGCCGGTTCCAGTGAACACGCCAGCGGCGAAGGCTCCGGCGGCGGGTGGCGCGCAGCCCGCGAAGCCGAGCGAGAAGCCGGCGACAAAGGCCCCCGACGCCGGGTCTCCTGGCGCGACACCTGGGGCGATTCCGCCCGGCGCCACGCCGCCAGCCGCTACGTCGCCGGCGCTTGCGCCAACTACCCCGCCCGCGATCATCAAGCCGCCTTTGCCAGCCAAAAACTGAGGCGCGGCTGATGCCGGTCAAAGATCATTCCCGTAACGATGCCTGCGGGTTCGGCCGAGCCGCGTGGCGTCCTAGCGTGCCATGACCGGGCAGACGGGCAGGCTGTTGGCCGGGACACCGGAAACCGCGACCGACGCTTTGGGTTTCGCGCCAGCCAAGATAAACCTCAGCCTGCGCGTCACCGGGAAACGCGCGGATGGCTACCATCTGCTCGATAGCCTCGTGGTCTTCGCGGGTGTCGGGGACCGCTTGTCGGTAAAACCGGCCGACACGCTGTTGCTGACCGTCTGCGGCCCATTCGGCGCCAGTCTGAGCGGCGAGAGCGACAACCTGGTCCTGCGCGCTGCCCGTGCCTTGGCGGCGGAGGCGGGTATCGCGCCCCGAGGCGCCCTGGTGCTGGAGAAGGCGCTGCCGATCGCTTCCGGTATCGGCGGTGGCTCATCAGACGCGGCGGCCGCCCTGCGTCTGCTCGATCTTGCCTGGACCCTCGCGACGCCCGCTGACGTCATGGGTCGCATCGCGGTCGGCCTCGGCGCGGACGTGCCGGTGTGTGTCGACCGTTTGCCCGCGCGGATGAGGGGTATCGGCGAGAAATTGACCGGGCTCCCCCCCTTGCCCCAGCTGGGGCTGATATTGGCAAATCCCGGAGTGGCCGTCTCCACCGCCGCAATCTTCCGCGCTCGCTCTGGCGTGCCTTACTCTCCCGAAGCGCCCGAAGCGCCCGAATCGCCCGGGTGGCCGAGCCTGACCGCGCTGGTCGCGCAGCTCACGGGCGAGCCCAATGATCTGGAAGCGGCGGCGATCAGCCTGGAACCTTCGATCGGATCGGTGCTGTCGGCCTTGCGTGCGCTGCCGGGTTGCCTGCTGGCCCGGATGAGCGGTTCGGGGGCTACTTGCTTCGCGCTCTTTGCGGATCCGGAAGCGGCCGGGGTGGCCGCTGCGGGATTGCAGCCAGAAGCGTGGTGGCGATGGGGCGGAGGTCTTTACGTGCCACCCGCCTCGGCCTTATGAGCAGGCGCCGCTCGCGATTGGGGCGTAGCCAAGCGGTAAGGCAGCGGATTTTGATTCCGCCACGCGGAGGTTCGAATCCTCCCGCCCCAGCCACGCCTCCGTGATCGCCGAGCCTCTGGTTTGCCAGCGTCGCCACTCTATCTGTTTCGAACGAAACAGGAACGGAGCGACGTCATGGCTACTCGAACCAAAGTGCAGGACGATCAGACCGAGGCGAATCCGAAAACAGCGGAGCAGGGCGAGCTGCCCTCCAACACGGTCAAGGATCCCGCTGATTGGACCACCGGCGGAGAAAGCATGACTGGCGCTCAGGCCTCCTACCTCAAGACACTCAGCGAGGAGGCCGGCGAAGCGTTTGACGCCAACTTATCGAAGGCGGATGCCTCCAAGCGCATCGATGAGTTGCAGTCGGCAACCGGGCGCGGCCGGAATCACTGAGGCCCGCGCGCAAGCAGCGCCTCCACCTCCGCCCGGCGGGGCATCCCGGCGCCGGCGCCGGCCTTTGTGACCTTGAGCCCCGCGACCGCGCAGGCGAAGGGAAGCGCCTCTTCAATCGAGCGGCCCTCGGCGAGCGCGACGGCAATCGCGGCATTGAACGAATCGCCTGCCCCTGTCGTATCCACGAGAGGGCCCGCGCGCAGGCTGGCTGCCAGCACGGTTCGTCCCTGCCGCCGCAACATGGCCCCTGCGGGGCCGAGAGTAACGATGACCGCGCCGGCGCCACGGGCGATGAGCACATCCGCGGCCGCTTCGGCCTCGGATGGATTGCGAACGGGAAGTCCGGACAGTGCCGCCGCCTCGGTCTCATTTGGGGTGAGGATGTCGACCAGCCCCAACACCTCGTCGGGCAGTTCCGCCGCAGGAGCCGGATTTAGGATGGTGACGAGCCCGGCCGCGCGTGCGCGTCGCAGCGCATGTAAGACGGGCGGAAGCGGTGTCTCAAGCTGCGTGAGGAATACTTTCGAGGCAGCGAAGGCCGTCGCGGCGTTGTCTATCTCCAACGCCGTCAACGCGGCGGCGGCTCCCGGCACG
>NZ_LMUG01000043.1:16906-17413 GCF_009766125.1 Acidisoma sp. S159
CGCGGCAGCGCCCGTGGGAAGTTCAGCGCTCGTCCCGAGGTAATCCGTACCGACGCCCTCGGCCGCATAGATGCCGCGCGCCATGCGGCCGAAATCATCCTCGCCGAGCTTGGCGATGAACTGCACCTTCGCGCCCAGCCGCGCGACGGCGATCGCCTGGTTCGAGCCCTTGCCGCCTGGACCGATGCGAAAGCCGCTGCCGATGACGGTCTCAGTCCATTCCGGCAGGCGCGGCGTGAGGAAGGTGAGGTCGGCGGCGAAGATGCCCATCACGATGATCATGGCCCCGTCCTCAGCCCAACGCCGCCGCGGCCCGCAGCACCTCGGCCGCGTGACCGGCGACCGAGACCTTGCGCCAGACCTGGGCGATTTTGCCCTTCGCGTCGATGAGGAAGGTGGTGCGCTCGGTGCCCATGTATTTGCGGCCGTACATCGCCTTCTCGGCCCAGCAGCCATAGCGCTCGATCACGTCGCCGCCCTCGTCCGAGGCGAGAGGGAAGCTCAGCG